>ONOE01000022.1 GCA_900319365.1 uncultured bacterium | reverse complement strand
GAGTAAGTAGTATGTAACAAGTAGGGTGCGTTTGCACTCTGCACCGTTTAATTTGTGAGGTAAGGCGATTCTCCTGCCTTTCAGGCATCCTCCCCCCCCAAGGTGGAGGAAAATGGTAACTCACTTATGAACTTATACACTTATAAACCTATAAACCTATTAGTACGACAAGGCGATTCTTCGCTTACGCTCAGAATGACCGTAACTCACTTATGAACTTATACACTTATAAACCTATTAGTACGGCAGGGCGATTCTTCGCTTTGCCCAGAATGACAGAATAAAATAAAAAGGCGGGAGGCTTTCGCTTTTCCCGCCGAACTTCTTATTTTTCACACTTCACACTTCTACTTCACACTTTTTCACACACTTCAGAACTTCTGCCTATGTTGTAACCTTACTTGTTAAAAGTGTTATTGCGACAACCGTACCTGCGACGATAGCGCTGACAATACCTGCTTTTGTCTTGAAGAATTTACCGACGGTTTTCAAAATTCCCGTTCCGTGCCCTGACAAAGCTTTTGTTGCGCCGTAAGCTGCTACACCGATTGTTGCGAATCCTGCAACTCTGCCGACATTCTGTTCTGTCTTTTCGCCCATCGGAACTTCCTGATGAGTGATTTCCGAAATATTATCTTCTGCGGATTTTCTGCCGTACGCACCTAAAGATATTGACTGGATAAAGCCTTGCAAGAATGATGTATGACCGTTATTTCTCAAATCCTGAACAAGCGATGTTCCGCCGTTTAATTGAGTATACATTGCAAGAGCACGGCTGTTTAATTCTTCTTCAGAACCTTCTCCGTATGCATTCTTGACGGCTGCTAAATATTTTTGATAAGCCTCTTGAATTTGATCCTGCTCATTGTGGTTAATTTTATCTTTCAAATTTGCGGCTGTTTCTTCAATAGCTTCCATTGCACCGTTTATTTTTAAATCGCTGTTTCTTTGCAATTTTTGAGAATCGACATAATAATTTGTCCAATTCTGCTGATACTGTTTCATATTATCAAAATAGGAGCTGTCCCCCATTCCCAAACCCATTCCAAACATCGGATTATACGGGTTCATTCCTGTCATTGCGGGGTTTGAGAAAATACTTCCGTTCATTCCCATTGTCCCCGAATATGAAGATAATGAAGTCATATCTATATTATCCAAATCAGCTGCACCATAGAAACCTGTCATCGGGGTATATTGAAATTTACCCAGCTGAGACGGTTGTATTGAACCAACCTGTTCGTTCATATCTAACCTCCAAATATATTAACCTTTACCTACCTTACTTATATAAAGTTATTTTTATTTGATTAATTGCCTTTTTAGAATTAATTGTTACATTTCTGTTACATTATTTGGTTGATGTAAAAATTTAAATCTTG
This sequence comes from uncultured bacterium, assembly GCA_900319365.1. Taxonomy (GTDB): domain Bacteria; phylum Cyanobacteriota; class Vampirovibrionia; order Gastranaerophilales; family Gastranaerophilaceae; genus Zag111. The sequence goes on along the minus strand of ONOE01000022.1, from coordinate 20,480 downwards.
AATTAACATAATAACGGATAGGAATGAAAAAATGCGAGCATTAAAGAAACTGTTATCATTTATATTCACCGTAGGCATTATTGTGCTGCTGGTTATACTTGCAAAAGATAATAGACCTTTTATTCAAAGAAACATAATAGACAAGGCAAAAGGTATGTATTATGTTGAACAGGGCGACCGAGCTTATAGGGAAATGAAAACGAACAGAGCAATCCGCCTTTACAACAAGGGAGTAAAATTATATCCCGAGCACTACACGGCATGGTACAATCTGGGGAACCTTTACGTGTCCTATGAAGATTATTATGCCGCATTATATGCATATTCTCAGGCGTTTAAATATAACCCCAAAATGATTGTTGCAAGAATGAATTACGGAGTTGTTGCAACCCAAAAGCTCGGGAATTTTGATGCCGCATTAAATCAATTCAATAAAATCGTTAAAATCCAAAGAAAAATGATTTCTATTCCTTATATCTACAATAACAGAGTAAGCACAAAAGAAAACAAGGCAATCGCTTATTATAACATCGGTGTAACCTACAGATTAAAATCTTTATACGAGAATAAAGATTGGATAAAACAAAGAAGATATTTAGCCAAAGCAATTGCTGCATACAAAAAATCTTTAAAAATAGAACCTAAAAAATATGATACCCTGTATAATCTCGGCTTAGCATACCAGATTGCGGGAAGATACAATGATGCGGGCGAAAATTACTGCAAAGCAATAAAGGTTCAGCCCATGAGTTATGAGGCGCATTACAATTTAGCGGTATTGTTAAGACGTCTGCGCCACTATCAGGAAGCTTATGACGAGATAGATAAAGCCGCAACTTTAGTATCAGCATTGAACGAAAACAGCGCACAGCAGCAATATGTTGCTATCGTAATGAATGACATTATGCGCACAATGTACGGCAATGAAGAATATAAAAGATATCTCAATACAATTTTGGACGAAGAAAAAAGCAAAAGCACTCGACACATGAGTAAAAAAGAAATAAAAGCCAAAGAATCCAAAAAGGATAAAGAAAAAGGAACAGTTACAAGCGACGGAGTAAACCTTGTAAACGGGAAAGTCGTAGTAACAAAAGAGCTTGACAAAGCCATTCTTGACAGTTTCGGCAAATGTCCCTCCATGGATTTGTTTGAAGATGATGAAGAACTTGATTAACTTTTACATAAGCATTCCTTACTTTTGCGCTACATAATATATAATGAATTAACTTTTGATAATTTTTATTAAAGTTTTTAACATATTGTGCCGAAATAATAAATAAGTATTATAATGTAGGTATTATATGCGTGTTTCTGCTATCACTTTAAACAGAATAAACAATCATAAACCAATTCTGAAACAAAATCAGAATATAAATTCTGTTGCGCCTAAAAATTACAAAGGCGTAAATGATTTGTCATTCATGCCTGTTTATCAAATTCCGTTTACATCGATACAAAATTCCTCCAAATTAAGAGCATTGTTCAGATACAGACTCCCATGCATTTATAGCGGAGTACCGATGATTGATCCAAAACAGGCTGCGAAGCTGTTAAAAAGCGGTGTATTTAACGGAGCATCGGAAAAATCGGTTAAAACCCTGTCAGAATTTAGCGAATGTTATTCGGGTATGGAAAAACGACTTTTTGACATTTTAACGGCACGTTCAAAAGTTCACCCCGATTACAACCTCAAACAACTTATCGGAGAAGTCGAGCCGTTTTTCAGACACGATTTGAGAAAAAAACAAAGCGACATATTCCATAATATTGAGTTGGAATTTAAAAATCTGCCCGAAGAATATCAAAGCAAATTTAACGATTTAATGACGGAAACTTATAAGCGAGTAAATAAAAGACCCGTATTCATTCCGTTTTCCGCCTATGAATTTAAGTATAAACTTGCAAAAATCCGAGATGTTGTGGCTAACGAACACGATTTGAAATCAAATAAGGTAATGAAAAAACTTATTAAAGAATCAAAGAAATTGCCAAACGTTACGAATAAGGAAACCAAACCCGAGCAAAAAAGAGTTCTGGGTATGCTTGATTGGATTTTGAAAAAATCGGTATTGAAAGATAATCCCGAATTAAAAGAACTCATTTCAACTTCAAGAGCCAGATTAACAAAGCAGGAAGTAATATTACCGTTTTCAAGAAAATCATATTTATATGATTTGCATAAAATCGTAGAAAACATTCCTGATGAAAAAGTCCGCACAAAAATTATGGACGAAGCTTTCAAACTTCCTACATCTTCTCAGGATTTCAGCGCATACCTTGTAAAATTATCATGGGAATCATCTGATAGAATTGCATCAAGAATTTTGTGGCCATACCTTGCATCGGTTGAACATATTGTTCCCAGATCCGTCGGCGGAGCAGATACAATGTTTAATTTTGCGGGCGCCACAACAAGAGAAAATTCACTGCGTAAAAGTATTGATTTTACGCAGCAGATGAAATTAAGACCCGACACCCCGAAATATTGTCAGCAATATGTTGATAAACTTATTGACCTGTATAAAGACGGGGAATTTGCAAAAAACAACGTCAACCCCAAATACATAGAAGATTTTAAAAAGACCATCAAAAAAGTTTCCAAGGGTCAAATTGATTTAGACATTTCAAAATACTATGAAGCATTAGAGAAAAATTCTCAAAATGCGGTTAAACCTTAAAGCAATTTGCCGTAAATTTTGCCCTGTTTGTATTCTGTTATCACAACAGGCTGTAAAGTATTATATAAATCTTCCCTGTCAGAATTTACCTCAACGGTTAAATAATTTTCTGTAACCCCTTTAAGATTTCCGCTATGCTTATCACGATGTTTTTCAATAAGCAATTCATGAGGTTTGCCGATGTTTTTGTTTATAAATTCGTCATACTTCTTGCGGGAAATTTCTTTTATAACATTTGCTCTTTGAGCTTTCTCGCTGTCAGGAACCTGCCCTTCCATTATTTCCCCGATAGTACCTTTACGAACGGAATACGGGAAAGTATGAATTTTGGTTAACCCTGATTTTTCAAGGTTTTTGCAGGTCAATTCAAAATCTTCTCGGGTTTCGCCCGCAAACCCCGCAATAACATCGCTGCCTATAAAAGGCAAATCAAACATTTCATTTATTTTATCAATTTGTTTTAAGAATTTTTCAGCCGCATAAAATCTGTTCATAGAACGCAAAGTTTTATCATTTGCCGATTGCAAAGACAGATGAAAATGCGGGCAGAATTTTTTAGATTTTTGCAAATATTCAAGCAATTCATCATCAATTTCATTAGGATTCAAAGAACCTAAACGAAATCTGTGAATATGAGTTTTTTCTTCAATATCTTTTACTATATCTGAAAAAGTCAAGCCTAAATCCTTGCCCCATTGCCCGATATGAATCCCCGTCAAAACAATTTCTTTAAACCCGATATCTGCAAAATGATTAATTTGGTTTATGATAAATTCAGGTTTAGCACTTCTGCTTTTTCCTCTGGCTTTCCAGATTATACAATATGCGCACCTGTTGTCGCAGCCGTCTTGAATTTTTACGCTCGCTCTGGTTTTTGAAGTGTCAATTAATTCAATTTCGTTAAATTTATCCTGCTCTAAAACTTCTGATACGCAAATCTTTGAGCCGCCGTTTAAATATTTGGCAAGATTTAATTTTTCATCATTTCCGATTACATAATCAACAAATTCATTTTTTAAGAGTTCATCTTTTTCGATTTGCGCAATACAGCCCGTCAAAACATTTATAATCTCGGGATTTTTATGCTTTGCCGCACGCAAATGATAGAATGCTTCGTTATCACTTTTGTGAGTAACCGAGCACGAATTTAATATATAAAAATCCGCATCTTCAATATTTTGTACCTCTTGGAAATCGTTTTTTGCAAGATTTTCTTTCATAAGAGAGGTTTCAAACATATTAGATTTGCAGCCCATTGTATGAATAAAAAATTTCTTCATACTCCAAATAGTATTAGAAACAAGATTAATTGTAAATATTTATAAATTAATACGGGTATAATAACAAAAAATTTTACCATCGGGTTTTATATGGTGTATAATAAATGTGTGGAATGTGAGGTGTAATATGCAGGTTAGTTCTGTTTCAAATTCTTTTAATCCCCCATCATTTAGGGCATCCCGTGAGGAACAAGCCTTTTCAAGACTTGATGACAGCGATTTAAGAAAAATGGCGTATGCTAAAGCATCAAATGATGTAAACGATAAAAAGCATCGAAGAATTGACAAAGCATTATATTATTCACTTCCTCTGGCAGGCGGTTTAGTTGCCGTTGCGGGAGGCAAGTTCAGCGGGAAGTATGCAAGAATTAACAGACTCGGAGTATTCGGCGCTGTTGCAGGCGTATGGGCTCTCGGGTTAGCAGCATTGAATGCCGTTTGGGGCGTTAAAGATGTTGCGGCAAAAACTTCCGGCAAAGCAAAAGAATTTTTTGACAATCATCAGTTATTAACAAATATCGGCTTGTTTGCTGCAGGCATAGGCGCTATTACGGCAGTTGATAAGTATACTCCGAAAGCTCTTAAAGCCATTAAGAATTTTGCAGCAAAAAGATTAGATGAAAAAAGCAAAGTCAGAATTGTTAATAGTGCAAATGAAAAATTAGAAAGATTTGCAAACGGATTGAACACAAATAAATACATAAACAAAGCTGTAGACTTTTTGAAATCTGCTCCCGCACCGATTAAAGCAACAGCAAAAGCCGTTGCAGATTGGGCTCCTTGGATTGTAATAGGCACCCAGTTAGCTCATTCGTTCGGTCATGAAAATGTCAAAGCAAAAGAAACAATTAAAGAGTATGACAATTTAAAAACCGCTCAACAAATTGTTCGTGATGACATTGCAGACGAAAAAATCAAAAAAGATGTTAACAAAATGACAATAAAAGATTTGCATAAAAAATACGAACAAATGTTAGCTCAAAATCCCATTATGGATGTAGATACAGATGAACCGATTACATTTAAACAATTTGTTCAACTTGCAACAGCAGAAGTTTAAAATAACAAATTAAAATAAAAATTTTATAAAACAGGCATAAACATTTACTTGCTATGCCTGTTTTATTTATAATATAATAATTATATGAAAGTTGTCGTTTTAGGAAAAGGGTTAATGCTTGCAAATATCATCCTCGGGGTGTTGGATGCGGGCGCTGACATAGTTGGAGTTTTCCGCTATGACCAGACATGCACGAACAAATTAAAATTAATGTTTAACGACTTTTTTAAACCTGCCCCCGAAGTTACCCTCATAAAAGAGCGCAAGCTTAAAGAAATAAGGTTAAAATCCGCAAACAGCACGGCATTTAAAAACCTTATGATTTCTTTAAATGTCGATTTAATAATTATCGGAACATGGAAAGAACAAATAAAACCCGAGATTTATAACGTTCCGCAAATCGCAACGGTAAATGTTCACCCGTCGCTTTTGCCAAAATACAGAGGTCCGAATCCTTATATGCAAACTATTTTGCATGGAGAAGAATTTTCCGGGGTAACAATTCACCTCGTAAATGACAGATACGATGCGGGTGCAATCTTAAAACAGCAAAATATTCCTATCTATAATACCGATACATCAAAAGAATTGAGAGAAAGAACAACCAGAGCCGCAAGAGATTTGGTATGCGAATTTATAACGGATTTGAACGAAAAAATTCTCACTCCCGTAATGCAGGATGATAAGTACGCAACTTATTACCCCAATATCACGGGCGAAGAAATGATGCTTGACTTTGCGCTCCAAACATCTGAAGAAATTTCCCGCACAATACGTGCACTTCACCCGTTTTTGCCGACATACATTACGTATAAAAAAGTATTTTTCTGCGTTGATCCGTATAATTTTCAAATTCTTGATGAAACGGTTGATTATCTGCCCGATTCCATTATCTCAAAAGACCCTGAAACGAAATCTTTAACAATCGTTTGCAAAGATTTAAAACCCGTAAAATTTAGCAACCTTAAACTGTACAAGCGCAATGACACAAAAAAATATATTCAAAAAAATGTAGAAATAACAAAATAAAAAACCGATTCATTTGTGAACCGGTATTATAAAACTCTCTTCTTATTTGCCTTGTTTAAACTCTCATAGCAAACTATTTAACCGCACGTAAATTTGCTCTTACTCCTGCCTGGGAATTTACTTCCGCAGCTGTTGAGTAAGCAAGCATACGGCGTTTCTTTGCTCCTCTTAATATTAATTCAACACATTCGCTTTTATTACAGGATGGTGTTGTTATCTTCTTCATATATTAATTCTCCGTTATTATTGATTACTTATAATTTATCGGCACATTAGAAAAAATCTTTAGGCAAAAAGCTCTTTTGTTAACAAATATTAATTTAATTTATTTTATTTACTCAAATAGAGGTAACAAATAATATGTTTTAATGTTAAACTAACCTTGTAAACAAAAATGAGGATAAAATCATGATTAACGAAAAATTAGAAAAAGCTTTTAACTACCAGATAAATAGAGAGTTTTACTCTGAATATCTTTATTTATCAATGCAGGCATATTTTGAAAGATTAAACCTTAAAGGTTTTGTAAACTGGATGACCGTTCAGGTTCAGGAAGAACACGCTCACGCAATGGGAATGTTTAATTACCTAAACCAAAGAGGCGGCAAAATCGAACTTGAAGCAATAGAAAAACCCGAAATCGATTGGTCCGGACCTTTGGAAGTTTTTGAACACGTTCTGCAGCACGAAGAACTTGTTACATCTTTAATCAATAAACTTGCCGATGTTGCGGACGAAACAAAAGACAGAGCAGCCATCACATTTTTGAACTGGTATATTAAAGAACAGGTTGAAGAAGAAGATAACGTCGGCAATGTTCTTGCAACTTTAAAACTCATCGGCGATGATAAAAAAGCATTGCTTATGCTTGATAAAGATCTTGCAACAAGAACATTCGTTGCTCCGGTAATAGGGTAGTAAGAATTTACTCAATCAACATAAAAAATGACCGCACAAATTAAAAAATTTTTGAGCGGTCTTTTTTATTGCAAATTCAAAGGAACATAATTCCCGTGCGAATTATAACCGTATTCGATAGTTTTGCCCGCATAACTTCTGGGGGCATAGTTGCCGTGGGAATTGTATCCGTATTCAATTCTGTTATTGCCGATTGATTTTGGGACATAATCGCCATGCGCATTATAACCGTATTCAATATCCTTGTTCCCTATAGATTTCGGAGCATAATTTCCGTGGGAATTGTAACCGTATTCTATCTTTTGCCCGCCGATATACTTTGGTACATAATCGCCGTGCTCATTATATCCGTAATCGACTTTATGCCCGTCTACGGATTTCAAAACATAATTCCCTTGTGAATTGTAGCCGTAATCAATATTAGCGGCATACGCAAAAGCCGTTGAAAATACGGATAAAATAAAAACTAATAATAACTTTTTCATAATCTTAAAAAATTAATACCCGAGAGTCCAATCAAATTTTGTTTGAACGGCTTTTTTACGAACGGGAACCACACCCTTGCTGTTCATAGCCGTAACTTCAAGAACCTTATCAGCCTTTTGAAGAAGTTTAAACTCTCCGATTTTGCTGTCTACATTGTTAAAAGATTTATAACGGTCCAAATCCGCCTGTAAATCTATGTTTTCAGAATTTATACGAACAATTTCTCTGTCTAATTTATTTAATTTTGCTTCATAATTCATTGCTATATAATAGCTTATAAAAGTAACCGCAATAGTGAACAACAAAAATACGCATAAAGTTTTATTTATACGGCGGTTAATCATTTCTTGCAAAGTAACGGGCTTTACCTGATAAAAAGAACCCTCTATAACCGAACCGCCATACTTGTAGGTAATTTGCGGTCTGGATTTAGAAAACTCAGATTTATTTGAGATGCTTGTATTTGTACTCATATACTACTTTTTAATGTACTTTGCCACTCGCAGTTTTGCACTTCTTGATGGAGGATTTATCTTGATTTCTTCTTCAGATGCTGTTATGGGCTTTTTATTTACCAATTCTAACACCGGTGGCGGACAGTTACAAATAGCCTGAGTCTTGTCGCAATGACAACGGCTTGAATAATATTTGAAAAACTGTTTCACAATCCTGTCTTCAAGAGAATGAAAACTTATCACAGATATTATAGCATTAAATTCCAATAAATCCAATATATCATTTAAAGTATTTTTAACATTTTGTAACTCATGATTCACCTCAATTCTCAAAGCCTGAAACACCCTCGTAGCAGGATGAACATGGCTTTTCACATGAGGGGTGCATGAAATTATGAGGTCAGATAATTCCGTTGTCGTCTTAATCTTTTGTAACTTTCTTTGATTTACTATAGCTTTTGCAATTCGTTTTGAAAAATGTTCTTCCCCGTACTGAGAAAAAATTCTTACAAGTTCATCTTCGCTATAGTTATTTACAACGTCATAAGCCGTCAAATCTCCGTCCATATCAAAACGCATATCAAGCGGTGCTTCTTTTGAAAAAGAAAAACCCCGTTCCTGCGAAGTCAACTGATGATATGAAGCGCCCAAATCAAACAAAACACCGCCCGTAATTTTTTCTATACCCAAATCGTGCATAACCTGCTTTATTTTGGTATAAGAGGATTTTACGATTGTTAAATTTTTATATTGCTTTAGCCTTTCTGATGCAAAAGCTATCGCCTCGTCATCAATATCAAAAGCAATCAATCTGCCTGTCGGAGAAATTCGCTGCAAAATAAGCTCGCTATGCCCCCCGCCTCCTAAAGTACAATCGACGTATATTTTGCCCGGGGTACAATTGAGGGCTTCAACAGCCTCATTTTTCATTACCGTAAAATGTTTAAATTCCTGCATAAAAATATACTAGCATAAACAAAAGCGGCAAGAGTATAAACCCTTGCCGCTTAAACTTTTTCATACTGCCCGATTAAAGAACAAATCCGTCTAATCCTTGTTTATCAAAGATTTCAATGAATTTATTTACGGTACAATTTATTTCGTTTCCTGATTCATCAATTATTGATACAACATTTTCAAAATCTTCATCGGAAACATCTTTAGCTTTTGACAACATTGTCAAATCGCCAAACTCCCCAAGTTCTTTTTCATCTTCCGCATCATATTTTCCTATTGGATCGAATTTCAAATTCATATAATTTACCTCTGGTTTTTCTTACAAAAGAAGTTACGACATTTTCGTATCATGACTTTAGAAAATTTTGAATATTCGTAACAAATGTTTACAATCTAAAACAAATAATTGCGATATATTACGAATTTCCCCATTCCGTTAAAATCTGGTAAAATTTTAGTGGGAATATGTGACTTTATCAATATTTACATTAAATTGTTAATGTAGTAGTGAAAGTAAAATATTTAAAAGGGAGATATGGCTGTAAATACAAGTAATATTGAATCTTCAATATCGACAAAAGAATTATTAAGAGAATACAGTTGGTACAAAGATACCTTTTCTTCGCTCATTCAGGGTGCAAGCGATGATTTCTTCACGAAAAATTTTCGCATTGAGTTTATCGGATTGAGCAAGAATATCAACTGCCTTTTGAATAATGAATCCTGCTTTGTTACAAAAATCAAAATTAACGAAGAATACGATATGTTCTTCCGTCTGACAGAAAAAGCCATAAATATTATACTTGATAAGGTTTTAGGCAAAGCAAAAAATAAATTCAACATAAATAAAATTTCCGAGCTTGAAGCAAAAATCATTACTGCATTTAACGGCTATATGTATGATGCAATCAAGCCGAAAATAAATCAGCCCGACCCGAAATTATTGAAAAGAAATAATTTCGATATGATAAATATGACTTTCATTTTAAGAAATATTGAACCCGAATCAAAAGAGGCGGGAAAAATTATAGTAACATTACCCCTGGCCCTTTTATCTCCCGAACAAATAGAGTCTGCGGGCGAAACATTTAAAAACACGGATTTCCCTCAAAGCGAAATTTTTGTAAAAGTCATAATGGGGAAAACAAAATTTTCTTTATACGACATCAAAAACCTTGAGCAAGACGATGTCGTGGTTTTTGAAAACAGCGATATTCAAAAGATGAAATTATCCATACAGGGAGAGCTTTTGGATATTCATCTGAATCCGAATATGGATTTACTCATACCGGAAGATAGTGATAATACAACAGGAGGAAACAGTAGTATGTCCGATGCTCATAATATATGGGATAGCATTGAAGTAGATATGGATGCGGAATTTGATGCGGTCAAAATATCCCTGAAAGAATTAAAAAATATAGAAGAAGGGCTTGTTGTTGATTTGACATCTTTATATGACAACAATGTAACCTTGAAAGTTGAAGGCAAACCGATTGCAAGCGGAACGCTCGTTATCGTAAATGACAGATACGGGGTAAAAATAAATAAAGTTATCGCAGCTTCATCAGGTTCAACAAATGATTCTTCGCAACAGGCAGCGCCCGAACAGGGAAATAATCAGGAACAGTATCCTGCACCTGAAGATAACAGCACACCTGAAAATACGCAAAGCGAAGATACAAGCGGCGCCGAAGGTCAAAACAACGGCGATGAAAACGATGAAGATTTTGACTACAGCGATTTTGAGCTGGAAGATGAGAATTTATAAGATATAAAAAACGGGAGTAAACATAAAGATATGGGACATTATATTATAAGTTTTACGGTTTACACAATGGCAATGTCAGGACTGATATTTTTCGCATTGTTTATCTACAAAAAAATAATGAACGGAAATATGTCATCAAATAAAACAAAAAAACTGAGCATTGAAGAAACAATGAACATAAATCCCAGAAAATCACTTATGATTGTGAAAGCAGGGGATGAAAGATTTTTGATTGCATCTGATGTCGACAAAACAACATTACTTGCAAAACTTGAAAATGACAATTCAAAAACCAATCGAGAAGTTTTTAAAGAAATAACGACGGGAAAGCAAAAAGCAGAGTTTGAAGATGCTCCGCTGCCTGATTTGTCGTTTATCAAAAAGGATACGGAAGAAAACAATATCGACATTCTTTATCCTAATAAACTTAAAAAATTCTCAGACAATAAACCAAAATCAAATACACAAAAAAATAACAGAAATAAAAGCGTTCATCTTGAAGTTATTACAAGGAACAATCCGAATGCTGCGAGTTTAAACAGGCATCATTTGGAAACTTCAAAAAGCGAAAACGTAGATATTGAAGTGGGAGAGATTAAAAATCACGGACTTTCGACCATCAGAGAAATGGTTCACAAAGTAAATGAAATGTAAGGACAGGAAAATATAATGGATCAAGCAAGCACTCTAAATCCGATAATACAAATATTGATAGTAATGACTATTTTTTCATTGTTGCCGTTTTTGTTTTGTGCAATGACAAGTTTTTTGAGATTTGTAATTGTTTTTTCAATGCTTAAAACGGCAATGGGAACCCAGTCCGTTCCCCCTGCAATCGTAATTATCGGTTTGTCTATAATTTTAACATTCTACACAATGGGAGGGACTTTCCAAAAAATGTATGATATGGGCTCTGTTCCGTACCAGCAAAAGCATGATATTGTTGCGGCAATCCAAGAGGGATCAAAACCGCTGAAAGAATTTATGCTCAAACAAACAAGAGAGGGAGATTTGGAATTTTTCGTAAGTATGACCCACAAAGTCAAACCGAAATCACCCGATGATTTGTCTATCTGGGATATTGCACCGGCTTATATCATAAGTGAATTAAAAACCTCTTTTGAAATAAGTTTCGTTATATTTGTACCGTTTATAATATTGGATCTGGTAGTTGCGAATATTCTGTTGGCTCTGGGTATGTTTATGCTGTCGCCGACAATTATTTCCATGCCGTTTAAGCTGCTGATATTTATTGCGGTAGACGGGTGGGCGCTGATTGTTCAGGGATTAGTGTCAAGTTACAACTGATGAGGAATAAAATATGATAGAAGTTTTACTCGAATATTTAGCTAAAGGCTTTTTAATAATGCTTGCAATATCAATGCCTTGCGTACTTGTTGCTGCGGGTATCGGTCTTGTTGTAGGTATTTTGCAAGCCGTTACACAGGTTCAGGAACAAACAATTGCGACTGCTCCGAAAATTCTGGGCGTTTTCCTTGTTATTGTAATAGGCGGGGTAGGATTTGTTAAACTTTTGACCAACCTGTTTCAAGAAGGAGTCGTGCTTGCGTTTAATACAGTCCCTCACAATGAACAATTTGTACTCGACTCAAATTATTATCACTACACAACGCCTTTTGCAAACGAAATGAAAGACAGATTTAAAAATATAGACTCGGTTGATTATATTATGAAACATCCGGGCAAATTACCATATATCGACCAGTATAAAAGAGAAAAATATTTACCGGCATCAAAAACTCCTATGCCGAAAACAGATTTTGTTGAAACAAAAAGGATTATGGGGCAATAAAAATAAATGGATAACGTCTTAAATCAATTAGCACAACTTTTCCCCATGGTAAATTCCTATTTTATGACAGGATTTCTTGTATTCTGCCGTTTGCTGGGATTTTTCAGATTTGCCCCGATATTTTGCAGAAAAGAAATCCCGGGACTGGTCAAAATACCCATAGCTATCCTTATAACCGTACTTATGGTGCCGTTGATGAACACATCGGAAGTCTTGGCTAAAACGGATTCATTTATATTATCAATACTGTTAAATGTCGTTGTCGGGGCAATAATCGGATATATGGCAAGATTAATTGTAATTGCGGTTGATTGCGGTGCGGAAATGATTAACATGCAAATGGGTTTAACATCTGCCACAACCCTTGATCCGACAACATCAGGTCAGGTTTCTATCCTCACAAACGTAATATCATTAATGGGATTGCTTTTATTTATCGATGTCGGAGGCTTTTATTGGCTTTTTAAAGCTATTATGAAAAGCTTTGAAGTTTTTCCCGTTTATGCCGTTCATATCCCGCTTGCAAAAATTGCAAATATGAGCCTGTTAACCAAATTATCTTCCAATACTTTGTATATGGGTTTGCAAATAGCATCCCCCGTTTTACTTGCGACAATGGCGCAGGATATTATTCTCGGCGTAATTTCAAGAACAGCTCCGCAGGTAAACGTTTTCCAGTTAAGTTTCCTGTTTAAACCCGTTCTCGGCGCCGCAATAATGGTTTGGATTTTGCCGATGCTTATGAATGTAATTGAGCAATACTTTATAAGCTTTGCAAATATTATTTAATAATATTTTTATTTGTTTTATTTTGCCGCTAAAAAAAATAAAAAGGCAGGTTATAAAAACCTGTCATAATCAATTACTAATTACTAATTATTTTTTATATTCTCTTTCTTAATCCTTTACATCTGTTTTCAAAACATTATGAACAAGCGCAATTGCAGCACCCGCCAATGCTCCTGTTCCTACGAAAAATCCCGTAGGTCTGAAATGTTTTGTTGCAACATTATAAGCCTCAATGGATTTTTTAACCATTTTAGCGGCTTCAGTCTTCATATCGGTAAATAATTCTTTTAAAGCATTAACTTCTTTGGGGCTTTTTTCCAACACAGCATGGAAAGCCTTTAAAATTCTGTTATTGCTTACTTTATCACCGTTTTTTAAACCGTCAAACGTTTTTAAAAATTCATCTTTTGCAACGGATTTGTTTCCGTCATTTTTAACTTCATCAAGATATAATTTTGTCCAATTGTTGTATGAATTTTGTCTTTCTTTAAGCCCGTCAACAACGCCTTTATATTCCTTTGTATTTTTTTCATCTCTGTGCAAAGGATAAATATACTTCAAACCCAAGCATGCAACAGAACCTGCTACGGCACCTTGAATCAGGGGGATAATATTATTATGTACGTTATTGCTGTTATTTACAGCTTGTATTGCCATTTTTCTAAATCCTACGTTTTATTAAAATATGCTCAAAATACTGCTATGCAAGAATTTGTCTTGTATTTTATATCGGGAAGATTTTGCACTTAATGATTTCTTTTTACATAAAGAAACTGAGTAATCAAAATCTTTATTTTTCAGCATTTTAATATAAACTTATTTCTTTGTCAACACCCTTACTAAATTTAACAAAAGCATTATGCCTACAACAGCTAAAGTCAAATAGAAATAATAAATGATTGCATTGTGAGATGCAAATAAGCATGCCAGAGCCCCTGAAATAATTGCAACAGATGTAAAGATTACAACAATTTTTTTCTGGGAAAAGCCTGCATGCAAAAGTTTATGATGAATATGTTCCGCATCAGCAACAAACGGAGAAGTTCCGTGAAGAATCCTGCGCAGCGAAGAAAAAGTAATATCAACAATAGGAACCGAAAGAACAAGGAACGGCAATAATATAGCTAACGTTGCAACTTTCATAACGCCCGTAATTGATATTGCGGCAAGCAAAAATCCAGAGAACAAGGATCCGCTGTCGCCCATAAAGATTTTTGCAGGGTTGAAGTTGAAAGTTAAAAATGCAAGCATAGAACCTGCAAGGATAAAGCCAATCAATGCACTAATCGGACTCGGAGGAGATACAATTAACGCAAGCAGCGCAAGAGTAACCGAACTTACGGTAACAACAGAGCCCGCAAGCCCGTCAACACCGTCAATGAAGTTAACGGCATTTGAAATACCCACTATCCACAAAAGAGTAATCGGATAAGACCAGAACCCGAGTTCATGACCGCCCCAGAAAGGTATATTATCAATTTGAACACCCAATAAATATACAACCGTTGCAATTGAAAGCTGCATTACAAGCTTGAATTTGGCATTCAAATTATAAATGTCATCAACAAGTCCCAATAAAAACATTAAAGACCCGCCGAGCAATATGCCCGACAACAATTTCCCGTAAGGGTAATAACTCATTAACACAAGGCAAAGGAACGTGAGCATCGTGCTGCCCCAGATTGCAACTCCGCCTATTCTTGAAATAGGTTTTGTGTGAATTTTCCTTGCATTGGGGACATCAACAAGTCCCTCCCTTTTTGAAAAAGTTATAATCATAGGAACAAGAAATACCCCGATAATATAGGCTATTACAGCTCCCAGTATATGTGCATGTGTTAACTTAATAATAATGATTACTCTCCTTTAGTTATTCATAAAGCGGATGAGCCTTGCATAATTTCAAACTTCTCTGACGAAGATTTTCTAATGCGGTTTCATCATCTGACGCTGAAATTGCGCCTGCAATAATTTTTGCAACTTCCCTCATATCGTTTTCTTTAAAACCTCTTGTGGTAACGGCGGGTGTACCGAGTCTTATGCCTGACGTTACAAAAGGACTTTGAGGATCGTTCGGAACGGTGTTTTTGTTAGCGGTAATTCCGACTTTTTCCAAGACATTTGCCATGTCTTTGCCTGTTTTGCCTGTTCTTCTTAAATCCAAAGTCATCAAGTGGTTTTCTGTCATACCGCCTACAATATCAAGTCCTTCATCAATTAAACCTTGAGCAAGAGCTTTTGCGTTTTTAATAATTTGTGCGGCATACTCCTTAAATTCGGGTTTTGAAGCTTCAAGCAATGCAACCGCTTTACCTGCAATAATATGTTCCAAAGGTCCGCCCTGCATTCCGGGGAAAACAGCCTTGTCGATATCTTTTGCATATTTTTCATCACACATAATGATACCGCCTCTGGGACCTCTTAAAGATTTGTGAGTGGTTGTTGTTACAAACTGAGCATAACCTGCAGGCGACGGATGTAAACCCGCAGCAACAAGCCCTGCAATATGAGCAATATCGGCAAGTAGCAATGCGCCGACTTCATCTGCTATTTCTCTAAACTTTTTAAAATCAATTATTTTTGAATAATTACTTGCACCGCAAATAATAAGCTTCGGTTTATGCTCATGCGCCAATTGGCGAACGTTTTCATAATCAATTTCACCGTTTTCATTTATGCCGTAAGATTTTACATCAAAGTACATGCCTGAAAAATTAACGGGTGAACCGTGAGATAAGTGTCCGCCGTTTGACAAATCCATTGATAAAACTCTGTCGCCGGGTTTCATTGTAGCCATAAAAACAGCCATATTAGCCTGAGCACCCGAGTGCGGCTGAACATTGGCATGCCCCATGTGAAAAAGCTCACATGCTCTTTTTTGTGCGAGTTCTTCTATGACATCAATATATTCACATCCGTTGTAATATCTTTTGTGCGGTTTGCCCTCTGCATATTTGTTAGTCAAGACGCTTCCGCATGCTTCCATAACAGCTTGCGAGGTGCAGTTTTCGCTTGCAATAAGTTCAATTGTATTGCGTTGTCTTTCAAGTTCTTCTTCAATAGCTTCAGCTATTTGCGGGTCAACTTTTTTTATATGTTCTAAATGCATAAAATCCCTCCCCATGCCTAAAATACATGATAATTATATTATCAGTATAACTTTAAAGCAAATTGTAAATTTTAACCTAAAACATATAAATGGAATGCATAAGCAAACAAGATACCGTAAGCGGCTCCGACATATACTTCTAAGGGTGTATGCCCTAAGAGTTCTTTTAATTTTCCGCCGACGGCTTTCAAATCATGGTTGTAAATTTCTTCCATAATTTTATTTACGCATGCTGCTGTTTTACCTGCCGCACGTCTTAAACCCGCAGCATCATACATAATTACAAGGGAAAACCCTAACGATACGGCAAAGATTATGGAATCATACCCTTCCAAAATTCCGACAAGGGTAGACATTCCCATAACACCTGCCGAATGAGTGCTGGGCATTCCGCCGGTTGTTGTAAATATTTTAAAATTTATTCGTCTTGATTTTACGGTAAAGACAATAAATTTAATTATTTGCGCCGTAAAAGCAGCAAGAATACCGCTTGCTAATACTTCATAACCGTTGTTTGCAATTATATGTCTAAACGTATCTAAAAACATTAAATATCCATTCTTTTTTGTATTTTATCCAGAATTTGCTCAAAAATTTCTGATTTAAAATTCAACTCATTCATTATACCATGACATTTATTTAACAGGCAAGACAATTTATTTTTTGATTCATCCAATCCGTAAAGCGAAACGCAGGTAAGCTTTCCTTCTTCTTTATCTTTGCCCGTGGTTTTGCCCATTTCTTCAAAGGTCGATATTTCATCTAAAATGTCATCTGCCATTTGGAAAGCTATGCCGAAGTTTTGAGCAAAGTCTGTAATTTTATTCAATTTTTCGTCATCAACATTCGCTATAATTGCACCCGTGCGCATTGCAAGCTTAAATAAGTCGGAAGTTTTGTGAATATAGATATATTTAAGAGTATTTTTTTTGTCATTGATATCATTGTTTTTTTCGCTTTCAATATCAAGCACCTGCCCTGCAATAACTCCTCTTGCGCCCGCATAGTTGAAATATTCGTTCAAAACCATAATAATTTTCGACGGGGAAAGAGTTTTTGAATATTTGGTAATAATTTGGGGCGCATAGGTAAGCAATGCATCGCCCGATAATGTTGCAACGGCAGCACCGAAAACCTTGTGGTTTGAGGGTTTACCCCTGCGAAAATCATCGTTATCCATACATGGCAAATCGTCATGGATAAGAGTTTGCGCATGCAGCATTTCTATTGCGCAGGCACAAGGAATTGCATCTTCAAAATTCCCGCCCGAAAGCGAACAGGTTTCAAGACACATAACGGGGCGCAGCCTTTTGCCGGGGAGCGTAACCGTATATTTCATCGATTTGAACAATTCTGACGGTTCTTCTATTTGGATGTACTCATTTAAGTAATCGTTTATTAAATTAATA
Organism: uncultured bacterium; assembly: GCA_900319365.1. Lineage (GTDB taxonomy): Bacteria > Cyanobacteriota > Vampirovibrionia > Gastranaerophilales > Gastranaerophilaceae > Zag111. The sequence goes on along the minus strand of ONOE01000022.1, from coordinate 2,723 downwards.
TAATCATTCATTTTCATTTTCGTCTAATTCCTTATATAATTTTTGTTTAAACGTGTTTCTTGATGATTGGCGTTTCTTTTCGCTGATTTTAGCTACTTGCCTGTTGTTGCGGAATTTTTGCCTTGATTCGGTTTTTGTTCCGTTGTATTTTACTTTTTCTTTGTATTCAAACGCCTCGTTCACAAATTCAAGATAAGATTCATATCTTGTTTTGTCAATTTTTTCAATATGTTTTAAAACTGCGCACCCGTCCTCGTGAATGTGCAAACAGTCAGAATACTTGCAATCCTTGGCATATTTTGAAATGTCGTCAAACAAATCGTCAACATCTTTCGGTAAAAGGAAGTCAAATCTCAAATTGCTAAATCCGGGAGTGTCGATTATTTTAGAATTTTGATTAAGTTCAATAATTTCGCTGTGCCTTGTAGTGTGGGTGCCACGCTCCGATTTTTCGCTAACGGCTTTTGTGCGCAGATTGATGCTTGGGTTTAGGGCATTTATTAAACTTGATTTTCCGACACCTGAATTTCCGCAAAGCGCCGTGGTTTTGCCTGATAAGGCTTGGGCTAAATTTTCTATGCCGATTTTTTGGGCTGCGGAAGTGAAAAGAATTTTGTAGCCCAAATTTGAATATATGTCGATGATTTTATTTTGCAAACTGTCGTCAAGCCCTAAATCTTCTTTGTTAAAACAAAGAATTGCGGGGATTTTGTAATATTTTGCAAATGCGCAGTAGCGATTAAGCTGATGAAAATCGAGCTCTGGCTGCTTTAGAGCGGATACAACAAGCATTTGAGAAATATTTGCAACGGCAGGACGCTTGATAAAACTTTTTCTTGGGAGGATTTCTGTAATGACATCGTTTTCATAAATCACAAAATCGCCTGTAATAACGGAGGTTTTGGATTTTTTTAATACTTCTCTTATTTTGCATACAATCAGGTTGTCGCCTGATTTTACGAAATAGGAATCCGAGTATATTTTGTAAATTTGACCTCTCATACAAAAGATTTTACTAAAAATTCATGCGAATATCAAATAACAGAAATAATAATTGCATGTCATCTTGAACGATAGCGAAAGATCGCCTGATGTGCGTATGACAAGGCGATTTTGCAAAGTAGAGTGCGCTTGCAAGCGCACCGCATAAATTTATTTAATAAGGCGATTCTTCGGACTTCGTCCTCAGAATGACGATTTAATACCCTCGCCCCCTTGGGGAGAGGATGCCTGAAAGGCAGGAGAGGGGCTAAAGAAACTATCCGCACCGTCATTCTTTGTTAATTTAGGCGATTCTTCGCTATTGCTCAGAATGACTGTGGTATTTGACACCCATTTGATTACAACTTCTGAACAGATGCAACTTTTGAAGTCATTGTGATATTTGGCAAAGGTTCGCCGTTCATTTTTTGGTTTTGAGAAGTCAAGACCCCTCCTAACCTCCCCATGTCGGGGAGGAGACTATCCGCACCGTCATTCTTTGTTAATTTAGGCGATTCTTCGCTATCGCTCAGAATGACTTTATTTTCAGAAACCTTATTGGGATCTTTGCCGATTGCCATGCGGAAACCGAGGGTTAAAGCGATACCGTTTCTGCCGCCATTGCGGATTACGGCTTGACCGTAAGCGCTGTACTTATCGTCCCAGCATTTTTGTAAACCTACGCCATACTCTACATAAGGTTTTACATGCATTTCGGGTAATTCGTTGCCGTTTGCTCTTGCGTGAGTTTCGTTAATCAAATTCCAAACCATTCCGACGGTTGCATAAGGCTGCCAACCGTTTTTAAGATTACCGATAAATCTTATTGCAGGGTGAAGTTGGATTGTATGCAGCGGATCCATATTTATACGAACTCCCGCAGCGTTGGTATAGTCAAATGTATTGGCAAACGAATAACTCATTGTCCATAACGGTTGAATTATGAATTTACCTTCTTTAAATTCAAAGTTATACCCTGATTTTGAAGCGATGCCTGCCATTAAGGTGGTCATTTCATCTCTGCCGTACATTGTTTGAGCATCGGCAAATTGTGCACCTGCGGTTGCAGACAATGCGGTGAAGAAATTCTTTTTGTAGAAAGTTTGAGTAATGCCTAATAATCCGCCATTGGTTGATGTGTCAATGTTTGAGTAATTTAATTGTGACCCGTTGTAACCTATGTATCCACTTGTAACACCTGCCCAGCCGTGTTTAAGATGTTGGAAATCCGAATCAACACCGATTAAAGTTCCGTACATAACAGCATCTACTTTCGGACCGTGGCGAAGTGGAACGTTTTCAAATACCGCATAAGGTTTAACCCAAACTCCTTTGTTGTTACGGTCGAAATCTATTCGCCCGAGGTTTTGGTTGTAAGGAGTTGAGGCAAATGAACTTTAACCCGAATTTTTCATGGCATATTTGTTTTGGTTAATCATTGCAAAGCGTTCATAAGCGGGTTGAATAGAAAATAAATCAGAGTGTTCAAACGCATAGTTTGTAATGACATTCATTTGCCCTATAGCTGCAGCAGATGTGGAGACAGCACCGTCAAATATTGTCGGGTTGTAATTTTCGTAGGAATTAGATCCTGCGTCTGTAGCGTGTCTTGCAAAAGTGAAATAGCCCTGTTGGTTATCGTTATCTACAAGGTAATTTACATCGTATTTGTAAATAGGCGAATAAGCAACTTGTGTTACCGTTGTATCGACATTTTGAGCTAAATCTTTTTGAGCAAAAAG
>ONOE01000009.1 GCA_900319365.1 uncultured bacterium | reverse complement strand
TCTTAATTTATCCTGAAGTTCAGGTTCTAAACTTGAAAACAATATTTCATAAGAAGTGCCGCCATTGACTTTAATCTCTCTTGAAATATATTTACTTTCATTTTTATTCAGTTCCAAACGAAGTGAACGGGTGCTTTTTAATCCCTTTGCTTCTGCTACATCTTTTATATTTATATATATATTATTCATGGCACAACAACATTACCTCTGAATATAAAAAATTGGAACACGACTTCCGACCATTGTGTTGTTTTGTATCCTTAAAATTTTTGTACAGGAATTGACAAGATTTTGTACAGAAATTGACAAAATTCCCAAAGTGGACTCTGCCCGAAAAATAAAACTAAGCGTGCAACCGCCTAAAATTGCCGAAACTTAATTATAGTATGCAAAAACAACAAAAAACCCGAAGAATACAACAAACCGTACAGTCCGCAAAAAGAGAAGTTTAGTCCAATGGGGTGTACGCTTAGTCTTACTCCTTCCTACCCCTTAAACTCAAACAACGAGCAAACTTGCCCGAAAAACAACACTACCCGTACAAACCTAATCGGACATTAAAATACAGTAAAGCCGAAAGTCGGCAGAAAAATAATTTTTCAAATGTCCCATTAAAACTACTCATTGTTTTACAATTTGACAAATTTTAATCAAACAATGACAAACATTTGTCTTTAATATCAAGTGCAATATCACGCGCTTGTTTTTCTTTTATTCCGATATTTTTAGCTACTGCTAAAATATCCTCTAAACTTGGATTTTTGCCTTCACCGTTTATTGTTGTTGCGTGTTCTCCGTTAAATGATGAACTGTAAGTCAAATCATAAGCAGGTGATAAGTGCCATTCTTTTTGACTTTCATCATACAAAAACGAGAAATTCTTTGAATGATCATCTCTGTTGTGTGCAAAAACATTAAAGCACATAAGTCTATATAACTGCTCAATATCCTGATAATTCTTTGTTAATTCGAGAGTCAATTTCATCAAAATATTGTAATCAAGATTCGGCAGACGATGGCTTGTTTCTAATAATCCGCTAACAGAAACCATGTGTACTTTTTTGTCTTTCCCCTCATTTACCCCTCTGTCAAATCGTTTAATTCCAAAATATCCTGAACAAATTTTAGAATCGAAAAGTTTTGTTTCGCTCATCTTTATTCCACAGTCTTTTGCGACAAGTGAATATTTATATTCTTGCTCTCCGATATTTTTAGGATCCTGAGAGGACGGGAATTTTATTATCCAATCTTCACTGTTTATTTTTGTCAAAATCTTTGGTCTTGCTCCGCCTGACGAACCGCCTAGCTTAAAAAGTTCATCCAAGTTATCAGAGCTTTTGGATTCTAATATTTTTGAACATTCTTGTGCTAATTTATCATAATCAGATTCTTCTTGTGGAGTTTCAAATATGTGTTCAGGCTTATATGTCAAAGCACCCATACCGCTTTCTTGTACAACTGCAAGCCGGTTTAAATTATCAATTTCACTTGGGTTAATCTTGTTTTTGAGTAGAAGGCGGTCAACTAATAACCTTCCCCAACCGTCAGGCAAACTATCGTTAAACACTCCAAATAGCCCGTCAAACGGTTCAAAATTTGGCAAATATACTTTTTTCTGTAGCGGGAGTGAGAATGGCGAAATGCTAAAACCGGTAGCAAGCCATTCACTATCATATTCAAAAGCAACAAGCCTATCAGGAGTTTTAGCCAAAGTTCCTACTAATTTATCATTATAAAAAACTTTAAGGTACTTATAATTTTCCATATATTTACCCCTTAATTATCTCATCTATTGAAGCATAAGTTTTTTGTGTAAATAAATTTTCAAAGTAATTATCTAAATCAAGGGCAATAGCAATTTTAATAAAAGATTGCAAGGAAATCTCGTATTTTGTTTCAAATCTTTTAATGCTGCCTAAGCTAACACCTGACTTTTGCGCTAAAACCTCTTGCGAAATCTTTAATTTTTTACGATGTTCTTTAATTTTATCCGCTAAACTTTTCGCAATTTCATAAGGAGTTTTTTGATTTAAAAATGAACTATTCATAGATAATATATTAACCGATTTTATAAAAATGTCAATATATAGACAATATATTATCTAATTATAAAACAGCATCAAAGTTTTATTATGATGTATTTTTATCAACTTTTGACAATTTTTTCGAAGAAAAAATTTTCGCATGTATTTCACTATGCCCGTTTCTGACACAATAACAAATTACTATATTATTGTGGTAAGATATGCACATAAAGGAGGATTTTATGGATTTTGAGAAAATTTTGAATTTAGGAGTTGAAAAAAATATAATTAATGAAACACAGAGAAACGGTTTGATTGATTTATATTATCAGAATAATAATGAACCAAAACAAGTTTCAACAGTTGTTAAAGTTTTGTACTATATTGGTGGATTTATAATGCTAGGTGCAATGACAGCTTTGATGTCTGATACCATTCAACATAGCACATATGCAATGATATTAATGCTAGGAACAATATACGCTGTATTATTCCTAGGGGTCGGAGAATTTTTATGGAGAAAGAATGAAAAACTTCCTGCAGGGATTTTGTATTTTCTTTTTATTGCTGCTGTCGGATTTATTGTAATGGATATTGAAAAAATGACGGGATTTTTCCCTCATTTTTCTGATATGGATAAGCTTCCTAACTATTGGGATTTGTGCAGATGCCCTGTAATTGTACTTTCTGCCTTGACAATTATTGCCAACACTATTTTACAAAAGTTCAGACCGGCATCATTGTTAGCAGTTCCGACTATTTTCTGTTCCTATGCAATATTTATGACTATTGTTGATTTTATTTATGGCTACAAAAACATTACGCCGAAAATCTTTTTCACAAGTAACATGATTTTCGGAGCAGGACTGAGCATAATTGGGTTTATTAAAGACAGATTAACAAAAGCAGATTATTCAATGTGGATGTATTTGGTCGGTGCAGCAGGATTTTTTATGTATGCTATGTTTCTTCTTGATGCTTTGAATATAGGAGTATGGCAAACCCAATTAGTATGCTTTATTTTAAGTTTAATCTATATATTTATCGGCTTGATGATTCAGCGCAAACCTTTCTCGATTATCGGTATAATGGGTGTTATTGAATATATTATGTATCTTGAATTTGATAATATTAAAAATCATACGACATTATTAACAAGTGCAGTTTTAATTACAGGCTTAATCATTTTGTATGCAGGGGTAATTTATAGCAAAAATGTTGATAAATTGAGAAGTTTTATAGAATCAAAGCTTCCTGAAAAAGTAAGAAATTATTTGCCACAAAATAGAGCTTAGTGATGGACATTTTAGACAGATTAGCAAAATCAAAATTTAGGAGCAGATTTAAGCTTCGCGCAAAAGAGCTTGAATATATCAATGACAAAGGACTTGATAAAATCAAGAGCCACGCAGAAGATTTTATTCGGGATAGAGTCGCTCCGGCAGAACCTGCTAATGATGGCAAACAAACTCCAATGCGAGGTCATCCTGTATTTATAGCTCAACATGCAACAGCAACTTGTTGCCGTGGCTGCATCGAGAAATGGCACAAATTTCCCAAACACAGAGAACTAACACAAACCGAACAAGAATACCTTGTTTCCGTAATTATGGAATGGATAAATCGACAAATTAATAAAAAATAAATGATATTATTTTTATGATAGAATTTCATAAAAGGAGTCTTATGGCCAAATTACAAATCAATGCGGGACAAGATCATATTGCAAAATATGTAGTAGCTAATCCTATAATTACAGGTATCACTGAATTAATATGGAATAGTTTAGATGCTAATGCTACGCTTATAAACATTATAACCAAAGACAATGGTCTGAATGGATTTGAGTATATTGATATTATTGATAATGGACATGGTTGTACATATATGCAAGCTAAAAATGCTTTTCAATATATAGGGAATTCATATAAAAGAAATAAAGATAAAACAAAAGATAACAAACGGAGTTTACATGGCAGTGAAGGTCGTGGCCGATATAAAGCATTGAGTATTGGTAATTATTTAAAATTCAGTAGCGTATATTTAGATGAACAAGATAACTTAAAAAAAGAGTTTGTGGTAAGACTTTCGAATAGTGATTTAACAATTAGTGATATTTCAGAAGAAAAAGTGTGTAAGGACCAAAGTATAAATACCGGTGTTTCAATTAGAATTTCAGGTATTGAGAATAAATCGTCATTATTTAATGATGATAATATAAGTGCTATTCAGGAAATATTCGCCATTTATTATTCCTTATATCCTGACTTCACTATTAAAATTGATGGGATAGATATTGATCTTTCTTCAAAAATAAAAAAGATTTACCCAGAAATGGGTAAAAAAGATATTTTGATAAAAAATAATAATGGTGATGAAATAGATATTTCATTAAAAATTATAGAATGGGCATTTTCAAAGTCTAAAGGAGATAAAAAATTATCAAAAAGATTAAATTTATGTAATAAAGATGGCTGTCCGCTATATCAGGCGGCTTTAGGTGTTAATGTTGAAGAGACAAATTTGTCTTTATATGTAATGTCTGAATACATTTCAAGTTTAAATAATAATGGTCTATTGTCGGAGCTGAACGATGATACACAGTTAATAATTAATGAATCTCGTAGTTTTTTAAAAGAATACTTAAATATTGAAAAGACAGAAAAAAGAAAACAATATATAGAGCAGTTAAAACTTGAAAATATATATCCATACAAAGATGAAGAGATATCTTCAAAAGTAATAAGTGCCGAAAAAGATTTATTTGATGTTATAGCCGTAAAAATAGATGAGTGTATGCCCAAATTTACAAGTCAAGACAAAAAGAATAAAAAATTAACATTTGCGCTTATAAAAGAAGCTATAGCAACAAAATCTTCCAAACTAAAAAATATATTACGAGAAGTATGCTCATTATCAGATGAAGATATTGAAAAATTTGACAGAATTTTAGAATATACAACTCTGCCAAATATTATAGCAACTTCAAATGAAGTAATTAACAGAATTCGTTTTTTAACTGAATTACGTGAATTTGTAGCTGGAGATATTAGTAATAAAGTTAAAGAGCGTTCACAATTACATAAAATTTTGGAAAAAGAACAATGGATATTTGGAGAACAATATAAACCTGGAACATCTGATAAATCATTAAAAAATGTTTTAAAAGAACATATTAAACAATTAAATAGAGAAAATTTGATTGAAGAGAGTGTGTTAGAAGAAATTTCAAAAGATAAAGATCCTAGTTTAGATTTAATCCCAGATCTATGTTTATGGAGTGCTATACCGAGAGATTCACAAGAGAAACGTGAGCATTTATTTATTGAATTAAAAAGACCAAGTCAGAATGCAACAACAAAGGAAAAACAACAAATAAATGACTATGCTTTTGCTGTAGCTAATGATAAAAGATTTAGCAAAGAAAATACATTTTGGAATTTTGTATTGGTTGTTACCAAAATTGATGAACGTTTAAGACAAGAGAAAAAAGACAATCAAAAGAGTCTAAATGGACTATACGGAGAAGGAGAAAACTTCAAAGTATATATTTATGAATGGAGTTATTTAATAGAGCAAAAAGAAGGAGAGTTAAGAAGATTAAAAGAACTTCTTGATCTAAACCTAGAAGAATCTCCTGAAGATTTGTCATATTTGAAAACAGTGCATTCAGAATATATACCAGAATAAAAGGAGTGGTATATGGTTGCTACATTAGGAAGATTGAAAAAAGTTAATTTGCGCGAAGCATGGAAACATGAAGCATTAGATTTTACTCGTTGGCTTGCACAAGAAGATAATCTTGCCTTATTAAGCGAAGAAATAGGAATTGATATTAACTTGATTCAAACAGAAGCTAGTGTAGGTTCTTTCAATGTAGATATATTAGCAGAAGATTCTAATGGCAGGAAAATCGTAATTGAAAATCAATTAGAAGCAACTAATCATGACCACTTAGGTAAAATTATAACTTACGCATCCGGCTACAATGCAGAAATAATAATTTGGATAGTTAAAGATGTTAGGAATGAACACAAACAAGCAATAGATTGGTTAAATGAGCATACAGACGAGAATATAAATTTCTTTGCTATAAAATTAGAACTATGGCAAATAGATGGTTCTCCTTATGCACCTAAATTTCAAATTATCAGTAAGCCAAATGAATGGGCAAAAATTATGAAAGCACCAGTTTCATCTCTTACGGATAGGAAATTAAAACTGCTTGATTTCTGGACAGCCTTAAATGAATATTTGAGCAATAAAGGTTCCCAAGTTCATCCACAAAAACCATCATCAGATCATTGGAATAATGTTTCTATTGGAACTTCAAAAGCACATATTAGTCTTACCGCTTTAGGAAAAGAAAACAAAGTTGGAGTTGAACTATATATTCCTGATAATAAAGAGTTTTATTATCAATTAGCTGAACATAAAGAAGAAATTGAAAAACTTTTTGGAGATGAATTGCTTTGGCAAGAACTAAAAGGTAAAAAAGCAAGCAGAATCTCCATTAGTAGAGATAACTTTAACCTTTATGACAATAAAAGTTGGGAAAAAGATTTTATCTGGCTTGAAGAAAAAACTCTTGCTTTTAAAAAAGCTTTTTGTCCTTTTATAAATATTAACTAATGCGTTCGATATACCAGTTACTATTACCAAAATGATTAAAATTCCAATGGAGTTCAAAATAAAAATTAAACTCCAAAGAATTATCGTCTTTGAAGTTCCAAGAGTATTTATTCAACTGAGTTTTGCGATAACATTCAAACGCATCCTGAATTTCTTTTGCAAACTTTTTCCTGAATTCAGAATACGGAATGTCCAACATCTCTTTTGTTAATTTATTTTTCAAAATCATCCTCAAACCCTCTTATATTATCAAGTTCAATATTGTATCGTTTGCCGTTTTTATCAACACAAGTTGCAAAATCTACAGTTTTATCGGCATATTTGTTTTCCCATAAGCAAATCAGCAATCCGATTTCTTGAGTTTTTAAGTTTAAAATCTTTGTTCCATATAATTTATAATCTTTTTCAATCATAGTTTATCCTTCCGTTATTTTAATATCCGCGTATATCTCGTCCGGCTTATCAGGATCTATCAAAAAATCTTTATCAAATACATATCTTTCACCATCGGGTGCAACGCAGCCGACAATGTTGTGCTCGCCAAAACATACAACTGTAAATTCTTCGCTATCTTTTTCAAACCAACCTTTCAGCTTTTTTAATCTGTACTTCTTACCAATTTCAATCATAGTGTGCTCCTTTCAAGCTACACCATTCATCGCTCTTTCGACGACAAACATCAAGTATATGTGTCTGAAAACGTATCAATTCAACACAATAATTTTTGAACACCATTTGAACACTGATTAAACACTTTTTAAACGAGTTAAATTTGTATAAAAAATAATTTATAACTTATTAATTCTCGTCAGATTCGTATAAATTTTTTTCATCAGGGGATAAATACTGATCGTATGCGATATTTTTCTGCTGAAGTTCCTGCTTGCGCGCATCCAGATATTTTTCTTCATCTTTTATCCCTGATGATAAAAATTCGTCCTCGTCAAAATCGGGATCAAAACCTCTTTCAAACCTGTATTCGCTATTTAATTTTTCAACTTCGGCACGTTTTTTATTGATTCTGTTTTTCTTATCCAAATGATTTAATGCCGCAACAGTTCCTGCTACAATACCCGCACTTTCAACAGTTCCTAATTCCTCTTGTTGTGTATCCGAATAATCTCTCCCCGGCTGAGGGTTGTATTTTTTCTCATATTCAAGTGCATCATTTTCATCAACATCAAATAATTCCTGAAGGGTTACCGATTCTCTGGCATCCAAATCTATATGATGCAAAGCCATATGCAGTTCTTTTAAAGTCGTAAGAGAAGTTGTTTCTTTTCTAAAGATTTTCATTTCGGCAAGCAACTCAATTTCATTTAACTTTTCAAATAAATTTTCAGGAGTAATATTTCCCACACCGATTTTATCAATAGCATCTCGGATTTTTATAAACGGTTCAGGCGATACGGGTTCGTCAATATTTACGTTTTCAACAAACGGATTAACTTTTCTGAAGGTTTTATTATTTGAAATTTTATCCGCTTCATTAGGATCTATCGGCTCATAATTAGGGTTATTTTTATTCCTGCGGTTGTGTCTTTTAATCGCCTTTTGTGCAATTTCCTGATTTGATTCTTCTTTATCAGATTTTGGAATAACAGAGAAAAATATCAAAGCAGAAATCAGTAAAATTATTCCTATTGCAGGCTGAATCGCAACTGTCACAATTCCTGCAAATACAAAATAATGTCCGATATTTATATTAAATAATAATCTGCAAATTTCAAAACCTATAGAAAACAAAATCAATGCTGCCGCAAATTTGCCGTAACCTTCCATCATAGCAGAAGGCAGGGAAAGGCCGACTATTACAAGTAAAATAAACAGCCAAAATGTTAAACTTTTTGTAAGAGCATATAACGATAAAAGATTTTTCATTCCTTACCTCTTTTTGATATTACTGCAAATTATTTATAACTCCCGACTTTTCTCCCGTATCTGTCATATTGGGTTGTTCTTCCGGAGGAATCTGTTTTAAATGAACCTGTTTTTTGCCCATATTTATCGTACGAAGTTGTAACCCCGTTTGAATCTGTCTTGTATGTTCCGACTTTTGAGCCATACCTGTCATATTGAGTTGTCGTATTCCCGTTTGATTTGTATGAACCTGTTTTAGCTCCGTATTTGTCATAAGAATCATAACCGTTTGAAGTTTTTTTGAAACTGCCGGTTTTTTGTCCGTACCTGTCATACTGATTTATGGTTGAACCGTTTTGACGGTACGAACCTGTTTTTTGCCCATATCTATCATAAGAAGTTGCCGCAAAAGTTACATTTGCGAAAATCAAAAAACCAAATATTACTGCCAAAAATTTTTTCATTATATTAACTCCTGTATGCAATTACAATTATATTATATTTTACGTATATGTCAAAAACGGACATTGTTTAATTGATTATTTATACTTGCAAATAAATATTATTTAACACATAATTTCTTTATGCTAAGAGAAAATAATAATTTGGAAAAATCAAATCTGGAATTAGTAAAAGAGTGGAATTATGAAAAAAATGGAGATTTAAAACCTACTCAAGTTACTGCTGGCAGCAATAAAAAAGTTTGGTGGAAATGTTCAGAAGGACATGAATGGTTAGCTTCTATATATAATCGAGTTAAAGGTAGTGGTTGCCCATATTGTTCAAATGTAAAATTATTAACGGGCTATAATGATTTAGCTACAACAAATCCCGAACTTGCCAAAGAATGGAATTATGAGAAAAATGGAGATCTAAAACCTACTCAAGTTATGAAAGGTTGTGGGAAAAAAGTTTGGTGGACATGCAGTAAAGGACATGATTATCAGGCAACAATAAACCACAGAAGCAATGGGAGCGGTTGCCCTTATTGTTCTAATTATAAGGTATTAACAGGCTATAATGATTTAGCTACAATAAATCCAGAGTTAGCAAAAGAATGGAATTATGAGAAAAACGGAGACTTAAAACCTACGCAAGTTACAGCTTCTAGTGGGAAAAAAGTTTGGTGGAAGTGTTCAGATGGACATGAATGGCAAACAACTATTGCTCATAGAAGCAAGGGCAGTGGTTGTCCACATTGTTATAGAAAACGTATTTTGAAGTAATTGTAATAGAAATTTTTAACTTCAAATAAAAATGTAGTAATATGCCTAGTTATTAATTAACAAAAATATTTATATTATTGAAATACAGCTTAAATATTTCTAATTACAAATATTTAAATATGTGTTTATCCTAAGTAATTTCTATAACTTCTTTTTCATGGTCTATAAAGAATGCATTCAAGACATCCGCATCGTTCCTCAAGTGTTTGACTATCGGCGCGAGATTATAGCATTCTTCAATCTCCGGTTGATTAGAAACAAAGTAATCAATAATAACGGCTATATTGTAAATATTCTCCGACCACTTGCTTAATTGCTTAAACTCTTTTTGAGTAATATTTAATCCGACTTTTTCCATACGACCTCCTTTAACGTGCCGTATACATCACTCAAAGAAAAATAAATAGCAAGTTCTTAGTAAAAATATCTTGCACGATGATTAAGATATTCCGCCAATACCTTTAAATTTATCAATGAATTTAGATATTTTTTGAAATACACTTTGCTTCTTCGTTAAATATAAAGGATTGAGGGGACTCATCTTTGGTAAAATTTCATTTAATTCTGTTCCATTCTCACTGGCATATTCTTTTTTCAAAGAAGACATTATATAACGTTGTGCTGCATCATTATTTAAATTTTCTTCTTGAATTAATGCTTTAATTTCTTCAGTTTGTTTTTGTTGAGCATATTTAAAAAATGCCTGAATAATACTCACTTTGTCCTCAATATTATCTAAATTTGTTTCATTTATAAATTCAATAACTAAACTTTCCTTAGCTCTATTGCCAATACTTGAACGTATTAATCTACGAACATCTTCCACTAAAGACTGTTTATCTTTTTTAGTTTTATTAGCTTCAAAGATTAGCTCGAGAATATAATCCAAGTTAATTTCTTGCGATTTGAGCAAATCTATTTCAAATACAACATCATTCCAATTAATATCAGATTCGGCATCTTCATTATTTCGTTGTTGCCTTCGCCATTCACATATATCATTATATGTTGATTTATAATCTTGTATAATCCTGTCAGAAAGTGGCTTTATTTGTTTCATTGCTTCTATTTGAGCATCATCTAAATAGTATTTTAATTTAAATTCATTAAGAGCTTCTTTATTTGATACGTCTATTTCTTGCATAGCTTTTAGACTTGTAAATTCATCAAAATTTTGTAAAATATTTTCTACACGAAGATATTCTCCAAATAATTTAACAAAGTTCTTTTTATCACTTTCTGTTTCAATGGCTTGAGGATTTGGATATGTATTTTTAAGTTCGTTTATTAACTCAATATAACCTTTGCGAGCTCTACCAGTTATTATATCTTTAAAACCTTGCATATATTCATTATAACTTTTTTCAAGTACCACGTGCTTTGTATTTGAATCTCCAAATAATTTGATTGCATCTATTGTTGGTTTTTCTAAATCTCTAAAAGTTATAATATTTCCAAATGATTTTGTCGCATCATAAATTCTATTAGTTCTAGAATATGCCTGAATCAGTCCATGGTATCTTAGATTTTTATCAACAAATAATGTGTTTAATGTTTGTGCATCAAATCCTGTTAAAAACATTCCAACAACTATAATTAAATCAATTTCTTGGTTTTTTACACGTTTAGACAAGTCTCTATAATAGTTTTGAAAAGATTTGCCATCAACACCATAATTAGTTTTAAATAAAAAATTATAATCATCAATAGCAGATTTTAGGAATTCTTTTGAACTACTATCTAGTGCAGTTGGTTCAAATGTCTCATCTTGTATTTCTCCAATTGCATTTTGTTCTTCATTGGGTGCAAAAGAAAAAATTGTAGCGACTTTGATTGGTTTTTCTAAATCTTTTTGTAATTTTTTAAAAGATTCATAATATAATTTTGCTGCATCTACACTACTTACTGCAAACATTGCATTAAACCCTTTGCCACCAACTTGTTGTCTATGAGTCTTTTTGTTAAAGTTATTTAAAATATATTGTGTAATTTCTTTTATGCGTTCAGGATGCAAAAACGCTTTTTTGTTTTCTGCTGCTGATAATTTTTTTTCGTCCTGTTCTTTTTCATATTTGTGAAATTTTGGACGAACATTATTATAATCTACTTTGAATTTTAATACTTTTTCATCTCTAATTGCGTCTGTAATAACATAAGAATGAAGTTCCCTACCAAAAACACTTGCAGTTGTTTCGCTACCTAGAGCATTTTCTGGGAAAATAGGAGTTCCAGTAAATCCAAATTGATAAAACTTTTTAAATTTTTTCTTTAAATTTTTCTGAGCTTCTCCGAATTGTGAACGATGAGCCTCATCAAATATAAAAACGACTTGTTTGTCATAAATATCTAAATCATTTTCACATTTCATTAAATTATTTAATTTTTGAATTGTTGTTACAACAATTTTATTATCATCTTTTTCTAAATTTCTTTTTAAACCGGCAGTGTTATCTGAACCATTTACACTATCCGGAGAAAATCGTTGATATTCTTTCATCGTTTGAAAATCTAAATCTTTTCTATCAACAACAAATAAAACTTTATCAATAAAATCAAGTTCAGTTGCTAATCTTGCCGCTTTAAAACTGGTTAATGTTTTACCTGAACCTGTAGTATGCCAAATATATCCACCACTTTCGGTTTTACTCCATTTTTTAGCTTCGTATGAACTTTTTATTTTCCATAAAATACGTTCTGTTGCAGCAATTTGATATGGTCTCATTATTAATAATGTATTATTGGTGTCAAAAACGCAGTATTTTAAAAGAATACTTAATAATGTATTTTTTTGAAAAAATGTTGCAGTAAAATCTTTTAAGTCTTTTATCAAAGAGTTATCTGATTTTGCCCAATTCATTGTAAAATCAAAACTGTTTTTATCACGTTTTGTTGTATTTGCAAAATAACGAGTATTTGTGCCATTTGAAATAACAAACATTTGCAAATATTTGTATAATGAATTTTCTGAATTAAAACTTTCCTTGCTGTATCTATGAATTTGATTAAAAGCTTCGCTAATAGCGACACCTCTCTTTTTTAACTCAATTTGAACTAATGGTAAGCCATTAACAAGAATTGTTACATCATAACGATTAGATTGTGTACCAGTTTGTTCAAACTGGTTGATAACTTGAACTTTATTTCTAATAATATTTTTTTTATCAAACAAATATATATTTTCAATATGACCATCATCAAAAACAAAATCATAAATATAATCATCGTGAACTTTTCGTGTTTTTTCTATTATAGAATCATTTGCTTTATCAATATATTCACTACAAAAACGCATCCATTCATCGTTTGAAAAAGTTGTTTTATTTAAATTTTCAATTTGAGTTCTTAAATTATTCAACATACTTTCTGTTGAATCAATGTCTTTTCTATATTCATATCCTTGATTTATCAAATCGTTTATAAGTTCTTTTTCCAATTCTGCTTCAGTTTGATATGATTCTGAAGAATTAACAATATTTGTATATTTATCTAATACAATAAAATTATTAGATTCTATAATTGGAGTTATATTATCTGGCATTACTTTCCTCCTGTGTCCAGTAATTATATTTATTAACTAAATCTTTAAATAAAAATGATATCGTCTTCTTTTCTTGATCTGTTGGTTCTGCAACAGTAATCCCAGACAATGTTGAATGACTACTAAATTGAATAATTTTATTATAATATGTAATTTTATTATCTGGCAATAATTCAGACCATCTTGGATAACCTAAAAAACAGGCAGTTTTTTCATAAAGATTTCTTAAAAGAGTAAAATGAAATTTTTGAAGGTTATTATTCTCAATTGCTTCCTTAAGCAAATCCCTTATATATAAATGATAAGAAAATGAACAATTTGAATCCCCTTTTTTAAGTTTTAAATCATATAAATTATCATCATTTTTTGTTATTAAATATCCATTTTTCCTATCCAATTCGCTATATAAAACATTATAAAATAATGGATTATGAGTGGTAATTATAAATTTTAAATCTGATTCGCTGGATTTTATTAATTTTGCTAAATCAACAGCGAGTTCAATCAAATGATTTTCATCCAAAGATGTTACTGGATCGTCTATAAAAATATATTCTAAATCATCAAATGGGCCAGATTCCCTTTCTTCTATTTCATTTAATTCCTCAATTACTTGTTCAAATATGCTATAAAATACACACCAAATAAAAAGACTTTCTTCTCCTTTTGAAATTTTTATATTATTAGAACTTGTATCATCACCTTTTTTATAAGAAAACGTAACTTCATTACCTTCTGGATTAAAATCAGGAGTTAATTTGTCATTATTGACATAGTGTTGAAATTTTTCAATAATTGCATTCCCTTTTCCTTGTTCATTTAAAATCCAATTTGTAAAATTATTATTTTGTATTTTTAATTTGGGCTCTGCATTATTTTCTATATCATTATCCCAGTAAAATAAATCTTCTGTATATGCACTGTAATATAAAAACTTGCGTTTTTGTTCTTCATCTATTTTCTTAGTAGTCTTTTTTTTACAAATCAATTTTTGAAACTCTTTAGAAAGTCTTGTTTTACCAGTGCCGTTAAAAGCATAAATTAATTGTACTTTTTTGTTTTTTGATTTAAGTTCATTAGCAATTTGCTCTAATGTTTTTGACATTAACAAACCTCACTATTCTTTAGTTCAAAAGTTAAAAGTTTTTCCCTGTAATATTCATATTGCTTCTTGCGTGCTTCAATCTCAGCAGGAAGACCGATTGATATGTCATTACATAACGCATCAAACCTGTCTAATATTGATACAATGCGTTCCTGTTCTGCACGTGGGGGAATAGGAATTTCTATTTCTTTGATTTGACCTGCTGTAACAAGTGGTTGTCCTCCACCTTTTGCAAACCTGTTCAAATTAAGATTAACAAGCATATAGTAAATAAATTTCATAACAACATTTTCTTTTAAGTTGATTATTAGTGTATTATCAGACACATCATATTTACCAGTTGCAATATGTACATAACCTGCATTTGCCCCAACTCTTGCTATCAAAATTTTTTCATCCTCATACTGATAAGTATTTGTTTTTGCGATTACACCAGTAGAGCCATATACTGGGTATAACCCGTCTTGCAGTTTTTCTTTGTTCTTACCTGAGGATACAGAATGTGAAATATCACTAATTTTTAATAATGGTACACTTCCATCAAACGTAAGCAGTGTGTCTCTGTAATATTCATACTGTTTTTTTCTTGCTGTAAGCTCTGCTGTAAGCTCTGCTGTAAGCTCTGCTGTAAGCTCTGTGAAATTGTCAAGTATCCTGACAATTTCACCCTGCACCTCCAATGGAGGTACAGGAATAGTAAATCCATTCATTACTTGATTGTTCAAGTTGTTAATCGTAGATGAATTAAGAGCCATACCTAAGTAATTCAAAAAGATGCCACTTGTTAATACATGAAAGAGATATCTCGGTTTGATTACGCTTTTATTGCATCTAATAACTCCCATAAAACCACCAAAAGTATATTCCATATCCTGCTGAATGAACGCAACCTTTCCAATATGTTCTTTGCTACCACTTCCTGCACAGATTAGTATGTCCTCATTGTATAACCATTGATTTTCTTTAACTTTTACATCATTTGATACAAGTTTAACATCATCAAAGTTTAATGTGTTTGAACTTAATGTAATATTGTTTGCTCTCAATACTTTAATAGGATTATGTTCATCAGACTTTGCTTCTTGTCCCTTATTGTATGTAATACCTCTAATATATGTACAAACTGAATTGAAATTTATATATTCAACCCCGTCAGGACAGAGTGTCTTTATCAGTTCATCAAGTTTACTCATTGCATACCTCTAATTCTGATTTTAACTTATTGATAATGTTTACTTGCTGTTCAAGTACATCATGGTGTAATTCTACAAGTCTTCGTCTTGTTCTTCTCGACTCCAACCTACTGCAAAAACCTTTATCAGTAAGTGCATCATGTTCTTTTCTGTCATAAGAAGCTCTATCATCAACTAATAGGTCTCCTGCATCTGTTATGGCTACAAATGAATGACATATAGCATTTCTTAGTCTATCCAATGTCATTTCTGACAGACTTCCGTCTTGATTTATCACCTTTGTAAACACTGTATTTATATCAAGTTTAGGTATATTGTGGTTTGCATCAGGTTTATCGAGCTGAGAATTTGTTATATATGGAATTAGCAAGTACAATCCAATTAGTTCTCTTACACCTTTTATATCAAGAGGATTATTGCCTGTAAGAATACTTATGGCTAATTCTGACATAGTTACTGCATGGTGATTATAACTGATTGTTCTTTCAAGTTGCTCTCTATTCATCTTGTTCCTTATTTTTCTGTTCCAATTGCTTTACAGCTTTATCAAAATCAGACTCTATTCTTTGTGTTTTGTTGAACTCTATATATTCAGCTTCTGCTTTTGCATCTGCTTGTTTTTTTGAAATCTTACCCTTTTCATTATCAGGTAGTATGTCATATCTTCTGAAAGCAAGAAATTCATTAACACTCTTTGCA
Organism: uncultured bacterium; assembly: GCA_900319365.1. Taxonomy (GTDB): domain Bacteria; phylum Cyanobacteriota; class Vampirovibrionia; order Gastranaerophilales; family Gastranaerophilaceae; genus Zag111. The sequence continues at coordinate 36,198 of ONOE01000009.1, read as the reverse complement.
AATTCTTCCATTGTAAATGTGTTTTCACGTTCAATAAGGTCTTCTATATAGTCAAAGTAACCTGTTACAGCTCTTTCCAGTTGTCTGATTTCCTTTTCTTCCAAATAATTCTTTGCAATTGTTGTGTCAGACTTCAATATTCTACCGTCAGGTGAGTTCTTCCAAGTTGTTAAACCCATGTTGTCTTTTGTCCTGTCTGCTTTGTTATATATAATTTCAGCAGCCGTCTGACCAGTGATTGCATAGTGAAACTTGTTTTGAACTGTTGCATAAAAGTCCTTTGTAATCTGAGAATTTTTATCATAGTCAATTGAACACTCTGCAAATATATCAGTAATTTGTTGATAGATACGTCTTTCACTTGCTCTGATAGAACGTACACGTTCCAACAATTCTCTGAAATAATCTTTGCCAAAAGCAGTCTTACCCTGTTTTAGTCTTTCATCATCAAGCACAAAACCTTTTTGCATGTATTCTTTAAGTATCTGTGTAGCCCATATTCTGAACTTTGTTGCCTTTGATGAACTAACTCTGTAACCGACTGAAATAATTGCATCAAGATTGTAGAATGTAGGTGTTCTGTTTACGTCTCTATCACCCTCTTTTTGAACTACCGAGATTTTCTCGGTAGTTGCTTCTTCTCTTAATTCACCCTCATTATAGATGTTTTTAAGGTGTAAAGATATGTTATCAGCAGTGCATCCAAACAATTCGGCCATTGACTTTTGTGTCAGCCAAAGGCTTTCGTCCTTAACTACTGCCTGAACAGTAACACTTTCCTCTGGAGTTGTATATAACAAAAATTGTATTTCGTTATCCATTATTCACCTGCCTCAATTTCTGCAACAATATTGTCTATTTCAGTTCTCAATTGTGCTTCTCTTTCAACGATTCTTGCTATCTCTTTATTGAGTTCTGTGATGTCAATAACTTCTCTTGTATCTTCCTGCTCAACGTAAGTAGATACAGATAAATTATAATCATGTTTGTCTGCGATATAATCATTATCAACTATTTTGGAAACATACTTTACATCTTTTTTCTCCATAAAGTATTTAATAATTGAATCAATATGCTCTGGATTGAGTACATTATTATTTGTTTCTTTACTATAGAAATTTTCAGAAGTTGCATCTATAAATTGTGTTTTAGTTTCAGTTTTGTGTTTTGATAAAACTAAAATATTTACAGCAATAGATGTTCCATAAAATAAATTAGATGGTAATGCAATAATGGTTTCAACATAATTATTATCTATCAGATATTTTCTAATTTTTTGTTCAGCACCACCCCTATAAAATATACCAGGAAAGCAAACAATAGCAGCACGCCCTTTACTAGATAAATAACTTAAAGAATGTAAGACAAAAGCAAAATCTGCTTTTGATTTTGGTGCCAATACACCAGCAGGAGCATATCTATCGTCATTTATAAGGGTAGGATCGTCACTACCAATCCAATTTATTGAATAAGGTGGATTTGAAACAATTGCATCAAAAGGTTTATCATTTTTAAAATATGGATTTAATAAAGTATTACCAAGTGCAATATTAAATTTATCATAATTTATATTATGCAAAAACATATTCATACGAGCCAAATTTTGAGTTGTATTATTTATTTCTTGTCCCCAAAAACCGTCTTCAATAATATGTTCATCAAATTGTTTTTTTGCTTGCAATAATAAAGAACCCGAACCTGCTGCAGGGTCATAAATTTTATTTACCTTTGTTTGACCTTCAATTGCTAATCTTGAAATTAACTTAGAAACTGATTGTGGAGTAAAAAATTCTCCCCCAGATTTACCTGCATTTGCGGCATAATTTGAAATTAAAAATTCATAAGCATCTCCAAATAAATCAATCTCATTATTTTCAAATTTACCAAATTGTAAATCATTAACACCTTTTAATACAGCAGCAAGTCTTGAATTACGTTCCTTTACAGTATTACCCAACCGCCTACTAGTAGTATCAAAATCCGCAAATAACCCTTTTATGGCATCTTGTGAAGGATAACCTTCTGCAGAGCTTTCTATTGAATTAAAAATAGAAGCGATATCTGTATTAAGATTTTCATTTTTATTTGCATTTAACACAATGTTTTCAAAAAGTTGACTTGGATATATAAAATATCCTTTTGTCTTTATTGCATCATCTTTAATTTCATCAGTGATTTTATCGTCAGGGAATTTTGCATAGTTAATAGATTCATCCCCGGCTTCCATATAAGCTTTAAAATTTTCACTAATAAATCTATAGAACAATGTACCAAGTACATATTGCTTGAAATCCCAACCATCAACAGCACCTCTAACTTCATTAGCGATTTGCCAGATTCTACGTTGAAGCTCTCTACGTTGTTCCTCACTAGACATAATAAATTCCTCATTGCATGCAACTTTACACATTTATGGTAAAATACCACCAGTTTATTATATCATGAATATGAGAATCATTTTTTTGTAGAAAAATTAATACTATAAATAAAAATTCATATAACTCTCATCAATAATATCCTGTTCGATGCCGATGTATCGGAGGGTTATTGCGGAATAGGAATGGTTGAAAATCTTCTGCAGGAGTTCAATATTATCAAACTGTTTATAGTGGTGGTAGCCGAATGTTTTGCGCAGTGAATGGGTGCCGATTTTGTCCTGAAGATTCAATGTCTTTGCAGCCTTATTCAAAATCCTGTATGCTTGGTTTCGATCAAGCCTGTTTCCTTGTTGTGTAATAAATAATGGCTCATCTTCCGGACGATCTTTTACAAAATCTTCAAGCACAACCTTTAGCTCCGGATTTAACGGAAAACGCTTGTTTTTCTTCGTCTTTTTCTCTTTGATTTCGACAAAATCCCTGCCTTTAACATCCCCTACATCAAGTTTCAAAATATCAGAAATCCGGAGTCCGCAATTTATCCCGAAAATAAAAAGCACAAGATTGCGCTTTTTGCGTTTCAAGACCGCCTTCATTTTCTCAATATCCTCTCTATTCCTTATCGGTTGGACAATATTCATACTTCCTCCTATATCCCAAAATAGTCTACCCCCAAGTTGTACCTCACAAAAAACTCAAAATCCTTACTATATCTTTCGCCCGTAATGAGTTTTGAAACGTAGCTTTCTGTCATTTTGAGCCGTTTTGCAAGTTTCTTTTGCGTAAATTCTTTTTGCCGCAAAGCGAACCGTATCGCAAGTTCCCTCCTGTATAAAAACACGCTTTTGGTTTTTGCCAAATTTTCATCGGCTCGTTCTTTAATATAATCAATGCTTTGTAGCTCTTTTTTCTTCATAAAACCTCCGAAATACTCTGGGGAAACACATCTAAGCCTGCCCGCAGGCTTTTGTTCGGCGCCGTAAGTGAGTAAAAACAAGTTTTTCTCGTTTACGGCTTTCTCACAATAACTCTGTTTCCAAGAAACATCAAGTCCCAATTTATACTCGCTAGCATTAAACGGGTACCGCCTACGGCTTTCACCCTCTGCTCGCTCGATTTGTGTCTGAATGATACAAAGTTACTCGGAAACAGTTCCAATTTAAGGTCGGAAGAGTGATGAATGAAATACGATGAATAAAGATAAATACATATCAATTCAAGAACTAGCAGATCTTAAAGGCGTGAGCACTCGGGCAATTCGGATGTCGCGAGATAAATATGTCACCCGCGAAATAATTGTCAGAGGCGGAAAAAGTTTTGAAATTCTTTTATCAAGTATTGAGTTGGATTTACAGGAAAAATATTTTGAGCAAAAAACACAAATAACATCTGAATCGACGGCTTTGATCCCGATTTTGCCTGTCAAAAATCTTCCGACTAAGGTTAATGAAATTGCGCTTGCGCGTTTGGATTTGCTCCGCGAATGGCAAAAATACAGAAAACATCACCCTGGGGGTAAAACCCGTGCCGGGATTGAGTTTATCGAAAGCTACAATACCGGCATGTTGTACCCGCATATTTTTAAGGTGCTTGGCAAGACCTCAATCGGCTCGGTTGAGCGTTGGAAACGCAAGCTCGGAAACACGACAGATTATCATTTGCTGCTGCCAAAATATGAGTATGCGACAGAGTTTCGCACGTCATTGACTGATTATGAAAAACAGGTATTTTTGAAAATTTTGCTGCACCCGAACAAGTTTTGTGTCGGAAAAGCTATTTCAATAACCAAGCATATTTTGTCAAAAGAGGGGCCGATAAATGTTCAGGATGTGACATTTCGCCGTTATGCAAATTGGTTTCGAGATAACCATTTTGACATTTGGACGTTGGCACGTGATGGCGAAAAGACTTTAAAAGATAACGTTGAGCCTTACATTTTGCGGGATATCTCAAAACTTAAGGTCGGGGATGTGCTTGTGGCAGATGGGCATAAGCTCTCGTTTTTGGTACAAAATCCGTTTACAGGGAAACCTACAAGAGCAACATTAATCGGCTTTTTGGATTGGAAATCGACAGCACTTGTCGGATATGAAATTATGCTTGAAGAAAATACCCAAAGCATCGCGTCGGCTCTGCGCAACGCGATAATCAACTTGCAAAATATCCCAAAAATCGTTTACCAGGATAACGGCAGAGCGTTTAAAGCGAAATATTTTGTGAATACAGATTTTAAAGAAACAGGATTTGAGGGGATTTATGCTCGGCTCGGGATTAAGACGGTTTTTGCTAGACCGTATAACGCGAGAGCCAAAGTCATTGAGCGATTTTTCAAAGAGTTTCAGGAGAGTTTCGAAAAGCTTTTGCCGACATATTCTGGTTCAAATATTGAAAATAAACCCGCGCATTTTAAGCGAAATGAAAAATTCCACAAGCAATATTTTAAGCCGAACTATTATCCGACGATTGATGAAGTAAAAATGCTTGTCGATAAGTGGCTTGAATTTAAAAACGCTCAACCTTGCCCGAATGATAAAAATCACACGATTGCGGAAGTTTTTGAAAACAGAGCGAAAATTAAAATTGATACGGCTCAGCTTGACGATTTAATGATGACGGCAGACATCAAAACGATTTATCAAAATGGAATTCGGTTCCTCGGTACTTTTTATTATTCGGATAAACTATACGGGCTTAAAACTCAGGTTATGATTCGGTATTCGCTTTTTGATTTATCCGAGATTAAAGTTTTCACGGTCAAAAATCAGTTTTTGTGTACCGCAAAACGCGTAACCAAAGCTCATCCGATGGCTTATCATCTCGGTGATATTAAAGATGTTGAGGATTTAAAACAAAAAATTCAAAAACAAAAACGGCTTAAAAATAAGACGATTAAAGAGTTACAGAAATTCTTGCCGAATGTGGATTTAAAATTTATTGAGCAAGATATTGAAGAAGATGTTCAAGAGGTAATCGAAGTAAAACCGGTAAAAACGAAAAAGCTGACACCGAGAGAAGTACAGATGAGTGCACCTGTGTTTTTGAATAAGTATGAAAAGTTTGAATGGCTGATGAAAAACGGCTGCACTAACCAAGAGGACAGGGTGTGGCTTGCTGAATACAAGCAAAGTGAGGAATATCGAGGTCTATATGAAACGTAAATTTGTTGTAACGCAGAATGTGAAACGGTTTGTGGATTTGATGGATACGCTCAAAAACGCACCGGCGAATCTGCCCAAGATGGCACTTGTTTATGGCGATTTTGGGCTTGGAAAGTCGCAAACGATTATGTGGTGGGTTACAAATAACGATGCGATTTATGTGCGGTGCAACCACAAAATGTCTGCGCGTTGGCTTTTGACCGAGATTGTCGAGGAGCTTGATGATGTGCCGACATACCTAACTTCGCTTTTATTCAAGCAGATTGAGGATAAACTGCGCGAGCGGCCAAAGGTTTTGGTGGTGGATGAAGTGGATTTTCTTTTGAATAACTCGTCTGCGATTGAGATTGTACGCGATTTGCACGACAAAATTGGGATTCCCGTTGTGCTTGTCGGAATGAGCCTTGCGGAAGCAAAACTCAAACGTCATAAACATATTTATGACAGGCTTTTAGGGATATTGAAGTTTGAAACTTTTAATAAAGAAGATGTGGCAAAAATCGTGACAGAAATTTCAGAAGTCGAGTTTGAACCTGATGCGCTTGAGCTTGTTAGTGCGAAATTTAATCAGTTCAGGCAGATTGTTAAATTTTTAAATAAGGCCGAAAACGTTGCCGAGATGAACAATTTAAAAACGATTACGCTGCCGATTTTGGAAGGAATAATGAATGAAAGATAAGATTTTGAAACTCGCGAAAAGGCTTGAAACATTCAGACTTGAAGATATTGAATCGATTATGGGCGAAGGGATAGAAGATATTTTACAGGAATTAGTTGAGGGGGGACAGTTAAATTTGGTTGGCGAAATTTATTCCTATAAAGCCGAACTAAATTTACCTCTGCCGTTTTGCTTTAAGTTTCATTCGCAGGAAAAAATTGAGATGATAACGAAGTGTTTTTGTGCCGGGGTGAAATCGAAACAGGCGAGTTTTCTTTTGGATATCGGGGATGCGACGATGCAGAATTTCTATAAACATTTTCGGCAGATGATTTATGAACGGCAATTGAACGCCCTTAAAACGCACTTTGAACAAAAGCCGAAAACTGCCAAGATGCGGAGGTTTTACGATATACCTGTTTATTTTTACCTGTATGAGGGCGAACTTTTTGTTGTTGATAATCCGCTAAAAACAAAACGAAAGAAACTTCCGCACACAAAAGAAGAAAGTTTGCGAATAAAAGTTCTTTACTCTCGCCTCCGCCGGTCAATAAATCACTCTCAAATGAAACAAAACCTTGCACAGCATGTCGCGGAGCATATTTGGAAATATAACAGGGATTATTATAGTTTAAATCTTAATTTTTTGTTAAATTACAAGTGATTTCTTATTTTCTCAATTATTATCAACATGTAATTATGGGAGAAAGAATTCATGAATTTATTGACTTGGGACGATGTAAAAGAACAAATTAAAGATACTGATAGTTCAGTTTTGTTAGGTAATGGTTTTTCACGAAGTTACTGTAATTCTGCATTTAACCAAGCTGAAATATTGCAACACATGCCCTCTTTACAAGGTTTGACAGAAATATCCGATATAGAAAAATGTATTGAAGAAACGCAGACAAAAGTAAATAATGAGTTACCTGAAAAAACAGTTCCAAAAGTAATTATTGACCGTTGGATAAAAAGTATGTTGCACAAAGAATTTATTGATACGTTATATCATTTGATGCCTAAATCATTAAATGACATAGAAAATTTTACAGATGAAAAACTTGTAAAGTACAGGGAATTCTTTAATTGCTTTGGTAAGGTATTTACCTTAAATTACGACCCATTATTATACTGGATGTTGATGAGATTTATAAATTATGGGGACGAAGAATTCGCAAATTATTCTGACCTTAAAGAACAACTCGATGCTTCCGAAGAAGGTTCTAAAGAATACAAAGAATTAAAAAGAAAGGTTAATTCAAGCAATGATAAATGCATAAAAGCTGTTAGAAACGAAATGTTCCCAAAATATTTTAAAGATAATAAAGATTATAAGTTGAATATCCTTTGCAAAGATGAAGTATTGCTTGAAAAAAGCATTGCAGATGCTGAAGGAAAAATTCTTGGAGGTTGGACGAAAGTTATTCCAGAGGTATATAAGGCATTTGAAGCAAAAAAAGCCGACAGCGCGATTTTAAGCACTGAAAGTGATGTATTAGATAGAATAGCAAACACAACAATTGAATCAAAATTAGAATCAGTTAAGCACAATAAAGAAACTATGAAATTAAAAATAAAAGATGGTTTTAATGGTGATAATTGGGACCAAAATAATGATCAAACAGTATTTTATCTTCATGGAGCTCTACACTTAATTGAAAACAACGAAAATACCTTAAAGGTAACAAAAGAAGAGTTCAAAAAAATGACTGAAAAAGTTAAAGAACTGTGGGATCAAGGATATGAACCTTTAACTGTTCTTGAAAGTACACCAGAAGCTAAAATTACCAAAATTCATCAATCACCATACTTAACAAAATGCTTTAATGAATTTAAAGACATATCTGGTACTTTGGTTACACATGGTTTATCATTTATGGACAGTGACCAACATATAATAGATGCTATCAATAATAATTCTAAACTTGATAAGATTTATATAGGATATTTTAATACACTTTCAGAAGAAATAAAACAAGCATTTGCCAATAATGATAGAGTTACATTTTTTGAAACCTCAAATATGTTTTAATTTATGTATTTTGTGACATATTTCTAGTTTTTGTTTTTTACTTTCCGACTAGCTTCCGAGTTTGGGAGAAAGAAATTTCAAAACGGACTTTTTGTCCGGAAAGTGTCATCGGGAAATGTAGCGATATATTTAGGTTATAGCGATTTGGGTGGATTTATTGTGGAAAGTTATCGCCAAATTGTGGACAATAAAGTGACTTTCTGAGTAGTTTCAGTCAAGTACTCGGAAGAGGATAAAGTTCAAACACAAAGCCGAAAGTCGGCGGAAAAATATTTTTTCAAATGTCCCATTAAAACCCACTCTGATAATCTATACCATTAAAACCCAAAAACCCAACCCACCCAAATACCCTTGCAGGTATACACACTATCACAAAACTCCTCAGGTTGGATACGAACTGGCAAAATCGTGAAACCATAATAACCACGCTGTTTTTAGGCATGTCCGAATATCAATATTTTGCGAACCGTGCACCAAAATTTCGGGGTTAATTTGTAAATATTTATAATATTTATATTATATTGCATGTTGAATGTTCTTAATATATATATTATAATATATTTAAATAATTTATAACATAAAGGTTAATAATATGGATAGCAAAACAATACTAAGACGCAATTACCAGAAGAAATTTGACGCATTAAAAAAAGTTATGATGGAAATTCCTCCACAGGGGTGGTTAAAAACTATCAGAGATTTTTTAGGCATGACAACTACTCAGCTTGCAAAACGAATTGGAGTTTCTCAGCCGAGAGTTTTTGCTATGGAAAAGAATGAAAAGAATATAAAAATATCTACAATGGAAAGAATTGCAGATGCTTTAGATTGTGATTTTGTCTATGCAATCGTTCCAAGAGAAAAATTCGATGATATTATTTATAAACAAGCACAAAAGAAAGCCAAAAAGATTCTAAGCAAAGTAAATAAAAATATGGGGCTTGAAAATCAACTTGCTGAAAAAGATGTGCTTGAAGATGTTTTAAAAGATATTGTAAGAGATTTGTTGTACAAAAATGCAAAGAAACTTTGGGATGAAGATTAATTGTGCATTTGTGTGTATTGACTTTTATTTAAAAATCGTTTAATATGGAGTTGTAATCCATAATAAACGAATATGATAAAAAGAAATCTTGAAAAATCAATAATAGAATTATCAAAACATTTTCCTGTAATTATGCTTACAGGACCTCGTCAGGTTGGAAAAACCACTTTGCTTGAAAAAATCAGTGAGGATAGAGAATACATTACGCTTGATGATTTAGAGCAAAGGAGACTTGCCAAACAGGATCCAGCATTGTTTCTACAGATACATAAGCCACCGATATTCATTGATGAAATCCAATATGCTCCGGAATTATTTTCATATATAAAAATGTATGTTGATAAGAATAAAACGAATGGCGATTTTTGGATTACGGGTTCTCAAAAATTCCATCTGATGAAAAATGTTACAGAAACTTTGGCAGGAAGAGTTGCTATTATTGATTTACTCGGAATATCTCAAGCAGAGGAACAAGAACGTATTACAATTCCATTTTTACCTGATAAAAACTGGATAGAAAAAACTCTTGAAAATAAGCCCAATAATGAAGACATTACAGATATTTATAAAAAGATATTCAGAGGCAGCTATCCCAAACTTGTTGCAGATAAAGATATGCCAAGAGATATTTTTTACAGCTCCTATGTTCAAACATACATAGAACGTGATGTAAAGGATTTGATGAAAATTGGCGATGAACTTAAGTTTTTGACTTTTCTAAAAACAATTGCAGCCAGAACCGGTCAGTTAATAAATTATACGGATATCGCAAAAGATGTTGATATAGATGTAAAAACAGCTCAGAGTTGGACATCCATTTTAGAAACCTCCGGTATAATAAAAATGCTCTATCCATACCACAATAATTTAACAAAAAGAGCTATAAAAACCCCTAAAATGTATTTTTTGGATACCGGATTATGTTCATATTTATGCGGTTGGGATTCTCCGACAACTCTTATGAATGGAACAATGAGCGGAAATATATTAGAAACTTTCGCATTTGCAGAAATTTTAAAAAGTTATTGGAATAATGCAAAACAATTAAATATTTATTTTTACAGGGATACAGATCAAAAAGAAATTGATTTTGTAATTGAAACGAACGAAACATTGTATCCGATTGAAGTAAAAAAGACAGCAAATCCTACAGGAGTTAAGCTTTGGTTTAATGTATTAAAGGACACAGGAAAATCATTAGGTGATGGTGCTGTGATTTGTTTATACAATTCAATTTTACCAATTAAAGAAAATATAACAGCAATTCCGGTTAGTTATATATAATTGTTATTAATTTGTTTGTTAGTTCTTAATATTTTACCTTCCGACTAGCTTCCGAGTTTGGGGGTGAGTGGTTTCAAAACGGACTTTTGTCCGGAAAGTGTCATCGGGAAATGTGGCGATATATTTAGGTTATAGCGATTTGAGCTGATTTATTGTGGAAAGTTGCCGCCAAATTGTGGACAATAAAGTGACTTTCTGAGTAGTTTCAGTCAAGTACTCGGAAGGAGATGTAATTCAAACGCAAAGCCGAAATACGGCAGAAAAATATTTTTTCAAATGTCCCATTAAACCCCATTCGGCAGAAAAATATTTTTTCAAATGTCCCATTAAAACCCAAAAACCCATAGTGCAAAAAAATGCTAACAATCGAACTTCTGAAACAGGCACTAAAAAAGGGCTTGAAGCTAATTCTTGCCCTAATAATAGAAAAAACTCCCCAGGCTGGACTCGAACCAGCAACCCTTCGATTAACAGTCGAATGCTCCGCCATTGAGCTACTGAGGATTACTATCAACCGAATGTCTTCGGCATGTATTAATATTATATGCAAAAAATTTTTCTTGTAAAGTCTTTTACAGGTATTTTTTTTGCCCGATATTATAATTCAACATCAGATTCTTTTATCGGGGCGCCGATTACACGCTCTATTTCTGCCGCATCAATGTTGTATTGCAGCAATACCGAATAATAATCAAGTCTTGCATTCAAATAAGTATTTTCTGAATCCTTAAATTCTATTGCATCTCCCATACCTACCTGATATCTTCTGAATGCTTGATACTGTTGTTCTTTTGCCTGTTGGAGCGCAAGTTTTGATACTCTGATACTGTCATAAGAATTCATAAGGCTGATATATGCACTTTTTACATCAAGATAAACATTCTGTTTTTCCTGTTCATAATCCGCTACCGCTTTTTTATAAGCAGCCGTTGCTTCATCAACCTGTTTTTTAATCAACATAAGGTTTGTGCCTGAATAATTCAATTGAACCCCGAATTGATATCCGTAATCACTATCAATTTCTCTGCCTCCGTACTGGTATGAACCAAATGCGCTGACATTCGGAGTATAAGCTCTTTTAGCTGCTCTTATTGCCAATTGAGAAGCATCCATTCTCTTTTTTGCAGCCAGAAGCGACGGACGTGATGCCTGCGCCGTTTCAATCAAATCAGGGAAATTTACCTGATATTCTTTTGAATTTAATTTATCTTTTAATACTACCCCCGCAAGTTCAGGGATACCGACAGCATTTGCCAATTGTACCGCCGCAAGTTCAAGAGTGTTTTTCGCTTTAATCTCGTTTAATTGAGCTTTTCCGAGGTTATATTCCGCATAAGTTACATCAATTTTAGGTTTTTTACCGATTTCATAATAAGCTCTTGCCTGTTTTAATTGCAGCTCGTAATCCTTTACCGTTTCTTTATAAACTTCTTTCTGAATTTTGGCAAAAACAAGGTTGTAATAGGCAACTTTTACGTTATAAATAACGTTTTCAATACCTGTTTCGGCATCATATCTTGATGCTTCGTATGTTTTTGTTGCATTGTCCGCATTAGCCTTTGTTTTTCCGAAGTCAAACAAAAGCATATCAGCTGACAGGTTCGGTACATAATACATATTATATTTTTGAGGAATCATACGTGTCATTGCACCGCCCATCGTCATAAGCATATCGTTTCTGGAATAACTTACACCTGCTGAAAATGTCGGGAAATAATTCGACCACGCCTGACCTATTCTTGTTTTATAAATTTCAGAATTTTGGATTGCCGAAATAATTGTCGGATGATGAGTAATTGCAAGTTTTATGCAGTCATCAAGAGAAATTCCCGTCGGTAAATTATCAACTTTATCAAAGAAATTAATCTTACTGTCAATAGTCGGGAATTTTGTTTCATACATTCCTTCTGCTTCTTTGGTTTGTTCGTGAACCTTTGCTTTTCTTGCTTCAAGTTTTTTATTAACCTTTGTTTTTTCGGGTTTAACTATTTGAACAGGGTCATTATTATTTTTCTTTGCAATTTTTGTTTCGTCAACAGTCATTTGTTGTTGAGCTTGTGCTTTTTTCGGGGTTTTGACCTTTTTGGCAAAAGCAACATTTGAGCTTACTGCCAAAAATGAAACTATCAATGCTATATTTAATATCTTTTTCATTATATTATTGTCCTTTATTATCTTCATATTCAAGGTCTTTGTCGGTTATTTCGTGTTTGGGGAATTTATCAACAAACTCTTGAACAATTACATAAAATGCGGGGGTCATAGCTGCCCCGATTGTAGCAGCCGCAACCATACCGCCGATAACCGTAGAACCTACGGAAATTCTTGAATTTGCGCCTGCGCCTGATGCAAATAACATCGGCATAATACCTATGACAAATGCAAGTTCTGTCATCATGATTGCTCTGAATCTTAATCTCGCTGCTTTAATTGCCGCATCTTTTACACTCAAACCGTGTTCTTCATGTTCGGTTTTTGCAAATTCGACAATCAAGATAGATTGTTTTGCTGCTAAACCGACCAATGTAATCATACCGATTTGAGAATATATATCAAAAGATTGGTTAATCATTAACTGGAACGTCAATGCGCCCAATGCCGCAACAGGTGATATCAAAAGTACCGCAAGCGGAATTGTAAAGCTTTCGTACAACGCAATCAGGAATAAGTATACAAATATCAGAGCAAACATTACAATCCATACTGTTTGACCCGATGCCTGTTTTTCCTGTGCGGAAGTACCTGACCAATCAAATGTCATATCTGACGGCAAGACTCTTTTTGCAACTTTTTCCATTGCGTTCATTGCATCTCCGGAACTCTTTCCTTTTGCTTCCTGACCTTGAATCTGTACCGAATCATACAGGTTGTACCTTGTAATTGCAGCCGTACCGATTGTCTGGCGCAATGTTACAATAGAAAGTACGGGAACTTGAACGCCGTTTTTATTGGTTACGTAAATGCCTTCTAAGTCAGTTGCTTTATCTCTGTATTTGCTTAGGGCCTGCAATTCGACTTTGAATACTCTGCCGTATTTATTAAAGTCGTTTACGTAGTATGTACCGAGCATTGAGGATAATGTCGCATACAATTCCTGCAAATCAACATCTTGAGCCATTGCTTTTGCATAGTCAATATCAAGAATATATTGCGGAACATTCGCCTGGAATGTGGTGTTTACGTTTGACAGAGCTTTATCCTGATTGGCTTCGTAAATCAATTTATTCGCCCATTGTTCCATCTGTTGAGGGGTGTAATCGCCCTGTGATAACATTTGAAATTCAAAACCGCCCATCATACTCATACCTTGAATTGCGGGAGGAGAGAACGATATGATTGAAGCCTCTTTAACGTTTGATGCTATTTGTCTTACTCTTGATAAAATTGCGGTGTGCGACATATCTGTTTCTTCACCCGTAAGTTTTCTTTTAATCCATTTAACGGGGTTCATTTTTCTGTAATCATAATCTTTTAGTTTCAAGATAACAAATGCCTGGTTAGCAGCTCCGCCTCCGCCGAATGCCGTAACTTTTTGGGTATCAACACCGTCTAAATCTCCGACTTCGTTAATAAATCTTCTGGTTACTTCTTCTGTTCTCGGGAGTGATGCACCGTCAGGAAGTGTTATCTGCGAAATCAATACGCCCTGATCTTCATCAGGGATGAAACCTGTTGAGGTTATTTTGAAAGCAAACATTGTTAGTATAAGTATTCCGATATACATAATAATAACAAGTTTTTTATCGTATACAAATTTTTCGACGTATTCAACATACATATCTTCCAATTTGTCAAACGCTGCGTTGAATTTTACAACATAGTGCATTGTTCTTTTATTTACACGTGAAAGAATATGTTTAATGTGAGCAATGGTACTATGCTCATTCATATTAATCTTGTCATCATGATGCTTTTTGCCAAGGAAATGCGAGCACATCGCAGGGGACAAGGTCAAAGCACAAATTGCCGATAATGCGATTGAAACCGTAATACATACGGCAAATTGCTTATACATAACGCCTGTCATACCGCCCATAAACGCAATAGGAACAAATACAGCCATCAAAACCATTGCCATTGCAACCAGGGACGGTCCGACTTCTTCCATTGTCAACTGGGTTGCCATAACAGCAGATTTCCCCTCATCAATGTGCCTTTTTACGTTTTCAATTACAACGATGGCATCATCAACTACGACCCCGACTGCCAGTACCATAGCAAATAAGGATAACATGTTAATGGACATGTTTAAAACTTTTAGTGCAAAGAACGTACCGATTAATGAAACGGGGATTGTTGCACAGGGAACAAGTGTTGCCATACCGTCGCCAAGGAACATATAAATAATCAAGACAACGATTAAACCTGTCAAAAGGATTGTGCTTTCAACTTCTGACATTGATTCTTTAATATATGTGGCATCGTCTTTTGTATTTATGATTTTCAATCCGTTTGTCATTTTGGCGTTAAGTTCATCAACTTTCTGGTGAACGGATTTTGACATGTTAATAATGTTTGCATCGGGTAACTGTGAAATAACAATTACGGCTGACGGCTTTCCTCCGACCAAACCCATATTTTGATAAGTTTGAGAACCGAGTTCTACCGTTGCGATATCTTTTAATTTTACGTTTGAACCGTCCATATTTGAGCGAATTATGATATTTTCAAATTCTTCAACATCCTGCAATCTTCCTTTTGTTTTTAAGGTAATTTGAAGTGCCTGTTCATCGTCTGTAGGTCTTTGGCCTAAAGCGCCTGCCGTTACCTGTGTGTTTTGAGCGGTTATGGCGGATCTTACTTCACTTGTTGAAATATTTAAGCCTGCCATTTTTTGCGGATCAAGCCATATTCTCATTGAATAATCGCCCGTACCGTAAACGTTTACATCAGCAACGCCATCAGCCCTTTTTAATTCATCTTTAATATAAATAGAACCGTAGTTTGTCAAGTCTAATTGCGACCAATGACCACGCTCGGGAATAAGTGCGAAAATCAAAGCACCATCAGCAGCAGAACGGCTGATTGCCGTTACACCCGTTCTTTGTACATCTTCGGGCAACTGGGATAAAACCTGCTGGATTCTGTTTTGAACGTTCATAAGGTTTACGTTCTTATCGGTGCCGACTTTAAAATACATTTTCAACTGATATGAACCGTCATAAGAAGTTGACGTCATATATGTAAGATTTTCTACACCGTTTAACTTTTCTTCCAAAACCGTTGCAACGGTATCTTCAATAACCTCGGCACTTGCGCCTAAGTATGTAGCGCTGACCTGAATTTGAGGGGGGGTAACATCAGGATAACTTTCCTGTTTTAATGTCGTTAATGAAACTAAACCGAGTAATACAATACAAATTGATATTACAAGGGCAAATCTCGGTTTCTTAATGAAGAAATAGAGTTTTGATTTATCAAATATTTTTTTTTTCTTTTCCATACCTTACCTGTTTTTCGGATTTAATAATTAATCTTTATTCTCTTTAGCCGCTTCTTTTTTCTTATATTCAGCTTGTGTAATAGGTTTAACTTTTTGACCTTCCGTGCTGATATTCTGAACGCCCGAAACAACAATTCTGTCTTTGGAGCTTAAACCCGATTCAACAATCCAGTTGTTGTCGATTTCATCGGAAACTTTAATATCTTTACGTTTTACGGCGTTGTTTTTACCTATAACCCATACATAATATCCGCTCATTGCATCCCCTTTTGTACATGCCTGCGGAACGGTCATGTATTTGAATTTTTTAGGAGAAAGCAATGAAACTTTCATGTAATTGCCGGGAACAAGCCAGCCCTGCGGGTTGTCAAATGTTGCTCTGAGCTGAATTGATCCTGAATTTTTATCTATCTGGTTATCTACGAAATTGATTGTTCCGTATTTTTTGTACCATTGACCTCCGTCAAATTGAACTTTAACTTTTACGTCTTTTAACCGGTTGCTTGATTTTAACAACTTAATAAAATCGGATTGTCTTAAACTGAAAGTTACATAAACCGGGTTAACACTTGAAACGTTAACCAATGAACCTGAAGATAACGCAACATAGTTGCCTTCTGTAATATTTATTTTACCGATTCTTCCGTCAACGGGAGATTTAATGGTTGTATAACTTAAATTTACTTTTGCGAGTGCAAGCTTTTGTCTTGCGGCATCTAAAAGCGCCTGATTTTCGTTTCTTGAAGCAAGAGATGAATCAACTTGCGAATGGCTGATTAAGTCCTCTTTGATAAGAGAATTTGCTCTGTTCAATTCCTGCTGAGCATTTAATAATAATGCTCTGTATTGATTTACGCTTGCTTGAGAATCTCTGACTTCGATTTGATATTCTCTGGGGTCGATTTGAAAGAGGGTTTGTCCTTTCTTTACGAAATCGCCTTCTTTAAAATATTTTTTAATCAAGAACCCGGGAACACGGGCCATGACATCAATTGAATATATTGCTTCAACTCTGCCTGTTGCCTGAGCCGACACGTAATCATTCTTGTATTGCGGATATCCCGCAACTACTTCTTTGGGCATTTTCATAAATTGTGCGGTAATTAATCCCGTAATTAAAGATGCCGTCTTATTATATATAATAGGAACGATTATAACTATTAATAAAAGTATACCAAACTTTTTTCTGGTCATTTTAAAATTCAATTTCATTCTTCTTTTTCCAATATACCTGTTTAATATTTTTATTCAAAAAACAAAAATTTGCAAGAATTTAACCATATTTTTTGCACCTTATGAAGCAGTTGAAATTTAACAATTACTTGAATAATCAAAATTTGTATGATAGACTTTATTCATAGATAATGTTTAGGGTCAAGAGAGGTACTGATGAAAAGCTCAACTATAAGAAGATCGGCGCTTTCTAAAGAGTCAATGAATGTTATAGAAAATTTGGCAAATGAAAAGGATGAAAATATGAAAAACAACAACAATATCAATGAAAATTCCGCACCAAGTGAATATTACAGAGAAAATGACTCAAATTCCGAGTCTGAAAATAAAGCAAAAGAAATTGATTTGTTATGGCAGACTTTTAAATCTCCGCAATTCAATACAAATTCAACCTTTGCGCATGTATTTTGCGGTTTTATTTTAGGGGTTGTTGTTACGGTAGTTGCTATTTTCTTATATATAATGTTTGCGCTTAATTCGGATAACCCGTCAAAATATGATGTATTTAATA
Source organism: uncultured bacterium (assembly GCA_900319365.1). Lineage (GTDB taxonomy): Bacteria > Cyanobacteriota > Vampirovibrionia > Gastranaerophilales > Gastranaerophilaceae > Zag111. The sequence continues at coordinate 18,456 of ONOE01000009.1, read as the reverse complement.
TGATTAAAAACGGTTCGCAGACAGAATCTGTTAAAAGCAAAGTTGAAAATGCGGAAGAAACTGCAAGTAATGCAGAAACTTCTTCAATCGAAGAAGTTGAAACTCCCGTTTTAGATAATAAAAAAACAGAAGAAGCGGCACCCGCTAAAGCTCAAAAACATCAAAAAGCTAAAAAATCAAAAGATGCAAAGGCTTCTGATAATAACGCTAAAAAAATTCAGGTTAAAAAGTATGTAATTAAAGACGGTGATACGGTTGAGGGTATCATCAAAAAGAATTACGGGGCTTATACGCAGGAAAGAGCCGATGCAATTATGAAAGTTAATAAATTAAAAGATTTGGATCATATCGGTATTGATCAGGAACTTCTTCTTCCTGTTGAAAAATAGGTGAATGATGAAAAAGATTTTATTAACATTATTATTGCTTTCTGTGCCGTTAACGGCTTTTGCGAAAGATGATTTTGTTTGGAAAAATGACCTGCGCTCAAAATTCTTAAATAATGAAACGGTCATTATGGAAATTAACATGCGCTCATTCAATTCGCAGGATAAAGACGGCGACGGTTTTATTCAAGAGGATATGGGCGAAGTTCGAGGAACTTTTGTTAATGGTATACAAAGGCTTGATGAAATTAAAAATCTCGGAGTAAATACCCTGCATATTTTACCGATTACTCCGACAGGTAAATTGAAAGCGCTCGGGACAGCGGGCAGTTTGTATTCCGCATCTGATTTCAGCTCGTTAAATCCCGATTTATATGACAAAAATTCAAAATTATCTTTTGATGATCAGGCAAAGAATTTTATAAACGAGGCTCACAAAAGGGGTATTCGTGTAATAGTTGATGTACCTGCGTGCGGCTCTTATGATTTGTTTTTACAACGCCCTGATTTGTTTGTAACCACTCCGACGGGCGAACCTGTTTTGCCGTCTGATTGGACAGATGTAAGACTTCTTGCAACGGGGACGGAAGATAAAATTGACCCTAACGTATTCAGTCTGTACAAAGACTTTGTAAAATATATGATGAATTTGGGTGTGGACGGAATAAGAGCAGACGTTGCGCATTGCAAAACGGCTTCTTTTTGGAAAGCTTTGATTGATTATTCAAGAGAAAAAGATCCTGAATTTATGTGGCTTGCCGAATCTTCTGAAAGCTGGCATGATGCCGTTTCGCCTTACGGGGTATTCACATCTTATGATAAATTGTTAGAGGCGGGTTTTGACGGATATTACGGTTCGTTTTTTAACATAAAAGACTGCGACAATGCACAAAAATTTTACTCTGAAATCCTCAAAACATTAAACAATTTGAAAAAACTTCCCGATAAAAAGAGCGTAATCGGAAGTTTTACAACGCATGATGAAGTCAGCCCGATATTATTAAAAGGGCAGGCTTTCAGCGATATGATAATCTGGCTTAATGCAACGCTGCCTGTCAATTCGTATTTTGTCGACGGTTTTCAATCGGGAGATGATTACAAGTATTTAAACGCAAATAATACCGCCCCGTCATCAAATACTGATGATGAAATTTATTTTACCCATAGAGGAGAATTGGATATTTTCAATCTGTCCAGAAAGCCAGAGGGTAATAACACTTATTTGAAAAATGATTTTATAATCGGTAACAGCGTGAAAAAAAGCTTGGTTCCCGTAATTAATAAAGGCAACTTTACTCCGCTAAAAACGGGCAATCCCAAGGTATTTGCTTACACCATAGGAAACATTGATAAAAAAATCCTGGTATATGGCAACCTGAATTTTAAAGACAGCGAAAAAGTCAAAATAAAAATTCCGGACTATAATAAAAAATCAACCGTTGTGCCTTTAAAAGTTACGACAATTCCCGCAATCAATCACGGCAAAATCAATACCGTAATGAGTGCAGGCGAAATCGTTGTAATTGTGATTAAAACCCCGCTTAAATAAAACAATTTATTTTGTAAAAATCCATGTGCCTTTTGGGGTAGTTTTTATTAAGTTTTTTGAGTTTGCGCTTTTTGTTTGATTTTGCGTTGACGCTGTTTTGTATTTAATGACGTACTCTTGCAGCTGCTCTTTTTTTCTTTTTTGCTCCAAAGCCTCTTTTTTTTTTGAGCAACTTTATAATCGGATGCGATGGCAGGATTGAATGCCCCTGCCATTAAAGCCGTTGTGTAAACGGGGGTTGTGTGTGCATAGTCAAATAATATAATTCCGTTTACTTTCATTTTGCGTGCTTCAAAAATTTGTTTAATTAAATCTTCGCTCGGTCCGCCCATAAATGTTACAAACAACCCTGCATATAAATCGGTATCTTTTGATTTCACACTCATTACGTCATTCATCATAGAAGCAAGCATTTTTGAATCATAAGTTAAGAATAACGGAGTGAAACCGTCTACATAATTATTAGTTGACCATTTGCTCCAGTCCTGTTGTTTTGATGCAAGAGCCGATGCAAAATCAGGGAAGATAACAGCGCTTATGTAGGTTTTGTTATCTTTTCCTATTTGACCGATTTTTTGTACAAAATTTGTTACATTATTTCTTCTGTATTCGTTCCAATCGTACCATAGAGCATCTGAAGTATTTAATTCTACAGGGTCTTTGCCGTATATTGCTTTGAAACTGTTTCTTGCGTATTCAGTAAAGCCCCATGCAGCTTTATCGTTTCTGGGGTTAGAATTGGGATATCTGATGTAGTCAAGATTTATGCCGTCAGGCTTGTAATCTGTTATAATCTCCGTTACCAATTCTTCTAAGAATGTTTGAACTTCCGGGTTGGCGGGATCTAAGAAATATCCGTTGTGTTCAGATACGGATTTTGTTGCTCCGGGGTATGATGCAAATTGTTTTGTCTTGTTTCCCCATGCGGGTCGAACGGATAAAATTGATGTAGGATTAAGTGAGGGGTTTTCGTTTCCTACATAGAACGATTGGAACCATGTGTGTACTTTTATTCCTCTTTTATGAGCCTCGCTAATCCATACTTCCAGAGGGTCAAAGCCCGTAAATTGTTCGTTTTGTACGGTGAAACCGTATTTATTCATTGTTTTTGACGGGAAAATCGTTTTTCCGTGATAGTAAGTTTCAAGAAAAACGTTATTAAACCCGCTGTCTTTTAATTTATCAAGAGTTGCGATGATTTGTTCTTTTGAAGTTTCCGTCGGGCGAATCCATACGCCTTTCAATTCGTCTTTAATATACGGCATCGCTGATTTAATTGCCATATTAGCCGCATTGATAGCTTCTTGGCAGTATTGCTTCAATTCGGGCAAATTCTGTTTTGAATTTTGGGCAAGTTGAAGATAATTCTTTGCCGATTGAATATAGTTTTGCGGAATTTCTGCATTATAATCAGGCATTAAGGTTGAATAGTATCCGACAATTGAAAGGGCATCATTAATCTTTGTTCTTGCATCATAAGTGAAACTGTCGGAAGTTGTGTATGCCGTAATTGTATTATTCGAGGTGTTTATATATATTTTTGAACCAATTTTAATATTTTGAGCTATCCAATTTTTAGCACTTCCGTGCCCGCTTATAACTATTCCGTTATCGGGGATTGCAGAATCCGCTCCCGATAATTCCGTTACGATATTACCCGTTACGACGGCTTCTGTTCCGAATTCGTTTGTTCCCGTATGTGTTCCGTATTGAGGGGTATAAATTATAAGTTTGTTCGGTCCTCGCCCTCCGGGGTAAAAACCTGTTGTTATGACAGGGTCAATGGAGCTGTAGGTTCTTGAAACCTGATTAAAAATAACTTCCTGCGGAGATAATTCTATCGGGTTAAATGCGGGTAAATCAAGTTTGGCATCGGCTATATCATTGTCCTGCGGAAATTGAACGTTTGAATTTGTTTGGAAAACTCCGCCTGACGTATCATCTTGTGCAATGGCACAATTAAAACCGATCAACAATGTAAATATTATAAGTATAACCTTTATAGGTTTCATTTTTTATTATTTATCTCCTTTATTTGTTTTTGGGGGAAACTGTAGTTTTGTGAATTTTATCCTCTATATTTTTATCTCTCGGGTTCAGCCTTTTGCTTTCTTTATAATAGAAATTTGCTCTTGTTATATCGCCGAACCTTTCATATATATTACCAATCTTTTTATAAGTCGATGCATCGGCTCTCATTCCGTACATCAATGCTTTATTATAATACTCCAAAGCTCTTTTGTATTGTTTGCGTGTGTTATAAAATTCCGCAAAATAGAAATTTGCGCTTACGTTTTTGCTGTCAAGTCCGAGAGCTCTGTAAAAATAAGCTTTTGCGTATGCATCATTTTTCTGAATATCATATATTCTTGCAAGTCTGACACAATAATAGGGATTGCTTTTATCCATATTTGAAAGAATATAATATTTTGCGAGCGCTTCTTTCAAATATTTTTCCCTTGTTTTGACATCACTTGTAGAAAGTGCCTGTTTAAAAAACTTATCTGCACTTTCCTGTGTTGTTGTTTTATCAAATTTTGAGTAATCGACATCAAGAAGTTTTTCGCTTTCGTTTGCATAAACGCTTACATTTTGGCAGGGGTTAAACAACATAAAGCCTGATACAAGCGCAAATACAAATATCGCATTATAAATCAGATGCCGACGGTTCAGGATTTGTATCATGATGATAGAATGAATAATCGTCTTTTGCAGGGTCTAAATATGCGTGAAACTTTTTCCACCATCTGACAGGCGGTGTGCTGTTTTTGAATTCCAATTCTTCGCTGCTGTAGTATTCTTCGCCTAAAGCCCTTGCTCTGCTTACATTTACCGTATCATATATTTGCTTAGAGTATCCGTTATTTTGTAAAAAATCCTGTGTCATTGTATGATCAACCGAAATGGCTGCCATCGCAGGAACTTGAACCAATGCGGACATAAAAGCAATTACTAATAATTTTGTTCTCATAATCACCTCTTTTAGCAAATATTATAATAACTTTTTTTAATAGGTACAACTATATTATAATTTGTTTACATTAAAATAGCATAGATTATTTGTAGGATTTATTCACGAATTTAATATAATTTCTTCAAGTCTGTCAAACAATTTGTCCTCGGGAACTCTGTCAATTACTTTTCCTTTTTTAAAAATATACCCTTCTCCTATTGCTCCCGCAATTCCGAAATCCGCATTTTTCGCTTCTCCCGGACCGTTTACGGGGCATCCCATAACGGCAATGGTTATATCTTTATCCAAATTTCTGAATCTGTTTTCGACTTTTTTAGCCAGAGATATTAAATCAATTTGAGTTCTTCCGCAAGTCGGACAGGAAATAAAATTGACCCCTCTTTTTCTTAATTTGAGGTTTTTTAATATTTCATATCCTGCGAAAACTTCTTCCACGGGGTTTTCGGTTAAAGAAACTCTTATCGTATCGCCTATACCCTCGTTTAATAAAATTCCTATCCCGAGAGCGGATTTTATCAGCCCGCCTTTCATCGTGCCTGATTCTGTCAAACCGATATGCAACGGGTAGTCAACTTTTTTGCTTATACTTCTGTAAGCATCAATTGTTGTTAAAACATCGGAGGATTTTAGCGAAACCTTTATCAGGTCAAAATCCAAATCTTCAAGAATTTTGATATGATTCATTGCGCTTTGAACCATTTTTTCTGACAGAGGAATGTCTTTATCCTGCAAATCTTTTTCCAGTGAACCTGCATTAACGCCTATTCTTATCGGGATTTTTTGTTGTTTGGCAAGTTTTACAACGGCTTGAGTATGTTCTTTTCTGCCGATATTTCCCGGGTTTAATCTTAATGCTGCAATGCCGTTATTTATACATTGAATGGCCAGTCTGTAATCAAAGTGAATATCTGCAACAAGCGGAACGGGTGAAACCTTGACAAGGTCTTTAATTGCAGAGGCTGCATCTTTATTTAATACGGCGAGTCTGATTATTTCACATCCCGCATCGGCAAGTTCTTTAATCTGTCTTGACGTTGCTTTGATATCTCTTGTATCCGTATTGCACATAGATTGTACAGATATGGGGTTTCCTCCGCCTACTTTGACATTGCCTATTGAAATTTCTTTTGTTATTCTTCTTTTAATCATATAAAAATTTTATCACAAGAATAAAATTTGGTATTTTAACTCGTATTATGTTATAACTTATATAGAAATTTAATTAAGAATATTTAAAAATAAAGAATACAAAGGAGAAATTTATGAGAGTTGCCGTTTTGTCGGATATTCATGCAAATGTTCAGGGTTTGGAAGCAGTAATGACGGATGCCGTAAATCAAAATTGCGAATATGTATACTGCTTGGGAGATTTGGCTCTTGCAGGCCCTCAGCCTAAAGAAGTTATGGATTATGTAATGGAGCAAACCGCATGGACGGTAATTCAAGGTAATACAGATAAAATGATTGCAACTTTCGGACCGGAAGTTGTCGAATTTCTTGAAGCTCAATATCCCGTTATGGCAAATGCGATAGAAAGCGATGTTGAAATCTTAACGGATGAATACAAAGCGTATCTTGCAAACCTGCCGCCTCAATTGAGTATTGAAATAGAGGGTGTTCCCGTTTTAATGGTTCACGGATCACCGAGAGCAAATAACGAAGATATTTTACCCGGTATGCCGATTGAAGATATAGAAGAAATTATTGCGGGTACGACCGAAAAATTAATTTTGTGCGGGCACACTCATATTCCTTGCGGATATCAGACAAATTCGGGACAAACGGTTGTAAATGTCGGTTCTGTCGGCAGACCTATGACAGAAGACCCGAAAGCCTGCTATTGCATAATAGATTTTAACGACGGTTCGTTTGAAGTAAGACACAGATTTGTACCTTATGACAATCACCTTGCCGCAAGATTGATGTCCCAAAGAGATTTCGTCGGCGCTGACAGATTATCAGACTTGCTTTTATCTCCGACGCAAAGACACATTTAGGTTGTTATTAAACGCTGTTAATAAATCTTAATAAATCCCTTAAAACCCTAAAGATTTTGAGAATAATTCCGATAATTTACATGTAAGGAAACAAGGGATTAACTAATGAGTCTGAATGTAAATTATACAGCATTATATCAAAACGGCATCGACAGATCGATGTTAAAAGAGGTTTCTAAAGAAATCCTTAACCGTGCTGCTCAAAAAAGTAATCAATATCAGAACAACTTCTCTGCAGCTAAAGTTAATTCGCTTGCAAAACCCGTTGAATTAGGGATTGATTTATATAACGGAAAACTTGATGTTCAAGTTCAAAAACAAATTGCATTGAACAATTCTTTCCAATTCCAATTAAATACCGAAACTCTTAATTCTATCAAATTTTTAAATTCTCAGGCTGCAATTTCTTCTAAAATTGACGGCAAATATATGCCTAACGTTGTACCTAATGCAGTTGCACCTGAAGCTCAAAAAACTGCAGAAGCAAACAAAACTCAATTTATGAGCATTACAACTTCTGAAGCCGCTAAAGATAAAAACGGTTCTAATCCTTTCTATGGCGGTGAGTTACTTATGAATAACAATTCTTCAAACAAAGAAGAAAATAAAAAAGATTTATCTAATGCAAAAAGCATTTTTGCATAATTATAAATCCTCTTGTGAATAAGAATCCTTAAGTGTTTATTAAAAAAAGTGTATAACCAATCTTCCTTTTTTCCCCTTACAGGAAGATTTTTTTTTAGCTTTTCGGGCAATTACAAAATCTCTTGATTTAATAAAAATTCATTATGCGAAGGAGATTTATATTATGAAAAAAGAAACTTTATTGTTAATCGGAGCTTGCGCAATGTTTTTTATTGCGGGGTATTCAATGAATGATGCGGCGGTATCGCTTCCAAAATACAAAGTTGCGGTTGTTGATGTGTCTAAGGTTATGGAAAATTCAAAAGATATAAGAGATTTGAAACTCTCGCAAGACAAACAGCTAAAAGAATTGGAAACTCTGATTTCAAAAGCACAAAACGAAATCGCAAATACTCAGGATCAAACTCAGGCAATTAAACTTGAAACGGATTACAGAAAAGAAATTGAAACTAAACGTGATCAAATAGATGAAGAATACAGCAAAAAAATAGTCCAAATAACAACCGATATCAAAAATGTAATATCCGCCCAAGCCAAAAAGACGGATTACAACCTCGTATTACCTACAGGCATGGTAATTTCGGGCGGGGAAGATATAACAGAAAACGTTATTAGAAATATGAAATAAAAATAAAAGCCATAGAGTTAAATCTATGGCTTTTTTATGATTTTCAATGTAAAAAATTATTTTATTCTGAATGTAACGTTTGCAACTGAGGTTACTTTCTTTTTAATAGAAGATGTATCGCTTATTCCGCTATCTGATACGTTATTTGAATCTTCGGGGGTAATTTGAAATACGCCCATTTGAAGCGATTGGATTTTACCTACTCTGTTATGAGTTGCTTTTAACATTGCTTTTGCTCTTTGTTTAGCATCAAGTGATGCTTTTTCAAGCATTTCGATTTTCAAATCAGACAATTTTGAATAAAAATAAGACGGTTCATAGCCGCTGATATTTATTCCCTGTTCTGTGAGGCTGTTGATGTCGGTTGAAATTTTCTTGATTTTCTTTACATTATCTGATGAAACGGCAAATTTTTGAGTCGCATTAAATCCTATAATATCATTTGTGGTGTTGCCGTTTGCAGTTGTTCTGTATACGTTGTAGCCGTTTATGTATTTTTCTTCAATCTGGCTGTCTTTAAACCCCTGAGATTTTAAGTATTTTATAATAATCGGTTTTTGTTTTTGTAAAACCGCATAAGCAGCTGCTCTTGAAGCCCCTCTCGATTCAACGTCAAATTCATAGGAACCTTTGTCTGACGTTACGATTTGAGAGTACGAACCGGTTACGCTTATCACGTCTTTTGAAAGGGTATTAGATATTATTACTGTTGCAATAATCCCCGCAATGCCGATAACAAGCCCGAGTAACAGAACTTGAAATTTTTCGATTTTTTCTAACATATTTTTCTCCTTTATTTAAATATGCACAATTATATTCTATAAGAATAAAAAAATCAACATATATTTTTTAATTTTTAGTGCCGCCAACGATCGGAAATATAGCTTAAAATTGCCCCGCCGATTTCTTCATTCGGGTCAAAAAGTTTACCCTGATTATCATCATGTATAGAATTTTGTATAAGCATTTTGCAAAGCGGTCCGAATGCATCGGGAACCTGAATTTTGCGGTAAATCCCCGCAAGATAGGTTTGAATATTGGGGGACTTTGTATCGTTGAATCTGGAAAATACCGGGTACAATTTGTCTATGCCTTTTGTCCCGTCATCAAGCATTCTGTTAAGAATATAGAGGGTTTCTGTTACCTGTCCTTCGTTATTTGAATGCTTCAAGATGTCTGTTAAATAAGGCAGGGCATTTTCTTTTTGTTTGACAAAATAATCTGTTTCATCTTTATCAAACACGCAATAATTTCTGCTTTGCGTGGGCATTTGAGCGCTTGCGCAAATATAGCGGGGATATGGATTGATATTATTTGCAAGAACGGGATGAATCATTTTATTTCCTCAAAAAATTTTATGAATATACAAACGGAGGTCCGTTTTTAATTTCAAACAGTACATTTTCTGCCATATTCTTTAATTCTTCTTTTGAACGTTTTCCGCTTTGAGCTTGTTTATAAAACTCTTTAACAAGCGGGAATACCGCCGCATCTTTTTTTGCTTTGAAGTTTCTCAATTCGGTAGAAACAAGGCGCTGTTGAAGTTCAAGTTCGGTTTGAGCGTTTATCTTTTTGACCTGAACTTCTTTCAATGCATCTCCTGCAAGTTTTCCGCCGTAACCGATTGCCGTTATACCCGTTATCCCTGCAAATAAAAGTCCGAATTGCGGGTTAGAAGTATCTAAAAGCCAGTTATAGAAAAATGCTTTATAATCATTGACAAAAGAGTTGAATGCAGGTTTGGGAGTTCCGTCGCCGCCGATATTAGGGTTTACTTTTGTCGTGGAAGTTTCAATTTTTTCAATAACTTCATTGTAAAAATCTTTCTTCTCTTTTTCGTCCCAGTTCAGCTTATTGATTTGTTCTTCTATAAAATTTTTTACGCCTTTGGAATTTTCAATTTCGACAAACATGTGTTCAAGGTTTTCTTTGTCAGTCTTTTTAGTCGTATCGTTTGAAGATTTTACGACTTTTTGAATTATATCTTTTGTTTGGTCAAGTGCTTCTTGCAGGTGCAATTTGCTTTTTGTAAGGTTTTTCAATGATAAAAATCCGAGCCCTACAATGCCTGCAAGAGTTCCGACTCCGATAAATGTGTTGACTATAGTATTTAAAAGTTTGTTTTTATTTTCGGGATTATCGTTGTTTTTATCGTGAACTCCGCCGAATGCAAACTGCTCAAACGTCTTTCTGCCAAATTCGGGGGAAGATTTATCATCTGTATTTAAATATTTCTCAAAATCTTTGGTATATTTTGAAAGCATACTTCTTATTATTTGCATTTTGCCTGCAAAAGCTTGAGTTTCGACATTAACCAAATTTTCCTGCAAATTCTTTTGAATGTCTGATTCTTTTCTTTTTACCCAGATTTCTTTAAATCCGTCAAAAAATGTCTTGCCCATAAAAGCCATGGCTGACAGGGTCAAAACTCCTGCGCCCGCAATAAATGTTTTGCTGTTCGGGCTTTGTACCATTTGATAAATTACCTGATGAAGTTCTTCGTTGAGGTTAACGTTTCTTGTAACGGCAGGCAGCCATTTTTCTTTTGAAACATTTTTTGAAACCTTTGCGCTGTATCTGACAAATCCCGTAATCGCCGCAATAGAGCCCATTACCCCCAATGCAATGGAGCTTAGCGGAAGAAGTTTTTTCTCTACGATTTTATTATCATTATATAACTGTTTCGGCATTGTTTCATTATCAGAAATTAAAAATGTATCTTTCATTTCCGATAAATTTTCGTTATTATCTTTTACGTAACTGTTTACTACAACTCCTTCTCTTGTATTATTTATATTTTTCTTTTGAGAAGCGGTCATATTTCTGTGTTGGATAATATTATCATTTACGAAAGGATTAATATTCATCGGCTATCCTTTCTTCTTCGTGCTTAAATTTTCGTGCAAGATTATGTATAAAAGTTTTAAGATTGAACGCTTTTTTTGCTTCGTCAACTTTTTTATCTTCATCATCTGTTTCTTCAGCGCCGAAAATGAAGAAAATTGATTTCAATTTCTTTTTAATACTGCCTGCAAGGTTTGATAAGGCTTTTGAAATGGCGGCTTTAAATTCGCCGTAAACGGCAGCAAGTTTATCAGCTATATCAACAAATTTTTGTGCAAAGTTTGCCATAACGTTCGGGGTGTTTGCAAGTGCGCTGATTAATTTTCCTATAACGTTATTCAAAATAAAATTAATCGGTGCCGCTACTATTGCGGGAGCGTTTTTAGAAATTGAGGCTGCCAAATCCAGAATTTTATTATGCAAAGATTCCATATTTTTTTGAAATTGAAGTGCGGATTGAATAAAAGTTTGTTGATTAGCCTGTGCTCTTTTTTGTGCGGCTTTTTGAGCTTTTAGCAAAGCTCCGATTGCGGCGCATTCGTTGTATGTCATCTCGCCGACATCTCTCGGGGTATCACGTTTGGTTGTAGAATTTCCCCCTGCCATTCCGTTGCAAATAGGGCAAGCCCCCATCGGCATTCCGTGCGGACAGGTGCCTATTTTTGTATTTCCAATGTTTGCGGCTGCTACAGGCATTAAAAAATCCTCTGTTTTTCGTTCTTAAAAAAGAGGACAACTCAAAGACCAATGTATATTTTCCGAAACTGCACGCAGAAAATATTTAATAATTTGAGCATTCCGACTATTACGGCTACGGCAACAGTTGAAGATATTCACTTCATTTCCTCTTTGTTCTCCGATAATAAAATAACGGTTTAAACTTGTCAAATATATAAGAACTTTTGTAACAGAATTATTTATACCTTTAATTAATTTTTAAAATATTTCTCAAAAACGGAAATTTATGGCAAAGCACTTCTTTTGTCGGGGATTTAAGCTTTTTGATGATGGTTACGACAGGGTGCATCTTTTCTTCATCCCAAACAAGTATTGATGCTGCGCTCGGGCTGTAGTATAAATCTTTATTCAAATTCATCTTTTTAAAACCTTTTTCGTTTTTTATAAAAGGCTTTAACAGAAGTTTAAAATAGTTAAATTCTTTGGGGGTAATTTTTCTCGGACGGTCTATATCAAAATTGTTTATGTCCAATTTATGCTCAAGTTTATCAATAGCGGGAGTCAGAATGTATTTTCTTTTACCTGCGGCTTCTATATATCCGCAATCCTGTCCGTGGTATAAAACTTTTTTAGCATACTGCTTAAACGGTATGCCCGGGGTTAATTTATTTAAAGTCGATTCAATTTTAGATATAATCATAGTGCTAATATTAAATCTGACCAAAAAATTTTTTGCTATTTCATCCAGAAGTTTTTAATTGTCGGCATAGCAATACCGACCTACTGGTCCGAGAGAAAGCAATTCCCAAAAGACAAATTTTGCTATGGTGGTAATTCTTATTGTACTGTAACTTTGTATATAAGTTCCTAAATTTTATTTTGCGTTTTGTAAAATCATTAAGATTAAAGCGCTGAATTTGTCTTTAACGTCATTTGCGGTTGTTACAACTTCTGCATGGCTGAGCTTTTTGGTTGAAACTCCGCTTGCATAGTTTGTTAAACAGCTTATGCCAAGGACTTTCATTCCGCAATAATTTGCAACGATAGATTCGGGAACGGTGGACATTCCGACCGCATCTGCCCCCATTGTTCTTGCCATAACGATTTCTGCGGGTGTTTCATAAGACGGGCCCGATGTTGCCATATATACGCCGTGGCGCAGGTTCAAATTCAAAAGTCTGCCTGCCGTATCAGCTATTTTTATTAACCCTTTATTATAAATTTCCGACATATCAGGGAAACGTTCGCCGAATGTTTCATCGTTATGACCTTTTAAAGGATTATCGCCCATGAAATTTATATGGTCCGTTATTACCATCAAATCTCCCGGGCGGAAGCTTTTATTTACAATCCCTGCAGCATTGGTAAGAATTAAGGTATTTACACCTAGTCTTTTCATAACTTTAATCGGATATGTAATCTGCAGCATTGAATATCCTTCGTAAAAATGCAATCTTCCCTGCATCATTACGACTTTTCTGTTTACTATGTTTGCAAAAACGAGCTGTCCTTTGTGTCCTACAACACTTGAAGATTCAAACCCCGGAATTTGAGAATACGGTATGGAATACTCGCAATATTTATCTGCAAGTTCGCCTAACCCCGACCCTAAAACAATTCCTATTTCAGGCTGAAAATTGTCTGTATAAGTATTGATATAATCAAGTGTATCTTTCATATTTAATTTCTCCCCAAACACAAAAATACACGCAAACCATAAGATTTTCGTGCATTTTTATATATTTAATTAACCTACTAATCTGTTGTCGTCAGCTTCAGATGCTTTTACCATCAAAGCGTGTTCAACAGGATTTTCATGAGAAAACGATGTTTCATGAGAATCTTCATATCCGAAACTTTCTCTTGCTTTTCTTGCCTGGCTTTCATCAACCAATTTTTTTGCAAGTTCTGCTATTTCATATACAAGTTTGTATCTGTTATCGGTATTTTCGTTTAATTCCCACGCTACTTTTATTATTTGATTCATTGCTAAACCTCATTTCTGTACTTGTAATATTATAATATAACAATTTTTTCTAAAACACAAGAGCGAACTTTTTAGAGATTCTCATTTTTCTCAAGCAAAGCTACGTTAATTTTACCGAATTTTGCGGAAAGATTATCTATAAAGTGGATCAGATATAATTCGGGTTCTAAATCTTTGCCGTCCAAATCAATAATTGCTCCCCATTCTGCTCTGCCATGATGAGCGGCAATCATTTTGGCAACCTTTTGAAATCCTGCCGTCATACAAACGGAAAATCCGTATTGTGAGTGCGAAATCCATGTTTCTCTGAAATTAGGCGCATAATCAATTAAGCCCGTTTCAAGATTTATGGTATATTCAAAAAGTTTGCCGAAATCATGCAATAAACAAGCTGCATAAATATCATCTTCATCAAGCTTGTATGCAAATTTCGGTAAATTTAATTCCGCAAACTCCGCACATTCAACCGTATGTACAAGCAATCCGCCGACATAGTTGTGATGCATAAGTTTAGCCGCAGGCATGATTTTGAAGTCTTTTTCGTGCTCGCTGAATTGTTTTGATACAAATTCTCTTAAATCGTCTTTCTTGATTTTATTAATATAATATTGAAGTTTTGACCAATATTTTTCTCTTTGATCTTCGTCAAGTCCGAGTTTAGCCTCTTTGACAAGCTCAAGAGCCGATACAAGGCAGTTGTTATATCTTTCGTTAAATGTAGCGGAAACTATTCTTACCAAATTGCCCGTTCTGAAAATTTTGGGGTCAAACCTGTTTAAAGTTTCTTCCCACAATATGCAATTCAAAATGCTGTTATCTACGGTATTTTTTAATTGAAGTTTGCCCATTTTCGTTCCGGCTTTTGTATCACCGACGGAAAAGATTACGACTTCATAAATATCTTCGCTATACATTTAAATAAACTCCTATAATTAATTTTTACTTCTGTCTATGATATTTTCTTTTCTTCCCCAAGAGAAAGATGAACGGATTTCTTCGCCGATTTTTTCAATTTCGTGATTTCTGTTTTCTTCTCTTAATTTATCAAACTTTTTATGACCCGTTGCCATTTCGTTTGTAAATTCATCTGCAAATTTGCCCGATTGAATATCTTTTAAGATTTCTCTCATTGCATTTTTAGAGGGTTCGCCTATTACTTTAGGCCCTCTGGTCATATCGCCGTATTCTGCCGTATTAGAAATCGAATATCTCATATCGGCTAAACCGCCTTGGTTTACAAGATCAATAATAAGTTTCATCTCGTGCAGAACTTCAAAATATGCCATATAAGGTGAATACCCCGCTTCTGTTAAAACTTCAAATCCTGCTTTCATCAAAGCCGAAACTCCGCCGCAAATTACTGCCTGCTCTCCAAATAAATCTGTTTCGGTTTCTTCTCTGAATGTCGTTTCAATAATCCCTGCTCGTCCTGCGCCTATTGCTGCCGCATAAGACAGAGCAACTTTTTTGCTGTCGCCCGTAGGATCTTGATAAACCGCAATAAGAGAAGGCACACCTTTGCCTTCTACATATTGGCTTCTTACGGTATGCCCCGGTCCTTTGGGTGCAACCATTATTACATTTATGTCTTTTGCGGGAACAATTTTCTTATAATGAATGTTAAATCCGTGAGCGAACATTAAATATTGCCCTGCTCTCATATTGGGTTTAATTTGTTCTTCATAAACTTTTGCCTGAACTTCATCTGGTATTAAAACCTGAATAACGTCGGCCCATTTTACGGCATCTTCTATGGTCATTGTTTTAAAACCGTAGTTTTTGGCTTTTTTATCGGAATTTCCGCCGAGTCTTAATCCTAAAACAACGTCGCACCCCGAATCTTTCAAATTCAAAGATTGTCCGTAACCTTGAGAACCGAATCCGATAACAGCAATCTTTTTAGTTTTAATCAAATCGGTATCAATATCTTTATCTCTGTATATTTTTAATTCGCTCATAATACACTTCCCTTCCTATCGCATATAATATTATCATAAAAATTTTTGATGAATAACAGTATCTGCCGAATTTATGTTGAAACGTAAATATTCTTAACCTAGAGTAAAGATTTTGTTGAAAATCGAGTGTTTGTGGTATTATATAAATAAAGGATAGTGATTAGGGGAGAAATACATGGCTGACAACACTACTAATGATACAGCAGCAAATGCAACAAAAGAAAATGAACAAAAAATTTCTAAAGAAGAATTAAGAAAAGAAATAGATGAAGAATTTGTTGATCCTTATGCAGGACAGACCGAAGAAATAGAAACCCACGGAGCTGAAGATTACGGCGCCGATAATATTCGTGTATTAGAGGGTTTGGAAGCCGTAAGGGTAAGACCCGGTATGTATATCGGTTCTACTTCTCAAAGAGGTTTGCACCATTGTATTTATGAAATCGTTGATAACTCGATTGATGAGTCTTTAGCCGGTTATTGTACGGATATTCATGTAACAATAAACCCTGATAACAGCGTAACGGTTGAGGATAACGGTCGTGGTATCCCCGTTGATATTAAGCCCGGAACGGGCAAATCAGCATTGGAAATTGTTCACACCGTACTTCATGCGGGCGGCAAATTCGGCGACGGCGGATACAAAGTATCAGGCGGACTTCACGGCGTTGGTGCGTCGGTTGTTAATGCATTATCAGAAAAGTACGTTGTAGAAGTTTCAAGGCAAGGTTATGTATGGCGTCAGGAATATATGAGAGGCGAACCTTTAGCTCCCGTTGAAAAAGTCAGACCGACAGATAAAACAGGTACAAAAACAACTTTCTGGCCCGATCCTGAAGTCTTTACCGAAACTACCGAAATCGATACCGACGTAATCGGAACAAGACTTCGTGAAATGGCTTTCTTAAATAAAGGCTTAAAAATAATTTATATGCACCCGGGGTTGGAAGAACCGGAAATCTTCCATTATGAAGGCGGGATTGCAAGTTATGTTGAATATCTGAACAAAAATAAATCCGTATTGCATGACAAACCGATTTATATTGAAAAAGTCGTCGGTGATATTCAGGTTGAAGTCGCAATGCAATATACCGATTCTTACACCGAAAATATTTTATCTTTTGCAAACAATATCAATACTCACTTTGGCGGAACTCACATGACAGGTTTCAGAAACGCCATAACACGTGTATTAAATGATTATGCAAGAAAGAATAAGATTTTAAAAGATTCCGAGCAAAATTTGTCGGGGGATGATGTTAGAGAAGGCTTAACTGCTATTGTTTCCGTTAAAATTCCTAACCCTGAATTTGAAGGACAGACAAAAGAGAAACTCGGTTCAATCGAGGCTTTGGGTGCCGTTCAAGATGCAGTTAAAGAAAAATTGCAAGAATGGTTAGAATTTAACCCTAAAATGGCAAAGGCTATTATTGATAAAACCTTGCAGGCTCAAAGAGCAAGAGAAGCTGCAAGAAAAGCAAGAGAATTAACAAGAAGAAAGACTGTTCTTGAAAATTCTACCTTGCCGGGGAAATTAGCTGACTGTTCAAACAGAGATCCCGCACAATGTGAAATCTTTATCGTTGAGGGAGATTCCGCAGGCGGATCAGCTAAACAGGGAAGAAACAGAATGTTTCAGGCTATCTTGCCTTTAAGAGGTAAAATCTTAAATGTTGAAAAAGCAAGACTGGACAGAATTTATGCAAATAACGAAATCCAATCAATGGTTCAGGCTTTCGGTATAAAAATCAGCCGCAACCCTGAAGAAGTCGACATTGAAAAATTAAGATATCACAAAATTATCATTATGACCGATGCCGATGTTGATGGTGCTCATATCAGAACATTGATGCTTACATTTTTCTACAGATATGCAAGATCATTGATTGAAAACGGTTATGTTTACATTGCACAGCCGCCTTTATTCAAGGTTACTCAGGGCAAATCTTCAGAATATTTATTCAATGAACATGTTTTGGATAAAATGCTTAAAGAACGTGGTATCAAGAATTTGAGCTTGTCTGATAAAGAGAAGAAAAATGTAAAATCAGGCAGCGAATTGTTAGAATTGATTAAAAATATGTCAGAATTTTATCGTTCTTACAATAACCCTATCTTGAACCTTTATCCTGCTGTATTTTTAAGAGGATTGGTAAGATCGGGTATTGAGATTGCCGATTTTGATTCTCAAGATATGATGAATAAACATTGCGAATATCTTAACCATTATTTGCAGGATCACGCAAAGAATTACAATATTACCGAGGCTCAAAATTATAAAGTCGAGGTTAAATATAACCCTGAAAATGCAAAATATGCTTTCGTATTGCATTTGAATGATGAGGAGCACGTAATATTTAACCAGAATATTTTAAAGAGTTCGGAGTACAAGAGATTGAAAGAATCTTATCCGTTAATCAGAGATTTCTTGATTGAGGAATCGGGCGGGTTGCTTTTGGAAACCGATACGGAATCCGTTGAAATCAATTCGTTTGAAAAATTGCAAAAAACAATTGATGACAGAGGTCAAAGAGGTTTGCAAATTCAGAGATTCAAAGGCTTGGGCGAAATGATGCCGCAACAGCTTTGGGAAACAACAATGGACCCGGCAACAAGAACCTTGCTGAAGGTAAATATTGAAGATGCAATGGTTTGCGATCAGCTGTTTGATATTTTGATGGGCGACAGAGTAGAGCCAAGACGTGATTTCATTCAATCGAATGCCGTTTACGCAACAAATATTGATACATAGTTTTGTCAGGAATAGCTCGACAATATTTCAGACCATTCTGAGGCGTAGCCGAAGAATC
>ONOE01000021.1 GCA_900319365.1 uncultured bacterium | reverse complement strand
TATTTATTTAACGGTAGATGTTAATGGAGATAAAGAGCCAAACTGTGGTCAAACGAGCCAATCAACGAAATGCCCGAATACAAGAAAGTACGGATTTGATAAATTTACAATGAAAATCCTTGCACGAGGAAAGATTGAAATAAAAGACTGCTGGGCAAAATTAGCAGTAAGGGTAGATAAAAAACTAACGGGACGTGAAGATATAACATCTGATTGTAAAGAATTACAGACTGCGGAAGATAAGGCGAAATTTGTGTATAAAAGGCAAAGCAGCAGGCGGGAGTGCGCAGGCGTATGACGAGATGTATAATAAGCTAAAAGAAAAAGACCCGAATTATACAAGACCGACGTATTACGGATATGACTATAAGGGCGAAGATGGTAAGTGCTGTGGTAATCCCAATGATTATGCTACAGGTACATTTAATAATAATTGGCAATTAGCAAAAGATTATTGCGAAAAGGTGCATGGAGCTCATTTACCTGATAAGGGTACTCTTTCTATGATCGCAGAGGAACTTTATGACAAAAAATTCAGTAACAATTCAGTTCATGGAACTATGAAAAAAGATACTTCAATTTTATCATCTCTTGGATTAACCGGTGATTCTGAGAAATTTAATTTGTGGTCATCGGAAACAAATAATGGAGCAAGTAATTTTCGCTGTCCTGTTGGAGGTTGTGCGGCAAGAATGTATTTTACGCCTGAATATGCAAATTATACGTATGATATAAACACAGGTTTTAATGGAGCATATAAGGTGATTTGCGTAAAGGATTAAAATAGTAGAGTTCTTTTGCTAACGCACCGATATAATATAGTCATCTTGAGCAATAGCGAATAGTCGCTGGATGTACGTACCCCCTTGGGGAGCAGGGTAGAATTTTCAGCTTGAGCTTTTGCGAAAGTCAGAAATTCGGGAGAGGGGCTATTAGTCAAACTTGTCCGCATTCTGTAGCTCCTCTCCTGTCCTGCGGACATCCTCCCCCCAAAGGGTGGAGGAAAATGGTAACTCACTTATGAACTTATAAACTTATAAACTTATGAACTTATACACTTATAAACCTATAAACCTATAAACCTATTAGTACGACAAGGCGATTCTTCGCTTGCACTCAGAATGACTTAAAATGACATAGAATGTATAGAACAAGCAAAAAAAACGATGATAGTTCCCTATCACCGTTTTTTAGTATTTGTTTAAAAGATGAAAATTTAATCTTCCATAGCTTTGATTTCTACTTCGCCGTCAGGTTCTCTTTCAATCTTGACATCACGAATGGATTCTTTGCTTGAAGAAATATTTTTATCTTTAAATTTGGTAATTTGTCTTGCAAATTTATCTGCCAACAAATCTATGCTTGCATACATTGATTCTCCTGCTTCTTCGCAATGAATTGTGCCGGAATTTGTTTTGCATATAACTTCTGCAATATGTTTGCCCTCTGCTGCGGGATTTTTGATAACCGTTAAAACAACGTCTATCCCTTGAATTTGGTCATAACGAGCGGCAACTTTGCCAATTTTTTCTTTAACATAAGATTTGATAGCATCGGTAATTTCAATATTTTTACCGTTTACATGAATGTGCATAAATACCTCCGTTTTTTAACATGCGCTATGCTATTATAACACACTAAAATACTTTTTTAAAGGGTGAATTTGCCAAATTATGTAAAATTTGACAAATAATTTTACTTTCTAAAAAGCTTTTTTGTAAAATCTTGATTACGATTTTTGAATTTGGTTATTCATCAGCTAAAAATTGCTGTAATTCAACATCGGGTGTTCCGATTACTCTAACCAATTCCAAAACGGAAGCTTTCATCTGGCATTTTTGTGATGAACCGCTGAAAAAATCTTTATAAAAGCAGCCCTCGCAATTGCAGCCTCTTTTATAACATTCAATTGCAGTATTGGTCCAACGTCTTACTGCAACTGCTCTACCCATATCTCTACTTCTAAACAATTATTTAATTCTCCATTATTAACTATTTTTGTGCAAGATAATCCGACAGGATATATCCCTACATCTCCCCTAAAGCCGTAGTATCAATGACTTTCAACTCTATAACAACATTATAGAAAATAAGATATTTTTTTCAAGAGATGTTCATTTAGTTATTAAGTTTTATTAAGTAGGTATATAAGCCTTGTATCACGGGCTTTGAGGGTTTTTAGAATGGCGCAAAACCATGTCATATCATGGTTTTGCGCCTGCCCCAAAGGCTTGAAACCATGTCAAGACATGGTTTTAGCATGATTTTGCAAAGGTTAAGTTTTGTAAAAAAATATGAAAATATCCCAAAATTGATACTTTTTGACCAAAAAGCAGGGCATGGTTTTATACTAAAACCATGCTCCGCTACGGATATAATTTATCAGGTCATGCTAATCTGACAAACTACATTCCGTTTCCCGCATGCCATGCCCTTTAGCTGCATGTCCGTTGAAGTCACGGTGTAACTGAGCATTTTGGCATCGAAAATCTTTTTTGTATTTATATAATAAAGTTTTCTTTTTTGTTTTTAATCGGACAAAATACTAATTTTTTACCACGTATAATAGGGCTTTCGGGCAATAGTTATTCCTTAAAAATTAAAAATATAATTTTATAAAAAGGAGTATTTATGGTTTGCAAGGTTTTATTTTACGATTTAAAAAATTCGGAAAAGCCGTTTTTTAAGGTAAATCCCGAAAATTTTGATATAAAGATTTTTTCAAAGAGTTTAAACAGAAAAACGGTCAATGAATTAAGCGAGAAGCAGTTAAAAGAAACTTCCGCTTTGAATGTGTTTACGCCGTCATTATTAAGTTCGGAAGTTATAAACAAGTTCAGTAATCTGAGGGTAATTGTCGTGCGCAGCAAAAATATTAAACATGTCGATTTGAAAACATGTCTTGACAGAAATATTGCTTTAGTTAGTGCTGCCGAAAATCAAAGCGAAAATGATTTGCAAATAGTTGCACAATCATTTCGAATGATAACAGATGTCCTTTGCGGCTGCAAAGAGTGCAGGATAATTTAACTTTTACTTTTCACAAATTTGGGCAGATATTGCGCCGAAAATATAATCTCTCTTTAAAACGTATTTAAGCCCCGCATTTTCAAATTCGATTAAAAGTTCATCAGGTTCAGGGTATTCGTTTTTTGAGGATATCAAATAAGAATAGCTACTTAAATTTTTTTTCAGAATTTTTGCTAAAATCGGTACGCAGAAATCAAATATTTTTCCTGCGAAATTATGTTTGCCAAAATCAAGATGCAAAAATTCGCCGTGCGGTTTGAGCACCCTGTAAATTTCTGATAGTGCTTTAGTGCGATTTTCAATGTTTCTTAGTCCGAATCCGATTGTTACATAGTCAAATTCGTTTTCTTTGAACGGCAGATTCGTACAATCGCCTAAAATAAAAGTATTTGACGGATTTTTTGATTTTGCGGTTTTAAGCATTTCAGATGAAATATCAAGCCCGATAACTTTTGCGCTCGGTTGAAGTTTATTTATTATCCGTGAAAAATCCCCCGTTCCGCAGCACAAATCCAAAATTTGCGAATGTTTTTCGATATTCAGTTTTTTTAAAATATCTTTTTTTATTAAATAATGAGTGCCCAAAGACATTAAATTATTCATTTCATCATAGTATGGTGAAATTTCGTCAAACATATTCTTTATCTTTTGCGGATTTTTATCGGTCATTTTATTTCTGGTAAACCCTTGTATAGTTCCAATAGCTTGTCATAACTTTATGGACGTAATTTTTTGTTTCTTCATAAGGGATTTGTTCGACAAATTCATCGGTATCTGAGTAATGCAACAAGTCTTTCCAACGTGTAACAGAACCTATTCCGCCATTATATGCGGCAACAGCCGAAATATCCATTCCGCCCAAATTGTCTTTTAGGGTTGCATAATAGATGTTTCCCATTCTTATATTAAATTCGGGGTTAAATAAATCCGTGGTATTAAATTGATACCCCTTTTTCTCGCCTACTTCGTGCGCCGTTTGCGGCATCAGCTGCATTAATCCTATTGCGCCGACTCCTGATTGTGCATACGGATTAAAATGGCTTTCTTCTTTAATTATTGCCATAATAAGTGCAGGGTTGTTACCGTAATATGAACTTTGGGTTTGTACCTGTTTAAAGTAGTTAAGCGGGTATACAAGTCTCCAACGGGCATCATCTTTGGGCGGTTTTGTCTTTAATTTTTCCATAGCTTTTTTAGCCGTAAGCATAGATGTTACATAATTGTCGTTTTTATATTGCGCCCAGCTTTTTATAAAATCGTCATTTGCATATTTTTCAATCATTGTGTAATCGTTTACGAGTATCAAATTATACAAAATACTGCCTTTGTGAGGGTATTTGTACGGATATTCGACGGGTTTATAAACCAAATCCGTCGGTATGATTGAATTTGGCAGATTTTCAACAATCCAGAACGAACGATAAGCGTAATAAGAATCGGGAAAATTATTTATAATATTGCGGTAAAATATCTCAAAATTGGGGTTGTGCGAATATTTTTGTTCAATTTTAGCATTCCAAAACATTACCATAGGCAAGTATTCGGAATCGGGATATTTTGTAATAAAATCATTGGTCATTAATTTGGCGCCCGTATAATTTTTATTTATTAATCTTCCTATCAGGGTGTTTAGCATTGCATTTTGTGCATAATCGCCGTTGGGAAAAGTTCCGTACAATTCTTCATAGCAGCTGTATTTTGAACTTTGCGGAGAATTTTTGCATTTCAAATTCCAGATGTAGTCTTTGTATTTGCCTTTAGCGATTTTTAAAAGTTCCGTTGCGGAATTGTAGGAATTTTTGCCATACAAAACGTAATCGCTTACGGCTCTGTTATAATCCTCTTTTTCTACGTTGCCTGCGTATTTTGCGCTCCCGACTATTGTAAGGCTGTTACCTTTTACGATATTGCCTTTTTTATAAGCAATCGAGGCTAAAAGCGCCCAAGCATCATTCATTTTGGCTTTTGAAAGAATTTGTTCGGATTCATTGTATAAACCTGCCAGATAGTATGCTCTGCCTGCAAGTACAAAATCTGATGATTTCATTTTGGGATTGTATTTAAGCCAATTTCTTGCAACATCTGCAGCTAATCTTCCGTCAGGATATTTTACAAGATAATTTCTGAAACCTTCTTCTATTTTTTCTTTTTTAAGCTTAGTTTTTTTATTTCGGGCTTCAATTTTAGATATATAGTATTGTGATGCAACTTTGTATTCTTCGTCTGCGCCCGAAACCATGACTTCGCTGAAATATCTCAAAGCCTTTTTTGAATTTCTGTCTGAAAGTAATTTTGCGGCATTGTATTTTGCTTCGGTGCTTAAATGGCTTGCGGGAAAATGTTTAAATAGTGCGCTGTACGCTTCGATTTCCGAAACTTCATCCCCGAGGGCATGAGCACACAATGCCTGTCTGTATAGTGCGGCGGGTTTGAGTTTTGAAAAGTTTCCGACCCTCGAAAATTGATAGTATGCATTTGAATAATCTTTAAGATTATAGCTGTCAAGCGCCTGCATATAGATATTTATTGTCTTTCGCTTCGGTTGATAAAAATGTTCAAAGCCTACTCCGAGCGTAAGACAAAATGCCAATGACAACGCTATTAATATTTTTTTATCTGTTTGCGGTAATTTTAACATGTTAAATACTTTCTGTTTATAGTAAGATTATATCACATACTAAATTTAGAAGGAATACGAATGGTATTAAGTGCAAAAGTAAAAACAGGGCTGATTGCTTTAGGCATCAATGTTGTAGCTCTGTATATCATCTTTAAAATAATAGATATAATAAATAAAAAAATTCTTGATAAAATCCGAAAACAGGAAATTAATTCTCCCCTGTTACGATTTGTCCCGATAATAATGAAACTTATAAAAATTATTCTTGTATTCATTGCGATAACGGGAATTTTACAAACTCAGGGGTATTCGATGTCGTCCATACTTGCAGCTTTCGGAATCGGAGGTTTGGCGGTAGGTATGGCTGCAAAAGATACCTTGGCAAATGTTTTCGGCAGCTTGTCAATACTTTCCGATAAAGTTTACATAATCGGGGATTACGTAAAAGTTAACGGAATTGAGGGGTATGTTGAAGATGTTTCAATGCGTTCTACCAAAATCCGTGATTTAGACAATTTTTTAATAAATGTTCCGAATAACGTTGTTGCAAATGCTGTTGTAACAAATGTTTCTCGTGCAAGTAAAAGACTTTTGAAAATAACATTCGGCGTAACATATTCAACATCCGATGAACAAATTCAAAAAGCAATGGCTTTGCTTGGCGATATTGCCAAATCTCATAAAGAAATTCACAACAATTATACGATTGCAATTCATGACCTTGGCGAAAGTTCAATAAATATAAGGTTTATGGGCTACATAAAAGGCGGTTCGTATTTGAAATTTTTAAAAGTCCGCGGGGAATTTTTAGCACAGGCGGTTGCCGCATTCAGAGCTGATAATATTGAATTTGCGTTCCCGTCAAGATCGGTATATTTGGAAAATACCGATAAAGATTTAAACGGACAGCATATATTGTAATAAACCTAAAATTATGCTAAAATTTACCTATGCAAAATATTGATTTAACTTCATTTGAAAAAGCTATATGCAGTTTAAATTCTATCCTTGAAAGATACAAAAGGGATAATTACGATATAGATATTCGTGATGCTGTGATTCAGCGTTTTGAATATACTTATTCGTTAGCCGTAAAAATGATGAAAAGATATATTTCTTCTCAAATGCCTGAAATTCCTACCGATTTAACTTTTAATGAAATCATAAGACAGGCTAATAAATTCGGGTTACTGAAAACTGACCTGATAAAGTGGGCTGATTACAGACAAAAAAGAAATATGACT
Source organism: uncultured bacterium (assembly GCA_900319365.1). Taxonomy (GTDB): domain Bacteria; phylum Cyanobacteriota; class Vampirovibrionia; order Gastranaerophilales; family Gastranaerophilaceae; genus Zag111. Next base: position 21,202 of record ONOE01000021.1, on the reverse strand, counting down.
TCTCATACTTATGATGAAACGGCAGCAAAAGAAGTAATAAGCGTAATTCCCGAGTTTAAAAATGAAGCGCAATATTTGCTTGACAGATTAAAAGAATTGGTATGATTGATTTAGATTTGAAATATTTGGATTTTATAAAAGATACCATGCAATCTCAATTACACGACTGCAAGTTATATATTTTCGGTTCAAGAGTAAAAGGAACTTCCAAACAGTATTCGGATATTGATATAGCGATTGATTCAAGTGAATTAACTCCGCAAAAAAAATCTCAACTGATGTATATGTTTGAAAATTCTACTCTGCCGTATGAAGTTGATATTATTGATTTAAGAAACGTATCAAAGAAATTTTTTGAAAATATAAAAGATGATTTAGTTTTAATATAAGACCTATGAAAATTAAAATAATTGCACTCGGAAAAATTAAAGAAAAATTTTTACAATCGGGAATTGAAAAGTTTTTAAAGCGCTTAACTCCTTATGCTCAAGTTTGTGTTGTAGAAGTTCCGCCGCTTGAAATTAAAGATGAAAATTTGACGGATAAAATTCTAAATCAAGAAGGTGAAAAGATTTTATCTTATATTAAACCTTCGGATTTTGTTATCACGATGGAAATTAAAGGAAAAGAATTTTCAAGTGAAGAATTTGCACAAAAAATAGAAGGATTGACAAATTCGGGGACAGCTGAGATAGTTTTTGTAATCGGTTCGTCCTGCGGAATCGGCAGGAATGTTTCGGATAGGGCAAATTTAAAAATGAGTATGTCAAGAATGACATTTTTGCATGAATTTGCCAGATTAATTTTGATCGAACAGATATACCGTGCGTTTAAGATTATCAAAGGCGAAACTTATCATAAATAATTTAAATACTCTCATTGTATGATTTTTTATTTTCCTATTGTAAATAAGGCATATAATAATATATAATAATCCTGTTATGTCTGACATAGAAATATTTAAAGAAATTAAAAATGCTTTAATAGAACAAAAGCACACGCCTGAAGAAATTGCTCAGGTAGAGAAAGCTTACAAATTCGCAAAAAAAACTCATGACGGTCAATTCAGGGTTTCGGGCGAGCCGTATATTATTCACCCTGTTGAGGTCGCTAAAATCCTGACAACACTCCATGTGGATTGCCATACAATTATTGCGGCATTTTTGCATGATGTTTTGGAAGATACCGATACTTCCCCCGAAACCATACGTGAATTGTTCGGTGATGATGTTTTGACTCTTGTTCAAGGGGTTACAAAATTAGGCAAGTTAAAATTCAAGTCTAAAGAAGAACGTCAGGCAGAAAATTTCCGCAGGCTTTTTATTGCAATGGCAAAGGATATAAGAGTCATATTTTTGAAACTTGCCGACAGACTTCACAATATGCGAACCCTCAATTTTATGACCGAGGAAAAACAAAAAAAAATTGCAAAAGAAACATTGGATATATTTGCTCCGCTTGCCAATCGTTTAGGTATTTACAAGGTTAAAGCGGAACTTGAAGATTTATCCTTAAAATACATAGAGCCGCAAAAGTATTATGAAATTGCCCAACTTGTTGCTCAAACAAAGGCAGAGCGTGAGGCAACAGTAAATGAACTTATTAAAAAGATTTCAAAAGATGTTGAAAAAAGCGGTATAAAAGCACAAATTACGGGACGTGCAAAACACTATTACAGTATTTATGCCAAGATGAAACGCCAGAATATTACGTTTAACGATTTGTATGACGTTACTGCTGTAAGGGTTATCGTTGATACCGTCAAAGAATGTTATGAAGTTCTCGGGATTATTCATTCACAGTTTAAACCTATCCCCGGGAGATTTAAAGATTATATCGCAATGCCCAAAGGCAACATGTACCAATCTTTGCATACTTCCGTAATCGGTCCGAGATTAAAACCTCTGGAAGTTCAAATAAGAACGTGGAAAATGCATCAGGTCGCAGAATATGGTGTTGCCGCACATTGGAGATATAAAGAAAAAGGTTCGCAAAAAGCTGACGGTATACAGGATAAACAATTCTCATGGCTGCATCAGCTTGTTGAATATGATAAAGAAAATCCCAATGCGCAGGATTATGTAAAAAGCGTTAAATTGGATTTATTCTCTGATCAGGTTTTTGTATTCACTCCGAACGGCGATTTGTATGATTTCCCAAAAGATGCAACGCCTGTTGACTTTGCGTACAGGATACATTCTGACATCGGGCACAGAACAGTCGGTGCGTTGATTAACGGTCGTATAGTACCTCTAAATACAAAGCTGCATAACGGCGATATCGTTGAAGTTTTAACTTCCAAAAACCCCGCCCCCCGTCTTGATTGGCTGACATTTGTCGTTACAAAACAGGCATCATCAAAAATTAAACAATGGTTTAAGAAAAATAACAGAGAAGAACATATTACGCTTGGCAAAACTGCTCTTGAACATGAATTAACCAAAGCGGTTTTTGATGAAAACGTTAAAAACGGCGAGTTTGATAAAGTCGCTAAGCTTATGAATTATCAATCGGCTGATGATTTGTTTGCTGCGCTCGGTTATGGCGAAACGACCATAAATAAAATTACCAATAAGCTCGTTAAACCCGAAGAAAAACACCCCGAAGATGCTTTCCATACCTCGGGCAGAAAAAGTTCAAATAAAGACATTATCGGCTTAGAGGGAATGCTCTATTCGTTTGCAAAATGCTGTTCACCTATTCCCGGGGAACCTATAGTCGGTGTCATAACAAGAAATAAAGGCGTTACGGTTCACAGGGTAGATTGCAAAACCTTAGAAACAATTCCGCACGAAAGATTGATGGATATAAAATGGGCGGGCGTTAATACAAATAAAACTTATACAACAACCATAAGAGTAGAAACTGCAGAAAAAATGGGACTTTTGAAAGATGTAATTACTGCTGTTTCAGATAACAACGCTAATATCGTAAATGCGAATATTAAAACAAAAAATCATGTCGGTATTATTGAACTCGGGATTGAACTTGATAATATCGATACTTTGAAAAAGGTTATAAATTGTATTCAGGCATTACCTGATGTATATAGCGTAAAACGTATTCAAACCTCGGGCAAGGCAATTAAAAATTCTGCCGTCCCGAAACCGCAAAAGAAAAGAGTTAAGAGAAAACATTCGGCATAAAATCAGGAGAAATATATGGAAAATGAAATTTTGAAGAATGCATGGCTGTATTACTATTATCTGGCATGGTTTGCAACTATATGCTTTGTGATAAAGCTTATAATATTTTCGATATTCGGCGCAGATAACGGAGGCGATGTGGCCCCTGATTTCAATGCGGATACTGCTTCTGACGGAACGTTCGGGTTTTTGTCTTTGCAATCTTTGCTGGCATTTTTAATGGGTTTCGGTTGGATGGGTTATGCGGCTTTACAGCAGTTTAAATTAGACCAATTGGGCTCATTTTTATCAGCATTCGGAGTCGGACTTTTGTTTATGTTCGGTACGGCATATTTAATGTTTTCTGTAAAGAAACTTGAAAAAAATGTTGTTAAAGACAAAAAAACTGCCATAGGCAAAATCGGCAAAGCTTACACGGCGTTTGAACCGAAAGGCTCGGGACAGATTGAAATCGAAATCGACGGACAATTTACCGTAACCGATGCGGTTAATAATACAGACGAAAAAATTAACGCATTTGAAATGGTAAAAGTCGTTAAAGTTGAAAATGACATGCTGTACATAGAAAAATAAATAAAAAGATACTAAGATACTAAGGTTCTGGGATATTAAGTTCTTATCAAATTTTCAGGTAGTAATGGTATCCTATTTGTGCGACAGCACCATAAGCTCTTAGTGCCTTAGAGCCTCAGTATCTTAATATCTTAAATAAAAACGAAAGGAGAAAAATAAACAATGGAAGGAATTTTCGGACTGATGGTTACGGGAGCGTTGATACTTATTGCAGTATTTGCGTTCGTGGCTAATCAATACAAAAGATGTCCCTCAAACAAAATTATCGTAGTATACGGTAAAACAGGCGGTCAAAAAACCGCAAAATGTGTTCATGGCGGCGGCACATTTATTATCCCTTTAATACAGGATTACGGGGTATTGTCTTTAGAGCCGATGACAACGGATATTGACCTTAAAGGTGCATTGTCAAAAGGTAATATCAGGGTTGCAGTTCCGTCCACTTTTACTTTCGGAATTTCAACCGATCCCAGTATTATGATTAACGCAGCAGAACGACTTTTAGGACTATCAAGAATGGACGTTATCACTCAGGCAAGCGATATCATTTTGGGTCAGTTGCGTTTGGCTATTGCGACATTATCTATTGAAGAAATTAACCAAGATAGAGAAAAATTCTTGGAGCAAATTAACGCAAACGTAAATACCGAACTTAAAAAAATCGGTCTTGAAATCATCAACGTAAACATTAAAGATATTACTGATGAATCGGGGTATATAGATGCAATCGGTAAAAAAGCTGCAGCAGAAGCTATTAACAAAGCTAAAGTTGAAGTTGCGCAACAGGAAAAACTCGGTGCAGTCGGAGAAGCTACGGCAAATAAAGAAAAAGAAGTTCAGGTAGCAGAACAATCTGCCCAAACTTCAATCGGTAAAACAAATGCTAATAAAGAGCAGCGTGTTCAAATAGCCGAACTTGAAGCACAGGCGGTTAACGGTGAAAACGTTGCAAAAGCTCAAATTGCAGAATACAATGCAACCTTATCGGTTAAACAGGCAGATGCATTTAGAGAAGGTGAAGTTGCAAAAGCAAATGCGCAAAGAGATGTCTTGATGGCTCAAAAAGAGCAGGAAGAAGCAAAATTAAAAAAAGAAGAACTTGCAAAACAGGAAGTAGATAAATTAAAAATTCAGGTTCAGGCAGATGCCGAAGCAGAAAGACTTAGAAGGGTTGCCCAAGGTCAGGCTGATGCTATTAAAGCAAAATATTTTGCAGAAGCTGAAGGTGTTAAAGCTGTTTTGGAAGCAAAAGCTAAAGGTTATTCTGATTTGGTTAAAATTTCTAATAACAGACCTGAAATTGCAACAAGTTTCTTGATGATTGAAAAAATTCAAGATTTGGTAGGAAAACAGGTTGAAGCTATTAAGAATATCAAATTTGATAAGATTACTGTTTGGGACGGCGGAGCAGGATCTCCGAACGGCTCGACAACGGCTAATTTTATGAAAGATTTGATTAAATCATTGCCTGCAATGCATGATTTGGCAACACAGGCAGGAATTGATTTACCGCAATTCTTGGGCAAAGTTGATAACGGACTTGACGATGACACGGTAAAAACCGCATCAGCAAATCCTCAACCCGACCCTCCTAAACATGAAGTTAAAAAAGAAACTAAAGAATAATCTTTAAAAGATTGTAAAATATTCAAAAAGGACAGATTTAAAAGATCTGTCCTTTTTAGAATCTAATAGAATATTAGAGAATGATAGTATAATTATTTAACAAATATATTGACAAATTATAAAAAATTGTAAATAATATGCGTATAGGGGCAAGCCCCAAGCAAGTTGCATTTACTTGAGGCTTGACTTAGTACCCTATAAAAGACAATAAATTAAACTTAAAAGTGCCATCAGTAGCTTGGTGGCACTTTTTAATATATGCCTTTTCATTTTCTCACCTCATTTTCACCGATTTCTTAGTTAAATACGTGTGTGGGTGGAGGTAAGCGGTACCACCCTTACATTAATGTAATTTAACATACAGAACAAGATGTAATTAACTATGAGATGGAGATGAGTTTTACAAAATTAGCGTTTCAAGCTTATTTTTTAATTTACTCCAGTCTTTGCACTTTGATTCAAGCAAAGTATAAAATTCTTTATTATGTGCAAAATACATACAATGACATAATTCGTGGTAAATAACATAATCAATGCAGTCTTTATTAGCTTTTATAGTCTCAATATTCATAGTTATTGTATTACTATTTTTGTTATAACTACCCCATCGCTTTGTTAATTTACGAATTTTTAGATTCGGCTTGGTTAACCCGTAAGTAGTAAACTGCTGAAAACATTTATCCAACTCTTTTTCATATGTAGATAGTGCTTTATCCTTATACCATTTGTCTATTAGCTTCGACGGAGTTTTTAAGCAATATTCAACTGCTAGGTATCCATTTTTTAACTTAACTGAATCTGCATTTGATTTAATAACTTTTAATCGATACTGTTTCCCTAAATACCTGAAACATTCACCGCTAACATACTTCTTTTCAACAGGCTTTTTGTAATTATCAACGAAGTAACGTTTTTGTTTTGTAATCCATTTTGCCTTATTTTGGACTTTCTTTATAATATCTTGTTTGTTCTTACTTTCAGGAGCCTTAACTTTAATCTTTGTTGTAGGCAAAACCTCTATTGATAAAGTTTTTCTATTCTCTTGTAATAATTCAAACTCTATTATTTCTTTTCCATATTCTATTTTTTCAGTTGTAGCAATCATTTTGCATACCTTCTTTTTGCAATTTTCATTGATTCGTCAATTATAAAATCTATATCATCAAAAGTAATATCAATCTTATTTGTGTCTTTAAACTCAAATAGGACATCTTCAATATCGTTGATAATTTTATTTTGTAAATCAGTGTTTTTTATCCAATCAACATATTGATTGTCCAAAATAATCTTATCAATTTTAAGTGCAAGTTCTGCGGCAGAATCTTTTGTTGCGTCATATTTTTTGATTCTTTCATAAACAACACCATAAAAGGCTTTTGCAACTTCGTTATTCAAAATAGAAATCGGAATATCATCACCGGTTCTCGTCCTTGCCATTGTTAATATTTCAGTAACTCTGTTTAAATAAGCATTATCATTTTTAAGCCTTTCTGCTTCGTCCATTATTTGTTTTGAATATTTGGCAATAGCCTCCTTTAGAAGTTCAGATAACTTTTTATAAAAAATCGGATCATCGTCCCATTTTTCGGATATTGTACGAGAAATTCTATAAGCTATTGTATCTGCTTTTGAACGAGTACTTTGCTTCTTTTCTACCTCCGCTTTAAATTTTTCTGTGTCAAAAATATCAACGGGCTCTGTTACTTGTATAATTTCATCAGAAGTAACATAAGTATCTATAAGTTTTTGAATTTTAGCCTCATATTCTTTTCTATCAATAGATTCCGCGTATCTGGATTTTAATGACACTCTTAAATTTAAGAAGAATTTTAAGTCATTTTTATATATAACAATTTTCTTTTCCGGAGTTTCTTCCAAAAACTTAAAATTTCCCAAAGCAAGTTGTAATACTTTTGAATACTGACTCAATTTATCATAGAATTTATCTCTGTCATCTTCGTATTTTAAGTGCTGCTCGTAGGCTTCAATATCGTATTTATTTATACCGTTAAATATTTCCCACAAATCTGAATGCAGTTGCGGTAACTTTTTAATTTCTTCTTGTGCAGATACAAGCGCATCTTGGATGTCTTCTTCATCAAAATCGCCAATATTGCTGTAAGTTAAAAGTGCTTCGTCTAATTCTGTTAAAAGTCCATAGTAATCAATGATTTCACCATAATCTTTTCCTTCTTCAAGACGGTTTACTCTTGCAATAGCCTGCAAAAGTCCGTGTTCTTTCAGCGAACGCGCAATATATAGAACGGAATTTTTAGGAGCATCAAAACCTGTTAATAATTTATCGACTACAATTAATATTTCCGGTTCCGGAGCATTTTTGAATTGGTTAATAATTTGTGCATTATATTCAGATTCATTTCCAAACCTGTCCATCATTCGCTTCCAGAATTGATTTACTTCACTTGAAGTTTCTTCATAAATGTCATCATTCCCTTCTCTTGTATCAGGTGCTGAAATAACGACTTCTGAAGTTACCATACCAAGTTCATCTAAATATTTTTTATATTTTAAAGCAATAGTTTTTGATGGAGCTGTTAATTGTCCTTTAAAACCTGTTCCTTTATATTTATGTTCAAAATGTTGACTTATATCAAGTGCAACATTTGCAATTTTTTGTTCAGCCTCATTTAAAATTCTTCTTGTACTAAATTTTTTCTTTAAATCTGCTTTTTGCTTGTCTGTTAAATCTCTTGATATAATATCAAAATATTTATCAATACTGTTTTGTGTAACATTTTGAACAGCTAGTCTACTTTCGTAATACAAAGGCAACACGGCCTCATCTTCTACAGCTTGATTAATTGTATAAGGAGTACCGATTATACCGCCAAATTTAACAGCAGTGCTTTTTTCTTTTTTCATCAAGGGAGTGCCCGTAAAACCAATATAACAAGCATTCGGAAATACTTTTTGCATTAGAGCATTAGCACTTCCATATTGGCTGCGGTGGCTTTCATCAACAAGAACAAATACGTTCTTGGAATTATCGATAACTTTTTTCTTTCGTAAAGCTGCTTGGAATTTATTAATAACAGTTGTAATTATTGTTTCTTTATTATCAGCAATAATATTTCCTAAATCTTCTCCGCTTGTTGCCTTTTTGACTACTTTGCCACAAGATTTGAACGTGTCTGAAATTTGTTTATCTAAATCAATTCTATCAGTAACTATAACAACTTTTGGGTTAACTATTTCAGGTTCAAGCGATATTGCTTTTGCAAGCATAACCATAGTAAGCGATTTCCCGCTGCCTTGAGTATGCCATATTACACCCCCCTGCCTGCGCTCGTTTCTTATAATTTTTATTCTTTCTAACGTATCCTGAATAGCAAAATATTGTTGATAACGGGCAATTTTCTTAATACCTGCATCATACACTATGTACTTATACATAAGTTCTAGCAATCTGTCCGGCTTGCATAAAGAATACAACAATTTGTCTTGTTCCGTTACAAGCCGACCTTCGGCTTCGATGTTATCAAAATATTTTCTTACATATTTAAATCTGTCTGCAAAAAGCTTGTCTTTTTGTTCATCTGATAACGGCTTATTAACTAATTCTTGCAAGTCAGACTCTTTAAGTTTTTGTTCTTTCCAAGTCGCCCAGAATTTTCGTGGAGTTCCGGTTGTTGCATATTGAACCTTATTGGATGTTAAAGCTAGTAATATTTGAGAATACTTATATAAATGCGGTATTCCATCTTCTTGCTGATTTCTTAAATGCTGCGATTTTGCTTCTTCCAATGGTTCTTTGATATCAGGTCTTTTACATTCAATAATGCATAGCGGTATTCCATTTACAAAAAGAACAATATCAGGGCGATATTTTTTATCGCTTGAAGTTCTGTTTACTTCAAATTCTTCTGCGACGTGAAATACATTGTTTTCAATATTATCCCAATCAATATAGTTTATAGTGAAACTTTTTTTGTCGTTTCCGATTGATTCTTCAAAACTTTTGCCAAGAGTTAATAAATCATAGATTTTTGAATTAGTCGTAACCAAACCATCAAACATAGGAACATTTTTTATAGCATCAATTGCACCTCGAATACTTGCAGGTGAGAATGGATAAACTTTCCCTTTAAAGTTTATCACATTTATTTTCATCAGTTGCTGCTCTAAAATGTCTTCCAGAATTACATTACTTAATTTTTCCTGACGTTCTTTTAAAACTTCTTCAGGAGTTAAATATGTGTAGCCTAAATTCTGCAGCAACTGCAACGCCGGTATTTGTGATATATGATCTTCAATAAATGATGGTGTTTGCATAATAATTTACCTTATTCTAATATTATTTTTACAATTATAACAATGTCTATACACTCCACTTGGATAAGCATTGTATTCATCTCCAATTCTTATTTGAAGATGTTCTTTATCCCAACAAACAGGACAAAATGGTCCGTCTTTTGTACCATCTTCTTTTAAATCCCAATATACTTTGTTTTCGAAGACCATTTTATGTTTAATTTTTTCGGAAAGTTGTTGCTTTAAATCTAGATTTTCTTGTCTTAAATTTAAAATTTCTTCTTTCAAATCAACAATAAGAGTTTTTAATTCAATATTTTGTGTGCTGTCGGCAATTTCTTTAATTGCTTTAATATTATCTAATGTCGTTTTTATATCCATAAATTACTCCTTATTTTTTATCTTTAGGTGGACAAGGATCTTTTCCATGACTATCTGATTGAGATATTTTCCCGTCTTTATTGTGTATTTTTAATTCTGTTCCTTGATTTTTACTTATTTCACGAGTTTTCTTAACAACTTCACTTTTGGTATCACCAACAACTGATGCTCTTTCTGCACCAGCTCTCTTTCCCTGCCACTGGTTAGTTTCTTTGTTAAATGTTACATGGTGAGAATTTGTTTTCCGTTTATCAGCCATATTAACCTCCTTTACACCTTTACCCTAATCTGACCGGTGAGAAGTTTTTGCATTAATCCTTTTTTCTGCTCCTTTAACTTCTCTAACTTAGAATTTAATATTTGTATTTCTTTATAGCTTTCAATTAAAATATTTGCAATTTTTTCCTGTTCTTCTCTCGGAGGATATGGTAACGGCATATTCATAAAATCATTGCTCGTTATATTTAATCTGTCATGTCTTGCCCCTTGATTTGCAACCATAAACATTGAATTGTTCCATAAATTAGAACTGAAATATTGCTCATAAAAATCTACAATTGTATCATGTCTTGCTTTGAAAATAGTGTAAAGCGGCGAAGCTATACCTGTAATTCCTAATTTATTTCTATTGATAGGACCGGCCGGAGCACTTTGAGAAATTCTAGGATTATACATAAAATCATTTTCTCCGACTACATAATAATTGCTTGTATTTTCTTCTGTTACAATACTTCTGTCGAAATATTCATTTTGCAATACAACACCTTTGGTTGCTGAATTTGTAAATATATTATGTTCCGTATTTCCTGAATATTTTTGCATTCTTTTATCAAACAATAATTTAAGAGGTTTTATTTGCCAATCAGCAGGAATTTGCCCCAATCGGGTTCTTTTATATTCCGAGTTTTTATTAAATTCTGCTATTCGTTTTTTACCAACTAACAAATTTTTCATTAGAGCTTTATGGAAAATTTCTTTTTGTTCAATGAGTTTTTCTAAAGTTTCAATTCCGTCATCCCAAGCCGACAATATCTCCGCTATTTTTTCCTGTTCTTTTAGTGGTGGTGAAACTAATTTTATTTTAAAGAAATTATTATCATTTAAGTTCAATAAACCGTCATTTCTAACCCCACTGTTTATATATTTGAAAAGTTCTTTGCCTTGAGCATTATTTTTAAATAATTGTTCATAAAAATTGTTGTTACAACGCTTTTTATCCAAAGCAAAACATATAAATACATTTGGGACTGCAACTTCTTCATTAAATGGCTGTTGATAAATACACCCTTGAGGATATTTCAAAGAGTTCCCTTTGTTATATGCAAATGTTCTTGGAGGTAAACAAGTATATTGAGCATATTGTTTTCCAGCAATATCCTTTCCAAATTTTTTTGCTTGAGCGACAAAACCCTTTCCTGCTGACAAACTCATAGGAGTTCTTTGTTTTGTTCCAACCTTATCATTTATTTCGGTAGCAATATTTCCTAACTTGACTACTTCCCAATCTTCAGGAATCCAGCCGAGTTTGGTTTTCTTATAACCTTTTTTATTTTCAGTTTTTTCAATTATACTACTTTTCATTTGCAACCTTTTTTGCCTTTTCTATTGTGTCTATTTCTTTCTGCTCATCAATAAGTCCATATTTTGCATTTCCTAAAACTAACTCTAGTTCATATAGTAGTTTATTAAAATCTTTCATTGCTTGAATTACTTCAACAGGTCCAAGAAAATCATGATTACAGTAATTATATAAAAATGCTGTCAAATTCATGTATTTAGCCCTGTCTTTTTTATTTAGTAAAAATATAAAGTTACTTGCATTTGATAATAGCCATTCTGAAATTCGTTTTGCATGTTCTTTATCTCCAGTAAAAATTGTGCAAACACGGTCTAATCCATTTGCCAGTTCAAGCCGTTTCATTCTGATATTTTGCATATTTTGCTGATACGCAAGCCAACATTGGACAGCGGTAAATCCTACTATCGCTATTGCGCACATCCATTCAGCATTCTGTTGTAAAAATCTCAATATTGCCATTAAATAAATTCCTTAACATTGTTATCTCAGATTAAAAAGGTTTACTTTTAACGGTGTATTACAAGGTGGTTGTACTTTGTTATACCTTGGATTAAAAGTATTGTATAAAAATAGTTCAATCGCATTTCTGTTATATGGATCTGGAACCACGGCATAGCTTGCCTTCATTTTATATTTTTTTGTATGCTCTCGTAGTTCTTTATTTGGGTCATCATCTGATAAATGACATAACAATCTTTCTCTAATATTACCTTGCCCTACATAACGAACCTTATATTCGCCAGTATCTTGCATTGTACAAAGAGCATAAATTCCGTTTTTATCGGGAGCTTTTTCTGTTTCTTTTTTTGTGTAAGGTTCTATTTTGTACCAGTCTAGTTCCATATCTTTACTCCTTATCCTTTTTAGTTATTCGTTTAATTTCTTCAATTTCTTTTGCAAATTCAATATCAGAGTCTATAATTTCTTGCTGTCTGCGTTTTTCATCATATTTATGATATTCCGCTTTTGCTTTCTTTTCTGCAAGTTCCTTAGAAATTTTACCCTTATGAGTCAATATTTCCATTTCATTAAGGCTTAATAGCCCATCAAGTTTTGTCGCCCAATCAACCATTGTCATAGGAATCCTGCGTTCCGCTTGTAATTCTGCGTAATCAAGATACATAACTGTCAATCGGTCAAGCTTTTCCATCTCGTCTTTTTTGAGATAATTCTTAGCAATAACAACATCCGGAGCAAGCAATTTTTTACCGTTCCAAGTTGTTAAGCCCATATTGATTTCTTCAGCATTCGCTCTTGAATGTATAATTTCTGCAGCGGTTTGACCTGTAACAGCCCAAAGCATTTTGTTCTGGACCATAGCAAAGAAATCACGTGTAACGTCCGCTGTTTTATCATAATCAACACTTGTTGCATAAATATCTTTAATCTTTGCATAGAAGCGTTTTTCGCTTGCACGAATTTCACGGATTTCTTTTAACAGCTCTTCAAAATAATCTTTGCCTTCCGGATTTTTCAAATATTCTGTATTTATAGTAAACCCTTTAATCAAATATTCTTTGATTCTTTGAGTTGCCCATTGTCTAAATTGAGTACCTCTTAATGATTTCACTCTGTAGCCAACAGAGATAATCATATCCAAACTGTAAAAGTTTGTATCATAGTTTTTACCGTCACTTGCAGTTATCCGGAATTTCCGGATAACTGATTCGTCGTGCGGCAGCTCGCTTTCGGCGAATACGTTAAGTATATGTTCGTTAATAGTTCTTACATCTTTTTGAAAAAGATCTGCCATTAATCTCTGCGAAAGCCAAACAGTTTCATCAATTAATCTGACCTGTATCTGTTTTTCACCATCGGGAGTTGTATAAATCAAGAACTCACCAAGTGAATTTTCGGCACTTATAAGATTATTTTTCTTTTCTTCCGGTAATTTTTTTTCGTCGTCTTTATCCATTTATCCCAAGCTCCTTTAAGTATCCTTTCATCTTCGATTGAACGTCAGCCAACTGTTTTTCAAGGTTTTCAATCTCCTTTTGAGTCGCTTGAATATCAATTTCCGCTTCTTCTTCGAAAGTATCAACATATCGAGGAATATTCAGGTTGTATTCGTTTTCTTTAATTTCGTCCAATGTTGCAAGATAAGAGTATTGTTCAATTGTTTCACGCTTTTTATATGTTTGAACAATTTTTTCAATATCCGAATCACGCAATATATTCTGGTTTTTACCTGATTCATATTCTCTTGAAGCATCTATAAATAAGATATCATTATTTTTTCTGTTCTTTTTGAACACCAAAATTGCAGCCGGAATTCCAGTTCCATAGAATAGATTTTGCGGCAATCCAATTACAGCATCTAGGAAATTATCATTTTCAATAAACGTTTTTCTGATTTTACCTTCTGCTCCTTCTCTGAATAGAACACCGTGAGGCACAACAACTCCAACCTTACCGCTATCGGCAACAGCGGTTTCAATCATATGTGAAATAAATGCATAATCACCTCTGTTTTTAGGTGGAACACCTCTCCAAAAACGATTGAATCTGTCAGAAGTAGCGTTTTCTGCACCCCATTTATCCAGAGAGAATGGAGGATTTGCAACAACTACATCAAATTTCATCGTAGTATCACCTTCAATAAGTTTAGGGTTGTTTAAGGTATCACCCCACTCGATTCTCGCATTATCTTTGCTGTGCAAGAACATATTCATCTTGCATAAAGCCCAAGTACTGCCGTTGCTTTCCTGTCCGTATAAGGAATAATTATCTGAGCCGACTTCATTTGCAGCTTTTATCAAAAGTGAACCGGAACCGCAAGCAGGATCACAAATCCTGTCGCCTTCTTTTGGTTCGACTAATTTTGAAAGCAGAACAGATACTTGTGATGGGGTATAAAATTCTCCACCTTTTTTGCCGGCACCGGCAGCAAATCTTGCAATCAAATATTCATAAACATTACCAATAATGTCAGATTTACCAACTTTTGAAGGTCGTAAATCTAATCTCGGGTCAGAGAAATCTTCTATTAGATTTTTAAGTCTAGCATTTCTTTCTTTTGTCTCACCTAATTGCATATCCGAATTAAAGTCAATATTGCGGAACACGCCTTCAAGTTTGGCTTTGTTATCTTCTTCTATTTTTTCTAAAGCTTGATTTATTAACTGCCCGATTTGATTATCGTTTCTATGTTTGAACAAATAATCATAAGTACAGGTTTCGTCTAATTTGAACCTTTCCCTTTCAAGACGTCTTTTTATTCTTTCAGTATCGTTGCCGAATTCTTTTTTTAATTCTTCGTATTTATCTTTCCATACGTCACTGATGTATTTGATAAATAAGAATACCAAAATATAATTTTTGTATTCGGAAGGGTCAACAACACCTCTAAAGGTGTCGCACGCTTTCCATACTATGTTGTTAATTTCATCTTGATTGATTACTGCCATATTTTATCTCCTAATATTTTTGTAATTCTTTTTCAATAATTGCACGATTTAACCTCTCTTTTTCCTCTGCAATTTTTAATAGTAATTCTTTTTCTTGTTTTGAGCATTCTTCTATTTCAGAAATGAGTTTTTGATTCTTTAACGGTATCAAGGGAATTTCTAATGATTCAAGCGTTGCCTTGCTAACATTCGCGATTGTAACACCTGTTGCTTGACCAGTCCCTTTCGAAAAATGATTTTTCGCTGCTGCACTATTTAGCCATGAGCAGGCGTATTCCGGTAAGAAGTTTTTATCTGTAACCCTTATAATGTGACAGGAAGCTGTAACTGTTGTATTTGCAGGGATACTATCGATTAGCACAGCTGTATTATTAAGCCCTTTTGCTTTAAATAAAATGTCTCCCGGCATGATAATTTCTTCTGGTTTAATATCGTCTAGTTGTATTTTTTTTATATCATTTTCTGAAATACGCACTATACCAGCAGTAGAAATAGCATCCATATTAAGCAAGTTTATATTTCCATCAGTATTATAGGGTATCTTGCTTCTAAAAACATGCCCTGTTATAATATTAGATATAGTTTTAAAGTATTTGACCATGCTTTACTCCTAAAAATTATAGTCGTAAGTTATTATACTCATAATATAACATGCTCGAGCAATATTTGTCAAGATTATTTTTGTAGTAATGTGTTATACTCACAATTTTATTTAATTGCCATTTGCCCTAAATTCTTTCACTGAAAGTGTTTTGGTGCATGCTCTTTTGTTAAGCTTTGTAAAGTTTGTTTGATAATTTTGAGACTTTGAGTGATGAATACGACACGATGAAGGAGGTCGTATGGAAAAAGTCGGATTAAATATTACACCAAAAGAGTTCAAGCAGTTAAGCAAATGGTCGGAGAATATTTATAACACAGCAGTTGTTATTGATTATTTTGTTGCAAATCAACCGGAGATTGAAGAATGTTATAATCTTGCACCCGTTGTTAAACATTTGCGAAACGATGCAGATGTTTTGAATGCATTCTTTATAGATCACGAAAAATATGTTGAAATTTAAATGCCGCTTAAAAGGTGTTTAAAAGCCGTTTAAATAGCGTTCAAAAATTATTGTGTTGAAATGATACGTTTTAGACACATAAAGTTGATGTTTCTCGCTTAAAGAGTGATGAATTGTGTAGCTTGAAAGGGAAATACTATGATTGAAATCGGTAAAAAATATAGATTGAAAAAGCTAAAAGGCTGGTTTGAAAAAGATAGCGAAGAATTTACGGTTCTATGTTTTGGCGAGTGCAACATCGTAGGCTGCGTTGCACCAGATGGGGAAAAATATGTATTTGATAAAGATTTTTTGATTGATCCCGATAAGCCGGATGAGATATACGCAGATATTACAATAACGAAAGGATAACTATGATTGAAAAAGATTACAAGCTATATGGGACAAAGATTTTAAATCTTAAAACTCAAGAAATCGGGCTGCTGATTTGCTTATGGGAAAACAAATTTGCTGATAAAACAGTTGATTTTGCGACTTGTGTTGATAAAATCGGCAAATGGTACAATATTGAGCTCGATAATATAAGAGGGTTTGAAGATGATTTTGAAAAATAAATTAACCCCTTAAAAACATTCCTGAATATTTCGGGTCCAACCTTGTTTATCATATTCGAATTTTCCATAAGCGTGAGAAGACAATAATTTTATTCTATGCTGATATGGACCTTCTACAAGACGATACATTGACATTCTTGCGATGTTTGGGAATGGTCTTAAATCATAATTATATAATTTACCAATTAACTTATCAATATAGCTTGTGTCCACTTGATTGTCTATTTTGTTTTCATCTAGTGCTTGTAGTATTGAGCTTGCTAAATAATCTGCAATTTGTACGCATTTGCAACGTTTATCACAAGTTAAAATTTTAAAGTTTAAATTGCTATTTTTAGAAAAATCATTCGCAATACTTGAAATTTTTTGGTAATCGAGTTTGTTATTCTCTTCAAAAAACATTTCAAAGGTTACAGGCACTGTTTCATTTTTAAACATATATAAAAATTCTTTAAATAATATAGTTGCAACATGTTCAAAAATTTCTTGAGAATTTAATTTTTCTTTGTTTACCTCTTTGCAAATATTTGCCAATACCATTTTATCTTGAGCAATTACTATTGAACGAAAATTTTTCATTTGAACAATTTTATTTATGAAAATATTTCGTTGGAGGTGAGTATCTTTTTTAAAATGAAAATCGCTTTTTTT
Organism: uncultured bacterium; assembly: GCA_900319365.1. Lineage (GTDB taxonomy): Bacteria > Cyanobacteriota > Vampirovibrionia > Gastranaerophilales > Gastranaerophilaceae > Zag111. The sequence continues at coordinate 3,949 of ONOE01000021.1, read as the reverse complement.
ATTTAATTTTTCTTTAGTCGTTACTATTTCGGTTTCTATATTGTTTACATAATTTTCTTCAATAATAATTGCAGATAACACAAACCAATATGCTCCTCTATTAGCATCATCATTTAAAAAGCTATTTCCTAAATCACCAGATTCATCAATAAATACTTTATACATAGTTACATCATAATATAATAAAATTAATAACTTTGCATTAACTTTAGTTTAATTTATTTGTTTTGTAATCCATTCCATAATTACGGATACGAGGTATTCTTGTTCGGTTGGGGTTAGTTGTTTGTGTTGGGGAAATTTGTACCACTTTTCAATACACCCACGGCAGCAGGTGGCGGTTGCGTGTTGGGCAATAAAAACAGGGTGTCCTCGCATTGGAGTTTGTTTGCCATCGTTTGTCGGTTCTGCCGGAGCAACTCTATCCCGTATAAAATCACAGGCATGAGAACGAATCTTATCAAGTCCTTTGTCCTTGATATATTCAAGTTCTTTTGCTCGGAGTTTAAATCTGCTTCTGAATTTTGATTTTGCTAATTTATCCAAAATATTCATAAAAACATCTTACTTTAATTTGCAATATTTTCTAGCTTCTATCCATTCACCTTTACGTTCCAAACAATCTTGCTCATCACGTTCACAGTATCCTTGGTCATGTTTTTCACAGCGATGTCTGATATAATCCCAGCAGCCGCCATCATCTAAGCATCCATCAATATCCATATATCGTATAACCTTTTCCTTAAAAGATGCATTTTGCATATTTTGATCTTTGACACCATCTTCAATAATGATATCAAAAATTGTAAAGCAAATACTAAATGCAATTATAAGCCCAATTAATAAATAGATTAAATCTTTTTTTACTCTTTTATCCATAATTACTCCTAATGCACTTTTATACTATGAATAATTCCTGATATAAACCAAAATACAAATACAAATGTCCAACTTGATAATGTAAAATATTGGAAAAATTTCTTAAGTTTAACTCTTTTTACTAACGGCGGAATAATATAAAAAGACAATAATATTGCAGGTAAAAAGAATATCAACACAGGTATTGCAAAATATTCCGTAATTAGTATCGGATGATGCGTAGGGTCATTGAATGGATAAGTCAAAGTATATTCAATTAAAGACAATAACATATACAAAAATGGTATTACCATTGATGCTAATATTATCTTTGTGTCATCTTTTGTTTCTTCAATTCGTTTTTGTAATTTTTCGTTCATAACAACTCCTGAATTTTGATTTTGCTAAACTGTCTAAAATATCCATAATTAAGCTTAATACCTTTGTGGCATTGTTGGATCATAATTTATCTGATAAGTTCCATCAAATAAATATTCGTCATACATATTATAATAGCGATTAAACATCCGTTCTTGTTCCGGAGTAAAACCTTCCTCAAATTGGTCATCAGAACATACAAAACCAATTGTTTCAGTATCATATATACAATTATTGTCAAGAAGATATTTAACAATATCTACTTTTTCAGAGGCATAATAAGCATAAATGGCACTAAAAATAGATATGGGTCTTGCTCCATATTTGAATAATAATTTTATTATTTCAAAATTGTGTTCTAGTAATTCAAGTTTATAAGGTTCTAGTTCAAATTCTAATTTGTCTAATTCTTCGTCAGTTAATTTTTGAGCCTCTTCTCCCATAACTTTTGGTGAATACATTCTATCTACATAAACTGCTTGCAATGTTTCTGTCAGTATTTGTTCTCTGTTCCCTGTTGCCTCTTCAGTTTCGGTAATAGCATTTGGATTTGCACCATTTTTTAGGGCAGATTCTATTTTATCCAAATCACCTTCTTCAAGAAGTTTTTCCAACTCATAATCTTTTTCTGTCGCAGGTGTATAGCCAAGATATTCTTTTATAATATTAGAATCTGTTTGTGCTTTTTCAGCGCTTGCCGCTTCCGGCTCAACTTCTGAGCCATAGAAGATTTGATATAAATTTAAGTAAAAAGTATAAATAAAATCTTTTCGATTAAGAATAACATCTAAAACTATTTGCAAATTTTCATCATCTGTATGTCGAGCCTCAAATACATACTCTTTCTTTTCATTATTCCAATAGTGCTTCATCCATCTATCGTTGAAAATTGTAAATCTAATTTTTTCACTATCAACTCTTTGTGCCAATAGAATTGATTCAGGACCTTCTTGTTCTGACTTAAAAGCTGAATTATCAAAATTATCAGCGCATATATCTTCAATAAATTCCCATAAATCATCTGTATTTCCTAATGCTGTACAAATACAGGTGTATGTTTCTTGTTCGGGAGTTTTGAACTTAAAATTATAAAAAAGATTTTCCAAAGAATATATACAACTTATTCTTATAAATTTTTCCTCTTTTGGAATAGATTTATTTAATAAATTTTTAAATGCATTTCTTGATAAATAATGACTTATTGAAAGTTCTCTAGTATCAGACGAATACCAAAACCCGTGTGAATTTTGAAATAAATCATTGCTATCGTAATCTAACACGTTTTCACCTCTTTTTAATCTTATCATAAACGAAGAGTATGTCAGATATGGACATATTATCTATTACATTCCTAAAATATCTCTTTCAACTATTTTTACAATATCTTCCGGTAAACATTCTTCCTTTTTAGACTTTTGCTTTTGTTTTGGCTCGGTAATTTGTTGTTTTACCTGCGGTAGATTTTTCAAAATATTCATCAATGAATACATTTCTGCCTGTGGGGTTTGTTGGTTATTATCAATATCATTTGAAATTTTATCCATAATTTTTTGTGCAAAATTTAACAGTTCACGATTAAATAATTCTTGTTCCCTGTCTTTTTCAAACCGCTTTTTATCCCATTCATATTCCTTTTTCCAATAAAATAAAGTCCTGCGCGAAAGGTCAAGTTTTGTACCAATCACATCAAGCGGTTGTTTTTCATTATACCTCAAAAATTATTCTATTAATACTAAATTTGTTTTTATCTGTTAATCTTTTTACTTGAAAATTGCAAGTTTTTTCAATAATTCCAAGATTTTGAAAATATTTTATAAGTTGATTTAAAAGTGCCATTGTGTTTTTTATCCTGCGAGGTTTTAATCCTCTTGATAAACAAGCATTGTAAACGACTTTGATTTCATCAGTACCGATATTATTAAGAAAATATCCTTTTAAATATGGTAAAATATTAAAATTAAAGATTGAATTATAATTTCTGTAAGTCTCGAATTTACAATATTTCTTGACGTATTCTTTCATAAAATATGCAACAGCCTCTTCAATTTTTATAGGAGTAATTTTATTTTTTGGAATTACAAATAATTCAAAATTACTGTCAGGTTTTTCTTCAGAAATTTTGTATTTCCCATGTTCAAATACCAATTTATTCTCGTTCAAAAGATGTTCAAGTTCCGTTTTAACATCACTTTCTGTAATCATTTCAATTTCATCAAGGGTAAATTCTTTTAAATGTCGTGCTAATTTTTCTATGTTCATATTATTTGACTTATGACCTCCATATTTATTTCAGTTATGTTATTGTCTTTTGAGAAAATTTCCATTTGGTTTATTAATTGAACAATTTGTCTGAACCTGTTGAATTTTGTATGGATATATTCAATAGCATCAAGTAAATTGGATTTCGGATAGTTGGTTAATAATTTGAGATAAATCATTTACTCCAAAGGTTTCGAACTTTAGAATCTCTGAGAACCTGTCATAAAGGTGTTTGTATCTTTCAAGTTTTCTATGTACCAACCCCATTCCGATAAAAATTATTGGGCAGCCTGTTTCATCGTGAATATCCCTGAGGGTTTCAGTAGTTTTATAGTTATTCATCAGGTAGTCAATCTCATCAATAAAAATCACTTGCGGGTTATTTTTCAGCTTTTTTACTACGATATTAAAGTTGTCGGATGTCAAAAATCTCGGAATCTCATCCAGTTCCTTG
>ONOE01000018.1 GCA_900319365.1 uncultured bacterium | reverse complement strand
AACATTTGGTTATCATCATTATCAAAAATTTAAGGATGTAGCTCTTTTACAAAAAATTTTTAATCATTCAAGCCCACAAATAACTTTAAGATATATAGGAATTGAACAAGATCAAATTGATGAGAGTTATAGCAACTTTATTTTATAACCTTATAGTCTTTAATGACAAGTAATTAGATTACATTTTGAGGACATTACACTTTATTCAGTCTGTAATGAAACCTGTCATCATAATAATTCTAACACAAAAATAGCAAGCAAATTATTTCAACAATAATATTTTAAATTAATTTAACATTTCTAATATGCCCAACAAATAAGGAAAAATTTTAAGCAATCTCTTTTATGTAATGTTCTCTTATTTTTTTATTATTAAACACCCTTAAAACTCAAATATATTCAGATAAAAACATCTCTTTACATTTTGAATAAAATGTCATGAGAAATTTTGAAGTGATGTACAACTACGGAGTAGCTTATGGGACAATATACTCATCAGAAATTTGATGAACAAGTTGATACAATGAGATTTGATAGAAATATAAATAAGCCAAAAATTTCTATCATTATTCCAATATACAATGTCGAAAAATATATTAACAAGTGTCTTGATTCCCTTATTAATCAAACTCTCGAAGAATTAGAATTTATTTGTATAAATGATGGTTCAACTGATAATTCCATAAATATACTCAATAACTATATTAATAATGATAGTAGATTTATTATTATAAACCAAAGTAATCAAGGGCAGGGAATTGCAAGAAATAATGGAATAAAAATTGCAAAAGGTGAATATATTGCATTTGTAGATCCAGATGATTGGTTGGAAAATTCAACTTTTGAAAAAGCTTATAATCTAGCTATTGAAAATAATGCTAATGTTGTTCAATTTAATTACTTAGAATATAACGACATTTCAAAAACTTTTAAAAAGATAGATTTTTCAGAAAGATTAAAAAAGCAATATAAATTGGATATTCTAAAATCAAATATATACAGTAAAGACGATTTTAAAGAAGGTTTATTTTATAACCTAGATTTACATGTATGGAATAGGATTTACAAGAGAGATTTTATAATTTCGAATCAAATTGAATTTGCACATACAAGAAATGGCGAAGATCATTTATTTGTAAATGGCGTATTATTACTTTCTGATAATATACATTTTTTAAATGAGTACCTTTATATATATCGCACAAGAGAGGGTTCAATAGTAAATACTAAAACCTTTATGAATGGTGTATATGCCTTTGAAGATATAAATTGTTTCAAGAAATTTTTGGAAAGTAAGAACTTATTTCAAAAATATGAGAAGGATTTTTACGACTATTCTATGACTATATTATTTTGGCATTATCATCAACTTCCTGCTGAATATATAAGCGAATATGAAAAACAATGTGAAAAATTTTTATCTAATGAATATTATAAAAAATTTAAAAAATTATTTAATAAAAAAAATAAATTTATTCATAAAATTTTCTCATTAAAAAATATTAAAGAAAATGGTGAAAAAATAAAAATTTTAACTATTTTAGGCATTCAAATAAAATTTAATAAAATAGGAAAAAATAAATATAGGAGGTAAAAATGAGCAAACGAATATTAATTACAGGTGGTGCAGGTTTTATTGGGAGTCATCTTTGTGAAAGACTTTTAAATGAAAACAATGATGTGATTTGTTTAGATAATTTTTTCACAGGCTCAAAGGATAATATTAGACACTTAATGAGCAATGATCATTTTGAATTAGTGAGGCACGATATTACCAAAGAATATTATGCTGAAGTTGACCAAATATATAATTTAGCTTGTCCTGCAAGCCCTCCGCATTATCAATATAATGCGATTAAAACCATTAAAACATCAGTATTAGGTGTAACAAATATGCTTGGTTTAGCAAAACGTTGTAAAGCTCGCATATTACAAGCTTCAACAAGTGAAGTTTATGGAGATCCTCATGTTCATCCTCAAGTGGAATCTTATTGGGGAAATGTTAATCCAATAGGTATAAGAAGTTGTTATGACGAGGGTAAACGTTGTGCAGAAACATTAATGATGGATTACCATAGACAAAATAATGTAGATACAAGAATAATAAGAATATTTAACACTTATGGGCCTAATATGGATCCAAATGACGGCAGAGTTGTTTCTAATTTTATTGTTCAGGCATTAAAAGGGGAAGATATTACTATATACGGTGATGGTTCTCAAACACGTTCATTCTGTTATGTTTCGGATTTGGTAGATGGAATGATTAGAATGATGAATAACGAACAAGGATTTATCGGGCCTGTTAATTTAGGTAACCCAAGCGAAAGAACAATTTTAGATTTTGCAAAATTAATTATTGAAATGACAAACTCTAATTCAAAAATAGTTTATAAGCCATTGCCGGGCGATGATCCTACCCAAAGAAAACCAGATATCACTTTAGCCAACAAGGAATTAGGCTGGGTACCAAAAGTTGATATTAGAGAAGGTTTAAACAAGACTATTGAATATTTCGCAACAAAAATTCAAAAAGATGAAAAAATTTTAGTAAACGTATAATAAGGAGAAATAATATAAATGAAAGTATGTGTAATAGGCACAGGATATGTAGGTTTAGTAGTGGGAACTTGTTTGGCAGAAATGGGTAATGATGTCATTTGTGTCGATAATAACGAAGAAAAATTAGCACAATTAAAACAAGGCATTATTCCTATCTATGAACCGGGATTAGAAGAATTAATAAAAGTAAATGTTTCAGAAAATAGATTATCATTTACAAGTGACATAAAAAACTCAGTAGCAAAATCTTTGGTTTGTTTTATTGCAGTCGGCACTCCTCAAGGTGAAGATGGTTCTGCCGATTTAAAATATGTAGAACAAGTTGCAAAATCGATTGGAGAATCAATTGAAAATTATACAGTTATTGTTGATAAATCTACAGTACCAGTTGGTACAGCCGAAAAAGTAACTTCTATAATAAAATCAATTACAAATATAGATTTTGATGTTGTATCAAATCCTGAATTCTTAAAACAGGGTGCGGCAGTAGATGATTTTTTAAAACCTGACAGAGTAGTTATCGGCTCAAATTCACAACGTGCAACTGAAATTATGCAGGAATTGTATGCTCCATTTATGAGAACAGGTAATCCTGTAATTATAATGGATGTAAAATCAGCAGAAATGACAAAATATGCTGCAAATTCATTTTTAGCAGTAAAAATTTCATATGCGAATGAAATTGCAAATATTTGCGAAAAAGTCGGAGCCGATGCAGAAATGGTAAGAATAGGAATGTGTGCGGATAAACGTATTGGTCCTAAATTCTTGTTTCCCGGTTTAGGTTATGGTGGAAGTTGTTTCCCGAAAGATGTAAAAGCTTTAACAAAAACTGCTATTGATAGCGGTTGTGATTACTCCATATTAAAAGCAGCTGATGAAATCAATAAAAAACAAAGACAAATATTCATAAATAAAATTTTGAATAAGTTTGGTTATGATTTGTCTAATAAAATATTTGCAGTTTGGGGATTAGCATTTAAACCTAAAACAAATGATATGAGAGAAGCTCCTGCTATTACAATTATTAATGCATTATTAGAAAGAGGAGCAAAAGTTCAAGCTTTCGATCCTAAAGCATTTGACCAAGCTCAATATTGGCTTGGCGATAAAATAACATATTCAAAATCTGCTTATAGTGCTTGTGAACAAGCTGACGCTTTACTTCTTTTAACTGAATGGAACGAATTTAGGCATCCTGATTTTGATAGAATTAAGTCTTTAATGAAACAGGCTGTAATATTTGATGGAAGAAATCAGTATAATGGCAAACGTTTAATCGAAAGAGGTTTTGAATATAACTGTGTTGGAAAAATTTACAATACAAACTCCGATAAAAAAGCATATGTAACAGTTTAAAATAACAGGACTAATAAAATGATAAAAATATATATTGGTATGAGTGCAGATTTATTGCACCCCGGACATTTAAATATTATTCATCAAGCAAGAAAAATTCTAGATGAACAAGGAGGAGGTAAACTTATAATAGGTTTACTTACTGATAAGGCTATTGCAAGTTACAAACGATTACCTTATATGACTTGGGAGCAACGTAAGATAGTTGTTGAGAATGTAAAAGGTGTGTCTGAAGTTATTCCCCAAGAAACTCTAGACTATGTTCCTAATTTATTAAAGATAAAACCTAATTATGTTTTGCATGGCGATGATTGGAAAACAGGTATTCAAGCAAGTACAAGACAGCATATTATAGAAGTTATGTCTGAATGGGGAGGAAAAGTTATTGACATCCCTTATACACAAGGTATCTCATCAACAAATTTAAATAAAATATTAAAAGAAGTCGGTACAACTCCTGAAATAAGATGTCAAAGATTAAAAAGACTTATTGAGAATAAAGATATAGTCAGGATCTGCGAAGCACATAACGGTTTGTCAGGTCTTATTGTAGAAAACACTTTTGTTAATAATAACGGCAAGAAAGAAGAATTTGACGGAATTTGGATTTCTTCATTGACTCAATCTGCCGCAAAGGGAAAACCTGATATAGGTTATCTCGATACCACAACTCGTTTGATAGGGATGCAAGATATACTTGATGTCACAACAAAGCCTATTATTTATGATGGTGATAACGGAGGTCCTGCTGAACATTTTGTATTTACAGTGAGAGCATTGGAACGAGAAGGTGTATCTGCAATTATCATTGAAGATAAAACAGGATTAAAGAAAAATTCTCTATTTGGAACGGAAGTTGAGCAAACTCAAGATACAAAGGAGTCTTTTGCTGAAAAAATTAGAGCGGGTAAACAAGCTCAAATCACTCCATATTTTATGATTTTTGCTAGAATTGAATCTTTAATTTTAGAACAAGGAATGGAAGATGCAATCGAAAGAGCAAAAACATATCTAGATGCCGGTGCTGACGGTATTATGATTCACTCTCGCAAAAAAGAATTTGATGAAGTTAAAGAATTTGCAAGACAATATAATGAATTACCAAACAGAAAACCACTTATTGTAGTTCCGTCTTCATATAATCAAGTTACTGAGGAAGAATTAATTGAAAACGGTATAAACATTGTAATTTATGCAAATCATTTATTAAGAGCAGCATACCCTGCAATGGTTACAACAGCTGAAACTATATTAAGAAATCACAGATGTAAAGAAGCTTCAGAAGAATATTGTATGAAAATAAAAGATATTATTACGCTAATTCCGGGGGCAAAATAATATGAAAGTTCAGGAATTCTATAATATTTTATCAGATAATGGAATTGATTGTTTTTGCGGTGTTCCTGACAGTTTATTAAAAAGTTTTTGTGCATATATTACAGATAACGCAAAAAATCATACAATAACAGCAAATGAGGGTAATGCAATAGGTCTGGCAGCAGGTCATTATCTTGCAACAGGCAAGCCTGCCTGTGTTTATATGCAAAATTCCGGTATTGGAAATTGTGTAAATCCTTTATTGTCTTTAACAGACGAAGAAGTTTATAATATCCCGTTATTAATGCTTATAGGTTGGAGAGGTGAACCTGATAAAAAAGATGAACCTCAGCATATAAAGCAAGGAAAGGTAACAGATAAACTACTTGATGTTATGGGTATAAAGTATGAAATATTGCCGGATGATTTTGAGCAGGCTGAACCCGTCATTCAAGATGCCTTTCAATATATGAAAGAAACCCTTAAACCTTTTGCTTTTATTATTCGAAAGGGTACTTTTGAAGAGTATAAACTTATCAATAAAACACAAACTTCAAATGAATTAATAAGAGAAGATGCAATTGAAGCGGTCATTAAGAGTCTTAATGAAAAAGATATTATTGTTTCAACGACCGGACATATTTCGAGAGAAGTTTACGAAACAAGAGAAAGATTAGGACAATCTCATAAACAGGATTTTTTGACAGTTGGCTCTATGGGACATTCAAGTTCTATTGCTCTTGGGATTGCTTTATCTAAACCTGACAGAAATATATATTGCTTTGATGGAGATGGAGCATTCATTATGCATGAAGGTGCTATTGGAGTAAATGCATCAAAAAAACTCAAAAATTTTAAACATATAGTATTTAATAATGAAGCTCACGATTCAGTTGGTTCGCAACCTACTGTCGCAGGTGGAATTAATATTTCAAAAATTGCACTTAATTCAGGATATGAAAAAGTATATTTAGTTTCTAACAAAGATGAATTACTAAAAGCATTACCGCAATTTATCAGTGATAATTGCACATCACTTTTGGAAATTAAAGTTAAATGTGGAGCAAGACCGGATTTAGGCAGACCGAAAGAAAAACCTCAAGAAAATAAAAAAATATTTATGGAAAATTTAAACCAAATAGAATTTGTTTATAGAGGAGCTATTGAAAATTTATCAAAAATTATAGAATTAGAAAAATCAAAAAATGTTCTTGTATTTACAGGTAAAAAATCTTATGAAAATATAAAACTTTTAATTGAAAAAGAATTAGTAAATTGTGATATCACATACTATAATAAATTTTCAACAAATCCTAAAGAAGAAGATTTAGAAAAAGCCATTAATCAATTAGGTCATCAAAATTTTGATATAATTATTGCAGTTGGTGGTGGAAGTGTTATAGATTTTGCTAAATCTTATAAATTTTATTTGAAAAAGGATATAAAATTAATTGCAATACCAACGACTTGCGGAACAGGATCAGAAGCTACACAATTTGCTGTTATTTATAAAAATGGTAAAAAATTATCCTTAGATAATCCTTTAATTTTGCCAAACTACGCAATAGTTGACAGCCAGTTTGTTGAAAACAATCCAAAGTATTTAAAAGCTTGCACTGCAATGGATGCTTTTTGCCAAGCAATAGAAAGTTACTGGGCTGTAAAATCTACACCATTGAGTAGAGAATATGCAAAACAAGCAATGATTTTATGTAAAGAAAACATTGTAAATTATGTAAATACAAATAATCCTGAAATTGCAAATAAGATGATGAAAGCATCAAATATTGCAGGTAAAGCTATTAATATTTCAAGAACAACTGCTTCCCATGCTTTGTCTTATAAAATCACATCTGAATATGGCATTCCTCATGGACATGCAGTTGCTTTAAGTATTGCCAAATTGTTTAAAATCAATACAAAAGATAGAAAATTTGAACTATTAACAAAAATTATAACGAATACACCGGAAGAATATTTTAAAAATTTGTTTAATAATATCGGTTTAGAATACGATTTAAGAAAACTTGGAATTTTGGATCTTGATTTAATTGTAAACAGTGTCAACTTGGATAGATTAAATAATAATCCGGTTAAATTGTCAGAATATGAACTTAAAGATTTATTACTGGAGGAAAAAAATAATGCAACAACCTAAGATATCAATAATAATACCTGTATATAATGCAGAAAAAACATTAAATAGATGTCTTGATACTCTTGTTAGTCAAACATATAAAAATATCGAAATTCTTTGTATAGATGACTGTTCATCTGACAATAGTTTTAATATATTAAAAGAATATGAGAAAAAAGACAGTAGAATTATCGCAATAAAAAGAGTAAAAAATCAAGGTCAAGGCCCAGTTAGAAATTATGCTTTATCTATTGCTAAAGGTGATTATATAATGTTTGCAGATGCAGACGACTGGTATGAAAACAATGCTTGCGAAATTTTATATAATAATATAAAAAATAATTGTAATGTAGATATTATATTCTTTGACTATAATAGAATTATTAATAATATAAAAATATCTGAAAAAAAATATTACTATATAGATAAATGTTACAAAAATAAAATAATTCATATTTCTGAAATTTTTGAAATCATTGTAAAATTTAGCAGAGAGTCTTGGTATAAAATTTATAAAAAAGATTTTATAATTTCTAATAATATAAAATTTTCTGATACACGTGGTAGTGAAGACACTCCTTTTTGGATTAAAGTATTAATCTCTAACCCTGCGTGCATCATAATAGACGATATTTTATATAACTATGTAATTAATGAATTTTCTTCCTCTGGAACGAAATCATCCAGTAAATATTATAGGGATATTTTTCGTTCTTTTAAAATTTCTAATGATATTATAATTAATTCCGATATTGATAAGAAATTACGTTTTCTTCTTCTTGAATCTAATTTTAGATGGTATAATTATCGTCATAATAACTATATTTTAGATATACAAAATAAATCTCAAAAATTACTAAAAAAATTGTATACAGAATATGCGAAAAAATTCAAACATAATGAAGATTTAAAATTTTTGTTACCATTATGTAATTCATATTATACTAATAGATTGCAACAAATATTTTCAATAAGAAATGAAAATAATCACAAAGTATTGACCATATTAGGGTTAAAGATAAAATTTAAAAAAAAGCCTAAAAACGTAAAAATTGGTCAAGTTAAAGACATTATTATTAATAAAGAAAATATTGAGACCATTGATATCATTAAAGAAGATGCTGTAACAATATGTTTTTCTTCAAACAATGATTTTTTTGAGTATTTATATATTTGTATATTTTCTCTAATTAAGAATGCAAATAAAAATAAATTTTATGATATTGTCGTTTTAGAAAAAGATATTACAGATTTAAATAAAGCTCAACTTAAGAGTCTAGAAAACAATAACATATCAATTAGATTTTATAATATTAATACTTGTATTAATTATTTAAATATAGATTTTACAATAAATTTCCACTTTGCACTTGAAAATTACTTCCGATTATTTATTCCATGTATTTTCGAAAATTATAAAAAAGTTCTATATATGGATTGTGATGGTATATTCCAAGATGATGTTTCCAAAATTTACAGTACAGATATTGGCGAATATTGGTTAGGTGCAGTTAAAGATTATGCTGTTTTTAATGAAATATTTACATACCAAAATATTGATTATTATTTTCAGCAACTTCAATTAAAAAATATTTTTAATTATGTAAATTCAGGTGTAATGATAATGAATATTCCAAAACTTTTAGAAAATAATTTTACCAAAAATACATTAGAGTTAGCTAATAAATTCACACCGTTATATGTCGATCAATGCATTATTAATAAAATAGCAGAGGATAAAATAAAGTTTTTAGATACTAAGAATAATGTGAATTATGTATATGAGTACTTGCTTACAAAATCTTGTCGTAAAGATTGTTTACCTATAGATTTTAAGCAAGAATTTCTTAGAGGGAGGGAAGAACCAATTTTTATACATTATTTAACGCATTTAAAACCTTGGAAAAACCCCGATGTTCCAAAAAGTGATATTTTTTGGCAATATGCTAAAGAATCTGGCATGTATGAAAGAGTGTTATATAAGAACATAGGAAATAAATAATGCATATTAAATTAGGTCAAAAGCTTATAGATATAATAAGAGGAAAAAATATAAATAATACTATAAATTTACCTATTTATTGTGTTCCTTTTAGAAAGCCAAAAACTGTTTATAAAACATTGATTTGTCCTACTGGGTTTGGACATAGTGGTTCAGGTACATTATTGGATTATTTTGCAGAATTTACAAATACGACTGTTTTAGGTGGATATGATCCTGATAGTAGCGGCTATGCAACACAGTATGGCAATACTGCAATATGTGAAATAGATTTATTCAGAGCTGCTGGAAGCGTTTTGGATATGGAAAAAGTATTTGGTACTGCCGGATATTTTCAAGATGATTTAGCAGTTAAATTATTTTTACATATTGCAGAACACTTTTATCGTAAAGGGCTAATTTATACGGATTATTTCTGGCAACTCACAAATGAATTTGTAGATAAAATTGTTGATATAAAATTAGAATCTCCAAATAGTTTTGAAGGTTTATTTTTTCTACGTTTACTATCAGCTAGGAAAAAATTTAAAAATTTACACTCACCTCTGTTGGTTGATACAACTTCGCCAAGATATATTTATTATTTAAAAAATCTTACAGTTAAAGAATATCGTTCTATTGCAAAAGAATATATTTCAAAATTTCTAAAATCTATTGAGTCCAAAGAATTTTTAGTTTGCGATCAAATGCTTACACTCTCAAAACCTGAAACAGATAGGTTATTAGATTACTTTGGTGATTTTAAACAAATATGTGTATATAGAGATCCAAGAGATATGTATGTAACAGGCGTAACAAGAAATGACACAAACTGGATGGCAAAAAATCCTCATGATTTTGTAAAATGGTTTGCACATAGAGGAGTTCCGGCTTATTTTCATGCTGAACCTCATCCTAACAGGCTTCTGATAAGATTTGAGGATTTTGTTTTAAATTACGATGAAGTTTCTAAACAGATAAATGAATTTGTTGGTATTGATGAATCAAAACACACTTATAAACAGCAGTATTTTAATCCTGATATTTCAAGAAAAAATATAGGTATTTATAAAAATTATGAAAAACAGGATGAAATTCAATATATAGAAAAAGAACTAAAAGAATATTGTTACTATGAGGAAATTATTAAATGAAAATAAATGAATTTATAAATAATAATCGTTTTTATAATAATTACAAACGCATGTGGCCGTATGTTAAACCGATATGGTTCAGAGCTTTAATGTCGATGCTTATCTGTATTCCAATTGGTTCACTTGATGCTGTTATTGCACTGGCATTAAAGCCATATATGGATTTAGTTATGGTTGAAAAACAACTATACTCCCCTTGGTATATACCACTCGGGATTGTTGCTTTTACTTCTATACAAGGTGGATTAAAATATTTATCAGCATATCTTTCAACTTGGGTCGGGGGTAAAATCACGAATGGTTTAAAATTTGAATTATTTAAAAAACTGTTAACCTTGCAGACTGCATTTTTTGATAGAAAAAAATCTGGAGATATTGTTTTTCAATTTAATAATCAAGCTGATAATGCTTGTTCTGGTTTATTAAATAATTTAAGTGTATTTATTCAAAGAATATTTTCATCAATTTCTTTGGTTTGCGTATTGTTTTATAACTCTTGGCATTTAGCATTAATAGCTGTATTGGTATTAGGTTGTGCTTTTCTTCCTGTTGCGAAGTTGCAAAAACGTATAAAAGGAGTCTTGGATAAAACGGTAGTAGCTGATTCAGCTATTATTACAGAATACAATGAAGTATTTGCAGGAAATAAAACTATTACTTCTTATAATCTTGCAAACCATGAAATAAACAAATTCCATTGGATATTGAAAAATATATTTGACCTTAGAATAAAAATGGTACAAAGAACTCAATGGCTTTCTCCTATGATGCATGTAATTGTATCTGTTGGTATTGCAGCTGCTATTGGTTATGGATCTCACTTAATTATGACAGGAACAATTACAAGTGGAAACTTTGTTTCATTTATTACCGCTCTTATTTTACTTTATACTCCTGTTAAAAATATCGGAAATAACTTAAATTCAGTACAGTTATCATTTTATGCAATAGAAAAAATATTTGGTTTGTTAGACACAATTCCTAGTATAAGAAACAAAGACAATGCAATTGTACTTGATGAAAAACCACATATTATTAAATATGAAAATGTAAGTTTTGAATATATCAAAAATAAACCTGTATTAAAAGATATTAATTTAACTATACATGAAGGGCAAACTATTGCATTTGTTGGTAATTCCGGTGGCGGAAAAACAACAACTGTAAATTTATTACCGAGATTTTATGATATTACTAGTGGTTCTATAAAAATAAACGACATTGATATAAGAGATTATACTCTTGAATCATTAAGAGAAAATATTGCTGTAGTATTTCAGGATAATTTCTTGTTTTCAGGTTCTATAAAAGATAACATACTTTTAGGTAGAGAAAGTGCTACTGATGCAGAGATCCAAAAAGCATTACAAATGGCATATCTAGATGAATTTATTTCTACATTAAAAGATGGAATAAATACTCAAATTGGAGAACGAGGAATTTTACTATCTGGAGGACAAAAGCAGAGAGTTGCTATAGCCAGAGCATTTTTAAAAAATGCACCGATTTTAATATTAGATGAAGCTACAAGTGCTTTGGACAACAAAGCTGAAGCTGTTGTGCAAAAAGCAATAGAAAATCTTATGCAAAACAAAACAGTTTTTGTAATTGCTCATAGATTATCAACTATTAGAAATGCAGATTTAATCGCAGTTATAAATAATGGGCAAATAGTTGAAAGAGGAACCCATGAAGAGCTATTAAAAATTGAAAACGGAGCATACAAAGCACTTTATGAAATGCAATTTAAAAAGCAAGAGGTGATTATAGGAAAATGAAAAATAATAATTTTGTAATTGAATTATGGAATGCGATTAATTATAGTTGGAAAAAATCATTTTCAATTGCTACTTATATAATTGCTGCAATTTCTACATTTATGACAATAGTTGGAGTTTCTCTTCATAATATATGTTCATTATCAATAATAATATTATTAATAATAACGTTATTCTTATATTTATTATTAACTCTAATTATTCGATATTTATTGTCAAAAAAGCAAGTTTATTCAATTAAGGCAAGAAAAAACAATGTAATAATAAAATCAGGTGATATTTTCAATGAAAAAGGCTTAATCTTAATTCCTTTTAATGAATATTATGATACAAAAGTAGATGATATTATTATTTCTAGCAACTCACTAAATGGTAAATTATTAAAAAATTTTGATATTGATATTGATGATTTAAATGAAGCAATAATGAATTCTAAAGACCCCAAAAACCTCCCTCGTAAAAAAACAAACAGAGGTTTTAAATTCCCTTTGGGTCGAATAATCAAATATAAAAATTATTTGCTATTATCTTTTTCTCATTTTGATGATGATAATGTAGCACAAATTACAAGAATTGAATATGAACAGTGCTTAATTACGATGTGGAAAGAACTCAGAAGAACTTATAATGGTGAAACCATTGTATTACCCCTGATTGGTTCTGGAATTACCTCTTTTACTGACTTAACTGAAAAATCAAATATAGATTTGTTAAAGTGTATGATTTGTACGCTCAAATTTAGCAAAGAACAATTTCAAAGTGATATAAAAATTGTTGTAAAAAGTGAAGTTTGGGATGATTTAAACTTGGTAAACAACATAATAGAGTTATGAGATGAAAAAGAAAGGAGAATGTATCATGTCGTACAGGAATGGTAATTATTCAGCTTTTTATGTCAAGGAACCTTTTAAAGAGAGTAATTTAGGGGCAAATCAGGCGAAAGATTTTTGTTATTACAATTTATTAAGAGCGTGGAAAGCAAAAGATTCGGAGTTTCCTTTTAATGATTCTCACGATAAAACTTATGATGTAAGAGATGGTAGCGATTGGGAAAAAACATTAAAGCCGAGATTACATCAAAGATTAAATAATTCCAAAAATATAATTTTATTTTTAAGTGAAAATACTGCAAATAGCAGAGCATTAAGAGAAGAAATTGAATATGGAATAAATAATTGTGAATTACCAATTATAGTTGTTTATCCTGATTATGAAGAAAAAGAAGATATTGCTAAAGATGGAAATATAAAAGAAAAAATTAAAAAATTGTGGGATAAATTACCTGTATTCAGAGATAATATGGAAAATGTTCCAACTTTGCATATTCCATTCAAAAAGAATTTAATTAAAAAAGCATTAGAAGATTCTGATTTTATGGTTCAAACTAAAACTGATAATGGCACGTATATATATTAGTATACGATATTAGGTGAACTAAAATAAATAAAATTTTTTTAAGCAAAAATGCTTAATTTCGTTATTTCGTGGGAGACCAGTTTCTCCCACTTTTCTTATATTTTTTTCATTGCACTTATAACTTGCCCAACAACTGCAAATTGTTTTGTTTTATCTATTTCAAACGGTTCATATTCTTTATTAAATGAAATAGCCATAATACTGTCTTTAGTTTTGTTTAATTGCTTACAATATAATTCAGAATCATAAACAAAGGCATAAACTTTGCCGTTCACAATATATGTTTTAGATTCATCAACGATTAAGGCATCCCCGGATTCAATCCTATCTGCCATACTATTACCTCGTGCAAATACAACGGAAATGGTTTTAGGATTTCCTCCAAAACTTCTTATAAAATTAATATCAAGTCCGATTGTATCAGATACAAAATCAGCATTGGCAAAAGTACCTGTGCCACAACTTAATTCAACTTCACTTCTTACAGGAACTTGAACGGTAGAGTCATTTATAACTGCAACATTTAACATCTTTGTTGGAAGCCCGTTATCCTCTAGCCACACTTTTAATAAATCGCTTTCCTTTTTTGAAAGTTTACTGTCCCTGTTAATCCTTTGTCCTATGTTTTGTTTCGTACTTCCGATAATAACTGCAAGTTGTTTCTTTTCAAAATTAGGATTAAACTTCAGGATTTCTTCATAGCAATATTTGACTGTAGTGTTTGTCTGTTCTGTTTTTGCGTACTTTGGCATAATGACCTCTTGACATTTTTTAGATTATTAGTAAACTATTATTATATAAATAGTTTACTATATTAATTTTAATTTTGCAAACTATCTCGACTATCAAGAAAGGAAATATATGTTTGATGCCCATGGACAAAAAGTTAATGCCCTTTATCAACTCATACAAATGAAAAACTGTGAGCGGATTGTTAAATTCAAAACTGCAAGCATAGACTCTGCTCTTGGTTATCTTCAATGGCATATCCGAAAATATAAACGAGGACTTTTATTAGAAGTTTCTTTATTGAGGAAGATTTACGACTGGCGAACAAAATCGGTGAGATATTCTTATGAGTAAATATATTGCTCTCGTTGACTGCGACAGTTTCTTTTGTAGTTGCGAGAGAAAATTAAATCCTGAATTAAACTGCAAACCTCTTTGTGTTGTATCAAGTGAGAGAGGGTGTGTTATTGCTCGCTCCAAAGAGGCAAAAGCAATGGGGATTAAGATGGGCGATCCTCTATTCAAAGCCGTTGAAGAACACCCGAATTGTATTTATATGGTCGCAAACCACCACAATTATTTAGCAATATCAAAACAAATAATGTATATTCTAAAAGATTTGAGCCCGAATGTAGAGATTTATTCTATTGATGAGGCTTTCGTTGATGTAACGGGACTTGTCAAAGTTTATAATAAAAATTACTATACTATGGCAAAATACATTCAGGATAGAATTTGGAATGAAGTTGGTATGCCGGTTAGTATTGGAATAAGCCGTTCAAAAACTCTCGCTAAACTTGCATCTGATAGAGCCAAAACAACAAAAGACAGGATTATTTTATTAGGTAAATCAAAATCTAAAAAATACCTGCAAGATGTAGATGCATCGGAGGTGTGGGGAATTGGCGGAAGATTAACTTTAAGACTTCAAAGGTTCGGTATAAGAACTGCAAGCGAATTTGTAAGCAAAGATGACGAGTGGATGAAGAGGAACTTTGGCAAGAACGGATTAACGACAAAATATGAATTATTAGGTCATTCCATAATTCCAATCGTAAATAATCCGCCGCCTCCAAAATCTATCTGCGACACGCAATCGTTTCCTGAATTTACATCTGACTTTGATTATATTAAGAATGAACTGCAAGTTCATATTCACTCTGCATGCCGGAGACTTCGTCAGGCAGGGTGTAAATGCAATACGATTGGGGTTATTGTAAAAACAAAAGATTTTAAATGTGGCTTTTTAGAGGCTAAACTTGAAAACCCAACTGACTTTGAATTGAACATATCTAAAACGGCATTTGAACTTTTAGAGATGATGTATTCTCCGAGTATCCTTTATAGGAGTGTAGGAATTCTTTTGGAAGATTTTAATATAACTGCAAATGAACAACTTAATCTCTTTGAGGATCAGGTTAAGAAAGAAAAAAGCGAACGACTTGGTAAAGCAATTGACAGAATTGAAGAACGGTTCGGTCGTAATAAAATAAAGGTTGGTTTTACTAATAAAGATGTCCCAAACAAACAGGGATTTATGACCTCACCAACTTTAATTTATTAAGATATTGATTTATTTGGCTATTATTATATATAATTAATTATCCTCATGGTGAGGAGTAAATAAGAAAGGGGACTATAATGAACAGAGAAGAATTAGTTGCTGAAATTGCAAAGGTAGCAAAAGTTTCAAAAAAAGAAGCAGGTGAAGTTTTAACTGCAACAATCGATACTATCGAAAAAACAGTTAAAAAAGGTGAAAAAGTAACATTAGTTGGTTTCGGTACTTTTGAACGTAGACAACGTGCTGCTAGAACAGGCAGAAACCCTCAAACAGGTGCTACTTTAAAAATTGCCGCTAAAAAAGTTCCTGCATTCTCAGCAGGTAAAAAATTCAAAGAATTAGTAAAATAGTTCTTTTTGAAAAATACTTAAAAAGTGTCGGATTTATTGATAAATTCGGCACTTTTGTTATTTTTATACTTTGTACAGGAATTGACAGGATTTTTAGTAAAAAATGTGTACATTAAAACGATAATCTAAATGTTTAGTTGCCCGAAAGAGTCAAACTAGGTGTTAAAGTTATCCTTTCCATGTGTTCTTTTACAACAAGGTCGGAAATGAGTTGACTCAAACTACTCCAAAAGTGACTTTCTTTGCACTTTTTTACTCATTTTTTGCACTATTCTTGCACACTTTTGCACAAATTTGCACTCAAAAGTAGGGTTGACTTTAGTCAACCTTTTCAAGATATTCGGTAGACTGAAGTCTACCCTACGAGCTGAATTAGCACCTTCGGGTGCTTTTTCGTTAGGAACGATAAGGGCTTTCAGGGTTCGAACCTTGCTTGAAATTGTATTTATCGCAAGTCTAATTTCATTGGAATTTTAATTTGCGATATTCCTATTTCACTTGACCTTAAACCTTGAGAGTTTGCTTCGGTTAACATGTCATCTATTAATTTATTTAATTGAGGTATATTTTTATCCTTTAAAGCTAAATCAATTCTTTCATTAAACATAGGAAAAGTGTCCACTTTTCTCATTCTTTTTAATATTGCTAAAATAGGGTCTAAATATGTTTCATTAATATCGCACTTATAGCCCATTTTATTATGGAATGTGTGAGACTCAAAAGAAGCAAGAATGTCTATACTTTCACAATTATATTCTTTTGCATCTTTTAGTATTAATTTTTTTAATTCAGTACCAAGTCCACGAGTATCTTTACTTGATAAATTAGTATATAGAGAGTATCCGTGTAAAGTATTTTTACCATTGGTATAATTTACATAACCAAACCATTCTCCAACAGCGATTCCATCTTTGTCCATAACATTATAAAGTATGTCTGTGCTATCTTTACTCGTTTTATATTGTTTTTCAAGAGTGTATTCTAACGGTTTTCCATCTTTAGTCAGCCACTTTAATTGCCCAGTAACCTTTTTTGTCCCATCTTTTAGTATCTCTACTGATTTCTGACTAAAATTACTTAAAGAATGAGATACTTGAACTACATCTTCAGTTAGTTTTGGTGCATATTTCAATCCTTGTATATTCGGTATTTTAGGTGGTTTTGTATGACATAGCAAACTTTTAACAAGTTCACCCTTGCCATTTTTAACCATAAAATTAAGTGCTATTTTGGCTATTCCCATAGAAAATTCCTTATTATCCCCTATGCTTATATAAAGTATTTTTCTAATCAAAAATTGCCTAATTTTTACCCCAATATTACAAAATATTACCCTCACCGAATTTTTAATGTTCGCATTTCGCTTACATTGAAATTCTACTCTCTCCAATCGGAGAGGGGGGTGGGGTGAGGGGTCAAACATCCTGTTACAAAAAATCAAACTGTTTGTTCTTTTACATCGATAGTTGAATTTTGATGATTGCTTTCTTTGGCTAACCTAAATAAGGTATCAAATGCTGGATGTAGCTCTACATCAAAGTTTCCGTCATAATATGTAGCGTTCGATAATACTGTTTGCGTAATAAATCGTTTATCTTCAACTGAGCCGTTTAAGAACATCTGATGTGCATTTCTTGCAAACTTTAATAACTTCTCACATGTTTCGTAGAATCTAACATCAGCCTCATTTACTCTGTGTAGAGCTTCAATTAATTCTGTCTTTTCGGCATGGTATGATTTGTTAATCTCTCTCCAAAAATCCTCATCTATTGTGCCATCACATTTATCTTCATAGGCTTGTCTTATACGTTTATTTACTTGCTCTATCTTCCTAGTAATACTAGCCTCTGTCTTTTCTTGATAATCGTGCTTATCGTCATGAATTTCTTTAATAAAGCTTTTTATGGAATCAAATAACTCTTTCGATATACTAAAGCTTTTTAATAACTTAATTATAATTTCATCTATAGAAGTTTGGGATATATAAATAATTTCTTACAACCCTTTTTGTGTGTATCATTACAATGATAATATATGTACTCTTTGCCACTTTTCTTTTTCTTTAGTTCTGGAGTAAGCAAGCCCCCCACACATACCACATCTAAATAACCCTTGATATGGGAATTGAACATCGTGAGTTCTTGCTCTTACAACACCACCTAATCGTTCTTGTATAGCATTAAATGTATCTATATCAATAATACCTTCGTGTTGAGCATTTGTGCATACAAACCCCTTAAATTCAAATTGCCCAATATAGAAAATGTTCTTAAACATTCTTTCTACTGTTGATTTTGCTAGTTTATTCCCATTTCTATTTGTTAGCCCTTCTGGATAAAGCATGTCATTGATGGTTTTTGCTGAATAATCACCAGAAGCATACAGTGAAAAGGCTTTTTGTACGACCCTTCGCTTATCTTCATCAACAGCTATTATATGCCTACCTCTCTTATCCATAGTATTGTAATAACCGACAGGAGCTATTGATGGATAAACACCTTCTTCAATCTTCGCCAAAATTTCTTTTTCAGCTTCTTCCTTAAAGTTATCAATTTATTGTTTTGACAGTACCACTCTTAGACCATATATCATTTTATCTTGGCTCTTTGATTTTTCGGAAATGATAGAACCTTCTTTAACAAAGTGTAATTCTAACCCCTCGATAGAATCCAAAGTAACAACATCTTTAAAATTACGAGTTATACGGTCTGTTTTTTCTACAAGTAGTTTATTTACATCGTTATGGGCTTTTAAGTATTTAAGCATAAGGTTAAATTGCTTTCGACCAGAAGTTTTAGCACTCATCGCCTCTCTGAAAAATTCTACAATTTCATATCCTTCATCTTCCGCATACTTACGCAACAGCTTTTCTTGTGCAGAAAGAAAATAACCCTTCTCTTGTTCTTGCGATGATACCCGAATATATGCTACTGCCTTGTTAGTATCAATAATACTAGCTTTTTTCTTTGGCATAATAAACACCCCTTATCTGCGTATTATATCACAAATAAGGGGCGTATTGCACTGAATTTATCTACAAATGCTTTGATTCCTTCATACAATGCTTTAGCATCTGATTGAAGTAAATTCATTTTCCAGTTTCCTGCGATAATTGGTTTTCTTGACATAATAAAATCTCCTTTTATAGTACCACTTCTACACGGGTATTTTATATTAAACAAAAAATTTAAGCAAGGAAGATGATTGCCCTGTAAGCTATAATCTAATGGATAAAATTATTTACTGTTTCTTAATTTCCATACATCTTCAGGAATGCTCCAGCCATTGTTTTTTACATATGTCATACACCAGTAACCATTTCCGCCTTTAGAACAACTTTGTTTTAATTGACTCATATTTTTATTCACTCCTGCGGGAACAAATCCTTCATCGGTGAATGTCATTAAAAATATATCTATTCCAAATTTATTTGGTGGTTTATCTCCGTTGACATCTACGTATATTTTTAAACATGTTTCAGCTTCTGAATCAATCCCGAAAATTGTTTTTAATTGGCTATTATTTCCAATATCTAAGGCTACTTTTGTTCCATTATTCATTATATATGAAACCCAGTTTGCTCCACAGCCATATCCTGCTCTGCAATCTCCAAAAGCTGCTCCATTTAGCATTTTTGTTTGGGAGCCGTTACTCCAACAACCTTTTTTACCGTTGTAACATACATTGGATATTTGCATATAAGGGAGCATATTTTCTTTAAACCATGCTTGAATTGCGGCATCACTTCCGTCAGCGGCCGACATATCAAAATCTACTTCATTGGCAATCATCATTCTGTTAACTTGAGCCATTATAGAGTAATCTTCTTTTAAGGTTGTTTCTATTACCTTCTTTTGGTATTTTGTGATAAGCGAAGGTATTGTTATTGCCGCAACAACCCCAATGATTCCTAATGTTATCAATACTTCTGCCAACGTAAAGGCTTTTTTCATATAATCCTCCAAGACTATTATATTAGTTATTATATTCATATATTAGGTAGAAAGTCAATATAATAGTTATTAAAATATTTATATGAATAAGGATACGGTATCAAAGTTAGGTATAAAAATAAGGATAGAAAGGCAAAAAGCCAAGATTTCTCAAGAAAAACTTGCGGAATTATCCAATTTGAATAGAAATTTTATTGGCATGATTGAGCGAGGAGAAACTAATGTTACTATCAAAAATGTCGAAAATATTGCCAATGCTTTAAAATTACCGATTCAAGAGTTATTTAATTTTATTATATAGGATATTTTGTAGTAAAATATTCACATATGAATATTACCGCAGGAAAATACAAAGGGCAGAAAATTACTGCTCCAGATGAAAATATCACTCGCCCAACATTATCAAAGGTTCGTATGAGCGTTTTCAATACTCTTCAATGTCTTGTCGATTTTGAGGGCTCAAGTTTTCTTGATATGTATGCAGGTTCTGGAATTATGGGTTTAGAAGCTTTATCTAGAGGGTTTTCTACGGTTGTTTCTATTGAGAAAAATAAAAAAGTTTATTCTATCGCTAAATCTAATTTCAAAAAATATGAAAAAGAGAATGATTTAAAGTTAATATTGGGTGATAGTTTAAAAACTTGTGCAAAATTGAATAAAAAATTTAATGTTATTTATATTGATCCTCCATATTTTTCAGGAATAGAATTGTTATTCTTTTCCTCTTTTACAACCATATCCATCTTTGTATTAGATATTTTTGATACTTTTACGTTTGATTTGAAATCAACTTTATCAAGACTATTAATCAGATTTTCAACAATATCCTCGTTTGTAGGATTATATTTTGTCTTAATATATGATTTTAAAATTTTCTTTTCTTTATTCTTAATCGCAACTTGTTTTTGGTATTCGCTCTTTTCGATATCCGTATTTGCTAAGAACGATGCAGGCTGATTTGCATTTGCTTTGCCTAAATATTCATCTGTTTGAGCATCAAATACCCAAGCTTCTTGATAAGCGTTAATATCTCTGCGGATATAAACCTTTCTTCCTTTTTCGGTAATCATCCACTCTGCCCAATAAGAAATTTGCAATTGAGAATCAAAAATGCCATTCCTTTTGATTGTTATATTGTTTGTAGTTCTCATGCAGAACAATTTTAAGGCATATTGGATTTTATGGCAGGCTCAGGGACTACAGCACAAGCAGTCTTAACATTAAACAAAAAAGATCATGGCAATAGAAATTTTATACTTTGCACAAATAATGAAAATAATATTTGTACAGAAGTATGTTATCCAAGAATTGAAAAAGTGATAAATGGATACAATAAAAATGGAAGTGGTGAATTTATAGAAGGATTGGGTGGAAATCTTCAATATTTCAAAACTGACTTTATTAAAAATTCTGAAAATACTGAACAATTAAAGGTGAATTTAACATACAAATGTACTGAAATGTTATGTTTAAAAGAAAATATTTATAATTTAAAGGAAGAACAAGAAGATTATAAAATTTTTGAATCTAACAAAAAAGATAAATATTTATGTGTTTATTATAATTTTATAAATGACAGTTTTGAAGATTTTTTGAACTCTTTGAAAAAATTAGAAGGGCAAAAAATAATTTATATGTTTTCAATGGATGATAAAATAGACAATGAATTGTTTGAAGAAATTAACAACTATAAAATTAAAACTATTCCGCAGAAAATATTAGATATTTATAAAAAAATTATAAAAGAAAACGTAAGAGGATGATATGGATTTAAAACTTTTCCAAGAAAAAGCAATAAATAAAATTTTAAATGAAGTTAAAGAAATTCTTGAAGAAAAGAGAGAAGGTTCAATTGTTTTTCAGTCACCAACTGGTTCTGGTAAAACATATACTATGTCTAATATAATTCAAAAATTAGCATTAGATATAGATTTTTCAAACGAAGATTTTTGTTTTGTGTGGGTTAGTATTGGAAAAGGCGAATTACATAAGCAAAGTTACAAATCACTAATAAAATATTTTAAAGGAGCTCCTAGTGTATATTTGTTAGAACAAGAGTTTTTTGGTACTCGAAGCTATATTGGTAAAAACGAAGTGGTTGTAGTCAATTGGGATAAAATCAATCAAAAAGATAGTTTAAGTGGTGAGTGGAAAAATGTTTTAATGAAAGATAAGGAAACATATAATTTCCCAGAAATTCTTGAAAACACTCGTCAAGAAGGAAGAAAAATTATTTTAATTATTGATGAGAGCCATCAAGGTACGACGACGGATAGGGCTACAGAGTTAAGAGATGAAATTATAAAACCGACGATAACTCTTGAAATGAGTGCAACACCTGCATTAAATCAATATGATAAATTAGTAAAAGTAAATCCGAATGATCCGATATCAGAAGGGTTAATTAAAAAAGAAATTATTATAAATCAAGATATTGATGAAATAAGCGAAGAAGATATTGACTCACAAGAATTAGTTATGGAATGTGCTTATAAAAAACGCTTGGAATTAAAAGAAGCATATGAAGATAATGGAGTAAATATAAATCCTTTAGTTTTAATACAATTGCCAAATAGTGACGAAGGCGACGTAAAAAGAGAGTTTGTTAAAAAATTTTTACAAGATAAAGGGATTTCTACAATCGATGGTAATTTGGCAATATGGTTATCGGAAGAAAAACAAAATACAGAAAGTCCATATATAATTCCAAATGATAGTAATGTGGATTTTTTGATTTTTAAACAAGCTATTGATACAGGTTGGGACTGTCCAAGGGCACAAATATTAGTAAAATTTAGAGAAACTCAGAGTATTGTTTTTGAAATCCAAACGGTCGGTAGAATTCTAAGAATGCCTGAAGGAAAACATTACGATAATGAAATTCTGAATAGAGGTTATGTATTTTCTAATATTGAAAGTATAAATGTGAAAAAAGAAGATTATAATCCCAATATTCTTAAAAATTTACATTCCAGAAGAAACAGTGAAAAGTATCAATTATTAAAATTGAAGTCATATTATAGACAAAGACTGGATTATGGTGATATAACAAATTCATTAAAATTCTATCCTATTTTGGAAAAAGTATGTTGTGAATATTTTGAATTAAATAATTCAGAAAAAGGAGCTTTTTATAAAGATAAAAATGCTAAAATTATATCAAATAAAATTACTTTAGCGAATTTAACTGATAATGATAAAATCATGCTAAACGAAACAATACAGCCTCAATTAATAGATGGATTGAAAGAAATTCGAGCGGAAGAAACGATAGAGACTTCATTATCTGAAGATGATAAATTGCTACTGGTAAATAAACTTATAAAAGATAATTTAAGCGGATTTGCATATAAAAGATCTTTATCTCCAGTTAAAGAGTCTTTATATAGATTTTTCAGAGAGTATTTATGTACCAGGGAACTTGAAAACGAAATGGTATACATACAATCTGTCATATTAAATAATTACAGAATATTTGGACTAATTCTTGCACAATCTACTGAATCATATAAACCAATAAAAGATGAAGAACTAAAAATTAAAGCTCAAAATTTAGTAAATTGGGATTTGCAATGGGAAATCCCGGAAAGTCGCAGTTATAATCCTGAAACATTTGAAAAAATTGATGCTATTAAAAGCATAACCATGCCTTGCTATCTTGAAAAAGCAAGAAGCAACCCAGAAAAGGCATTTATTAAGTATTTGGAAGAGTCTGTTAATGTAAAATGGTGGTGGAAAAATGGAGATGAACACATGCGTGACAATTTTGGTGTTCAAAAACCTGATACAACAACATTTCAACCTGATTTTATCGTAATGCATACTGACAACTCTCTTGGCATTTATGATACAAAAGATGCAGGATTTCAAGAAGATGATAATAAAATCAAAGCTGAAGCATTGCAAAAATATATAAAGGAAGAAAATACAAAAGGAAAGAATATTGTAGGCGGTATTATTATTGTCGATACAAATAATAAATTAAGAATCAACAAAAAAGAGATTTATAATTCTTTCTTAAACAAACCAGATGACTGGGAATACATAGATTAAATTGTGTTCCTATGTAAAATCTTTCCTATTTTTTCGCTTTTCTGTTTTCTTTCATGTATTGTGTTTCCTGATATGTGGAGGATATTATGGAAGAGCAGGATACAATATTACAGAAAAAGAATTTAAACAAATTAGTAAATGGGCAGAAAATGTTTATAATATAGCCGTTATCGTTGATTATTTCGTTAGCAAACAACCTGAAATAGAAGAATGTTACAACCTTGCACCCGTAATTAAAAATTTAAGACAAAACGCAGATTTATTAAATGTATTTTTTATTGATAATGAAAAATGTTTTTTTTATTTTCACATCGACGTAAAATATCAAACTAATCGTAAAATATCAAACTACCGAAAAGCATTGAAAATAAAGTGAAAGTGCGAGCAGTTAAAATGCAGATAAAGTGCAAGAAAGATTAGTTTGATAATTCCATAATTAAACAACTTCCGACCGCTAAAACTCAAACAACAAGCGAACTTTACAAAAAAATATCAAACTAACCATTTCTATCAATGTGATTGAACTAATACAGTAGGTTGAGGTTTCTACCCCAACAATATCTTTTGAGTGCAAGTATTGGGACAAAAAGAATATATTTGTGCAAAATATTGTAGAATTTTATCTGTTATTTAAAATTGTTAATAGCAAAATAATCGGAACTCCAAAAAATATTATTGGTAATACTAATAATCCCCACATGTGACTATCCAAAATTAAAGAAAATAGCCCATTAAATGATGTGATAACCCCCAAAACTAAAAATATAATAGCAAATACTAAATAAAAAGAGGACATTTGCCTGTGTATATTAGGTTTTTTAAACCCATTAGATAAAAATTCATCAATATTTTTACTTAACCTATCTTTAATATCATATCCGGAGCCGGTAATTTCATATTTGAAATTTTTAGATTTAGCAAGATACTTTATAATTGCATATATATCTTTTGGTATATTATTCAATTTGTATTTACCTTTATCAAGAATATTAAATTCAACTATTATCTCATATACTATAGAATGCCAGCCATAACGACTATATGCTTGCCTTGTGCATATTTCTAAATTTGTACTTGATATTTGAGCATAATTACAACTAAAATCATTATCTTCTCTATTGAATTTAAAGAGGATTCCGTCATCTTTGAAATCAATATATATTAAATTTAGTTCTTTGTTAAGTTTATCAATTTCTAGTTTTCGCACAAAAAATTCATATATAAATAAAATAAAAAATAGAATGGGCGAAAAAATTAATAGAGCATAAACCCATCTTAATTCATTATTAGAGTTAAAAATTAATTTTATAATACTAAAATACCAGTCAACAAAGCTTTCAAACGATAAATGCCATTCAACAGAATACCCGTAAGCTAAAAAATTTATTAAAATCAAAAATATAAAAAATATTAATCCAACTATATAATTAATTGATGTTGTTTTACTTGAAATGTTATATACTCTCATATAATGATTATATGATAGTATAAGTTTTGAAGTCAAGAATTTAAAATAATAAACTTGTAGAATGCAGACTTTAATCTGTGGACACATTATACTTGATGGGAATTAACCATACTTTTTAATTCAAATATTAGGACACAAAGTGTAAATGAGTGGACATTTATTTTACCCAAACCGGACTTTCCGGACTTTTTTATTCAACCCACTTCCGACCTTTTAAAATCGGCAAAAGCTGGATTGCTTCGGGCTTTCGCCCTCGCAATGACGTAAAACCCTCCCGACTGTAAAAGAACATGCCGTTTGACTATTTTGAACACTAGGCTTGATAATTATAAGCCCGCATTGTGGAATTTGAACCCACGAATAAAAAAATCCTTTATTTGCAGGATGAATGCTATATTTTATATAAATAAAATAACTTCATAATGGAATTAAAAAATAGTTTTATAATATCCCAACTTAAATTCAAAGGTTGTTGGCGTTCTTATCAGCAAAGAGTCCTTAATGAATTAGAATATCATTTAGATGACAATAAACTGAATGTTGTTGCAGCCCCCGGAGCGGGTAAAACTACGTTAGGGATTGAAGTTATTTTAAGATTAAAAAATCCTGCGTTTATTTTAGCACCGACAATTACTATAAAAAATCAATGGAAACAACGAATTCTGGATAATTTTTTACCCTCTGATTTTAATTCTGATTTAATAAGTACAGATATCAAAAATATTTCAGAAATAACTGTTTCTACTTATCAAGGCTTGCATTCACTTTATAAAAATATTGAAGAACGTGAAAAATTTATAAAACAATTAAAAGATTTAAAAATAAACACATTGGTTCTTGATGAAGCTCATCATTTAAGGACAGAATGGT
This sequence comes from uncultured bacterium, assembly GCA_900319365.1. Classification (GTDB taxonomy): domain Bacteria; phylum Cyanobacteriota; class Vampirovibrionia; order Gastranaerophilales; family Gastranaerophilaceae; genus Zag111. Next base: position 44,397 of record ONOE01000018.1, on the reverse strand, counting down.
GGGCTACTTTAAATAGTTTATACAAAGAATTAAATAATGAGAATTTTAAAATTGTTTCATTGACAGGAACTCCTCCATATGACGTTTCACCTGCCGAGTGGAATAATTATCAATCTTTATGCGGGCCTGTTGATGCAGAAATATCAATTCCTGAACTTGTAAAAGCGGGTGATTTATGTCCGCACCAAGATTTAATCTATTTTTCAAATTTAACAGAAGAAGAGCAAAAAATCATTTTTGATTTTGAAGAAAAAAGAAATGCTTTTTTTAAAGATATTAATGAACATTCTGATATTTTATATGCAATAGAAGGTTCCCCTTTTATAACAAATTTGGATAATAATGTCGATATAATCTATAAAAATACGAACTTTACAGTTGCACTTATTTCATACCTTTTACATGAAGATGAACTGAATATGAACGCAAGAATACTAACGGAATTTTTAGGATTAACACTTGAACAAATTCCTAAATTTGATTATGAACAGGCAGAAATTTTATTCAACGGAATAATCGGAGAATTTAGCGGACAATTCAAAAATGTACCTATAATAAAAGGTAAATTAAAAGAGTATAACTTAATAAATGGCAAAATGGTAGATTTTACAGGCAAGGTGGATTTTAAAAAACTTTTTGCAAGAAGTAAAAATAAATTAGAGGCCATATATAATATTACTGATTGCGAGTTTAAAAATCTTGAAAATCAATTAAGAGAAGTTATACTGCTGGATTATATAGGTAAAGGTGATAGTGAAGGTGTAAATATTTTATCAGTTTTTGATAAACTCCAAGATATAAAAATTAATTGCGGAATATTAACAGGCTCTCTTATTGTTATACCAAAAACTGCTAAAGAGGAATTGTATTCAATTTTAAATAATAGAAATATTGAATCTTCAAAAGTTTTAACTACAGAATTTAATGCAAACTATGTGAGAGTTGAAACCTATGGAAATATTGATATTGTATCTATTATTACCGAACTTTTTGAAAAAGGTTATATGAATATTTTAATCGGTACGTCTGCACTTTTAGGTGAGGGTTGGGACTCTCCTTGTGTAAATACTCTTATAATAGCATCCGTTGTCGGTTCTTTCATGTTATCAAATCAAATGCGAGGTAGAGCTTTAAGAATAGACAAAAATAATCCGAATAAAACTTCTAATATTTGGCACTTGGTATCTCTTACAAATAATGAACAATCCCCAGATTTACAAACAGCGGAAAAAAGATTTAATACATTTGAAGGTATAAGTTATAAAGATAACAAAATACAAAATGGTATAGAAAGATTAGGAATTAAACAAAATGATATTTATTCTCTGAACTGTGAAACAATAGATAAAAAAATAATGAGTTATGCAAAAAATCGAAATAACTTAATAAACATGTGGAATCAAGTCTTCGGTAAAAGTAATATTACAGAAAGTAAAATGGCTCCTCAAGTTTATGACGTCATGTTAGGTGAAAATACACAACAAACAATTATTTGCAATATTATACCGACGTGGTGCAACGGATTAATTCCAGTGATAGAAAAATGCAGTACGTCAAGAAAAAAAGTAAATCTGAATTACATTGAAAAATTGTTTTTAAAAATTTGTCATCATTTTAACTTTATATCTGATGATTATGAAAACATAATAAGTAACAATTATTTAATATATGAGCAAGAAAATAATCTTAAAAATTTGGCACAAAGTCTATTATATACAATGTACGACTTATCAATAATAAAGACAAATTTTTATAATATGAACTTGGTGTTCAACACAGAATTAAATTCTAAATTTTATATAACACTTTCCGGTTGCAATAACTACGAAAGAAATATTTTTATGAATGCTTTTAGTGAAATTTTCAGTATTAATGATAAAAATAGGTATATATTAAAACAAGGCGAAAAATATATTGCCGTGCCTGAATGTATAGCAGGACATAATAAAAATGTAAAAACTTTCGTAAAATACCTTGAACAAAATAACGGATATTTTGATATAATATACACAAGAAATCCTAATGGATACAAAGAACTGTTAAAAGCTAAATTCAATGTTCTTGATTATGGTTTCTTAAAACAATGCAGAGTATGGATATAAGATGAGTTTATTCAAAAGAATTGAAAATATTATAAAAAGCAATATAAATCATAAAGAAGAAAATATTAATATAGATATGGATTCATATGATGACATTTATTATAGTGATTCAAAAACAATTCCAAGTGAAGAAAATCAACTTGAAAAAAAATATTACAAAATTTTAGAATTAGAATATGGAAGTGATTTTAACAGTATCAAAAAAGCATATAAAAAATTGCTAAAAAAATACCATCCTGATTTATTTCAAAATAAACCTGAGAAATTAAAGTCAGCACAAGAAGTAACAAGACAAATCAATGAAGCATATACATATTTTGAAAGGAAGTTTTTATGAATTTACTAATTAGAATTTTAAAGTTTTTTCAATCAGAAGCACATGCTCTTTTATCAAGATTTGAAGACCCTGTAAAACTTATCGAGCAAGGAATTCGTGATTTGAAAAAAGATTTTGATGACTCAATGAAAAGTGTTGCTCAAATAAAAGCAATTGCAATTGGTACAAAGAAAGAATTGGAAACAAAAAAACAAATTGCTGCAGATTATGAACAAAAAGCTATGATTCTTCTACAAAAAGCGAAAAACGGAGAACTTGATGAATCAGAAGCTGACAGACTTGCATCAGAAGCTCTCAAAAAAAGACAAGAAGCATTGAAAGAAGTAGAAAGATTAACTAATGATGCTAAAAATTATGATGCTTCTTTAGAACAAATGAGTAAAAAAATACTGGAATTAAAAAATAAAATTAAAGAATCCGAAAATGAATACAATTCACTAAAAGCTAGGGCTACTGTTGCGAAAACAACTAAAAAAGTAAATCAACAGCTTTCAACAATTGGTTCTGATTCAACAATGGCAATGATAGAGGACATGAAAACAAGAATAAGTGCGGAAGAAAATTTAGCAGAAGCATATGGAGAAGTTGCATTAGTTGAAACGTCGGTTGATGATGAAATAAATAAAGCAATAGGTACTGATTTAGATGTTCAAAAATCATTAGCAGAAATGAAACAAAAATTGTTAGCAAATCCGGATAATATAAATAACGATAACATAGATGATTTAAAGAAAGATTTAGATTCATAAGCAAAAGTTCGATTTTTGTCCTTTTGTGTGATTCAAATATTGTCGGCTTTGAGCATTATATTAACTCTTTTTAAAGTCTTTTTCCGGACATTTTGGGTACCAAAATTGGACATTTCTGACATTATGAATCAACCGACTTCCGACCATTGTGTCAAAATATGTTCAATAATAATTTCAAATGACCGCAAAATATCGAAAATAAAGTGAAAGTGCGAGCAGTTAAAATGCAGATAAAGTGCAAGAAAGATTAGTTTGATAATTCTATAATTAAACAACTTCCGACCGCTAAAACTCAAACAACATGCGGACTTTACAAAAAAATATCAAACTAACCGTTCCTGTCAAAGTGATTGAACTAATACAGTAACACTACCCGTACAAGTCAAAACGGTCATTAAAATATAAATAACAAGAATTTTAAAACTAACAAGAATTTTTAATTTTGATTAAATCGCCAAAACCCTTGCTATATAAGGGCAAAAAAATATGCCGCAACTCGGAATTGAACCAAGGACACAGGGATTTTCAGACGGTGTTTTTATAAAACCTTATAAAAACTTGTAATAAGAATTTTCTTGATATTGCTTGACTTTAAGCATTTTATCCTTTATACTTTTTTATATAATTTTATAGATTTTTATAAATTTACTGTACCAAAATTGTACCAAAAAATTATAAAAGAGGTGTAAAGCATTATGGCAACTATTCAAAAGCGAACTAAAAAAGACGGAACTATTACATATAAAGCCGTTATAAGGGTAAAAGGATATCCTACAATGACGGCAAGTTTTGATAAAATTACATCCGCTCGTAAATGGATAGGACAGAATGAACCCTTAATGAAAGAGGGAAAGCATATTAACGACTATGAAGCAAAAAAACATACACTTAATGACCTTATAGACCGTTATATTGAAATAGAATTGCCAAAACGCAAGGAAACAGACCATAAGAAATATAAAATGCAATTAGAATGGTGGAAACAACATATAGGAATGTATTTGCTTTCAAATATTACTCCCGCTTTATTATCTGAATGTAAAGAAAAATTAGTTACGGAAACAAGCCCCAAACCAAAGGGGGGAAGAACAACAAGAACAGGGGCAACGGCTAATAGATATATGGCTTGTTTATCAATAGTTTTGTCTTTCGGGTGCAAAGAATGGGGCTGGATTGAAGAAAATCCTATGTTGAAAGTTCGCAAATTTACGGAAACGGCAAAACAGGATAGATTCCTAATGCCTGATGAAATCAATAAATTGTTAAATGCTTGCTTGAATTACGAAATAAAAGGGGAAAACTACAACAAGGAAACACATTTATTTGTATTGATAGCATTATCAACGGGGGCAAGGTATTCAGAAATCCATAAATTAAGGTGGCAATATATTGATTTTAAGAATAAACAATTTTACTTTATGAACACTAAAAACGGGGAAAATAGGGGTGTGCCTATGTCGGATAAGGTTTATAAAGAGTTAAAAGAATTTCAAAAGATTCGTAACATTAAAAGCGATTATCTGTTTACAACTAAAGACGGCAAAAAACTTATTGATATGCGGGTAAGGTTTTATAAAGTTCTTGAAAGTGCCGGTATTGATTGCAGATTTCACGATTTAAGGCATACAGTCGCAAGCCATATTGCTATGAATGGAGGGAGTTTGCTCGATATTGCGCAAGTAACAGGGCATAAAACTATGCAAATGGTTAAAAGATACTCGCATTTAACCCAAAAGCATACGGCTGAATTATTACAAAATACAACTGATGAAATGTTTAGCAAGGTAGAAAATAACTTATAAGGATTGTTTATGCAGGAAAATCAAACGGAATTTGATAAATATACAACTCAAATATTGAATGTAAGCAAGAAGTATTTTGAAGAACTTAATAAGATTCAGAATGAAATAAAAAAGGAATTTCCTGAAAATTATAGTAAAAATTCGATTTATCAATTATGCGAAAAAAATAGATTTCAAGTATTCGCCAACATAGATTTTGAATTATGCGGAAAAGATAGATTTATACATTTATTCAAACAAATAACATCAAACAATCATAGTAAAATGCAAAAAGCAATAATTTACTTAATTATTCAAGGTTTTGAAAAAGATAGTATTTGCAATATAATAGGGATTCCAAAAAACAACTTAACTACATACATTGATAGAATAGGCGACAAACTTTGCGATAACAAATTTATACAAAAATACTATTATAATGATAAAAAATGCAAATATTTCTTTGTTGAAAAAAAATCAAAATCCAAGGATTCGGAAACAATTATTTCTATAAAAGATGTTTACCGATTTATTAACAAAATATTTCAAAATCTATAACCTGTTATAAATCATAACAGTTTTATTTTAAACCTCTTGTTAGATTGTTTTTGTAATCTTTTACAAAAGGATTAACTTTGTAAAAGTCTATTACAAGTAATTACATAATACAGGAGGAAACAAAATGCAAAACATTCAAACATTATCTATTCCAGAGAATGTTCAAAATTCAGGCATTATTCCATTATCTCAATGGAATAAATATTTTGCCTATCCTTGCGTTGGAACTTTACGACAAATGATTTTTTACAAGAAATACGGCATTGAAAGATGTATAAGCCGTATAGGTGGCAGGATTTATGTAAAAGTCGCAGAATTTTTTAAATGGTTAGAAGAACAAAACAACAAGTAAGGAAAGAGAGGAAAAATTTATGACGCAAAAAACAAAAGCCCTCATTGCTGAGAGCAAAAATAACATTTATGACAATATTATAACAGATAAAGAAACGATAAACAAGGGAATAAAGATAATTGAGGATGTATTTAAAGAGCAAAAAATATTTGTTTGTTTCAACTCAAAAAAAGCCCCTTGTTTGCCTTTTGCCTTTGGGTATGCAAAAACAAATAATCCAAACACTTGGGGAAGTTTAGAACAAGCATTATCTTATTCCAAAAAATGCAAACTATATAAAGGTGTCGGAATTGTTTTTACTGATACAAATAAAGGGCATTTATGCGGGATTGATATTGATGAATGTATTGACGAAAACGGCAATATTACCCCTGAAGCATTGGAAATCATAAATATAATTGATAGTTATACAGAAATATCAATTAACGGCAAGGGGATTCATATTTTATTCTATGCACATAAAAAAGGGAATGTATGCAAAAACAATAATCTAAAATGGTGTAAATGCCTTGAAATGTACGATAAAGACCATTATTTTACTTTGTCGGGGAATGTCATAAATGATAAAGGCATAATGCATAGGCAAAATGCTTGCGATACTGTTTATGATAAGTATTTTTCAAAAATAGAATGTAAAACAGAAACATTACAAGAACCTATAAAAAAGATATTTTCAGATAAACAATTACAGGGCTATAAAGAGCATTTTCAATTTGCATTAAGTGTTGATGAACCTTTGCAAAAATATTACAACGGCATAAGACCTATAAATGATGAAAGTGCAAACGATTTAGGATTTTGCTCAAAACTTGCTCATTGGTTTAAAGATTATGGCTTAATAAAAGAATATTTCTTAAATAGCCCCTATTTTATGCAAAAAGACCAAACGCATAAAGATAAATGCCTTAAACGGAAAGACTATTTAAGAAAAACCATTGAAAAAGCATTACAAAAGGGGGATAAACAATGAGTAAAGACCCCGCTATATTGTTTTATACAAGCGATTTTCTTGCTCAATGCACATCCTTAACAATGGAGGAAAGAGGGGAATATATAACCCTCTTATCCCTCCAACATCAAAGGGGGCATTTAGACCAAAAAACATTAAGCCTACAATTTAGCAGTTCGGGTATTAGTGATGATGTTTTAAAACTTTTTACAAGTGATGAAAAAGGACACTTATATAGTGTATGGCTTGAAGAAATCATCATAAAACGCAAGGCATTTACTGAAAGTCGCAGGAAAAACAGACTAGGTAAAACAAAAAAAATAAAATAACACTTGTTTTTCAAGTGAATATCAAGTGTTTTTCTTATGGAAAATAGAAATAAAAATAAAAATAAAAATGAAAGAAGAAATAAAAATGCAAATAGAAATATCCACAATATTAGATAACAGTAAAACAACATATAAGGGAGGTAAAAACAATGTCTTATGTAGTACATTATTGTAAAAATAAAAAGTGTAATAATGCTTGGACTGATTTAGATATTACTAATGCAAAAACAATCCCTCCTCAATGGAAGTATTGCAAAGAATGTTGTAAGAGTTTAGGAATTGAGTTTGATTCCCAAACCTACAAAAGCAAATTATCTGATAAAAGAAAAAGCGAATTAAGAAATAATCTTTTGAATTATAGAAAACAGAAACAAGCAAAAGAAAAAACTTGATAATTATGCAAAAATAATGCTCAAATTTAAGAGTTTTATATATAAGAGGTATAAATACATATAAGAAGTAACAAACTTTCAAAATAGGGCTTTTTATACTGTATGAGATACCTCTTTTATTTTATAGTTCATCAAGCATTTTTTTCGTTTTTTCATCCTGTACAATTACAGTAAATCCGTTATTTTCGCTTGCCTGAAAGTCTATTGCTTTCCTTTGAGGATAGATATATTTCAATAAATCAAGGCATATTTTCGCTTTTAAGCAATCATCTTTAGTATTTGCAAATATATCTTTGAGTTTTTCAACAGGATTGAAAGCCCCTAAAATTTCAATAAGTTCTTTTGTTTTTTTATTCGGTGTACCCTTTTGCCTACCGCCTGTTTTTTGTCTATTTTTGCCTACTTTAGACATTGTAAACCTCGCTTTCATAATCGGGAAACATTGCCTTGATTTTCTTTAAGCCGTTTTCAATAAGTTCATTTTCTGATATTTCAATCTTTTGCGCAGGGGCTTCATTTATTGTATCTCTTATGGTTACAAATGCTTTTACATCCCCTTGTAATGCCTTCTGTATAAGCGCAACGCTAATTCTCTTTTGAGTGTCATTTTCTGATAGTAAAATCAATAATTCATCTTTGAGTTTTCTTCTCTCTCGGCGTTTTTCCCCTGATATTATACCCGCCTTTTTTGCAAGTTCTTTCCTTTGTTTCGGAGTTCGCTCGGAGTTCGATTTTAAATTTTTGATATTCGGCATAAATCCTCCATAAATACATTTTAAGATTTTATGAAATCAACATTACATTTTTCCCTTGCTATTTTTATAGCATTTTCAATTTCCATGCCTGTATGCAAGCATTTTAATAATGTTATATGAGTTTTGAGTCTTATTCCTATCGGTTTCCCTATTGTTTCAAGTAATTCGGCTTGGTTTTCATCCTTATAAATTATTAAATGAGTTCGGTTGAATAAATATCGTAAAACATCAGGGCAAGGCATAATTTCATAAGCAATTAGAATATAATCGGCAATTTCTTTTAAGACACTTTCAAGGGCTTTATATCTGAATATCTGTTTTTCATCCCCTAAATGTTGCAATTTGCCTTGATTATCTCGCTTATAGCATAAATCTAGAACCCTGTAAGGATTCGTTTTATAAAAAATGTTTTCATTATATTTCAGGGCAAGGGCTTGAATTTTCTTAAATATGCTTGAATATTTATTGCGGTGATACTGATAAACAGAATAAACCTTTTTATATGTCGGGATTTTATACCTTATTCGCTTTTTGTTTGCCGTTTTCCCTCTCATATCTTTAATAGTAAGATTTTTGGCAATCGGCTTGTAAAATTAAGTGCGAATTATATCATAAATATTTCTTAAAAAGTTTACACTTTTGCGCAAAAAATTTAAACTTTTGCGATATCAAAATATGCCATAATTGTTATGTAATCAGCAATATAGGAGTATTTAAAATGACAGAAACAAGCAAAGACAGTATTTCAAAATTATTAGAACTCGGGGAAAAATATCCTCTCGTAACATTGAATTTTATGCTCAAAACTGAAAGAGAGCAAAATATCGAAAACAATCAAGAAATACACGAAATTAACAAAAGACTTGAATGTATTTGCGAAAGAATGAAAGCAATAAAAGAAAATATAAATAAGATTCAAACATAAGGGGGAATATACCCTCTTTTTTATTGCTTATAACCGTAATATTACAGGCATGTAAACTGTATTTAATATTTTTTTACTCAAACCAATTAGGATGTTCTCTATCGTATTTTTGAGTTTCATATTTCAAACAAGCATAATAAACTTTATCCGCACCTATTGTATCAGGAGCAACACTTTCCATTGGCGCATATTCAGAAAACTTTTCTTCTTTCAAAAATACATCATTTTCACCATAGTATAATTGTTTTAAATCTAGTATTTTCTTTTCTGTACAATCAATTTTTGATTCTGTTTTTATATAAGTTGCATTTGGAACATTAGATATAGGAAAATCTTTAGTTTTTATTGCTTTATCCCATACATACGCATATGCTCCGTCAGTTTTTATATTCTTGTTTAGATAAACAAAATCGCTCAATTTGATATAATCGCTAACAAAAATATCATCTTTTGTTAGGGTTATATCTTCTTTTTTACCATTTCTTGTAATATTAAAAGTTACTACATCACTATCGATATTTTCTAATATCCTCCTATATTGACTCATTCTAGAGTATAAACTTACATTTTTTTTATTAACTTTATTTATCATACTAATATTTTTAAAATTTTTATCCGTAGGAGAATCCTGAATAAATCCTACAATAATCGGGTCATTATCATACATAATTACATCAAACCCAAAGTCCTTAACCGTTTTCCCTTCTATGCTATATGCAGTAATACCTACAGACAAAAGCATGACAACAAAAACAACTTTAATAATATTTTTAAAATTTTTCATAAAAACCCCTTATAATGAATACTTACATATTAATAATTATTCATACAAAGATATAAAGTCAAAAAGTATATGATACTTAATATTTATTTATGGAAAAACAAAAATGGCTTATCATTTTTGCAACCTTTTATAATATTACTGTACCAAAATTGTACCATTTTAATTTCTAATGCAAAAATATAAAATCCCTGTATTGGCTAAAACCCCTGTTATATAAGGGCAAAAAAATATGCCGCAACTCGGAATTGAACCAAGGACACAGGGATTTTCAGTCCCTTGCTCTACCAACTGAGCTATTGCGGCATATTCTTATTAAATTGTCTTATTGGAGTTGGTAGAGCAAGCTCTACGTTTTATTAACTCCGTTCCGTTTCACTCCACTTGACGGGAGTTATTGCGGCATATTTCTATTTAATTATATTTCAAAGCTTTTATTGAGCTTAAAAACGCATACTCAAAAAGAGTACATAAACTATTTTATCCGCTCAATACGGGATGTCAAGGATTTTAGTTAGAACCCTGACCGACAAGGAAAAACGTTACGTTTCTGCCCTCTAATTGAGGTTTTTTCTCCAATACAGCGGTCATTTCCGAATTTTCAAGCATATCTTTGATAAATTTTTGAGCCAAGTCAAATGCAAGGTTTGAATGCTGCATTTCCCTGCCTCTAAGCATTATCACGCCTTTTACCTTGTTGCCCTGTGAAATAAATTTTCTTGCGGCTTTTAAACGAACTTCATAATCATGTGTGTCGATTTTATAGCGCATTTTGACTTCTTTAATTTCTACAACATGCTGTTTTTTCTTGGCTTCTTTCGCTTTTTTAGCCAATTCATATTTATACTTGCCGTAATCAAGAATTTTGGCAACCGGAGGATTTTGGTTAGGACTTATCAATACCAAATCTAAATCTGCTTCTTGCGCCATCTTTAAAGCTTTTGACGTCGGAATAACTCCGTGATTTTCCCCTTTATCATCAATTAATCTTACTTCTCTTACTCTTATGTATTCGTTTAAAATATTTCTGTCCTTTGATCTGGTATTTGGTATAGCTATTGTCCTATCTCCTATATTCTGTACATCAGTAATTAATATGACACAAAAAATAAAATAAGTCTATACCCTGTTTATCTTTAGCAAAACAAGATGACAATCAAGCAGGATATGCGCCACAACAAGCATTTCCATAAATATTAAGCTTTGTAAACTCTCAAAACCTCATGATAGCGGGGGTTTGTAAATTTATTGTAAAAAAAGAAATCAAAACTTTAAAGTTTTACGAAAAAAAACCGACATATTACTTGTTGAACAACCAAACAAAGACAATTCAGATTTACATTGTGAAAAATTAAATAAGGAGTATTTAAGCATGGACAACAAAGCAAAAGTCATGGACACGAAAGAGATGAAGTTTACCCCCAACAAGGTTTCAATTGAAAAACCTATCAAAGATTTGTTCGACGAGTGTCTGAGTTTTATCTCGGTTGCAAGTTTTGAAAACTAAGCAGCTAATGATTTTCACAAATTAAAAAAAAGAAAGGTTTGTTATTCAAGCCTTTCTTTTTTAGTATTAATAATGCTTTCAGTTTAATTGTTAACTTATATTAAGCAAAACATGAGAAAAAAAGGCAATTTTCGCATCGCAAAATACTTTATTAAAATATAGGAAACCTTGGGATTGTATCTTAAGGGATAGGATGATTTAAAAAACACAAGTATAGTCAAAATCAATAGGGAGGATACCGTATATGAGTATAGGTGCCGAAGATTACATCGATAGGATGTTAGTTCAAAAGTATCAGGAAGAAAAAGTTGATAATCACGATGCAACAGAATCAATGGTTGATCCGGAAAAAATGATGGAAGCAATGGATGATTATGCTGCAACAATGAGAAATATGGTTAATTTAAGACAACGATTGAATATCGCATGTTATGCAATAAATGCACGAACAGCAAGATATCAAAGGTCGCTGGGTCAAAGTTAAAAAAAGTTTTTCTCTTTTGTTTTTGGTAAAATGAATTTATCAAAAATAAGGAGAACAAAATGGGAAAAATCGTTCTGGCTTCTTCTTCTCCCAGAAGAACAGAAATTTTGAAAGAAATGAAATTGGATTTTGACACAATACCGTCTGAATATGATGAACCTCATACGCAGACGGTTTTCTCTTATGATTTTGTCAAAAAACTTGCTTATAATAAAGCACTTGACGTTGCAAAAAAATTGCACGAAAAACACATCGAAAAGCTTGTTATCGGGGCAGATACAATAGTTGTCATTGATAATAAGATTTTAGGCAAACCGAAAGATTACCAAAACGCTTATGACGACTTGAAAATGCTTTCTGACAGAACACATTTTGTTGTAACGGCGGTTGCCGTGGTTAGTTCTAAAGATTTGAAATCGGAAGTTGAAACTGATACAACCTATGTAACTTTTGAAAAACTGACAGATGAGCAAATAAAGTATTACCTTGATAATTTCAAACCGTTTGACAAAGCAGGCAGCTACGGCATACAGGAATTGCCCGACTGGTATGTAAAATCGGTCTACGGCGATATTGATAATGTTATCGGCTTACCCTCAAATGTCGTTCTCAAATTGCTTGATAAGTTTACAGGTTCATAAGTTTATAAGTGATTTTCAGTAGGGTGCGTTCGCTAACGCACCTATGAAAAAAGAGTAGGGTGCGCTTGCACTTCGCACCGACAAAAGTATAGGTTTATAAGTGAGTTACCATTTTCCTCCACCCCTTGGGGGGAGGATGTCCGCAGGACAGGAAAGGGGCTACAAAATGCGGACAAGTTTAACTAATAGCCCCTCTTCCGAATTTTTGACTTTCGCAAAAGCTCAAGTTGAAATTCTTCCCTGCTCCCCAAGGGGGCGAGGGAAACAGAAATCGTCATTCTGAGCGTAAGCGAAGAATCGCCTTGTCATGCGCACATCAGAAAGTAGGTTGGGCATACTTGCCAAACAGTACATAGATTTGGAACAGCGGTGGTATTATGCTGCCCTCATCGACTCTCGCTCTCCCCGCCTGTGTAATCTTCATTTTGACATAATTGTCGGACTTTCGCCCCTTACGGGGCTCATGGCTCTGCTCGGGCTTTTCCGCCTGTGCAATCAAAGATTGCTTCGCTCGTTCCGCTTATCGCTACACTTGCAACGGCGGTATATTATGTTACGCAACCTGCTTGCCCTGCTCATCGCAGGTCTACCCGTTGCTCCACATCGGCTCACGCTACGCCCTCGCATTAAACAGAACCGTTCGCAATTAGGCTGAATATTCATTACAGCCATAATTGCTCACCTTTCGCATACGCTCATTCCTCTGCTCGGGCTAAAAAAAACCTGATTTCGTGATGAAATCAGGGATAAAATTTGTAGGGGAAAAATTAAATTGGAATAATATAATAAAAAACTTTTTATGCGATGTGCAGCAACGATTTGTTATATGCTGCGATAAAATTCATTTGATCTAACAATAATTCTGATTTGTCTACAAAAGGTTGAGGCTGAACAGCAACTGTTGTTGTAACCTGATCTTTATAGATGTCTTGCAATTTTTTATCAATCTTTTTTAAATTCTTTAAAGCCATCTTATTGCCTCTCTCGTCTTTATTGCTCTCTTGTATATATAAAGTATATACAACTTCCGAAATTCCACATTTAAGGTTTTTCGTTACAAAACTTTACATATCTACTTAAAACTTTATTTCTAGGCAAATTTTGCGCTCAAAATGTTTTTATTATTATATAAGGTAAGGGAAACAAGGAAGTAGAATGACCGGACAACAGATTAATCCATTTAATAATTATAACAACGGGCAGTATTACCAACCTCAAAACCCTGCTATGCAAGGCGGAAATGAAGCCCTGCAACAGGCTAAACAAACTGCGGGCAACAGTTATGTAAATAACAGATTAAACGCTTCAAAAGATGCAGACCCGTTGACTACCCTTGCTTTGACAACAGGTATCGGCTACGGTATCGGGCAGGCTATGGATTATTTCGGCCCGAAATGCGAAGGTCAATACGATAAAACTATCCTCGGAAAACTCGGCGGTTGGGGCGATAAATTCTCACGCAACACCAAACTCGGCAAATTCATTGAAAAAAAATTAACCGCATTTGATACATGGTTTAATAAAAAAGCTCAAACAAGCAAACTTGCTTATACCTTGAAAAATCACTCCGCATCTCCGTCTAAAGGATTTCCGTGGAACTTTGCAAGAATGCCTTGGCAGGGACTTCCCGGATTTGTATCAATGGATATGCAAAATATCTTTGAAGAATACACAAAACCGATTTCGGGTGCCGACGGTAAATTCCTCAAATTTATTCCCACAGGCAAAGCAAACCATTTTGAAAAACTTGAACAATACGACAAATACAGCGGACACCCAGAATTTATCGAGAATTTCAAAAACGGTCTGAAAGGCAAAACACCGGCAGAAGTTGCTCTTGAGCTTCAAAAAGAAGAACTTCGCTGCCTCGGTTTGCCCGAAAATACCATAAAAAGATACGGTAATTCTTTAGATAAATTACAAAAATATGCAAAAGTCTTAAAGGTAAAAAAACTCGGATTTAATTCCGTCAAACAGTTTGATACCATTATGAAAGACTTGAGTGAGCATACCAAAGAAGTTATGAGTGCGCTTGAAAAAGCAACCGCAAACGGTAAAGATTTGCACGTTTCAATCTGGAGAAGTTCAGACAAATTAGGCAAATTGAAAAACCATTTCTTCGGAAGAAAAGCAAGTTTAAGCGAATACTTAAATAAATACAAAGCCGCAACAGGCACAGGCAACGCAACACATCTGGGGAAAATTCTTCCCAAATATTTCGGCTGGCTTGTTGAAGGTACGACAAACAGATTTGCAGGCGGCAAATTGGCTCCGTTTATGCAAGCAATGATTTTTGCAGATATGCTCTATCACACGGCAAAAGCTCCTAAAGGCGAACATGTTAAAACGTTTGCGGAAAGATTTGTCAATGATTTTTCATACTTTATCGCAATGACTTTAGGGCTTGTCGGCGTTTACAAAGCAGGCGGTTTGAAATACCTCGGAACAGATGCCGCAGGAAAAGCAAAATACCTTGCAGAGCAGGCAAAAGTAAACGCTAAAAATGCTATGAAAGGTTTTGCATCAAAAACCGATTGGAAAAATGCGAAAAAAGGCGTAGATGCACTTTTGAATACCAAAGGTTTAAAATGGTACGAAAAACCTTTACAAAAACTCGGCTGCATTATAAATATGGGCAACGATCATTTCAAACCGTATTTATCACCTAAAAAAGGCAACCTGAATATCTTACGCAGAATTGCCAATACAAACCTTGTAGGTGTTCCGTTAAGATTGTGGCTGGTTCTTGGAGTTGCAACGCCGATTATTGTTAAAGCAGCAACCAAAACGGCTCATTTAATCTTCGGCAAACCGACAAATTCCGTACTTGATGAAGATAAAGAAGACGAAACGGCAAATCAGCAAACTCAAAACGCACCGCAGCAGCCGCAAAATACTCAAACTCAGACGGCACAAAATCCCATAAATAATGCTGCGCCCGCACAAACAAATCCGAACAAATTGCCCGATTCAAACCTGATTAAACAAACCGTAAACGGTCAAACTCCGAATACGCAAAATAATACTCAAAATACAACAACCACCACGACAACCACAACAACGGTAAATAATCAAAACAACAATACTCAAAACCAAAACGGGACAATGGAACCTGTCAGAACATATATTCCGTCCCCGGTAGGTTATGTTGACCGGATGCCTGATGCAAGCGCTGCCAATGCCGCATTAGCAAACGCAGACAAAGCAGAGCAGGAGATATCTCAAATCATGGCAACATTGAAGAAATCGTAGGGAATGGTTTATAAGTTTATAAGTTGATTACGGTCATTCTGAGGCAGAGCCGAAGAATCACCTTGTCGTAGCAATAAGTTTATAGGTTTATAAGTTTATAAGTTCATAAGTGAGTTACAAATTCATTTTACTCCGCCCCTTGGGGGGGGAGGGAAAATATCACCATGCGCACATAAGGCAATCTTGAGCGATAGCGAAAGATGGCAATAATGTAGGGTGCGCTTGCACTTCGCACCGATGAAAGTAGATTGTAGGTCGGGGTTTCTATCACAACAACGATACCCTTACGGGATAAGACCCCTTCTCACCTCCCCATATCGGGGAGGAATTTAAATATTCAGACCATTCCTTCTCGTACCGCTTTTACTGCAGCCTGTACTCTGTCATTTACGCTCATCTTTTGCAAAATCGAGCAAACATGCGCTTTTGCCGTATGAACACTTACAATCAATTCTTTTGCGATTTCGGTATTGCTTTTTCCCTCAACAAGATGTTTCAAGACTTCGCATTCTCTTTCTGTCAAAGGAACCTGCGTATGATGTGCGGCATTTTCACCCACAAGTGCGGGGTTCTCGATTTTTGGCAGCGATCTCAGCGCATATCCTGCAACCAGAGGGTCAAGCCAGCATACCCCGTTATTTACATCTCTTATTACGGAGGCTAATTTTTCGGGATCAATATCTTTCAGGCAATAAGCATTTGCTCCCGAACTCAAAGCCGCCAAGACTTCTTCTTCCCTGTCGTGAGAAGTCAAAACGATAATTTTCATAGTTTTTGAAAGTTTTCTTAGGCTGATTATAGCCTCAATACCATTCATGCCGGGAAGTCCCAAATCCATCAGGACTACATCGGGTTTAGTTTTTTCGATTTCGGCAATACCCGATGCGGCATTCTCTGCTTCAGTTACAACATCAATATCATCATTGGCATTCAGGGCGCATCTTAAACCGACTCTTGTTAATTTAAAATCCTCGATAATAGCAACTTTAATACATTTTTCTTTAATCATGTGCATATTTCTCCCTCTATAACTGTTAGTATATCAGACAACTTACTTGCACATATATCGTATTACGTCATAAGGGCAAAACCATTACCCAACAGGCTAATCGCAGCAACGCTTTGCGGGTAATCGGCAAAAAAAATATTTAATATTAAAAAAAATTTTATTCAATAATTCGAGCGGGGAAATTACTTCTCAACAAATTATTTACGGATTGTTGCGCTTTTTCAACTGATGAATATGAACCGACCTGCAAAGTGTAAGTTCCGTTGATATTTTTTACAACGGGAACAATTCCGAGCCCTGCATCCTGCATAATGGATTTTGCAACTTCTGCCTGTTTTTCCGTTGCATAAGAACCTACAACAACTCTTACGTTAACGGGTGCGGCAGGGGCGGGAGTCTTTTTCGTAGTTTCTTGAGGTTTAGGATTAGTTTTATTCTGTTTTACAAGCGTACTGTCAGGCGCATCGGCTTTGTTTTGCTGAAGCTGTGCATTCTGCATTTCTGCTTCCATTTCGCCGACTGTCTTTCTTTTTTGTCTTGGCAAAACAACTTTTTCGTCCAATTCCGGTGAAAACATACTGTCATCACTTGATTTTCCGCCATCTTCATCCTGAAGATTCTGCAATCTTTCATCTACCGACGAAGAATTTTCGTTTTCATCATCAAACTGTGAAACTTCTTCATCGTCATTATCGGCAATCCCTACATCAACATTCGGGGACAGGATTTTTGCAAACCCTAAAAATATCAAAATACCTATTACAAGTACGGAAATAAACACCGATAAATCCTTATGAGTACGTTTACCCGTTTTTTTGCGGTAATCGTTGTATGAAGTAAAATGAGTTTTTTCCATTGCGGAATTATCTTCGGGGTTTTGCGGGCGGTTATTGTTTTTAAGCATTACACCCCCCTGACCTTTGTACTTGCAAGTTCGATATCTTCAATTTCATCGGCATAATTTTTCATAATTTCTTGCGCAAAATCTTTTACATCCTTTATCCCAAGATCCGTTTCAAGAGCCGAAACAGGTATCGGAGCATTGTCTGATAAAATGTTTATGCCCGTATGAATTAAAACCGAGGTTGCAGATTTAGTCGCAATAGATACGGATAATTTTCTGCCGTCTACAAATAAATCATCGCCATCACGTTTAATCTTAAACCCTCTTTTTTCAAGCGCTTCTTTAATCGTGCACATCAAAAGTCTTTGTCTGAAAACACCCTCAACCAGATTAACGTTAAACTGTTCGCTTATAAAGCTCAGCATATACTTGCTGTATATGGGTTCGTTATTAATAACATCTTCAATATCAACCATTTCGGTTAATTTAACATCACATTCTCCGCAAAAAGCAACTATCGCATCACTCTGAATTTTAAAATTCTTATAAATCCAATGCGGTGCAAGCTGAGAACCGATATATTTAATTTCTTTATCAATAAATAGTGTTTTCATATCCTTTTTAGTTATCAAACAGTAGTTTTATATACTTGTCGGCATGATTGTATTCAAGAGCATGCCTCAATCTTGTACAAGATTCACAAATCCCGCAATGTCTGCCGCCGCCCCTGTAACAGCTCATTACCATTTCAAGCGGTATTTTCTCAGACAGAGCCAACATGACTATATCATTTTTGACATAATTTATCAAGGGCGCAACAATTTTCGGATGAGCGGAATTTTTATTTTCCATTGTCGAATACAAAAATTCGTTATTAACGGCATCAATAAAATCCTGCGTATTATCAGGGAATGTCTGCCCCTCCTCTTTGTTTGCACCGATTATAATATTATCAAACCCGTAAGAATCCGCATAACTCCCCGCAATATTTAAAAACAAACCGTTACGATTCGGAACCCATACGGATTTTGCGCTTTCTTGCGGATTGTCAAGTTCATGTCCTGAGGGCAGGTTTTTATCCGATACAATTGATGTTTGAGTAATCTCTTTTAAAAAATCCAACTTTATAACTTTGTGCTCTATATTATAATATTTGCAAATCTTTTCTGATGCATTGATTTCATCTTGAGCGGATTTTTGTCCGTAATCAAAAGTAAGGGCAAGCGTGATATTGAGCTTGTCTTTTGTTAATCCGAGGCTTACAAGAGAATCAAGCCCCGCAGAAAGTAAAATTATGGATTTAATCATTATCTTCCCCCTCTTTAGAATCGTTTTCGTATTCATCAAGAATTTTTACAGCGCTCATTTTTAATGCATCGGAATACTTATCAGATGCTATAACTTCATCAAGTATCCCTCTGCCAGATAAATTATACAGCGCTATCAAAGCGTTTTTCTTAACTTCTTTGTCCGAATCATTTTCAAGCACATTTTTAATTATCTCGTAAGCTTGCGGATAATCGCCGTTCATCAGGGCTTCAATCGCATTAATTCTGACCTGAGGCGATTCATCAAGCAACGAACTTTTTAATGCACGAAAAACCCTGTCATTTTTCCCGATACCCATTTTGTTTAGCGCTTCTATTACGCATTCTTTTAAGAACGAAAACTTACTCATAATACCCTGTTTTGTTTCAAGAATGGAAACCAGAGGATCAACCGCCCTCAAATCACCGAGCACTCCGAGCGCCGAAACAGCACCCTCCCTTAAATAAACCGATTTTTCGTTTTCGTCTTTTGCAAGTTCGATCAATGGCGCTACGGCATATTTATCCCCGATATGTCCCAATGAATCGGCGCATGCCAGCCTTACCCTGTAGTTTTCATTTTTATTATTAAGGCAATATAATAAAGACGTAACCGCATCCGTATTTTTGAGGTTGCCTATGGCTTTTGCGCTCATTATTCGAACGTTAGTATACTTTTCTTTTAAATCTTCGCTTTCATTATCGGCATGGTCTAAAAGCAAGATATCAACCAGAAACGGCAGAGAAGAAGAATCCCTGTATTCATCGCAGCATCTTATCAAATACATTGTTACATCAGGGTTTTGAGATTTTGAAAGCAGATAGTTGAAAATATTTATCAAATCCGACGGTTGATATTTTATCCTCAAAGAATCAATTTTGGAAATTACGCCGTTAATATCCTGCACGTCATAAATGCCGCACGATTGCGCTATATCTTCAAGATTTAGATTTTGTTTTGAAGCCAACATCAATTCCTCAATTATGCATTTAAAAGTTATTGTCGAGTTTCACCCGAGCCGCTTTTTAACGCCTTAACGCCTGATAATCACCCGTTTTACAGACATATTCGATTATCTGAAATTAATTGTAACAAAATTTTAAAAAACTGACAACAAATATTTTTATTTGTTTTAAGATAAATGTATCAATTACTAATTAAGGTGAAGCATGAAAGTAGATAATATTACTGATTATCATAGTTTGGTTCCTCTATATAAGCCTAAGAACGGGCTTGAGAGTAAAAAAGAGGGGCAATTGTGTGAAGATAAAAGTGTGAATAGAGGATATTATAGCGGCAGTTCAGTGAGTTTCGGATCTGCCGCTAAACTTTCAAGCAAATTGCCTAAGTTTTTAATAGGATGCAATCACCAGCAAACTATTATTCAGAACTTAATTGCACTCGGATTGGCTTTAGGTCCCAGACCGTTGGCTATCTTATCTTTACCCGGAAAGAAAAATAAAGAGGATAAAATCTATGCATCAGGTCATTCAATTGCATCAGGTTTAATCGGATTTATGTTCTCTTGCATTGTTACTTATCCGATAGGTTTAGCTTCACAGAAAATCGGAAAGGATTTTGCTATAGTTTCAAATAAAATCAATAAACGAGATGATATCAAACTTGCAGCAAGAAGATTGGAAGATTTGGCTAAAAAGGGCATGCCTGAAGATAAAATGTCTATTCAATCCCTGGCAGAAGATACCGTTAATAAAGATGAAGTTATGAATTTCTTGAAACAATTCGGGGAAGAAAAAGACGGCAAACTCGTTAACCTGAAAACAAAAGATGCACAAGCTTTTGAAAAAGCATATAAAGAATACGGCAAAACTCATCTTTCATTGGAAAACCTCAAAGAGGGTACAAAATTTATTAAAGATAAATTCTTAAAAATGTTTATGGAATTTAATGAGGACGGTACGTTCAAAGCCTTGAACAGAAAACGCTTCCATAATATAGATCATGTTATGTCGGCAGCTGTTATGGCGCCTGATACATTCGTATTCGGTATTTTGAAATCAATGCTTACAATCGCATTGATTCCACCGATTTTGAAATATGTATTCGGTGTAGAAAAAAATAAACCCGCTCAAAAACCTGCACAGACTCAACAACCCGCACAGGTAAAAGCCGACGACAAAAAAGACAATGAAGTTAAAACGGAAGGAGGTACAAAATAATGCTTACATTAAATACCTCTTATCCCGCAAATAACTATAACTTTTACAGAAACAAATTTAACGCTGACAACGTTTACAAAAACAATAACAATAGCAATAATGCAGCTAACACTCCCGCTTTCACGGGTTTATTCCCCAAAGATTCAAAATTCCTTGAACCGTTTAAAAGAGGAATGGGAAAAGTTACCGATGGAATTGCGCATTATTTTCTTGAACCTCTTATGTCGTCAAAAGCAGGAAAATGGCTTGACAACAGAGAAGATGCAGGACATATTGTTGACCACATGCAAACACTCGGATCTTGCGTTGTTACCGGTATGTATATGACCCAGACTTTGAGAAACAAAGAAATGGATAGCGACAGGAAAAAGACCCTTGCAATCAATCAGGGCTTAACTCTTGTTGTATCAAACATCATTGCTCACGTATTCTCAAGAAAACTTGAAAATCAATGGGATAAAAATATCTCAATGAAATATGCTGGCTGGAGATTAGGGTTTACAAAACAAGAAGTTGCAGAAAAACTGAAACAATATCAAATCAAAGATGCAAAATCATACTATAACAGACACCAAGACTATGATGCCTTGAAACAATATAAAGCACAATTTGATGAATATTTGAAAACCGATACAAAATTAGCAGAATATATTAAAGCTCACCCTGAAGAAGAAGCTTTAAAAATTCTGACTACAAAAGCTAAATTTAATAAAAATAAAGGCTATAAGAACTACAAACTTCCGAACTTGGTTGCTTATGTAGAAAAAGAAGTTAACAGCGCCGATATAAACTTAGAAAAAGCAGGCAAAAACCTCGGTAATTTAGGAAAAGAATTAAAAGGCTTGAATATCTTTAAGTCATTATTAATCTTCACATCAGTATTCAGATTTATCGGCCCCGTTGCCGTAACCCCTGTTGCAAGTTGGATTGCCGATAAATTCATTCACCAGTCAAAAGGTGAAAAACAGACAGCAGCAACCGATAAAGCAGATAACAAAGCAGCTGATAAAACAACTGACAAAGAACCCGCAGCAGTAAAAAATGATGATAAAACTCAACAGGTTGAAGATAATGATATCGCAGCTTTTTCAAGACCCGTTATGGCAAAATTCTTAGGCGGTCAGAAGTAAGTTTTGCGGATTAAATATTAAGCAGGATTCACTTCATACTTGCCCGACAGAAAACTTAACCGTAACTCACTTATGAACTTATAAACTTATGCACTTATGAACCAATTCCTACATACCTCTGTTTTTCGACAATCTGTTCATGGTCAATTTTTGTTCTTTTTTAATCATATCATCACGTTTGTCGTAAAGCTTTTTACCTTTGGCAAGACCTATTTCCATTTTGGCATAACCTTTTACAAAAAACACTTCCAAAGGAATTACGGTATACCCGTCTTTTTTTATTTTCTGGCTGATTTTGAGGATTTCTTTTTTCGTAAGTAAAAGCTTTCTGACCCGTTTTGCCTCGTGGTTGTATCTGTTGCCGTTTTCATAGGGGGAAATGTGGCAGTTATACAGAAATACTTCGCCGTCTTCTATTCTGCAAAAACTGTCTTTCAAATTTATGGCGTTATTTCTGACGGATTTAATTTCAGTTCCGGTCAAAACAATACCCGCAACATATTTGTCAAATATATTGTAGTCGTGAAATGCTTTTCTGTTGGTTGTTACTATTTTTCTATCCATAACCGAATTATAACACAGAGTTTTTATTTATCCGAATACAAAAAACATTTGCAAACATGAAAATCCGAAAATATAACTTCGGGCGGAGTATTTGTTGCGCATTTATCCATTGCATAAGGACATCTGGTATGGAATTTGCAGCCTTTGGGAAGATTTTGCGGCGAGGGCAATTCGCCTTTGAGCGCCTGCATTTTGATATTGTTTTCGCCAATTTTTGGAACGGCACTTAACAATGCTGCGGTATACGGGTGTTTGGGGGAATTGAAAATTTCCTGCGTTAACCCGATTTCCACGATTTCACCAAGGTACATAACAGCCACCCTGTCTGATATATAGCGAATTACGCTCAAATCGTGCGAAATGAACAAAAAAGTTAAATTAAGATTTTGTTTTAAATCCTTTATCAGATTGATTATTTGCGCCTGAATACTCGCATCTAAAGCGCTTACGGGTTCATCTGCGATAATAAGTTCGGGTTTTAATACAAGCGCCCTTGCTATGGCAATTCTCTGCCTTTGACCGCCCGAGAACTCATGAGGGTACAAATCAACCACCGACGAATCAAGCCCGACATCATTAAGCCTTTTTGTTACGATTTCATTCATATTTTTTTTGGAAAATTTGGTATTTATTTCAAGCGGTTCTTTGAGAATTTCGCCGATTTTCATTTTCGGATTTAAAGAGGCATAAGGATTTTGAAAAATCATTTGCACCTTTTGATAAAAAATACGCAAATCCTTTTGCGACTTGAGATTAACAATACTTTTCCCTTCAAAAAGGATATCGCCGCTTTTTATTTTGACAAGTTTCATTATCGCTTTGGCAAGAGTTGATTTTCCGCAGCCTGATTCTCCTGCAATTGACAGAATTTCGCCCTTTCTTATTTCAAGGTTAACCCCGTTTACGGCGTTTATAACCTGTTCTTTGCCCGAAAATCCTTTTTTCTCGGAATAAGTAACGTATAAATTATCTGTTTCCAATAAAGCCATACAAGTATTTTAAAATACTTACGCAATCAAAGCAACTGTACAAAAAGATGATTTGAATAAAACTGGTGGAAATTTGACATTTGGCAATATTTATAATAGTCTTGCTTTATTGATAACGAAGTTTACGTTGATTATGGATATAAGAAAAAAAACTACTCTCATACTCTCAATGCTGATTTTATTTAGTTGCAGCGGATATGCCAAAAATGTTTCACGAAAAGACCGAACCGTTGCAAACTATATTGAATCGGCTAAACAAAGCATTCAGGATAAGCAGTTTGAAAATGCGATTGAATTTTGCAACAAAGCGCTTCAGCTAAACCCTGAAAGCGTGGAAGCCTACAACCAGAGAGGGAATGCCTACTATAATGAAGGCAAATACAAAGAGGCGATTAACGATTATTCAAAAGCTATCGAAATAAATCCGAACAAAGAAAATTTATACTACAATCGAGGAACGGCAAAATCCCATTTGCAAGCCTATGATGAAGTTATTGAAGATTACACCAAAGAAATAGAAATAAATAACAAAAACACAAACGCATACTTAAATCGAGGGACAACAGAAGTTGTTTTGAAGAATTACGATGCGGCAATTGAAGATTTTAACAAGCTTATTGAGCTTGACCCCAAAAACGAACAGGCGTATTTTAACCGTGCACTTGCAAACAGGCTGAAAGGGGATTATAAAGCATCAATCGAAGATTATAATGAAGTCCTTTCGCTAAATCCGAAAAACTACGAAGCCTATTTAAACAGAGGAGTTGCGCAATATTATTTGAAAAATTATGAAAGCGCCATAAACGATTACAACAAGGTAATCGAGCAAAATATCGGGCTGAAAAAAGTGTATTATAACAGAGGACTTGCGGATTTCGGGCTCAAGAAATACGAAAATGCAATTCTTGATTTTACAAAAGCAATAGAATACAACCCCAAAAACGATCTGGCATATTATAACAGAGGGCTTGCGCAAGAAATTACAAACCATTACAAAGCAGCGCTTGAAGATTATTCAAAAGCAATCGAATTAAATCCGAAATCGGCAGGCTATTATGCTAAAAGGGGCGCATTGATAAGTAAAACTGACGGAGATTTGCATAAAGCGCTTGATGATATGGATACGGCGATAAAAAAGGATTCTAAGGACACGGATAAATATTTAACAAGAGGTATTATTTACTGCAAACTCAATATGTACCTGCCCGCAATAGATGATTTTAACATTGCGCTCAAACTCAATAAAAATAATCATTACGCAGCCGAACTGCGCACATACGCAATAAAATCACTTACAAATTATTAACGGCTCGGATTGATGATATTTTGTGTCGGGGTAAGAACCCCGACTTACTTGAGTTTTATGCATATAAGTTGATAAGTTCATAAGTTGATTTCAGCCTTTCAGGCATAATGGGACGTCCCTTAATGTGCGATAGCACAGATAAAAACTTATAAACTTATAAACTTATGCACTTATAGACTTATAGTAGTGTGTGCTTGCCGGCGCACCATTATTATTCGTTTGGCAAGGCGATTCTTCGGCTTTCAGCCTCACCAATGACGATATCTTTAGCGGTGCGGGGAGTAAACGCACTCTGCGTTTGTTATTGTTGGGTTCCACCCAACCTACTTACTAACTCAGAATGACCGTAAATCACTTATAGACTTAAACCCATCTGCATATATTAGCCATCTGTCCTAACCTGTTTAGGCTAGATAAAAATGGCGGCTTTTATTATTTTTTAAATTGTTTATACTGATTATGTAATCGGTTAAGGTTCACACCCGAGGGCACAAAAGCTCTTAAAGAATTTTCTTTTGATGGTAAATTCCGTTTGCCGATTGAATGCATGGAGGTTGTATCTGTGGGGTATATTCACTGCTGCGGAGGACTGCGCAAAACACGGAGTTTCGTGCTCGTTCCCGTTAAAAATTTTGTCATTTGCGAACTGGATTGTTTAAATAAATGTCCCCGATGCGGAAATTATATTATTCAGCTCACACGAATTGACGACAAAGACAACATTTCAACCGTCAGGTACACAAACTCTCGTGCGCAAAAATTTTGGAAAGCGATTGAATCCAAGATTTTGTACGAAGAAAAATTTATCAATTACCAAAAATATAAAGGAGGCAAACTATTTCTCTACTATAACGAATACGGAGTCAAAAAACGATGTTATTCAAACATCAGTAATCTGAAACAAGGACAATTTACACCGTAACTAAAAAACTCTCTTACTTATATTTTTCATTCACATTCCATTTACTCTATAACTCGCATGGGGAATAACCCTATTTATTCCCCTTTATTTTTTTGACTTGGAAATATTATTAAGCATTCGTCCATGAGCTTAATGTAATATTAAGACAAAGACAGGAAGTATATGAAATTATCGGAAAGAGAAAATAATGTCCTTATGTGTATAGCAAAAGGATTGATTGATAAGGAAATAAGCGCAAAACTGGGCATTTCCACCCATACCGTTCACGCATATATCCGCTCGATATTGAGCAAGATGAATGCCAGAACAAGAGCCCACGCCGTTGCCATTCATTATCAAAAGATCCTGAAAGAACAGAAAGCAGGTTTAACATAAAATGAAAAGAATAATTATTCATTGGACGGCAGGGAGCTATTTTCCGACATTATACGAAAAACAATTTTACCATTATCTTGTAGACAAAAACGGCAAAATTTATAAAGGCATTTTTAAACCCGAGGACAACGAAAACTGCAAAGACGGTTTGTATGCGCACCATACAGGTGGCGGCAATACGGGTTCTATCGGGGTAGCTATGTGCGCAATGGCCGGATTTAAAAATAAACAAAATTGCGGAAACTATCCGATAAAAGCAACCCAATTTGAAGCCTGTATGAAACTTTGCGCAGATTTATGCAAAAAATATTCCATTGAAATTAACCCGAACAACGTCATGACCCATTACGAATTTGGCAAAACACACCCCAAAACTTCAAGCGCAGGCAAAATCGATATCACGTATATTCCGCCGTATTCCTGGGTTCCGCCCTCTGATGCGGGGAGCTTTATCCGCTCTAAAATTCGTTGGTACAAAAATCAAAATTCGGGAGATTAAAAATGGAAATCAATTACTTTGACTTATCAGGCGGAATAAATCTTAATTCAACAAAAACCGAACTCGGGATAAATAATGGCAAACTGTTCTGGGCTGATGCGCAAAATATTGAAATATATTCAAACAGAGGACTTATCAGGCAAAAAGGCAACTCTTTGTTTTTGGAACTTCCGATAAAAGATGAGATTTCGGGAATGTGCGAAATGGAATCCCAAGACTCCTACAAACTCGTAATTACGACCGTTTCAGGAAAAATTTATATTTATCGTGATTATGACAAAAAATTAACCCTTCTTGATAAAACCCTGAAAGGCAGAAGTGTCAAATTCAAATGCTTTCTAAACGGCATACTCGTTGCAACAGAAACCGATTCAATGTTTTACATTAAAGACGACAGCAATTACACAATAGAAGATTGCAACCTGCTTGATTTGAGCGGCAACACGATTTTCCCCGAATGTATAGAAATTTATCAAGGCAGAGTTTGGTGCGCCGACAAATCAACGATTTACTATTCGGCGCTCGGAACATACAACGATTTCCAAACCGAAAACGATGCCGGGTATATCAACAATTTTCACACCGATACCGACGATATAGCCGCAATGCACAATTACAAAGGCAATCTTTCCATATACAAGAAAAACAAAGTTTATCTTTTGACAGGCTCAAGTCCTGACGATTTTTCCATTGTTCCGTTTGCCGATAAAGGCACAAACGCAGCAAATACCGTCGTAAACGTCGATAACAAGCAGTATTTTTTGAGCAACGGGATTTATGCGCTCGAACAGGTCGGAGAATTAAACCAAATCAGGCTCGGCAGTTCGATTTCCAATAACATTACCCCCGAATTTGAAAATTTCGATTCAAAAAGGCTGAAAAATACCCTGACCGTTCACTACCAAAAGAAGCATCAGATGTGGTTTTTGTTCCCTTATGAGAACCAAAAATATTTTAAAACGATATGGATAAACGATTATGTAAACAAAATCTGGTACAAAAGAGTTTTGCCGCAAAATATTACGTATCTGTGCGAATTTAACGGAGATTTGCTTAGTGCGGATTCAGACGGAAAGATTTACAAAGAGGACACGGGAACCTCTTTTGACGGACAGGTTATCGATTTTTATTGGAAATCACCGTTTCTGTCGCTAAATAACGTTCACCACAGAAAAATTATAGACGAATTTTATTTCGTACTTGACGATGAGCACGACAACAAATTCAAATTCTCGGTTTACAAAGACTATGACGGCAATTGCCCCGAAGATAAGGAACTTATTTACTCCAGAAATTTAAACCAGTTAATCTGGGCAAAAGACGATGAGGATGACTCAAATATTTCAAAATGGTGCTCGGATGATGAAAATACGCCCGTTTGGACAATTAATTCAGACGTTCTGGAAAAAGCCGAAATTTGCGGGAGCTGCTACAGCGTGCAGCTGTGTGTTGAAGGAACCGAAAAAGACGACAATTGCGCAATAATCGGTCTGCAATTCAGAGAAATCTATAATGACGACTGATTAATTAAAAAAGTAGGGTGTGCCTCCGCACCGTTATTATTTGTGGAATAGCTTCGCTCAGAATGACAATTTTTATAACCCTCGCCCCCTTGGGGAGCAGGGTAGAATTTCGACTTGAGCTTTTGCGAAAGTCAGGAATTCGGGTGAGGGTCTATTAGTCAAATTTGTCAGGTTTTTTGTAGCACCTCCCCTGCCTTTCAGGCATCCGCCCCCAAGGGGTGGAGGAAAATGAAATTGTAACCCACTTATAAACTTATATTTAATTTTAAAACTACATCATCACTCATATACGGTTTAACACAAAAAACACGAAAGGAAAAAACAAATGGACGATTACAAAACCTCTTACTCTGCATTTATTCCGACTTTGTGGAGTTTGAAACTTAACCAAATGCTTAAAAAAAGCTGCGTTATGATGCAATGCGTGAACAGAAATTGGGAGGGCGAAATTGCGCATCAAGGCGATAAAGTTAAAATAATTACTCCTGCCGAAGTTTCCGTTTCTACCCTGACAAATGACAATATCACTTACGATACGCTTAACCCTGAATCTCAGGAATTAGAAATTGACCAGAAGAAATTTTTCGCATTCAAAATTGACGATGTAGCCAAAGCTCAGGCAAATGAAGATATTATGACCGCACATTTGACCAATGCGAAAAAAGCAATCGAAGAAGTTCAAGATTCGTTCCTTTTATCAAAACATACCGACGTAACAACTCAAAACACCGTCGGCAGCGAAGAATCCCCGATTACTTTAGACAAAAGCACGATATATGAACATTTTGTTCGTTTGGCCCTTGCTTTGAAAAATTCAAACGCAGTTTATAACGGCGCAAAACCTTGGGTTGTAATTAACCCCGAAATTGAAGCCTGTTTGCTTCAAAGTCCCGAATTTATAAGCGCATACAATGTTGCCGATAGAACTTTAAGAGAAGGTGCCATAGGCAGAATTGCGGGATTAGACGTTTTGGTAAGCACAAATTTAACCGCAACCGACGGCAAATACTATGTTCTTGCGGGTACAAACGATGCAATCACGTTCGCTTCCCAATTAGCAAAAATCGAAAGTTTAAGAGATAAAGATTCATTTTCCGATTTAGTCAGAGGGTTGTATTTGTACGGCGCTAAAACCGTTCAGCCCAAAGCTCTGGCGAAAATGATAATCGGCACATCTCAAACAACGGCGGCTTAAAGCATCCGTTCAACGGCAAAATAAAGAATAGTTTTGTCTGAATTAACAAGGAGTATTTATGATAAAAACCTTTAAAAATATTATTGCAAATCTTGCAAAAAATGCGGTAATCGCAGCAGAAGAAGAATACGGTTCGGGGCAGGGCAAAATTAAAAAGCAAAAAGCCATCGCTTACATAATCGAGCATTTGCCTTTTTCACCCTTTATTAATAAAATTATCGGGTTTACCCTTTCAAATATTATTGATGAACTTATTGAAACTTCCGTAGCCGGACTGCATGAAATGCAGCAAATTCAAGGAGAATAAAACAATGCAAAATCAAATTTTAAGCGGGATTTCACCGACAGCCGTGAATCCGCAGCCGAATTATATCAATATAATTCAACAACTCAAACAATCCATGATGAACAACATGTTACAAATGCTCTTACTAAAAAATCAAGGTGTTATTACAAATGATCAAGCACTTGGTTTTATGGACAGCATAAATGAGATGTATAAAGGAAATTCCATGGGCATTAATACATCTGTTCACCAAGATGAAAAACCTGTCGATTTTCAGGCGGCAATTGATTTTTTCGCCAAAGACGGCAGAAAAGAAGTTCTTGATTATATTAAAAATTCTGATGTGGACAAAGATGAAATTCCCAAAATTGCCAAAATTGTTGAAAACATTGAAAAAGCAGCAATCGACGGCTATTTGAAACAATCCGAGCACGACAAGATAAAAAATGACGAAAACACAGCTGCAAAAAGCAAATTGACTTCTTATGCCCAAAATGCGAAATTTGACAGCAACAATAACAGGATCTTCACCCGTGCGGATCTCGGCAAAATGAGCGATGATGAATTTGCCAAAAACGAAAAAATTATCTTTGAACAACTGAAACAAGGATTATTACAATAGTTTTTACAAAGGCAAAAAAGAAAGTTTGGGGGAAAGGTCAACAAACCTTTTACCTCAAGCTTTTCTTTAAATAGAGGAGATTTTATTTATGAATTTTTTTGAGATTATAAACAACTGTCTGCTTGAACTAAACTACAGGCAGGTAAATAATTTTTCGGAACTTATCAAAAACGACCACAAAAAACTTATTTCTATAATAAATATTATTAATAAAGAAATATGCTCGGCGCACAATTGGAACTTTTTGCTGCGAAACCAAACAATTACCATACCGAAAAAATCTTCAAAAGGGGTTCAAAACCCCGTAAACGGCAGGATTTTACATTTGATTATCGACAATAAAAAGTACAAATTCGTCGAAAATTTTGAACAATTTCTGCTCGGACAAGGGCACGACTTTACGTATTCAATATGCAACGATAAATTGTTCTTCCCAAAATTCAAAACCGAAAAAACAGCGCAGGTAATCTATTACAGCAAAAATTGCGCCGTATCAAAAAACGGAACGGAAAAAGAAGATTTGACAGACCCCGACGATTGTTCGCTTATACCCATGCCGTTTGCGCAGCAGCTATTGACATACGGTGCATGTTTAAGGTTAAAAGCCAACCCGTCATATATCAGATTCAGCTACTGGATGAGCATGTACAAAGAGGCGCTTGTAAACCTCAAATCCAAGACCTGCATAGATTCACACTATTCACCGCACGTAATCTTGCACAGGCAATAAACGTAAATCATGGCAAAAAAAACAGGAAGTCGTTTTCATTCCCCCCTGTTAAGATTTACACTAGCCGAAATATAAATAGCATGATTATTATACAATTTTTTGCGTAAAAATACAAATTATTATAAGAAATGTAAACAAGATGAAACAATTAACAAGAACTCAAAAACTCTTTATAAGCGAATACATAAAATCCCTCGATCCCATAAAAGCCGTAACTTTTGCGGGATTTCCGGACGATGCGGACAAAGCAAAAATCGCTTCCGAATTTTTGTCAAAAGATATTATTATTCGAGGAATAAAAGCCCGACTCAAACGTCGTATAGACAGCCTGAACGTTCCGAAAGGCTATGTAATTCAAAAGCTTTTACAGATTGCAGAATTTTCTTTGGAAGAAGAAGAAATTACGGACAAAGATGGCAACTATACGGGTAAAAAGAAATTGCGTGATGCATCAGCAGGCTTAAAAGCGCTTGAAGCCCTGTGCAAATATTTGGGTTTCCAAACCAAAGACGAAGATAAAAACCGCAAAGAAGCCAAAATCATTACCATTTCAAACCTCGACGATAAAAAGATATAGGTCTATAAGTTTATAAGTTCATAAGTTCATAAGTTCATAAGAGAGTTACCATTTTCCTCCACCCCTTGGTGGGAGGATGCCTGAAAGGCAGGAGAGGGGCTATAAAAATTGTCATTCTGAGACTGAAAGCCGAAGATTCGCCTTGTTCCACAAATAATAACGGTGCGGAGGGCAAACGCACCCTACTTTACTAATAGCCCCTCACTCGAATTTCTGACTTTCGCAAAAACAAGTAGGTTAGGCATACTTGCCCAACAAAATGCCTTATTTTTCAAAATTTATAACCAAACAAAACAACGAAAGGAAATAAAAATGAACAACGACAAAGATGTTGAAAAAATTCTGCTAAACGATGAAAATTATGAAAACTTCATTCGCAAGAAAACCGAAAACGATTTTAAACAAATCTTGCAAGAATCTCAAAGCCGCAAAAAATCCGTCATAACAGACATTAAAAATGTCCCCAAAGACAAACTTTTTTGCAAAAATTCCACATATTTTGTCATAAACAGAAACAGCAAAACCACCTCATACATTAACGGCATGCAGGCAGAAGCCTACCTTGCTTCAAGCTGTGAAAAAGAAAAATTTTTAAAAAGAATTACGGACTATTTTGTATCTCAAAATTTGTACATAAAATTTCGAAAATACGAAGGCTAAACTATGTGCAAATTCAAACGAATTATCCTCCCGCCGCACGGCAGCCAAAATTTAAATTACCTTCCGCAAATCACAAAATTATACGAAAAATATTCAAAATTTTTGCAAGATGATTTTGCGCCCAAAAGCGCTCTGCGCCACATTCTAAACACAGCACCGAACCTGTGGAGCATAACTGATTTTGACGATGAATTTGCGGGATTTGTCGCTTTAGATAATTTTACGGGCAACAATACTACAAATTTCAGTGCCGAAGTAAGCACATGTTTTGAGCGCAAATTCTGGGGAAAATTCACAAAAAATTGCGCAAAAATTTTCTTTAAAAAATGCTTTGAAATTTACGGATTTTACAAGATTAAAGCGCTTGTTTTCCCCGACAATTTCAGGGTCATAACCCTGCTTAAAACCTCGGGGTTTAAATACGAAACGACCATGCCTGACGAAACAATCCGCAACGGCAAATTGCAAGATATTGATGTTTATTCGCTGAAAAACAGGTTTATAAATTTTTAAGTTTATAAGTATGTCAGGCAAATTAAAAACTAAACACAGGAGATAAATTATGCAAAACACACAAATTCAAGCTTTTACACCTGAAGCTTACGACAGCGAGCAGGTTATAATCGGCAACATTATTTCTAAATACGAGAGGTTTGACGATGAGCGGAGTTCGCAAAAATCTGACAACAGAGCAATTTCGTATTCCATCTACAATACGGGAATCCCCAAAATTAACGATTGGGATTGCCACGTGCAGCTGCCCGAAATTTATGAGCTTGCACAAACCCTCAAATCCCACATCGTGCAAAACCTTTATTCACACCCTGACGGAATGTTTGACGTATCCGGAACAGATTATCAATCCCAAAAATTCGCAAACAGTCAAAAAGCGATGCTTGTAAATACTTTTGAAGAAATGAAAATCGAAAACGAAATGGAAAAAATTATTGATTCCGTTGTCGAAACGGGCGAAGTAACGCTTTTTGTCGGTTGGGAAACCAAAACCGAGAAAGTGCGCAGAAGTCTTACCCTTGAAGAACAAATCGCATCAGGAACAAACGCAGGGTTCATAATCGAGGACAAAACCGTTTATGACAATGCAAAGGTAAAATTCATAAACTACGAGGATTTTGTTTTTGACAGAAATTCCGTCAACAACTGGGATTCATGCCCGAAGATTTATAAAACGTACCAAACATTAGACGAAATTAAATCAAACAAATCAAACAACATGCTAAATGAAGAAAAACTGGAAATTTTGAAAGGAGTGGTGGCAAAAAACAGCAAAACCAAAGATGAAAAATATTCGACCCCGACAATTGAAGTGCTTGAATACTGGGGCGATATAGAACTTCCGTCAGGTGAAATACTGAAAAATCAACTTATCTGCACGGCAGGCAGAAGCGTAATTATTCGTTTTGAAGACAATCCGTTTATAATAAACCCGTTTATTCACGCAAATATTATCGAAAACCCGATTACGGGCAGGGGGATTTCGCCTTTAAGGGTTGCGCTGATTTTGAATAACATATCTTCAACCATTTTGAATAAGCAGCTTGATGCGCTGGCGCTTATGATGAATCCGCCGTATCTTGCCCCGAAAGGCTGTTTTACGGGCAGGCAGGAAGTATACCCAGGCAAAGTCATCGAATACGATTCTACTCTTATGACCACCCCGCCCACACCGTTATCTTTTGACAAAGCAATGACGGGCTGGGATTTTTTGAGCTATTTTAAAAACACTATTGAAAGTGCTACGGGGATTTTTAAAAATATGGCAGGAAATATTCAATCGCAAGAGCGTACAGCAACAGAGATTAATTATTCCGTAAACGGTCAGGAAGCAAGGCTCAATATGATTTTAGAATCCATAAACCGCAAAATTATTATCCCAATGGTTGAAAAAACCGCTCAATTGATTTCATATTTTAAAATCGGGAAAGAATGCATATTGATAAACGATCACGGCAGGACAAATTTTGTTGATATAGATGATAAAATCAGAAATTCAAATTACGTATACCGCTATGGCGACAGACGTGCAATTTTTGAAAAGAAATCAAAATTCAAAGAATTGTTTGACGTAGTAAGCGCATTTACTCAAATTGATGAGATTGCAAAGCGCATAAACTGGAGTGAATGTTTCAAATTTGCACTTGAACAATACGGCGTTGAAAATTCAAATAAATTTTTAAAAGATAAAGAAGAAACGTAAAAAAACATATCTTGCCTGACTGCTAATTTTATTGTTGGGTTTCACCCAACCTACAGTTTTTATCGGTGCGAAGTGCAAGCGCACCCTATTTTTTGTAGCCCCTCTCCTGTCCTGCGAACATCCTCCCCCCAAGGGGTGGAGGAAAATGAATTTGTAATACACTTATGAACTTATAAACTTATGCACCTATAAACTTTTATCAACGGAGTACACCATGAAATACAATTTACTTGATGCGCAGCGGAAATTTTTGGAAATTCCGCACGACTACACGCTTGATGTTGCCGTATACCAGGGCGGTTACGGCTCGGGCAAAACCTTTGCGGGAGCATTGTTAGGCATTTTGCTTGCCCTCAAATACCCCAAAATAAAAGGATTGGTCGGTGCACAAACTTATACGCTCGTGCGTGATACAACGCTGCAAACGTATTTTGAGCATTTGGAAAGTATGGGATTTACGCAGGATGAAGATTATTTTTGGTCAACCTCCGAGCAGAAACTCTCTTTCTACAACGGATCGGAAATCCTTTTCAGGCATTTTGATGAACCGAACAAGTTGAAATCTTTAAACCTTGGCTTTGTCGAAATTGAAGAAATGTCCGATATTCCTTACGATACTTTCAAAATGCTGCTTGCAAGATTAAGACAAAAAATTTATGACAACTGGAAGTTAAAAGATTTTCGCTACAGAATTTTCGGGCATACAAACCCCGAAATCCGACAAGGTTGGATTTACAAAACATTTTTCATCAACCCCGCCCCCAATTACCGCCATATCACAGCGCCCACAACTCAAAACATATACCTGCCCGACGGGTTTTGCGACGAATTAAAAAAACTCTACGACAAAAGTTATTACAATACTTTTGTACTCGGGCAGACGGGGCACTATAGTGAAAATCTCGTGGTCAAAGATTTTAGCGATAAAAATATTAAAGAAATTAAATACCACGAAGATTTTGATTTATACATAAGCTGCGATTTTAACGTTGATCCGATGTGTTGGGTACTTGCGCACAAAACGCAGGACAAAGTGTTTTATTTTGATGAAATAGCAATGGAAAATACCACAACCGCCAAAGCATGCGACGAAGTTTGCGCCCGTTACCCGCACCACAAAGCAAATATCATAATTAACGGCGATGCATCGGGCGATAATCGCAGCTGCACAAGCGAATACACAAATTATGTAATCATCAAAAAAAGGTTTCAATCTCACGGCTACGACCCGCAAATAAGAATTAAAGCTTTCAACCCGCCGATAAAAAACAGAATTGCGGCATTCAATGCGAAAATCCGCAACGCAAAAGGCGAAATCGGTTTGTATGTATCGCCAAAATGCGAAAAACTTTTGTACAATATCAGAAATTTAAAATATGTTGAAGGCAGCTCAAAAATAGATGTTCCGACCTATCAGCAAATTAAGCAGTCAAAAGAATTGAAATTTTTATCACATCCGTTTGATGCAGCAAGCTATCTTGTGGATTTTTATTGGCCGATTGTGATGTAGGATTAAAGAGATGCCGGGGCACTAAGGCACTATGATACTAAGAAAGCCAATAAGAAAGCAAGGTCGGTATTGCTATACCGATATCTACAAGTTAATCATGAGAATATGGGCACAATGCAGACCTACTTACTTTCAATTGTCAATTAAATCAACCTTCGCCCGTAGCCGCAGTTCACTTATGTTCGTGCGGCTGTTACATCTTCCGGAAAATAAATACCGAAATCTCTTAGTGCCCTAGTGTCTTAGTATCCTAGTATCTTTTAATAAATAAACTTATCCGCTTTTACATAGGAGAACCTTTCATGGACACATTATTATATTATTCACCCGTGATAATAGTTATTCTGGTGTTTTTAATCCAACAGCGAATAGTTGTTACCCCTGAAGAATTAGAAAAAAAGCACCGTGAAATTTTACATGACATAGAAGAACGATTTGTTACCCTCAACAGCCACGAAGATTTGAAATCTCAATTTAGCGAAATGAAAGATAAAATCGATAAAATTTACGACTGTTTAATTATTACAAAATAATCTGATTACGGCATTTTAGAGCTTATGTTAATTTATGTAAAGATTTTTGTTAACATGTTTGAACATGTTTCAAGTTTTTATATAAATATGCCGTAAACATGAATAGTAAAGGAATATTTTAACCGAAAGGAATTACGAAAAAATGGGATTAGCGGCATCACAAGCAAGATTTCTGGGTATTACCCTGAGAAAAGCTAATTGTGAATTTCAATCTACCCAGTTGGCTCAACAAAAACTTGAGCTGACCGATCAAATGACTGATATTTCGCAAGAATATGCTAATGCCATGAATTCTACCAAACTTGTTTGGAAAAATGATGCAACTGACGGTGATTACGGCGTTACTTACAGTTTACTTATGATGCCGTCTGCTACAAATGATTATAACCCTTATATGGTTTCAACAAAATCAGGTGCCATCGTATTAAATTCAAAATATGCGGCAGCCGCTAAAGCTGCAGGTATCGGCATGGCAGGCGGTACAGCTTCAGAAAGCGGAAGAAACGCTTTCCTTAAATCACTTGCTACTCCGACTTCAGGTACTAATGATAACGTAATAACAGAACAAACTTATAAAGTTTTAACAGGTCAAACTTCTTCTTATAAAAGTGCCGATGTAGGTTGGCATTATTCGGCAGGTATGGGCGCTGTTCCTAAAAATAAAGGCGTTGCAGATGCTACGACTTTGAGCGATTTGGTAAACGATAAAAATATCGGTAAACAATCACTTGATTGGCTTCAAATAGTAAAATCAGAAATCGGCTCAACAGGTATGACTTCAACCGAATATGATGCAGTTATTCAAGCATATACGAATAGAACAAAGAATGCAAAATTAGCTTATATCAATGCAGGTACTTTCTTTAACGGCAACAATTATTCAATTTCTAACAAAGTATCCGTTGATACAATAGATGATGTTGTTAAAAATGCTCAAAATGCGCTCGGCGAAAATAAAGGTACCGCAGCAGCAGATTGGGATTGGTCTGAAAATCCTCCGACGTTAAAATCAGGCGACGGCAGCGCTATTTCAAGTGTAATGAAAAAATTCAGCGATTTGGAACATAAGATTTCTCATGCTGAAAACGAAAACCAGAAAGCAAGATATACAAAAGAACTTGAATTACTCAAATCAGGTTTCAAATACGACGGAAACGATACTACCAAAACAGTTCCCGCTGACGGAAGCAATGTTCAAACTTCCGGCGGAAAATATTTATCGGAATATGAATTTCCTATCTACTGGGCTATTTATGATCAGGCAAGAGCTGAAGCTAAAAAAGCAAACCAAACAATCAGCTGGTCATCAAGCACGGGAGATAAAACTATAGGCGGTAAAGATACCGAAGGAAACACCGATAACCGGATTTCAATTGATGCATTGTTGCAGGCAAGCGGTAATAAAGCCGTACTCGGTTCGGGCACATATACAACAACGACCCAAGACGGTGATAAAACTCACAAACAGTTAACCGTTGTAGTAAACGATGTAATCAACAAAGATGCCGAAGACCTTAAAGGAATGACAATAGCTGATTTATTAAAAAGCAACGTTGTTTTAATGGTTAAAGGCGACGAAGACGGTTCTGAAATCGAAGCAGCATCAAAGGCAATGTTGGAATATGTTGCAAAAATCTTTGGTTACGGCAGCATCGGAACAGGCTTAAACGTTGATGAAACAAGTGATGCCGCATTAAATCAGGCCTTAGCAATGACCGAAAAGAAAATGCTTCAGGCAAAGAATGCCGTAAAAGATTGCGGCGGATTTACGGGATTTTTCCAGACGATGTTCCGTAACGGCGGCAGAAACAGCGACAGCTCAATGAAAGATAACAATGCTTATAACAAATCAAATTCTTATAACAGAATTTGTATCAACAACGGCGGAACTTCTGCAATCAACTTATCAA
This sequence comes from uncultured bacterium, assembly GCA_900319365.1. Taxonomy (GTDB): domain Bacteria; phylum Cyanobacteriota; class Vampirovibrionia; order Gastranaerophilales; family Gastranaerophilaceae; genus Zag111. The sequence goes on along the minus strand of ONOE01000018.1, from coordinate 5,616 downwards.
ATATGGTATCAGCATTCTTAACTTACTATGATAACTATTTGAGAGGAACCAAATCAAATTACGTAGTCGGCAAAGGTATTGATGCAGACGGAACCAAAACATCTTTCGTAACAGATGATCCGAATTACACTTATGTAACTAACAGCTCTGATGAAATTACAAACGATGAAAAAGTTGCCGATTTCTGGAACGAATTATATAACAATATCTGTGCTCACGGCTGGAGATATGATGATATGGTTCAGGACAGCGAATACTTTGAAAGTGCAATTAAAGACGGCAGATATTCATTGATGGCATTGAATAATGACGGTTACTTCTATCAACAGAGATACAACGATATCAGCTATATGTCAGAAGAAACCGATAACGATGCAATTTCAAGAGCAGAAGTTGAATATACCCGTAAGAAATCCGAAATCACCTACAAAGAAGACAGTATAGATATCAAAACCAAGAAATTGGATGCCGAAATAGCAGAATTGACTACAGAGATGAGTTCTGTACAAAATATCATTTCTAAGTCAATCGAGAAAACATTCTCAATGTTTTCTAACTGATAAATAGCAAGATACTATGAGCAAATAAGTGCAATTTAATGACAGCTTTTTAAACGGCTGTCATTTTTTTTATGATTTTAAAGCAAAGGGACATATTAGCCATTGCATAAAAAAAATGACAGTAAACTTGACACAAGAGATTTAATTGATACAATGGAATTACACGAAACAACAAGTAATGGAGGAATGCCCGTTCCGTGGGTTCGAATCCCACTTCCTCCTCCATTTTAAAACCCAAAAACGATTTAAGTTTTTGGGTTTTATTATTTTATAATTTGTTTACAACTGCTACCTTTTAACAGGACTTTTGGTCGGAAGCTTTTCATGCCATTGTGAGGGCGAAAGCCCGAAACAATCAAGCTTTTGCCGATTTGACAAGGTCGGAAATAGTCTGAGTTTAAATGTCCAGAATGTCTGATTTTGGTAACAAAATAACCGCAATAAGAATTGTTAAATACAAAAGTTTCTGATATAATCCGAATATGAAAAAATATCTATTTGAATTAACACTTGTAGTTATATTATTTTCAATAGGGCTTTTACAACCATGTAAATACTCTTTTGAATGTCACAAAAATAAAGACATTTGTGTGGTAAACAACCGAAATATCATTGGAATATCTGAGCATAAAAACACTTTTAAACTTTCTGAGATTAAAGATATTAAAGTTGACAAACATATCAAAAAAGAGATTCGCGGAGGCAAATACAATCGGCATACAGAATCCTTCGAATGTTATGATTTAAATTTTATTATGAAACATGGGGAAATTATTGAAAATGCTCTAAATAATTGCACTAAATTCGATATGATTGCACATGAAAGGGCAGAGGAAATAATAAAATTTTTAAATAGTCCCGATATTAAAGACTACGAAATAAATGAAGATTATTCTTTATTGATATGTATATGGTTTGCTGTTGCTGGAATAATTATGTTGTGTACATTTTTAAAACATAAACAAGAGAAATAATATATAATTACCAAAAGTAATTCTCATAGTACTTTACAACTGCTTTCATTTGAGTTTTGATCGTGTATTCAAGGTGTTGTTTTTGGTTCGGGGTCAACTGTTTGATTACCCTTGCGCCTGATGATGTTTGAATAGGTGCAACAGGCTGAACCTGTGCAACAGGACGTGCAGAGTTAACTTTAGCCGTATTATGGCGGTTAGTTAAACTTTTAAGTCTTGCGATAAATCCGTTGTTGCGTTTTGCTTTTTTAACCTTTGTTGATGCTTTCTTTGTCTTTTGTACGGTTGCCTTTGTTGTATTAACGCTTGTAACTTGAGTAACAGCAACAGCCGACAGATTGTTTAAAACCTTGTTATTTGTTTGGGTAGCAGGTTTTTGTGCTGTTTTTGCTTTTACGTTATTAACTTTTTGCTCAGTTTTGGCAATCGAAACAACCTCTGCAGACTTAGTGCCGCTTGCAAGGTCTTGAGTCTTATGTACTTTTTGAACCGTTGTTTTGGTTAATTTAGGAGATTTTTCGCTATCGCTCAGAATGACAGAATTTGTTGCTTTAACGTCGAGGGTCTGCATTGATAGATTTTTCGCCGCTTTGCGGCTCTGAATGACTCGAACGGCGATGTTTCTTTCCCTTGCGGGTCAAGACCCCGTATATGTCGGGGAGAGACAATATTTTTTGTCTTATCGCCATTAAAATCCAAATGTTTCAATCTCGCTTAACATTATTTTATTTTTTTGCGTGTTTGTCTTATAATAATAAAAAACATAAGGAGTAGGGTATGAAATTCATAATTAACAGAGATGATTTATTAAACGGTATCAGAATTGTAGAAAGAGCTACATCTCAAAAAGCCGTTCAACCTGTTTTGTACAACATCTTAATCGAAACTCTCGACAACAATCAAATCCGCTTAAGCGCTACTGATTTAGTCCTGACCGTTATTACAAAACTCGATGCTCAAGTTCAGGAACAAGGCAAAATTACCCTGCCTGCCAAAAAATTGAACGAAATCGTTTCCAAGCTCGGCAACGATCTTATTACCGTCGAAACAGAACAAGACAGCCCCAACGTTATTATCACATGCCGGAAATCAAAATTCGACATAATAGGAATCTCTGCAAGTGAATTTCCCATGGATATATTCAACTACGAAATTGACGATACAAAATGTTTTGACGTTGAATTAACCCCGTTCCTCAAAGGTATCAGACAAGCAGGTTTCGCTGCCGCAAGCTACGAAGTCAGCAACCTTTTATCAGGTATTGTATGCGATTTTAATAATGGTATCCTCGAAATCGCATCTACAGACGGAAACCGTTTGGCAAGAGTAAGAGAAAAAATCTCAAGCACCATTACAGAACAAACGCAGCTCATAATCCCGTCAAGAACCTTGAACGAATTATTAAAAATGAGCACGTTTATTGACGAATCTTCAATAAAAATTTGCAAAGACAAATCAACAATTATATTTAAAACCGAAAAAATTCTCGTCATTTCAAGACTTTTAGAAGGGCAGTTCCCGAGATACAATCAGCTTATCCCGTCAGAAAGTCCGAAAAAAGCCGTTGTAAATGTTTCTCAATTGATTGCGGCTCTTGAAAGAGTTTCGGTCATGGTTAACGACAAAACAAGCATTGTTAAAATGAAATTTGCCGATAATGAATTGACCCTGAGCGCCGATACTCCCGATGCGGGAAAATCCGAAGATACAATCGATATTCAATACACAGACGAAGAATTGCTCATCGCATTCAATTATAAATTTGTGCTCGATGCATTGAGAATTATCGAAAGCGACGAAGTAATTATCGGTTTGAACGCTCCGTTATCCGCAACGGTTTTAAGACCGAACAGCGAAGATGATTTCATCTGTTTGATTATGCCCGTTCAAATAAGATAATAAGTGCATTGTTGAGCAAGTATGCCCAGCCTGCATTTTTGTTAAAATATTATAAAAAAAGCAGCGGAAGTTTTATAAAAACTTCCGCTGCAATTTATTAATTTTATTCAAATTATTTTTTTACTGTTCAATGATATATTTAATCATTGTTCTTACGCCTGCTGCAGTTGAACCGCCGCATAAAAATTCTTTTTGCGGTTTTTCAATGAATGCTGTTCCCGCAACGTCCAAATGAGCCCATTTAACGTCATCAGTAACAAATTCTTTTAAGAACATACCTGCAGCCGATGCGCCGCCATATCGTGTACCTGTATTTTTCATATCGGCGATTTCAGAATCCATTTGATCTCTGTATTCCTGCCACATAGGTAATTCCCAGTATTTTTCACCCGCAATTTTACCTGTTTCGATAATGTCGTGAATGAATTTTTCATCATTACCCATAATACCTGTTGCAGCAGTTCCCAAAGCAACCATACAAGCTCCCGTCAATGTTGCGATATCAACCACCTCATCAACTTTGAGTTTGCAAGCAAAGCACAATGCATCAGCCAAAGTCAAACGACCCTCTGCATCGGTATTATCAACTTCAATTGTTTTGCCGTTCATTGCGGTTAAAATGTCGCCGGGTTTATAAGCACCTGCGCCCGGCATATTTTCGCATGCAGCGATTATGCCGTGAACCTCAACATCCGGTTTTAATTTTGCCATAGCCCTCATAATTGCAATAACTGATGCCGCAGCCGACATATCATCTCTCATAGTAAGCATTGAGGACGGCGGTTTAATATCAAGTCCGCCCGAATCAAAGCACAAGCCTTTACCGATAATTGCAATTTTTTTCTTCGCATGTTTAGGGGTATATTTCATGTGAATAAATTTAGGCGGCTCAACGCTGCCTTTTGCAACCGCAAGGTAAGCCCCCATACCGAGTTCTTGAATTTTTGCGCTGTTAAATACTTCAGTTTCAATACCCTCAAGACCTTGCGCAATTTCAGCAAGTTTTGTCGGGGTTGCAAAAGCTGCGGGTTCATTTGAAAGATTTCTTGAAAATCTCATAGCTTCTGATACAACTTCTGCTCTTTCAACAAGTTCAACATCCACATCAGACGGCAAATAAAATTCATTAATTCTGTGGTCTTTTTTGGTTTTATATTTGTCAAAATGATAGTTTGCAATGCTTGCTCCCAATAATGCAGGGCCGCCGTAATTGTAATCGGTGTTAAATTCGACGGCAACTTTTTTAGCTTTTAGGCATGCGCATTTCTTTATCGCCTTTGAAACGCTTTCTCTTATTACGTTGTTTGTTAAATCTTTTTCATCACCAAGACCGACAACCAAAATATATTTTGCATTCTGTTCTCCATGTGTGTGAATAACAAAAATTTCACCTTTTTTGCACTCAAAATCTTCGGGCAAAAATTTGTTTGCAAGATCGCTTGTCGTTTCTTTGTCTTTGAATTTACTGATGATTAAGACATCGCATGGAACTTCTTTTACGTTTTCCACAAGTTTAATTTCCATAAAATCCTCCTGTTTTTAAAATTGATAATTAAAAATCAAAAATGAAAAACATTTATGCTTTTTAAAAATTACAATTCATGCATATTATCAGATTAAAAACCTAATCCGACCACTTATGCAGTATAGCATTATTCACTCCTAAAAGAAAATCGGTTAATAATATTAAATATAGAAAAATTTTAAACGTTTTTATAAAAATTATGCGATGTAAGAAATTTTATTTTCTTTAGCTTCTTGCGCTGAATTTTTAGCGGCAGCTTTTTCCTGCGCTGCTGCAATCATATAAAGCGTTTTGCTTTGAGCGTTGTTAAGCGCAAATCTTGTGTCCAAATCATGCAAAGTCTGCATATTATATCCGCCAAACGGCAAATTCCTTGCAACATTCATCATATTGCGGCTGTTTTGCATCATAGCCCATTGCGCATTATGCATCTGAGATATCGCACTCAATCTTGCCATTAAACTGACTAACATTTTTCTACCCTCACACGTATACTACAAAGATAGTATATAGAATTTTTCGCATTTTTGCAAGTATTTTTTAGTTTTTGGGCAAAAATTTTTTAACAAATGTAACAAAAATTAAAAAACAGGCAAATCAGGCTACACAAAAAACTTTATATAAATGTAAGTAGTGTGAAAGGTTTTGTGCTGAAAAA
>ONOE01000016.1 GCA_900319365.1 uncultured bacterium | reverse complement strand
CAATTAGCCAAAATATTCATTATTGGCATAATTACTCACCTTTCGCTTTCGCTCATGCCTCTGCTCGGGTGCAGCTATTCTGTTTTCAATGTTCCGATTTTTCAGCGCCCAACGCCTACGCATTATACATCAGCTATTGGGATAAATTCTAACCGAGGTTTATATCTCGGTTCTTCTAAAATACTACTTAAAATTTTATTGTCAAGTAGTATTTTTAATAAATTTTAAAAACCTGCTATTTATATTTTCAAAACTTATTCATGCATTTCGCACATTTCTTATCATATTCCTAAAAAAATAAAAATCAAGGGGTTTTTTAAAATATTTTTAATTTTTTTTAAAATATTTTTTACAAAATCTTAAAAACGTTCTGCCGGAACTGTTTTACTCCGTCATAGCACTTAAAACTTGCCTTTAAATAATAATTTTAAAAAATTTCTTACGCATAAATTCAGAAATTTTAACGTTTTGCAGCATGCTAAATTTTTGCTGTCGGGTTTTTGTCCTTATGCAATATTACGGTTATCACCCCCGACAAAATAATTATTATTCCCGCAGCAATTTTTATCGTCAGGTGTTCGCCAAAAAGCAAAACCCCGAAAAACAATGCCGTCAAAGGTTCTAAAGCCCCGAGTATTGCCGTTTTTGTAGCTCCGATACATTTAATCGCAAACGTAATTGTTTCAAGCGAAATTATCGTCGGGAAAAGCGCAAGCATAAATGCACACATAAACACAAACCACGAATCTAGCGGCTGCAATTGAGTACAGAATTTCAAATTCCAAACATACACGCTCAACCCGAAAAGCATGACATAAAACGTTAATTTATCAGGCTTGATATGTTTTACGGCTTTTGAATACTTTATTCCGACCATATAAATTGCATAAGCAAGTGCTGAAGCTAAAACTGATATTACCCCTTTGATATTTAAGGTTCTTGCGCCGTCCCCGTCATAGAGCAGGCATATCCCGCCAATTACCATAAAAAGCGCAAGCCGGATAATTTTTGGCAAATGCTCTTTAAAAAATATCCTTGAAATCAACGCTACCATAAGCGGATAAATAAATAATATAGTGCATGCTATTCCCGAATCGATAAATTGAAATGCGTAAAACAGCAAAATTGATGACAGCGAAAAAATCACGCCGAAAACAAACAGCGCCCCGCATTCCCTTAAAGAAATTTTTAAATCGGTTTTCTTGAAGAATTTAAGAAAAATTCCGTATATCACAACTGCAAAAAAGTATCTGTAGAATAAAACCGAATTAACGCCAAAGCCTCTTGCAAAAAGCGGCAGCGCAAACAACGGATTAGTTCCGTAGCTTGTTGATGCGATTACACCGTTTAAATATCCTTTTGCTCTCAAATTCCTCATATACTAATAATATAACAAGATTAAATTATTTTAATAATAAAATTTCAGGTGAAAAAAATTCTTTCTTATAAAAATGCCTGTAAAACCGAATTATATCAAAGGTTTACAAATATTTTACAAAAAAGTTGCATTTTAAAATTCAGTAAATATAATAAGTTCATAACCAAGTAAATGGGAGCGTAGCTCAGATTGGTTAGAGCGCTTGCCTGTCACGCAAGAGGTCGCGAGTTCGATCCTCGTCGTTCCCGCCATTTAAATCAAGAGCCTTTTTAGAGGCTCTTTTTTGTTGCCCTGATGAGCTTTCAGGGAGTTCGATTGTATTTTTTTGAGCAGTTTGCTCGGAAGATGTTTCGTCATTCTGAGGTACGAAGTGCCGAAGAATCCAGCATTTTACCGATTTGACAAGTATAGTTTAATGACCGTTTTGATTTTAACGGTCAGTTGTATTCTTTGGGAAAGTTCGCTCGTTGTTTGAGTTTTAGTGGTCGGAAGGAATACAACTAGGTGTTAAATTCATGGACTAAAATTCTCTTTTTGCGGACTTAACGGTTAGAAGTATTCTTCGGGTTAGTTGGCTTTTATTATTTATATTACTGTGTTTCGGCTTGTTGTTTGAATTTAACAGTTAGTTTTATTTTTCGGGCAGAGTCCACTTTGGGAATTTTGTCAATTCCTGTACAAATTCTTGTCAATTCCTGTACAAAAATTTTAGGATACAAATTGACACAATGGTCGGAAGTCGTGTTCCAATTTTTAGACTTCGGAGTTAATGTGTTTGTGCCATGAAAAATATATATATAAATATAAAAGATGTAGCAGAAGCAAAGGGATTAAAAAGCACCCGTTCACTTCGTTTAGAATTAAATAAACCTGAAAGTAAATATATTTCAAGAGAGGTTCAGGTTAATGGCGGTACAAGTTATGAAATTTTATTTTCAAGTTTAGAACCTGAACTTCAGGATAAATTAAGAAAGAATGAAAATAAATCTACGGAACTTGTTCCCTTAAATTATCAGCCACAGCAGTTTGTATCAGATAATGCAAAAATTACTGCGAATTTTAGAATAAATATTGTGTTGGCATTAATTAAATTTAGGAAAAAATATACGACTAAAAAACAAGCTGATTCGGATTTTTTGGATTTATATAATTCAGGATTATATCTTCCAAAAGCATATCGATTTATTGGAGCAATTTCTATTGGAACTCTCCACCGTTGGTTAAGGAAATATGAAAAGCATGAATGTGCGGAATGTTTACAACCAAATTATAAATATACAAAACAGGGTGAATATAATTCAATTCTGAATGATGAGATGCGGCAAATATTATTAACCTTATTACTTCACCCAAGCAAATATAATTATGGAAAAGCAATTAAATTAACAAAAGAGATATTAAAAAAACGAGGTTATGAACATCTTCCCTGCGATTTATCATTTAAAAGATATGCAGAAAACTTCAGAAAAAACAACTACGCAGAGTGGGTTTTAAGACGAGAAGGAATGAAAGCATATCACGATAAAGTTGAACCATATATCGAAAGAGATATTTCTAAAATTGAAGTTGGGGATGTAATTGTAGCAGACGGACACGTTCTAAACTTCCAAGTAATAAATCCATTCACCGGCAGACCGACAAGAGCAACTCTTGTCGGTTTTTTAGATTGGAAATCAACAGCACTTGTCGGATATGAAATTATGATGACTGAAAGCACTCAATGTATTGCATCAGCCTTAAGGAATGCAATTATTAATTTAGGTTTGATTCCGAAAGTAGTTTATCAGGATAACGGAAAAGCATTCAAATCTCGATTCTTCCAAAATGTAGATTTTGAAGAAGATTTGTTTAACGGAGTTTATGCAAACTTAAATATACATTCAGTTTTTGCAAAACCTTACAACGCAAGAGCCAAAGTAATAGAAAGATTTTTCAGGGAATTTCAGGAAGAACTTGAAAAGGGAATGCCGAGCTACATTGGGACTTCAATTGAAGATAAGCCGGCGTGGCTAAAAAGAGGTGAAAAACTCCACGCACAATGGCATCAAAAATTAACTAATAATCATATTCCGACAGTTTCGGAAGCAAGTAGATATATTAATAGTTGGATTGAATTTCATAATAATCAACCCTGCCCGAACGATAGAACTAAAACGATCAAAGAGTGTTTAAATAGCGTTCAAAAACAAAACATTGATATTCAAAGACTCGATGATTTGATGATGAAAACCGAAGGCAGAACTATAAATAAACATGGAATTACATTCTTAAATATGCATTACAGGAGTGAGGCAATTCTCGGTATCCGGGACAAAGTCAATATTAGATATAGTCTATTTGATTTATCAAAAATTAATGTATATTCCACGAAAGGTGAGTTTTTATGTGTTGCCAACAGAGTACGAAAAGTTCACCCGATGGCTCGTGTTCTTGGAACTGTAAAAGATATGGAAGAATACAAATATCAGTACGAAAAGCAACAAAAACTTAAAAATAAATTGGTTAAACAAATTAAGAAAACATTCCCAAAAGAGGAACTTCGGATTTTAGAAATTGAGCCGGAGTCGGTTTTAGAAATAGAACAAATTGAACCTGAAAAAACGGTTTGTGAACATAAATTAACCCCTCGTGAAAAACAGATGAATAAACCTATGTTTGATTCTGATTTTGAAAAATACGAGTGGTTAATGAATAACGGATGCACCAATCCTGAAGATAGGAAATGGCTCGCAGATTATATTAGAAGTGATGAATACTACAACTTATATGGAGGGTAGCAGATGAAAGCAAATGTATTTGTTAGAACAAAAAACGTCAAAAAGTTTGTCGGACTAATGGAGGATTTAAAAAAACTTCCGCCAAATATTCCAAAACTTGCTCTTGTTTACGGTGACCATGGAATAGGTAAAACTAAAACATTATTATGGTGGGCTACGAAAAATGATGCCATTTATATTAGAGCAAATAATGATATTACTCAAAATGGTTTATTAAAACTGATTATGGAGGAGTTGGAAATAAATCCTTATTTTAGTATGCAAGATAATTTTAATGCAATTTTAAAGCAATTAAGATTTAATCCTAAAATTATTATAGTTGATGAAGTTGATTATTTATTTGGTTATAAAAATGCCATTGAAATTTTAAGAGATATTCAAGATAACACAGGTTCGCCAATTATACTTTCAGGAATGGGATTCGTTGATAAAAAAATATCAAGATTAAAACATTTTGACGATAGATTATTTAAAAAGATAAGGTTTGAACATTATAACGAAGAAGATTTAAGAGATATTCTTAATCAAATAACAGATCTTGAATTTAGTGAAGATGCAATAACATATCTTGCAACACGCACCAACCAGTTCAGAAAAATTGTTCAGACTTTGGAACAGTTGGAAAAACAAGCAAGAACTAATAAATTTAATGTAATAACAGAAGAAATATTGAAAGGGAGGTTCAATGAAAGACCAAGTATTAAAATTATGCCGCCGGCTCAAAAAAACTACGCTTAACGAATTAGTTTCAATTCTTGAAATTGATACTAATATAATAAAAAAATGCATATCAGAATTAAAAAATGAAGGTGCGATTTCTATAAAAGGAGATTTAGTTGTGTACCTTTCTGCTAAAAATCTTAAACAAAAAAGAATTGAAACCAAAAGAATCGAAACAATGTTTGAATTTAGGGAAGATTATGAAAAAGAAATTATTATGAAAAGTTTTTGTTTAGAAATTCCACCTCAAAAAGTTGCAATATTATTAAGGCTTAATAAAAGTTGCATTTGTAATTACTATTTGATTTTTAGGAGAATGTTGTATGAAAGGCAATTAAAAGAACTGAAAAGACATTTCTTTGAAAAACCTCAAGTTGCACGATACCGTCAATTTTATGATAAAAATGCATTTTTTTACGTCTATAATAATTACGTTTTTGTAACCGATACAATTTTGAGAGGGGAGAAAGAAAAAATTTATTCTAAATCAGACATAAGACAACTCTCAATTACATATAGTTTTTTAAGAAGAGTAGAAAGTCACAATGTTAATGAATCATATATGTTTCATAGATTATCTGAATATATATGGCGGAAAGACAGAGACTACGAGTATTTATATACTGATTTAAAACAAAATTTGCTTAACATTTGTTAAGCAATTCCTGTACAATTTTATAAATCAACCTCAAAGCATTATAAATATTAAATAAAAAATTTTTTAATTTAATATTTTCTATTTTTTACTTCTTAATATTACTGCATTTTGAGTTACATTTTTGTACAGAAATTGACAAAACGCTTTCTGCTAGGTCTTTTCAAATATTTTGATATAAATATAATTAAATTATAAAGTGATTGGGAACGATCGATTTGAGGCACAACAATACCCCTGTTGGGTTAAATTGTTATGCTGAAAAATCAGCCAATTCAATGATTAAAATATCATAAAAAATCGTTACTGCTAGATATAGAAAGGTCGACTATATCAGAGAGGAATTGTAGAAGATGAAGATTTGTGCTTATTGCCAAAAAAGAATTATTGTAAGACTAGTTTTAACAGTATTAAATCTTAAGCCATCTGAACTTGCAAGAGAACTAGAATTATCTGAAAGCCTTGTAAGTAAATATCTTGCCGGCGAAAGAAAATCAAATGAACTAGACCTCTTTTTTATTGAGCAGATATTCAATATAAAGGTCAATGATTATGACAGAGCTGAACAAGAACAGCCAACAGGAATCTTGGGTTGATCCTATAACAGCGTGTAACCTGTTAAGTATCACTTATAAAACATTAAAAAATAAATGTCATTTAAATCAGCTAAATTATACAGTTAAGAAAACTGGAAAAAAATGTATCTACTTTATTGATAAAAATTCCTTAGCCGAATATATGAGGATTTATTGTAATAATAAAAATATTATTAATCCGAAAAGGAAGTATTCGGAAGCTCCTGCGTGGGCAAAAACACAAGCAGAAAAATATATATCAATATTAAAATCATGCTCTATGCTAAAAGGCAAAGCATTAAAAAATTTTATTGCACTTCATAATGAAAATAATCCTAATTCAAAAACATCATATTCCTCTATAACAAAAATGCGTAAAAGATATGAAAAATTTGGCATTGATGGATTATTGGCTAATTATGATTCTAATGCTAGAACCACAGTAAAACAATGTGATTTTGATTATTTTAAGAATTTATATTTAGTTGAAGGTGCTCCGTCATTAAAATCTTGTTGGGAACAAACATATGGACACGCATTGTCGCTTGATGCAAGCGTTAATAAATATATATTCCCAAGTTATATGGCATTTAAAAGAAGATTAGAAAAAGAAATTCCCGTTAATGCAAGATATCTTGCAAGATATGGTGCATCAGCTTATAAAAAAAAATTTGAAAACTATATTGAAAGAGATTACTCGACAATATCTTGCGGAAAAGTATGGGTTTCTGACCACGCACAAATCGATGTGGCGGTATTTGATCCTGAAGGAAATGTTGTATTTCCTTGGGTTACAGCTTGGAGAGATTACAAATCAGGAAAATGGTTAGGGTGGATTTTACAATGCGGAAGTCCTAATTCCGACAGAATATTTCAGGCATTTTATTATGCGGCAGAAAAGTTTGGTTTACCTGAAGATGTAATTATTGATAACGGAAAGGATTATCGATGCAAAGATTTTGCCGGCGGCAGAAAAATAGAAAAAATTAAAATTCAAAATGATAAAAATAAAACTTCATCAATGCTTGATGAATTAAATGTAAATGTGCATTTTGCTTTGCCATATAATGCTCAAACAAAACCAATAGAAAGAGATTTTCTAAAATTAAAAGAAATCCTGTCTAAACACGTATATGGTTATAGAGGTGGAAATGTTGTAGAAAGACCTGAACGTCTTGCTCAAGAAATAAAGACAAATAAAATTTATGATTTTGAAAGATTTAAAACAGTATTTAATGACTATATTATTAATGTTTTAAATAAAAAACCATCTGATGGTAAAAATCACAATGGATTAAGTCCTGATGAGCTTTTTGATAAAGAGTTTAATGAAATTATTAAGCCAACTCATGAGGCACTAAAACTCTTCTGCACAAGAACTTCACGCAATTTCACTATTGCAAGAAATGGTATTAAGGATCGGCAATTAGAAATTACTTATTGGGCAGATTGGATGATTTCACAGATGTCTGTTAAAGTTTATCTCCGCAGAGATCCTGAAAATTATAAAGAAGCGTGGGTATTTAGATTAGATAATGATGAATTTTTAGGTAAGTGTACAGCAGTAAAAGCAGTTGCTGCACTACACGCAAACGAAGTCTCAAAAGAAGAATTTAAAGAGGCTTTGGCTATTAAAAAGCATAGTTTAAAACTAACAAAAGCTTACTTGGATAATTTAGAAATGATTCCTATTGAAGAGCAATGCAATAACTATAAATTGGCATATGCAAAAAAAGAAAAAGAATCCAAACCGAAAGTTACTATTATTGCTAACACCCCTATGGATAAAGCAATAAGAAAAAACAAAGATATGGAAGCATTTGGCAAGAACGATTTAACAATGTTTATGCCTGATGAGACACAAAAAGAAGAGGATTTGTATTTATTTGAAACAGATTTAATTCTTGACGAAGAATTGAAAGGAGTCGCTAATGGCGGATATTAGAAATGATTTAAAAACCTTAATGGAAGCAAAAGGATTATCTGTAAATTTTGTAGCCACAGCCATTGGTGTAGCAAAATCAACAGTAAGTATGTGGATTAATGGCACTTATAAAGGTGACAATTCCCGTATTACTGATAGAATAAACAATTTTATTCAAAGAGAAAAAGAACGTAATAATGATGAAATTCCATTTGTTGATATTTCAATTAACAGGTATATTTCAGAAATCGGCAGACTTTGTCATACGAAAGGCAAGATTGGTGTTTGTGCCGGCAGAGCAGGACTCGGTAAAACTGTTGCTGTAAAGGAATATACAAAGAACTTTTTAGATGCAATTTTAATAGAAAGTGATTCAGGATATACAGCCAAATCATTACTTCTTGAAATTCATAAAAGACTCGGTCTTTCAGGTAAAGGTTGTGCTTATGACCTTATGAATGAAGTTGTAAATAAATTAAATAATTCAGGACGATTATTGATAGTTGATGAGGCAGAAAATTTGCCATACAGAGCGTTAGAAATTACACGCAGAATTCACGATAAAACAGGGATTGGAGTTCTTCTAGTAGGAAGAAATGTTTTATTTGAGAATTTGCGAGGTTATAACAATCAATATGATCAACTTTATTCAAGAGTAAAATATCACAAATTACTTGATAGATTGCTCATTCAGGATGTAACAAAAATTTTAAATGCGGCAGGATTAGATCCTGATTTAGCGGAAACTTTTCTTTTCTATTCTGATGGAAATACAAGAAAGTTAGAACATTTAATAACTCACAGTATTAGCATTGCCAAATTTAACGGCATTGAAAAGGTCGATTCTACTGTGATTAAACAAACTTCAAAAATGCTGATGGCATAGGAGGGATTAATTATGTTAGTAGATAAATCGCTCGGTAAGCCTCCATTCCGACCCGGTGAAACCGCTTTTTATGTATTTTTAATCGCTCTTGCCATCTTTATTTTTGGAGTGCAAGTCGGAATTAAACATGGGCGAGCGTTAGAGCTTGAGGATTTAAGTATTAAATATGGCTACACCTTCACAGATTAAAAGAATTCATATTTTAAAGTCATTACTCGGTTTAGACGATGATCTTTATCGTGAAATGCTGATGTCTTTTGGAGTTTGTTCTTCTAAAGATTTAACTTTTACAGAAGCATCTGTAATGCTTGATATTTTAGAAACAAGAGCAGAAGAACGTAATCTGTGGAAAAGAATGCCTAAACCTTACGAGGATTTGAATCGTGACAGTAAAATGGCAACCCCACCACAATTAAGAATGATAAAGGGGTTATGGAGAGAGATTTGTTATTTCGATAATAACGAATTCGCTAACAAATCACTAAGAAAATTCTTAAAAACAAAGTTTAAAGTAGATGACATTAATTTCCTTACTAAAACTAAGGCAATTAAAGTAATCCAAGCGATAAAAGCAATTAAACAAAAATTAGAAAAGAGTGCGGCCGCTCTCTAGTTAGTACAAAAATAAGGAGAAAAAAATGCAAGAAGAAAAAACAATGGAAATGTCTATGCCAATGCAAGACAAAATGGAAAATTCAATGAAGGAATCAATGGATTCTGAAATGACAGCTACACCTAAAAAAATGAACGAAATGCCGGAATGTGCGGTTATTGGGTTAATTAAAAACCAAATGCTTATTCTTGAAGAAGATTTAAGGGAAGCAAAATTAAGATACGCCGACGTAGCCTTGGAAAAGGATAATTGGAGTGGGAAATACGAGAGAGAAGTTGATTGTAAGGTTATTGAAGGTCAAATGGCTATTCTTTCAAAATTAGAAAACGACTTTGAATGTATGTTTACCCCTCCACATTCCATGTAATGACAGGTCGAAACGAGCGGATAACAGTGCAATCTGCTCGTCTTGGAGTAATGCTCCAACTGACGAGACCATAAGAGGAGAAGTATGCAATTCGAGCCATGGATGGAAAAAGTATCACATAAAGATATGCCAAATGAAGATTTAAGATACATTGCTGAAAAGGCAGGGATCAAACATGCACTGATGTTAATATTCCTTTTAGCCGGATTAAGTATTTATATTCCTAAAAACTCACTTAAAAAATTAAAAGAAACATATGTAATAAATGAATATGACGGCTCAAGATTCACAATTAATCGATTGGCAATTGAATGTGATTTATCTCAAAGACAAATTTATAGAATTATCTCTAATCACTTAAAAAAGCAGAAAAGGCTTAATAAAACAAGTTAAACATCACTTCTTTACCTCGATCATATCCCGATCGGGGTTTTCTTTATGGAAAAGCAAAACGCTATCAAATAGCGTTGCTTGTTATAAATTAATCATTCGGGGTTAGAAAATCCATTCTTGTAATGTATATATTTTCGTTTTTATCAATAACTTTGAAATATTTGTCTTTTCTGTATTTTTTAGTTCCCTCGCATAATATTACAACATCTTGATTTGTAATTTCATCGTGCATTACAGTTCCAAATAACATTTTGCTTGGGTTTTGAAGTTCTTTAACTCTGCATTCAAATAAATCATCATCAATCCATTTAAAATATTCTCTTATAATTACGGCTTTGACATCATCTTTTGAATCGTTGCAATAATCTGCTAATTTACGACCGCTTCTGCTATCAAGATAAGTTCTAATTTCGGCAGGAGACAGACCTGATAAATCAAGCAATAATTCAAATGCTTCTGCCCATTTGCTTTCAGTTTCTTTTTCAGAATTGTAACTATAAATAGTTCCATAAAATCCGTACTGTGTGTTTTCGCTTCCTAATACTGTCTTTGTCATTGTTTTGTCCTTTCTTTTTAATGTGCATTAACATTAATCGCTCTGAATGTACTTTAATTAAAGTCATTGCGAGCGATTTTGTATCATTTCAACACAATTATTTTTGTATGATTTCACCAAAATATTTATCTTCAGGTCTTTCAGGATCAAGTAAGCACTCGATCATAAATACAAATTGTTTGCCGGCATCAAATCCGTCTAATTGAACGCAACAAACCATTGTTTTTTCTTTGTTGATAGCAATAACTTTATATTCATAATCTGTGTTGCTATTTAATCCTTTAATGTGTTTTAATTTGTAAATACCATTTAATTCAATCATTGCTTGTTCCTAATCGTCTAATGAAGTGCCGTCTGAAAATACAAGTTTTTCAATTCGTAAATCACCGCTTGAGGAATCTTTTCTGTATTCGATTTCTTTGAATCCGTTTTCATCCCAATAATCAAATACACCACAACCCGAAATGCCAATTCCGTATTTTTTAGATAATTTTTCAAGTTCATTCATAAATGCTTGGTAGTTTCTTTCTTCTTTGTCTGTTGTCATAATGCCCATATTTATTACTCCTTTTTTTAATCTGCATTAACATTCATCACTCACAATGGACTTTAATTAAAGTCATTGCGAGTGATTTTGTATCAATTGGACACATTTATATGTATTTAAAAAATGTTTCTCTGACCTTTATGGCTAATTCAATTTGTTGTTTTGCATACTCTTCGTATCTGTCAGGATTTGTAAAATCTACAAATATCGTTCTTCTTATAAAGCAACTTTTGTTTGAATCCTTACAATCCCAAGTTAGAGTGCCAAGTTCCTTTTCAATTTCTTTTTCGTGTTCTTTAAGGTCTGCGAAGAGTTGCTTATTATCTCCAATAAATAATTCTGATGCAACATAATTATCTTTTACACTTATTGTTTGCTTAATGTATGCACCTTTGAGTCCGATCGGTATATTTTGATAATGTTGTGATGCCGGCTTGATTTGATAATCGCCCTCGCCCATTTCATCGCATACTTCCGAATAAACTTTCCAATAATCGTATTGAATACCGCCTGTTTTGGTTATTGTCTTTTCTCGCTTTTGCTTTTCTCTTAATTCAGGTTTCAAAAGGCATTCAAAGTCCATTTTATCGCCGTTCAAAAAAGCCTTAAAAACAAAAATTCCTAAATCACCTGTTGAACCCTCATTGATCGTTCTTAAAACATTCATAATTCGTTCTTTTGGAGTTGTAACTATCCAAGCGAAGTATGGTTTTTGAGGTAATTCTAAAACTGTCGGATCATTTACAACATCAATGAAAGTGTCGAAGTTTTGTGTTAAATCCGTAAGGGTTACAACAACTTTTCCGCTCTTTGCTTGGTAATCCGCTATGGTTGAAGTTACCTGAACGGGAGTGTTGTTTTCCAAGAATTCTGAAAAATTCTGTTTGCTCTTTAGAGCTTGTTCTGCTGTGATTGTAGTCATAATGACCTCCTTTTTAATGTGTACAAACACATTCATCACTCTAAACAGGCTTTAATTAAAGTCATTGAGGGGAGTTTTGTATCATTCAGACACAATTACCAACCTTTTCCGTCAAGTCCCCGGATATTTTTTTCGGCAGTTGCTTTGTTAAAATAATCATTTTGAGTATCATATATTTTTTGATATTTGGCTCTCGTTTTAGGATTTGATGTATTTTCAATACGTCTGCGAGCTTTGGTACTTTCTTTATATGAATTATTGTAGAAAGAATTTAATTGTCCGTTAGACATATTTTTAATGTCGTTTGCGGTATATTTTCCTCTGACATTGTGTTTTTCATTAATTCCTAAATAATAGGCTTGCGACCTTATATCCAATCGTGAACGTGCATCATTTAGAACACCAGTTTGTTTATCGATGGCATTCCATTTTTCATCAACTCCCGGATCGGTGTCTTTCATTTTTTTAAATTCATCCACCATTTTTTGAAGTTTCTGTTGTTCGTGCAGGACTTTTGCTTCCTCTTTACTCATTTGATTTTTAGCATTAGTTAATGCCCGATTCAACTCTGAATCTGTCATTTGAGAGTATTTTTCCTGATATATGTCATTAAGACTGCGGAGTCTTACTTCGTGATCCTGTTGAGATGATGCTCCACCACCTCCGCCGGATCTGCCGCCTCCTGAACCACGACCGCCCATTTATTAGTCTCCTTTCATTTTTGGTATGTCAATATCAATCCAATTCTTTTCACTCGTTCCCCAAGTAATTTTACGACCTGACTGTTTTGATAATTTTTTAATTACTTTATCAATCTGCTTTCCACTTGATGATTTAAGTTCTTGCCAATCGTAATCTTCCTCATATCGAGCGTGTGAAGGGTTTTTCCATTTACCTAAATATCTGATTTGAACACTAACGGAATTTCCATAATCTTCAACCCTGAAATCTGAATTTGAAATATATCCGTCAGATTCAACACCTCGTCTTAAATTATATTTAAGGTCTGAAACTGTGCTATCCATAGACATTTTAGGTTTTGTTCTTCTTGGATCTTTTTCTTTCTTTTCAGGTTTTATCCCGTTTTTCTTATTTTCAGCACGTTTTGCACGAGCCTTTGCAAGAGCATCAAGTCTTTTTTGCTTTAGATCCGCTTGTTTTTTAGCATCTAATTCTTTAATTCTCTCTTCAATGTCGTGCATTGCTTTTACACGCTGTTCAACAGACAAATTGGAATTGCCTGAAATACTATTATATAAATTGATTAGTTCGTTTTTATCTGTTATGCCTTCACCTGTTGGTATTTTTTTAGCGGCACCGCCACCGCCTCCGCCTTTACCACCGCCGGAACCTCTTCCACCCATGTTATGCTCCTTTCTTTTTTATATCGTTAAATTTATTCATGTACGGTTCGAACCATCTGACATTTTTATATTCATCAAGTTCGGTCAGTTTGTTTCCATAAACTAAAATCTCTTTCGGTTCAAGTCTTTTCACCATTTCTTTAAAGCCATCCAAGAACAGTTTTTTAGCATACTCGTCATTAAGCACACCGACCGTTCCAACAGCCACCACAGAGCCTTTTTCAACTCCTAAAAAGGCAAAGTCGTAACTATCCTCGGTAGACCAACTTATTGTTGGAATAACTTTAATTCCATGAGCTTGCCAAAATGCGGCACACCATCTGTTGCGATAAACCTGCCATATTTGAAATGCTTTAGGATAAGAGGTGTACATTGAAAAATCAGGAGACAAAACCCCATCATATTTTCTTAATTCAGGGATTTGAGAGTCTGCCCATTTCCAACAACGCTCGAATCTATAATCATCAAGAAAGAAATGTGCCGTTCCTTTTCTGTTTTTGTCCACCCGATATGGGATGAGTTCTTTTATATCGAACTCATCCTTTCTGATGTCGGGTATCCCGTAGGTATTTGAGGAGCGAAAAAAGCCTTTTTCAACATTTTGAACATTTAATAAATCTCGCCAAGTCATTAAATCCTCCTTATGCTCTTAAATTTTGAACTTCACCTAACAAATAATTCGCAAAGGTTTCAATGGCTGTTACACCCTGATCGAAACAATAATCATCAACTTCAGTTGGTGTTTCTTTAATCTTAGCTTTTAATTTATACAAACTGTCGAGTGCCGGCTGAGTGTATTTAGCAAGATTCTCATACAACTTTGTGATTGATGTCGGAACATTCTTTTTCAAAAGTTTCAAAATAAACGGTTGAATAAGAGTCCATAAAAAACTAAAGTCTTTCCAAGATTTAACAAACGCAAATAAATTCATAATAACTTCCTTTCTTTTCTAACTTATACTTTCCTTCTTTTATCTTTTTTCTGTACCATTCGGCTTTGTTTCGCAGATAACCGCCGATCCTGATTATTTGTAAATTCGGCAAGTACGGCAGATAAGTAATATCTATTTTGCCTTCAGGCTTTGCTTTTTTTTGGTCAAATTCATAGTGGGTAAATACAGTTTTTTCACTAATCAAAATTCCATATTTTAAAGTTAAGTAAGCCGTAAGACAGCATAGGGTTTCGACTTGCTTTTGAGTAAGAGGGTATTTTGTTTCTTTTTTATTTAGGTTAAAGCCTGCCATTCCACAAACAGATAAACCGATGCATCCTGTATTTCCGCCTCCGCAATGTGCCGCATAATTTCCATCTTTACAGTTCAAATTATCTTCAGGTTTGTGTGTCCCCGGATAAATCCGACCGTTAGAATCAATTAAGAAATGGTATGATTTTATATCGGTATTGCAGGGTAAATTACTGCCCGCTGTCCAATGCAAACAAATTTTATTTAATGATGTCATATAATACTCCTTTATTTATAACGAATACATACATGAACGCCCTGTGATGGCGGTTGAACGGTTGAAGATGCACCATAAACTCCTGAACTTCTTGATGCATTTAGGTCAAAACCTCCCAAGTTGCCACCACGACCGCTTGCATGGTAGTAAAAACTTCCTCCCCAATTGTGATTTACAATTGCACCACTAACTCCTGCTGCTCCCGGCTCAACTCCAACGTTGTGCCATTGACCTGTAATATTGGGTAAACCAGCCTCTTTTTTAGTCACAGGAGTTGAACTAGGTTGAAGAAAACGACCGGAAATATTATAGTCAGGTATCCTAAATTCATTTTCTTGTTCCGATCCTGTATTAAATTGCTTACCAATTACAGAATAAAGTAATTGATAATCTTCTATTAAAAGTACATAGCCATCACAGGGTAAAGTGTTTTCATGAGTATAACTAACTGGGTAGATGATAAGAGATCCAATCTGATCGGGAGTTAGTCTATTTATAGTGTAGCTATTTTGGTTTAGGGTATTTGTTTTTATATTTTTAATTTCCATTATTTACCTACTTGTATTTAATGCAAAGGTGTACAATCTGTGATGGAGGTTGTACAGTTGTTGATCTTCCATATATTCCATTACTTGCGGAAGCATTATTAGTTGTAAGAACTCGGTGGTGTCCATAATCTGGATTCCCTCTTCCTTCTTCAGCAACACCTGAACCATCCCACCAAAAAGCTGTAACTGTATGATTATGATCAGGTAATCCTGCTTCCATTTGAGTTCCAACATCTGTGCCCGGTTGCAAAAATCTTTTAGTTAAGTTGTAATCTGGAATTCTAAAAGTTCCTTCAGGATCGTCAGTTTTATTAAATTTTGTTCCAACAACATTGTACAGATCTTGATAATCTACAATTAATAGGGAATAGCCTTCACAAGCAAAACAATCATCAGGGGTATAATAGGTAGGGAATATATAAATAGCTCCTATTTTTCCTTTGGTTTGCATATTTTTTGAATAACCATTTTGATTTAATTGATTAGATATTAGATTTAAAATTTCCATTTTTCTTATTTATATTTGATACAGTAATGTACAATTTGTGAGGGTGGTTGAACTGTTGAGGATGCTCCATAAATTCCTGAACAACGAGATGCATTGAATCCGATATATCTTTCAGAGGAAGAAGATCCTCCTCCGTTCCTCCAATTACCACTTCCCGTTGCATAAAAGGCACCACTTCCCCAAACATTATTGGAATCTCCGAGATTGAATTCACCCCAAATATTGGGGAGTCCTGCATTATATATTGTTCCAACATCTTTTCCCGGTTGAAGAAACCTTTTTGAGATGTTGTAATCAGGGATTCTAAATTCGTCAGACTCTTCTGTGCCTTGATTAAAAAAAGTACCTATAACTGAATATAACTTCTTATAATCAATAATTTTTAGAACGTAACCATCACAAGCTAAACAATCGTATGGTACGATATTTATCGGAGCTATGTATAAAATTCCTATTTTATTTTGAGTAAATTTGTTGAAGTGGTAATCATTTTGATTAACTTCATTTGTGACTAAATTTATAATTTCCATTTGATGCTAATTTTTTCAATTATATTAATTCTCTTAATTCATTTCGAAGAAGTAACACCTGACTATTATAGTAATCAAGCCAAGTTTCACCTGTATCTTCATCTTTTACTGTAGGCTCGCAAATAGCACGAATTCTTTTAGAATCTAGTTCTATAAGCTCTGATTCAATTTGAGATTTTCTCTCGGCGATTTCTTCTTCGTGGAGGTATTGCCTATATTCTTCTGTGCCTGAAATATCGACAAGTTGATTATCAATTTGTTTATACTTATCAGGGAATTGAAGAATATCGTTTGCAATTTCTTCTGTTACTTTTTGAAATCCTGATTTAACAGATCCTATATAATCAATCTTTGAAATGTCACGAGTCTCAATATTTATTTGAGTTTGACCTCTGAAGTCTGATTCAATTCTCCAATCATTACCATTCCAAACCGCAACTTCATCTTCTTTTGTAATTGGTGGTTCTTTAAATGTTGCCATTGCAGGTAATAAATACTCCGTTTGTCTTCGTGGGTTTTTTAATGCCGGATATTTCCCAACATAACTATTACCCTCTGAATTAAAACTATAATAGTATTTGACATCCATTATTCTTCTCCTCCTTCAAGTAAAAAATATCCAATAGGTACAGACGTTGTTTCATTCCAAATATCATTAGAATATATGTAACCATTCAAAGGCTCTAAAACTTTAAACCATATATCATCAGTTTGATAAATATCAGGTTCAATCATTTGAGTAAAAATTGTGTTTGATAACGCAATAAGTTCATATCCGTCATCCCCATTATCCACAAATAGATTGAAGTTTCTAGTTTGACCTGCTTCTGGACACAAATCAACTACATCCAAAATTAGATCTTCTCCAACATCGTGGGTTTTACTTTGTGCTGTCGTATAAGTAAATGGTGCATGAGCAGTTATATAAATATGAGTTGTCACATGCCCGTTATATGTATAAGTTTCATCTTGGCTTATACATATTTTTGTAAGATTCAGGTATGTAACAACACCGATTAAATTTGTAAATCCCGGATCAGAAAAACATTGAACACCAACAGCGAGTGTACTTTGAATATAAAAATCGCCGATGTTGGTTGCGGAATAATGATTTGGATTTGTTTCATCTTCCGTTAAAGTTTCAATATTGCCGAATGCAATATAATTCGTTGAAGTATCAACCGCAACTATTGTACCTTTTGGAATTGTAAGTTCCGTATCAGCGTAAACAATTCCGTCTTTTTCAAAAGTGTAGCCGAGAGCAGTATAGAAAACACCAAGACCTGTTGAAGTGTATTTTTCAATTTTTACAGTATCACAGGATAATAAATTCGGATTTCCTTTGGCATCGAGCCGGCATGAATTCAAACAGAATGGTGTTAAAATACTCTTTGTGTCGAGTTTAGGGATAAAGGGAAGAGGAATTTTATTATTCTCATCAAGCGGAGCATAACCTAAAGGCTGTCCTTTTTCTTCCACTTTCTGATATGTTCCATCTATCTCGGTTAGGGTTTCTGTCAGTTCGTCTTTTGTTACCAATTGAATATTTGGATTAACAACAAGCTCCGCAAGTTCTGTATTTGAAAGTTCTAATTCAATTCTGATTGTTAATTGTTTTACAGTTCCGCTTTCAGGATCTTGTTTCGTTGTTTCAGGGAATTTCGTTATTACTATTAAGTTATTATCTGAATCAAAGACACCTGCTTCTCTTACAGTAAAACCACCAACGGAGGCAGGAACTGTTGTAACGCAATAAAATTTATTATCAACCCATTCGCATCTTTCAATTAAACCACGCCAAACTTCGTGCCGCAGAGCCGTTTGATTTGTTTGAGGTGTATAATAAGCACCGTTACTATCACCGAGTGCTATTTCATAAACATCAAACGGAACACCGTCTCGTACACTTTCTAATTGTTTTATTGCACCGATATCGGTGACTAAAGAGTAAAATTCATCAGCCATTTATAGTCCTCTTTGAATTAACTGTTATTGTTTCTTCTTCGACTAATGCAGAATATGCATACATTTTAGTTTTGGATGAAAGGTGGAATTGTATTTCCTCAAGCCAAGATCTTTCGTTTTTATATTCGTTTATCAGAGCAATTAATTTGTTTTCGGTTTCTTCATTAATTGATCTGTTGAAAATCTGTAAAATAACTTTGAAGTAATAGGGTTGTCCGCCGTAATTAAACCATTCCTCAACATTACCGACTATGTTTAAGGTTTTGAATATCTCTTCAATAGCGAACTTTGTTCCTTTATAACGGTGCATTTTTATCGAGGATTTGATAAGGTTTCGTTTTTCGGTATCACTTAAAGCCTGAATCCAACCTTCATTCCCTGTTATGTGATATTGTTCTGCTAAATGCGGCAGAGCATCAGAAGGAACATTGTCGATTATTGAGATTAAAATACATTCCAAATCAATATTTTTGAATCGTTCCTCGCAAATCTCATCAAATATTTTTAAATTAATGTCATTTATAGGTGCAAGAGACTTACTCATTAGCATAACCTCCGACTGTTATCTCGTAATTAACCAAATTTGCCCATTCGTTTTCCTGAAGTTCTATGTCATCAGGTATATCAACCACGACTTTGAATACTCCATAAACGCTGTTCAAAATAGAGATTATTTGCGTTTTAATAACGCTTTTCCCAAGTTTTGCGGATAATTGATTTTTATATTCTGCCAACTTTGCATTTATAGTTGTCAATACGCTCGTTTCATCAGCATCTTTATATAAATAAATTGTTGCTCTTATATTAAAATCGTGTTTTATAGGTGATAGCACTTGGACATAATCTGTTAAAGGTCTTATTTTATCATCAGATAAATAATTTAATACAATATCCAAAACATCCTGTGTTGGGTTTCCGTCATCAGTTAAAGGATAAATATTAACCACACCCGGTGACGGTGATGTTATTGCGACATCAATTATTGATTGGTGTGCGGATAATGTATGATAGCGATATGCTCCACGACTTCCTGCGTTTGAAAATTTTTCGGGAGCTTGTCTAATTCTATCTCTTAAATTATCAGCCTCCTCGTCATCAGCACCACCAGATGAAATTGTTGTGTTTTCAACCTTTGAAATATAACTCAACGGTGTAATTAAATTGTTTATTGAGCCGATAATATAATTATTTGATGCCGCACCTGCGGTTACACATGTTGCTTTTACTGTTGCATCTTTCGCGCCTGCATATATGATTACATCTTGATCCGTTTGAAATATAAAAAGACCATCTTTTGTTTCAACTTCAGTTCCTTTCGAAATTGTAAAATCAAAATCAAGTACATTTTCAATACTGAATTTAAGTGTTGTTATTGAACAACTAGCAATTAATTGTTCAACACCTAAAGGCTCTCCAATGTGTTTAAGAATATCAAGAGGAGCATAACTTAAAAGGTTTTTCTTGGCTGTTTCCTGAATTTCCATTCTTAAAACAGTTTCACGATATGCTCCGACATCAATCATCAACCTTTCAATTTGAGCAGGTTGTAAAACTTTCCCAGATTTCTCTTCAAATCTTTCAATCCATTCTTTTGTAATAATATCGGGATCTCTATCGATAAAATTCGGTTCAGGTAGTTGAGTCATAATGTCACCTCCGCAGTTCCTGATGTGTTACCGTTAGCCAATGTCCATTCGACTTTTATAAGAATGGTTGTGCCATTTATTTCAATTTCAGTTTTATTAATTTTTACTCTTGTTTCCCACAGATTTATGGCGTCTATTGTTTCTCGAATTATATTTGCTTTTGCCACATTAATCGGATAATCAACATATTTCATAATGTCTGAACCGAATGTAGGTCTGTGAGGATCAGAGCCTTTTTGAGTTTGTAAAATTATTGCGATGCATTGGTTAATATCCTCAACACCCTCTGCGACTCCACCGATTCCGTTGAGTTTACATTGCCAATCTACATATGTTATTTCATTTATGTTTGTCATTACATTTCCTGATCTGGTGTGGAAGTTGGACTTCCCTGATTTCCTGTGTGCTTGTGCGGATTATAAATATCTCTCATTACTTGCATTGATGATTTTTTATCTGTAATGTCTGCCTGAGAAATTATGCCGTCTGTGTTTGAAAGAGTTCCCTCGTGAGTAATATTTCCGATCAAATGTATATTAGGGAATGAAAGAGTGAGCGTTTGAGTCTCTTTATCGACATTGGCAAAAGTGCCATCTTCAAAATTTGCAGAATATTGTTTTTCGGTTTCAATAACAGGAGTATCCTCTGATGTATAGATAGAACCAAGAATCACACCTTCTTCTGAATTTTCATCCATAAGACACGCAACTTGTTCACCTACGGTCGGCATAGAATAAAATTTATCGTTCAACGTTCTGTTTTGCAGGACTGCGAGCCAATACGAATTCATCCCATCTTCTGCGAATTGGACTCTTGCTCTTGCGGTCAGAGGATTAATCGAAGTTATAGTTCCAAACTTTAACACGATTTCACCTCCAAACTTGTTGCATAACCTGAAGTTTTATCGATTATGTGGTGAGCTTCAGTTATATGATATTTCCCTGAAAAATAACCGAGATCTTTAAGTTCAGTATTTAATCCTGCGATTAAATAAGGGTTTCCCGGCATTGATAAAGAACCTTCAATGGTATAGTTACCTTTAGCAAGTGCCGCCTTTGCCTGTAAAAGAGCCTGTTGTTTATTCTCTGCTCTAACAGAGATTTTAAGAGTATCACCTTTGACACAATTTGGATTTTTAGCAGTCGCAGTTACATCTTTTCCTGTTTTTGGATTTCTATATGCTACAGAAACAGATTTATATGCGTGGCTTGTTTTTTCTGTTAAACGCAAACTTGATAAATCTGATTTATAAATTATTTTCGCAGAATCAGCAGAGATTAACTTTTCAGATTTATAGAACACAAGATTTCCATCTGCTATTTTGAAAATATATCCATATTGTTCTGATAATCTTTTCAGGAAAGACAAATCTCTCTCTTGGTTTTGAGTTATCCTTTCGACTTTGATATCGTCAATTTCACCTACAAGAGTTAACTCGTGCTTTTTGGCAATTTCATTTGCAATTTGTTTTAATGTTTTATTTTCGTATCCGACAGAGTTTGGCTGACGGAATGCTTTTTTGATTCCTGTCGCAAGTGCTTTAACAATTAATATGTCAGGTGGGGAATTGTATTCGATCTCATCAATCTCAAATATTCCGCAGTTTAACAATTTCTCCCCTGCATAACCAATATACAAACGAAGAGCATCACCCTTTGAAGGTATCCAAGAACCATTCCAAAGTCCTTCTGTATCTTCAAAAGTGATCGTAATTTCATCACTTTGTCCCTGCTCGTAGTCGGAATATTCAATAGTGAGAACGTAATCCGAAACGTCATCGGTTATATTTTTGTGATTGTATTCTAATTTAAAAATTGGTGTTAGCATTTATTTTTTCCATGGGGGTAAAGTAAACTTAATTGTTTCGGATTCATCCAAGACGGGAATTCTTAAATGTATCCCTGAATCTAAAATTGGGGTGACTGGGACATCGGGATTTGCTTTTATAATGGGCTCATATTTTGAGGGATTTTTATAAAATTTATTTGCTATTAAATCCCATCGGTCTTTGTCTTTTGTGATGTATGAGTAATATTCGCTCATTCTTTCTTCTTAAGTCCTTTTTCTTCTTCCTCGTCTTCAGGTATTTTTCCTGCGTATTCTTTTAGTTGAAGTTCAACTTGAATAGCAATTAAATCACCTTCAGGACTTGTTTGTTCTGTTGTCTTTTGGATTTGAGATATAACGAATGCTCCGACATATTCGCCATTCCCTTTTATGAATTTGAGCGGTTTTCCGAGTTGTGCTTCCGTTCTTATTTTTAGAATTTCATCTTCCGGCACACAGAAGTTTGAATGTAAATTCAGTTTTATTGTGAACTCTTGCAGGTTCTCACCCATAAACTGTAAGAGGGTTTTGTTGTTTATTCGCTCGTGTTCTGCGTAGTTGTAAGTTACGGTTGAATTTATTCCGTCAAAGTATGTTATTAAATCGAATTGAATATCACCTAATTGAGCGAACATCAGTAAGCCAACCTCTCTTTCCGTTCAAATTCTCTCTTTAATAACGCAACAACTTCGTCTTTGTGCCTTTTTAGAAGTTGTGAGAATTCATCCTTTGTTGTTCCTGACGGCATTGATATTGTCGGGGAATAATTAACAACAAAAGATGAACCGCCTCCGATTCCGACTCTTCCAATGTTTCCTTTAATACCGCCAATCATAAGTCCTAAATTCTTATTCATAGCATTTACCAAAGGAGCAGGTTTCATTGTTGAAACGATTGTTTCAATAATTTTTAATTTATTCAGGTCTTTGAGTGGGCCGGTCTTCGCAGGTGAATGTGGGAGGTGATCTCTAATAATTTGAGTCATTTTCCCTATTGCTTCTTTGACTTTGGCGAATTTAGAAATAATACCACCTGCGAGCATATCTCCTATTTTTCTGCCAAACTCTGCCGCTTTGGTTACGAGTTCGACAAGTTTCACGATTACACTTGCGATTGCTTTTCCGAACTTTAATCCCATTGATTCTGCTTTACCGCCTGTGTCCTCGACAGGCTTGATGAGTTTCTTAAACCAGTCAATTATTGCTTTTATTGGTTTAAGGACAGGCTCAAGTGCAACGGCTAATCTTTTAAATAAAGGCATTAAAGGTTGTAGTCCCTCTTTTAATCCTTTCCATAAACCTCTGAAAAATGCCGTTATAGGTTTCCAATACTTGTAAATCACAAACACGACCGCACCTATTGCAAGTGCAATCCAACCAATCGGGGAAGTAAGAAGTGTAACTGAAAATGCTCTGAAAGCCATAATTGCCTTACTAATCATTCCCGGTATGCCAAGGAAACCGTTTTTGAACGCAATTAAACCACGAGTGAAATTAGCAGGAATTGCTCTGATTGAAGTAACAGTCCAATCCTTAAGAGCAACACCCGACTTTGATATATTTGCAGGCAGTTCCTTAAAGCCTTTAATTATGCCTTCACGCAAATTATTATCTATTCTGCGAATGTCAGCCATTAAGCCGTTTCCAAGTGAAAAGTTTTTCATATCCAAGCCAAGAGGATTTCCGGCTTGCATAATTTTTCTGCCAAAAGTGAGGTTGTGAGCAGTCGTGTTCAATCCTAAAAATTCAAGTAATTTTATTGAATTCTGAACTAAAACAGGAGTTAAATCTCTTGCGTATCCTAAAAATGTGCCATAACCTTTAACAAGTTTTCCGACAAGCATCGTGGCTGTTCCAAGAGTTGTGAGAACTAATCCGAGTCCAATAGTTCCGATAATAGCAGAGAAGATTCCCTTTTGTAGGATTGGATGTTTGTTTATCTTCGTCAGCAGTTCGTTTATTTTTTCAATCGGTTTGTGCAAATGAGGGAACACTAACTCTTTCATATTGATTTTTAGGAGTTTGAATTGTTCCGATGTTGTTTCCAACATGTGGTTAAAGTCCTCATCCATAATGCCGTCTGCACCAAGAGCTGATGCTTTAATTCTTCGATATTCATCGAGGTTCTGCATCATAGGTTTAAGGAAGTTCAAGTCCGTTTTATTCCTGAATATTTCCGAAACCTTAAATACATCTCCGCCTGTTAACTGGTTGATTAAAACAACCATCTCTTCAATCGGATCTTTATTCTCGGCAATAACCTGATTTAAGAATGCCGGAAGATTTACTCCGTATAATTCCTTAAATCGATTAACCGCCATTGGTGATGTTATTGCTTGTAAGAAACTTTCAAAATTTGTTGCCGCTTCGGGAGCAGATCCTGCACCCTTCATTGCGACTTGAAGTGCCGCACCTAATTCAGCAACAGCCGGTACACCTCTCATACCGAGCATACTTGCACCTGCGGTCAAACTTGGGAATGCGGCAGACATATCTTTTAATTCAAATCTGCCCTCTTTTCCTGCTTGTGCCAAAATATCCATCGTTTTAGCGAGGTCATTTACATTGACTTTTAAGTTATCAGTAACAGAGAATGCGGTTTTTGAAATATCAACTATTTCTGCTTGTGCCGCTGTTGCGGTTCGACCGATTACATTCATATAGTCAAGTGCGGCAGTAGGATCAATACCTGATGCAACAAGAACATTTAAACCTTCTGCAATTTCACCACGACTTTGGTTTGTATATCTTGAAATCGAGCCAAGTCGCTCATCCATTTCCTTTAATTGTTCAGCAGATAGTTGACCGACATTCCCCAATTCTCTTAATTGATGTTCCAACGCAATCGCTTCCGGGATCGCTTCCGTTATTCCGAGTTTATATGCAAGACCAGTTCCAATCGCAGTTAGTCCTGCACCAACCTTTGTCATATTTTGACCGAGCTTATCTAAACGTTCAGAGGTTTGATTTATTTTCCTTTGAAGTTTATCAAACTCTGTTTCAGACTTTGAAACCGCATCACGAATAACCCTCGACATTTTGTCGATGGCTACAAGAGTTAATGATACTTTCATCATAGTGTCGAGCATTGTTCCTCTAACTCCGTATTTTGATTATTCGTGTACTTAATTGCCTCTTTGCACCAGTATGCGATTTGTGGGATGGACATTTTTCCTATCTCGGAATACTGCCATCCCGTTATTTTGCACAGATGAATTATTGATTGAGAATCAGGCAAAACATCTATGCAATTTCTTGTTCGAGAGGTTTTTGAGTCGTTTCCTTTACCTCTGTGGCTTTCGCATCCGTAAACTTTCCCGATATTTCAGCCTGAAGAGCGATTACATCTTCCAAGTCAAGTTCTAAAATATCTTCGTAAACTAACTTTTGACCGTCTATTTCAGCAAGTTCAGCAATAAGAGCATAAGGAATCTCTTCAGATGTCTTTGCTTTTTGTTGGGCTTGCAGGAGGTCAAATCCTCTTCCTTTTTTCAATGTTGCAATTTTTCCTGATGGTAAATTAATTTTTTTTGTCATTTTTTATCTCCTCTTAAATTTTTGTATTCAAGTTTGGTTTTTATGTTGTTCAAAAAGTGTTCAACAGGCTCGTAATTAAATTTTTATGGTCGGGGGAATATAAAGTTACCATGTAGATATTTTTAAGAGCCTTTAAAACGATTCTATGAGTTTTAAGGTTTCATATCTTTTTCGAGTTGTAATATCAATTGGGGTGTATGGCGTACCACAGGCAATTAAAGCCAATGCTAATGCCCAAAATCTGTCGGCATGTCCGTTAACTTCGGAGGTCTCTGCATCAAAACGAATATTGCCGGCTTTGGTAGTAATCTTTTGAATTGAGTGCAAATCTTCTCGGATATCGTGTTCCGCAGGAATGACCACTTGCTTATCTTCAAAGTTGGTGCGGAGGTTGTATGCCATTTCCTCTTTGGATTTATTTGTAAACATAACCGCTTCCACACGATATTGCCCAAAATTTCTGACTGCTTGTTCTGCTAATTGCATACCGATTCCCGTACTATCTATGCAACACCTTCTTAATTTCGGATGTTTCAGAATTTCTGAAATTATCTCGTATTGGATATGGAACGGAGTCTTTTCAAGAACTTTAACTTTTCTTGTGTATTTATTGTTTTCAAACCTTTCAATACACCATATAACCGTTAAATCCTTTCTTCTTCCGATGTCTATTCCGACATATAAATCGCCTTTAATTTCATCAAGCGGTTTTAAAACATCGGTTGATTCACAAGTTGAAATCAAATCATAAGGTAAGAATGCACAAGCCTCGTCAATTGCGATACAGCAGTATTCCTGAAACCAAGTATAGTCATCAAAACAATCTCTGCATTGTTCATCTAACCAGTCTTGTCTTTCCTCTTGAGTCGTTGCTCTTCCGTAGATTTTATCAACCAATCCTTCATCAACTGCAAGTTGGATCGGGACTTTGTGATGACTCCAATTTAATTTTCCTTTTAGGACTTGATCGATGAATTTATAATATAAGCAATTCTGCCCGTTGTGCGTTGAGAGTATCCGCAAAGGGTATCCCCAAGTAATACATGGTCGTGCAGCTTTCCATAACTCCATGGGTGATTTGTGAAAGGCAAATTCATCAAGTACAACTTTTCCACCCTTTGAACGGAATCCTTTAGGGTTTGAAGAAAGTGCGTGAATTTTTGTACCGTTGTTAAATTCAATTACAAATGCCTTTATATCTTTATCGTTATCAATAATTACTTCACCCAATGATTTTGCCGCTACATTGAAGAGTTTTGTCCATTGTTCGCAATAATCAATATATTCTCGTGCGGCAGATTCATCCGCTGATGAAAACCAAACGGCAGGGACTCGCTTATAAACACAGTCCCTTACGTCTTCATAACTTTGTACATATGTCGCTCCTATTCTTCGGGATTTTTCCCAAATTTTTACTTTTGATTTATCGTTCAGCCATCTCAGTTGATATGGCAGAAAAAATGATTTATAGTTGTTCTTCATCTTCTGATTCTGTTTGAGGT
Source organism: uncultured bacterium (assembly GCA_900319365.1). Lineage (GTDB taxonomy): Bacteria > Cyanobacteriota > Vampirovibrionia > Gastranaerophilales > Gastranaerophilaceae > Zag111. The sequence goes on along the minus strand of ONOE01000016.1, from coordinate 11,247 downwards.
GGAATACCTAAAATATCCTGTTCGATTTGTGCAATTAATTCAGGTGTTAAACCTTTTGCCGGATTCTTCGTTTTAGCTCTAGCGACAACATCCTCGTAGTCTTTAACTTTTGCAAACATTGGTATTACTTTGCAAAACGCATACATTCTTCCCGGATCAATTTTTTCACCTGCTTTCATATCTTCAGAAATACCTTTCATTAAGCTACGAGCAAACTCATATAACTCTTCATGAAAGGTTTGCTTAGATTTAAAATATTCTTTTCGTCTATTTCCCCAATCGCCTTCTTCTTTCCAAGCCATAATTGTTTTGCGATTGAGATTAAGCTCATTGGCAATGGTGTCAATATTTTTGTTTTGAAAAATATAAAGCCTCTCGGCTTCGCTGAATAAATGCTTTTTACTATTCAAGTTCCGCCTCCAAATTTTTAATTTTTTGTGTTACTTCTTTTAATTCAGCTTGGACATCATAAAGTAATTTCATAGATGACAATGCTTTTTCAGTATCAAGTTTTGATACATCTTCGTATGGGTTAAGTAATGAACGAATAATAAGAACGTAGCCGGAAGCTTGCGTTTTTAATTCTCCATACTGTTTTTTAGATTCTGCGAGCATTCCTTTAAGTTGTAGTCTTTCAGGATTCATTTATTGAACCTCCTTTTTCAAAAGAGGACACCATAAATTGTTATCAATCTTACTTTCAATTCTTGAAAGCAATGCCGCATGGTATTGATTTGTTTCAAGTAAGTCTTTTAAGATTTCAAAATTGTTCTGAATAATCTTTTCAAAAGCCTTAACTTGAGCTTGGTGATAAATGTACCAAATAGCGAATATTAACGCAGGAAAACCAACATTCTCGATAAATGGTGATAAAGTTTCAAAAATATCCATAATACTCCTTTGCTGTTGTAGAAAGAAAAGGGGTTGAAAGCCTTTCGGCTTAACAACCATACAAATTAATTAAGGGGTTATGCACACAGTTTAACTGTATTTACAAAGAATATTCAAATGACTATTTCATAAAAAAATATAAGTAAAAGTCATTTGAAAATGGTCAGAAACACCATTTATAGTGTGTGTAAGAGAAAGTTTTGTATTACTTAAATTTAAAAGAAGGTTATCGAATGAAGTATTTTGAAGTTTTCAAAGCCGGCGTTTATCCGCAAGGCAAATTTACAAAAAAGCAAATTGCAGAAATTGCATCAAACTATGATCCAAAGTTCTGCGAAGCTCCGATTACAATTGACCACCAACAGTCCGGTCCTGCATACGGATGGGTGCAAGATGTAAAAGCAGAGAATGACAAGTTAAAGGTATGTTTTAAAGATGTGCCGGAAGAATTTGAAAAAGATGTTAACGCAGGGAAATATAAAAAAGTTTCCGTTGAGTTATACAGAAATCTTGAAGGTAAAGGTGCATATTTAAAAGCAGTTTCATTTTTAGGTGCGGCAATTCCTCAAGTTAAGGGATTGGAAGCAATCAAATTTATGGAAGCTGAATCTGACACCTACGAGTTTGAATCAGATGAAACTGAAGATGATGCAGATAAATTCTCTCAAGAGGATATAGATGCACTCAAAAAACAAATCGATGATTTGGAAGATCAAGTGGCTAAATTTAAACAAAAAGACGAAAATCGTCATCAAAAACTTGAAACTATTAAATCATTAAAAGACAAAATCAATGCATTAACAGATGAAGTCGCATCTTTCAAAGAAAAAGCAGAAGGTAAAGATGCTATTGAACGTGAGTTGAACGAGATTAAAACATCTCTAAAAAACAAAGAGTTCAACGAGTTTATTGATGCACAAATAACAAAGGGTATCCTCGTTCCTGCAAACAAAGACATTGTCCTTTCTGTTTTACAGGAATTAGATAATGTGAAAAAGTTCGGCGAAGATTCACCAGTCATTGATGGCTTTAAATCTTTTATTGAATCTTTGCCTAACCAAATCACATATCAAGAGCTTGCTACTAAAGAAAAGCAAGCAGATGCTACAAGCACCGAAGAAGATAAATTTACAAATGCCGATGAGGACAGTTTGGAAATTTTCAAAGAGGCAAAAGCACTTGCCGCTAAAGAACAAATCTCATTCAGAGATGCATTACTAAAATTAAATATTTAAGGAGAGCAAATGGGAAGACTTGAAGATTTACGCATAAATGCGTACCTTTCAGAAGTTGCTCGTGGTTACAGAAACAATGCTTTTGTCGCAGATGTCTTATTCCCGACCATCTATTCTGAAAAAGAGAAAATTGATATTTTTCAATTTAACAAAGAAGCGTTCAATATCTACGATACTGAAAGAGCAATTCGTGCAAACTCTAATGTTATTTCTCCGCAGGGTTTCTCAAAACATACTGCAACATTAACAGAACACGATCTTTCATATCCTATCGATTACAGAGAAGAACAGGAAGCTGAAAAAGTAAAATTGCAATTACACGCAACTAATGTTGTTACAAACGGTCTGCAATTAAAACACGAAAAAGAATGTGCAGATTTGGCACAAGACCTTTCAAGATATGATTCAAGCAATAAAAAGATTTTATCAGGCAAGTCTTGTTTCAATTGGAAAGTGTCAGATCCGCAGGGTGTAATTGATGATGCAAAAAATGCCGTTTCATCTAAAATTGCACAAGATCCAAACACAATGGTTATCGGTGAAGATGCTTGGCGTGTTTTGAAAAGAAACTACCAATTAAAAGGTTTAATTTCAAATAACCAAAACAAACTGGTTACTCTTGAACTATTAAAAGAGTTCTTTGAAATTGAAAACATTGTAATCGGTAAATCAATATTCGCCGATGCAAATGGTAATTTCACTCGAATTTGGAGAGACAACATTGTCTTGGCTTATGTTCCAAAATTAGGTGCATCAAGAACCGAATACGATCCGTCTTACGGTTATACGGTTCGTAAAAAAGATGCCCTAAATGTTGATGAATACAACAAAGAAGGCAACAAAGTTAAATATATCAGAGCAACTGATATTTATACACCGTTCTTGGTTGGTGCAGAAGCCGGCTATTTAATTACAGGTGTAAACGATCCAAGTTACGATCCAAAACAAGATACTTTACCAAAGGAAGATGAGGAAAATAATGGCTAAATACAAAGTTAAAAACACAACCATCTTACACGATGGAGTATCAAGAGGTGAAGGTTCAATTATCGAATTAACAGATTTACAAGCCAAAAAACTTGAAGGATTTGTTGAACTCGTAAAAGAAAAAGCACCTGCAAAACAAACAGAAAACAAAACAAAAACAAAAACTGAAACTAAAAAACCTGAAGTAAAAACCGAAGGTGAAGGTCAAAACGGAGGTGAATCTAATGGCAAATAAATTATACCAACCTTTATTGATTGAATCCGTAAAAGCGACTGCCGATATAGAACAACACAGATTTATCGGTTTTGATGGTGCATACTGCGGAACCGGTGAAAAAGCACTCGGTGTTTCTGATGTTTCTATTGAAAACGGTCAGTATGTTCCAATTGCTGTTTTAGGAACTTTGCTTGTTGAATCAGCCGGCACAATAAATGCCGGAGAACCTGTGGCATCAGATTCAAACGGAAAAGCAGTCAAAGCAACAGGCGATGCATTAGTTAACGGTTACGCTCAAGATTCTGTAACTGAAGGTCAAGAAGTTAGAGTTTTGAGAGGAATCTAATGGATTATTGCACGATCGAGGACATTGATACACACATCTCTACCCCTACCCTTATCCAGCTGACAAATGATGATGGTGAAGAGACTGTCGATCGTGAAGTGGCAACAGAAGCCATTGTTTATTCTTCTGCTATCATCGATGGGTATCTGCGTGGCAGATATACTCTGCCGTTGGATACCCATTTTCCTTTACTTCGTATCTTGGCTATTGATTTAAGTGTTTATCGTTTATACGCAAGACGAATGGCAGATGAAATGCCTGAAGTCATAGAGAGTGCTTATAAAAATGCAATTGCCACTTTAAGAGACATTCAAAAAGGAATTATATCCCTGCAAGCAGAGAATGACTTACTTGAATCATCAAGTTTCAATCCTGACGAATACCGAACAAATAAAACTCTTCTTGATAAATTATTCGGAAAGCAAAAGTTAAGTGAATATTAGAACTGTTGAAAATGCAATTATTGAAAAACTAAAGCTCTCATTCCCTGAAATATTGGTTGAGGGTTTCCCGGATAAACCGAGCGAATTTATTTTATTACATCAAATAGGAGCGTTGCTTGTTCATTATCAGGGAAGTAATTACACCTCAACACAGGCTCTCGGATTTGTAACTCAAGTAAATCAAAAAGAATTTTCTGTAACTATCGTCACAAGAAACCTCCGTAACAATAACGGAGCTTATGAATACCTCGATAATGTTAAAGCCGTATTAAGCGGATTTCAAATAGATGAATGTACATCTCTAATCCCCACAAAAGATTATTTTATTTCGGAAAACAAAGGAATTTGGCAGTACGGAATAAACTTCACACTAAAAACTCAAAATATACAAGAATTATAACCCCATAGGAGGATAAAATATGCCTGCATCATTTTTACATGGCGTTGAAACAATAGAAATTACAAAAGGTGCAAGAACTATTCAAACCGTAAAAACTGCGGTCATTGGTATTATAGGAACTGCTCCTATTGATGATGTTGAAGAACAATATAGAACTATAAATGAACCGACTTTAATTCTTAATGAAACTGAAGCGGTCAGATATTTTGGACAATCGAAAGCCGGATTTACAATACCTGATGCACTTGATGCAATGTTTGATCAGGGAGCAGGAATTGCAATTGTAATAAATGTTTTTGATCCATCTAAACACGAGTCTGTCGAAGATGTTGCACTTTCTGATATTATCGGAGGAATTGATGCCGTAACAGGTAAAAGAAAAGGATTAAAAGCATTTGAAGATTGTTATTCTTTATTCGGATATTATCCTAAAACTTTAATTGCTCCTGTATTTTGCGAAAACACAGCAATCGTTTCTGAAATGAATGTTATATGTAATAAAATCAGAGCGATTGGAATAGTTGATGCTCCTGTCGGCACAACCGTTCAGGAAGCAATAACAGGAAGAGGTTCACAAGGAACAATAAACTTTAATACCTCTTCAGAGCGTATTATTCTATGTTATCCGCATTTAAAAGTTTACGATACTGAAACAGATACAATTAAACTGCAACCTTATTCTCAAAGACTCGCAGGAGTTATTGCCGCTAAAGATATTGAAAAAGGTTATCATTGGTCTCCTTCAAACACAGAAATAAAAGGAATTGTTGGTGTTGAAAAACAATTGACATCAATGATTAATGATCCAACTTCAGAAGTAAATACACTCAACGAAGCCGGAATTGTAACTGTGTTTAATTCCTTTGGTACGGGATTCAGAACTTGGGGAAACAGATCAGCGGCATTTCCGTCATCGACTCTTCCGACTAATTTCATAAATGTGAGAAGAACCGCTGACATCCTGCACGAGTCTGTTGAATATTCAATGTTGCAATTCATTGATTACCCGATAGACAACGGTTTAATCGATTCTATTTGTGAAACGGTTAACCAGTTTATAAGAACCTTAATCGGTAGAGGTGCATTGATTGATGGCAAATGCACCTTTAACCAAGATAAAAACCCAACAACGGAACTCGCTAACGGTCATCTGCTCTTCGATATTGAATTTATGCCTCCGACTCCTGCGGAACGCATAACCTTTGAATCGTTTATTGATATCGAATTGTTGAAATCGTTAGGAGCATCTTAATGTACGCAATAGTAAATGACGAGGAAAATTTAGAAGTTCACACAGATGAAAACGATAGTTGTTTCTTTTGCAAGAACGTTTATAAATGTCCTCTTATACAAGCCATCAGTAAGGAATATGTGATACTGCATTATTCAGAAATTGAAATCACGAAATGCGGTCTATTTAAAAAGTAATTACTTAACCCCAAAGGAAATATTATGTCGAAGATTGAGATTAACAAACTAACAAATGCCAATGTTTATTTAGATGGTGTGAATCTGCTCGGTCGTGCAGAAGAAGTTCAACTACCACAAATTAAACACAAAATGGCAGAACACAAAGCACTCGGTATGGTTGGCTCGGCTGAATTTTTTGCCGGCATAGATAAAATGGAATGTAAGATTAAATGGAATGCACTATATCCTGCTGTTTTAAGGACTTGTTCAAATCCGTTTACTGCCGCAATGATTCAGGTCAGAGCATCTCTTGAAACATATAACGGAGCCGGAAGAATATCTGAAGTCCCTGCAACAGCATTTATAATCGGAACATTTAAAGAATTTCCGCTCGGTAATATCAAACCTCAAGAAAATGCCGAATACGAAACAACGATGTCCGTAACTTACGCAAAATTAATCGTTGATAAACAGGAAGTCTTTGAAATTGATGTCCTGCAAAACATCTATAAAGTCGGAATGATTGATGTATTGAGCAAGTTCAAAAAGAATATAGGTGCATAAGTTGGAAGATTCCGTTCTTAAACAAAAAGGTATGAAAAAAGGGATTACGGAGGAAATTGCCACTCGCAAACGTGCGTTGAATTTTTATTCTTTGGCAAATATCCTCCCCGATCCTGATATTGTCTTAAAAAAGCAAGGCAAAGACATTAGGATTTACAAAGAATTACTTTGTGATCCGCACGTTTTTGCTTGCACTCAATCACGCAAAGCCGGTGTTTTATCTCTTGATTGGGAAATAAACAGAGGTCTTGATAAAGACCAAAACGCAGAAGAAATAGAAAAATTACTGAAAAGATTAGATTTACAAAAAATCATTTCTGATATTTTAGATGCAACACAGTTTGGGTTTCAGCCTCTTGAAATTATATGGAAGAGAGATAAATCAGGTCATATTATGCCTGAAAGAGTAACTGCAAAACCTCCTGAATGGTTTTGTTTTGATGATGACAATAATCTCAAATTCAGAACAAAAGAAAATTACTACGGAGAAATTGTTCCTGATAAAAAATTCCTGCTTGCACAAAATAATCCATCATACAATAATCCATACGGCGAACGCACCCTATCTCGTGTCTTTTGGAATGTAACCTTTAAAAAAGGCGGATTAAAATTTTGGGTGGTGTTTACTGAAAAATACGGAATGCCTCACTTAATAGGTAAACATCCAAGAGGTTCAACAAAAGAGGAAACAAACTCTCTTGCGGATATGCTTGAGGATATGGTTCAGGATGCCATTGCGGTAATTCCTGACGATTCATCTATTGAAATTCAGGAAGCAAGCAAATCTTCCTCTGCCGAGATTTATGAAAAACTAATCGATAAAATGAATACCGAGATATCCAAAGCAATTCTCGGTCAAACCTTAACAACTGAAATCGGATCAACGGGAAGTTATGCCGCATCAAATACGCATATGCAAGTCCGTCAAGACATTATTGATTCTGATAAAAAACTGGTTGAAGGTGTTATAAATCAACTGATTCAATGGATATATGAAATTAATTTTGCTAATGCGGAAGTCCCTGTTTTTGAACTTTACGAACCTGAAGATGTTGATTTAAATTTGGCTCAAAGAGATAAAATCCTTTCTGACACAGGTGTTAAATTCACAAAAGAGTATTTCATAAAAAATTATGGTCTTGAAGAGGAAGATTTTGATATTAGGGAAGACATTATCCCTGCAAGTCCTAAATTTAAAGAATTTAAGGAAGAGGAAGAAAAGCTCGTTCCCGGACAAGCTCAAATTGAGAATTTATTTAAATTCATAATTGAAGGTGATTTGAATAAACAAGCTCAAAGTATGCTCTCACCTTTAATAAAACTCTTTGAATCTTGCGAGAATTACGAGGAAGCATTTGAATTGCTGACAGATAAAAATCTGCGAAGCAAACAGTTTGAACAAACTATTCAAAAAGCATTATTCCTTTGCGAATTACAGGGAAGGAGTGATGGATTAGATGAGTAAACAATTAACTTTTTTTGATTTTTTCTCTGGAATTGGCGGTTTTAGAATAGGACTTGAAAGAGCCGGATTTAAATGCGTTGGATATTGCGACAACGATAAACACGCAAACAAACTATACAGTAATTATTTTAATACAGAAGAGGAGTGTTTTTTTAATGACATCACAACAATCAATACAACAGAACTCCCCGATTTCGATATCTTATGTGGCGGATTTCCTTGCCAATCTTTTTCGATTGCAGGAAAAAGACGAGGATTTGAAGACACAAGAGGCACAATGTTTTTTGAAGTCGCACGGATTCTCAAAGACAAAAAACCAAAATATTTTATTCTCGAAAACGTTAAAGGCTTACTTAATCACGATGGAGGAAGAACTTTCCAAACAATACTTAAAATTCTCTCCGACATTGGGTATAAAGTGCAATGGCAATTACTTAATTCTAAGTTCTTCGGCGTTCCTCAAAACAGAGAACGTGTCTACATTGTTGGATGTTATGGAAACGAATGTATCGGAAAAATATTTCCTATCAGTGGAGCAAGCAGCAAAAATTCTTGCACAGGTCCAAAAGGTAACGTAGTTTATTGGAAGAACAGCAAAGAAAAATGGGTTAATGAAGAGAGAAATGAAGTTGGAACAATTCGCACTCAAAGTGATTTATGCCGCCAACCATTATTAAAACAGTTAGATGAAACAAAAGGAAAAGGACAAGCACATCGTATTTATGATTCGTCAGGAATCGGTTCGTGCCTAACTGCAAATGGTGGTGGACAGGGTGGTAAAGCCGGACTTTATTATGTTAAAAACGGGACTAAAAAAGGTTATGACGAAGCTCGAATCGGGGATGGAATAAGTCTTGCTTATCCTGAATCAAAACTCCGCAGAGGCAGAGTTGGTAGGGGTTGTTCCCAAACGCTTGATACATCCTGCAATATGGGAACAATTGATAATTACAGAATAAGACGGTTAACACCGCTTGAATGTTTCCGTCTTCAGGGATTACCTGATGATATGGTTGAATGCGGCCGAAAAATAGGACTTGTTGATGGTCATTTATACAAAATGGCAGGAAATGCTGTAACTGTCAATGTGATAGAGGCTGTTGCAAGAAAATTAGCAGAGGTTGCATATGGTACAACTTAAAAGTTTATTCAAACTCGCACCCTCTTTAGCAATAAAATATTTCAGGAATAAAAACAATAAGTTCTCTTGGGACTGGTACGAATTATGGCAAGATGCTCATAAAAAATCTTTCACAGTAGCAAAAGCAATGCGTGAGGACATCTTAAAAGATATTCGCTCTGCTCTTGAAAAAGCACTTACAGAGGGAAAAACATTCCGAGAATTTTCAAAGGAACTTAAACCAACCCTGCAAAAGAAAGGTTGGTGGGGTGAGCAGATAGTTGTTGATAGTCAGGGTGTCGCAGAAAAAGTTCAACTTGGCTCAATGTACCGTCTGAAAACGATTTATTCCGTTAATATGCAAACTGCATATCAAACAGGGCGATATAAAACTCAATACGAGAATGTGGATAATCGACCGTACTGGGAATATGTGGCGGTTATGGATGCCTCGACACGACCTGAACACGCAATGCTTAACGGACTTATTTATAGATATGATGATCCATTTTGGCAGAGCTTTTACCCTCCGAACGGTTGGAGGTGCAGATGCAGAGTAAACGCACTATCTGATTACAACCTGCAAAAGAAAAACCGAACTGTTAGTTCTTCTGCCGGCACATTATCGGAGGAATTGGCTCTTGTTTCTAAAAAGTCGGGGGAATATAAGCCGGTTACAGTTTACACAGATCCTCTGACGGGTAAAAGAGTAGCACCTGATGTCGGGTGGAGTCATAACCCTGCAAGCGGTCTTATAGAAGGTAATTAAAACGGCATTTGAACAGTAATAAAAAGGAGTTTGAATTATGACTATTGATAGAAAATGTTTAATAAATTGGGTGGGTGGTAAAAGATTATTGAGAAAAACCATCGCTAAACTCATTCCTGAAGATATTAAATCCTACATCGAACCGTTCGGCGGAGGCGGTTGGGTGTTGTTTTATAAAGACAAGTGGGCAGATTTGGAAGTCTACAACGACCTCGATGGCAGACTTGTAAATCTGTTCCGCATTGTCAAATACCATCCTAATGCTTTTATTGAAGAATGGAGGCATTTACTCGGCTCTCGTGAGATGTTTTTGCAATTCTTGAACGGCACATTTATAACGGACATTCAAAAGGCAGTCCAATTTTACTTTTTAATCACTCGTTCATTTGGTGGTCGTGGTGATACTTTCGGAACGGTAAAGAAAACTTCAGGCGGTGCTTGTAAATCCCTGCACAATGTTCCTAAAAAAATCGAGGCTATCCATGAACGTTTGGATACAGTAATGATTGAAGGTCGTGATTTTGAAAAATTAATCAATCAATATGACCACGAGGGTGCATTTTTCTATTGTGATCCTCCGTATTCAAGAGGTTGCGGTTATGAAGTAACTTCCACTAAAGATTTTGACCACGAGCGTTTAAGAGAGGTTTTAGGAGCGGTCAAAGGTCGTTTTCTATTGTCTTATGACGATTCACCTAAAATCAGAGAACTATACAAAGGCTTTGATATGATCGCTGTTGAAAGATTAAACGGAATCAACAACAGAGAGGGAGTAGAGAACCGAAATAAAATGTTCAAAGAGTTGTTAATTGCAAACTATCCAATAAAGGAATTATATGAGCGACAAGCCGATTGAAATTGAATTTGATAATAAAGAAGTTCATGAAAAACTCCTTAATCTTGCAAAAAGGACAGAAAACCTGCGACCGTTGATGAAAAACATCGCAGGTATTTTTGCCTATTCAACTGAAGAGAATTTTAAAGAAGAGGGCAGACCTGACAAATGGGTGGATTTGGCAGAATCAACAAAAAAACAGAGAACTAAAAAACGTAAATGGCCGGGACAGATTTTACAAGTTGAAGGCAAACTTGCCGCATCAATCAATACGTATTATGACAATGATTCAGCGGTTATCGGATCAAATTTAGAGTATGCGGCAATTCATCAACTCGGAGGTCAAGCCGGCAAAAATAAATCTGTTGAAATCCCTGCAAGACCTTATTTATTACTAACGAATGATGATTATGACGAGATACTTACTGAATGTGAGAATTATTTGTCCGAAAATTACTAGAGAGAAAACAATCTCAAGTTTAGTAGTTACGGGAAGAAAGGAGATTTTATGACAACCGTAGAACCAATTAGAAATATCAAAGATTTAAAAAAAGTAGAAAATGTA
>ONOE01000015.1:11134-49898 GCA_900319365.1 uncultured bacterium | reverse complement strand
AATTGAGTAATGGGCGAGATGTAGTTGTTCGCAAAACAAACACAAAAATGTCAAACTTAAAAACCAAAATAGACATATTCTTTGCGAAAATGAACGGCGGTCCGAATATTCAAAAACAATCCGACAAAAAGGTCGCTGTTGCTAAAAAATAATTAACAATCGGGGGTGCAAAAATTTGTACTCCCGATGTTTTTTCAGATTAAATATTATATCGACTTTATTAGAATTTTGTGCTAAAATTTCGGGTATGGATTTTAAGAAACTGACAAAGAAAAAAAGGGTATATGTAATAATAATACTTACGCTTGTGGGTATTTTATTATGGGCGTTTTTTACTGCCAGAAACATTACTCAAGATTTTAACAGAAAACAAGTTCAGGGTCAGGAAAACGAGCAAAATGCCGTTGTCCATGGTGTAATTTTGACAGAAACCAAAAATGATAAAAAATACTGGGAAATATACGGCGACACGGGTCATTGGGACGGTAAAACCGGTATTGCACAGTTAAACGGCGTTCTGGCAAACTTTTATAAAGACAACAAAGTTTCAATGAGTTTAAAATCCGCTAAAGGTACTTACAATTCTAAAACAAAAGTTATAACGTTAAACAAAGATATCTTAATCGTTCTTGAAAGCGGTATAACTTTAAGACTTGATGAATTGACATACACAAGTTCGCATGATCCGATTGTCGGTCAGGGTCATGTAAGAATCCAAAAAGATAAATCGCTTCTTTCAACGGCAGAAAAAATTATCATAAGTCCTACTTATGAAGATTTCAGAATAATCGGCAACACAGTTTCAAAAGTTTATGAGGATAAAAAGTAGTATGAAAAAATTCTTATTGATATTAACTTCTTTATTTGTTTTGACGGGACTTTGCGTGCAGGCATCGGATCTTGTTATCGAGTCTAAAAGTCAAACTTATAAAGAACAGGAAAATAAAATCAAATTCAACGGGAACGTAAAAGTTTCGATTGACGATTTAAAAGTTGTCGGCGACAGCGCTGATGTAAATGTTACAAACGATCAAAAATTAGATACTGCTACTTTTTATGACAAACCTTATGCTTTTGAAATCAAGAAAAATAAAAAAAGAGAAGTAAAAGCAGATATTTTAAAAGTTTCGTTAATAACAAAAATTGTCAGAGCTGAAGGCGATACGCAATCTGTCGTATTTGACGGAAAAACTCCCATTGTCGTAATCAATGCCAACGTTCAGGAATACAATACAAAAACGGGTGTTATGACTGCAACGGGCGCTGTATCAATGTTGTATAAAGATATTGAAACATTTTCCAATGCGGCGCAAATTACAACCGATAAAAACGGTGATTTAAAACGACTTGTATTATCAGGCAATGCAAGGGTAAAACAGGAAAATAACGAGTCAACGGCAGACAGATTTGTTTATGATGCGGTTACGGGAAATCTTGTTGCTACGGGCAATACGACTTCAAACGCAGTTATGGACAACGGTGAAAAAATGGTATTAAAGTCGGGCTATCAGGAATATAACCAGAAGCGTTCGGTTTTCAATGCAAGCAACAATGTACGAATTTGGTATCAGGATTACTATGCGGCAGGTCCGAAAGTTACCTTGTATCCTGATGCAACTTCAAACGGCAAACCCAACGAAGCAAGATTTATCGGGCGTTCAAGCATTACTCAGGGTGTAAGAACAATTTATGCGGATAGAATAAAAATGACTATGAAACCGAAAAGCTTTGATGCTCAAGGTAATACAAGAACCGTTATTAAAAATATCGGCTCCGGCAACGATGATGGCAGTATGAGTTTAGGACTTTAATCAAAATGGATAATGATATTTCAAAACAAATAGATAAAGCTTTAGAATGCGTAAAAAAGAAAGATTGGAACGGCGCAATTGATTTGTTTACGGCTGTTTTGGAAAAAGAGCCGACAAATGCGCAAATCTATAACAATCTCGGTTTGTGCTATGCAAACTCGGGCAATGAGGAAAAAGCAGAAAAGAATTATTTGAAAAGTATTGAGTTAAATCCGAAAATCCCTCAGGCTTATATAAACCTTGTTGATATTTATTATCATCAGAGAAGATACGGTGAGGGAATAAATATTTTGTCTTATGCAATCGAAAATCTGCCTGATGATTTGGTTTTCAGACATTATCTTGCAAGATTTTATATAGAAGATGCAAAAAGAGATTTGGCAATTGACGAATTGGAATATATTCTTGAAAAGCAACCTGACAATTATGATGCATATTATGATTTGGGCAGAGTATATTTTGAACTCGGAAATTACGATTCTGCTATTGAAAATTTTGAAAATATTCTTGAATACAAAAAAAATAACGAATGGATATATTACTATTTGGGTGAAGCTTATCAGGCTAATGATGAAACCGAAAAAGCTCTGTCAAACTTCTTAAAAGCCATTGCGACGAATAACCGCTTTGCACTTGCTTATAAAAAAGCTGCAATTTTGTATATGGCTCGTGGGGATTTTGATGATGCCATTGAATATTTTGAAGATTATATGAATATGGATATTCCCAAAGAAGAAAAAGATAATATTCAAAAAATTGTTGAAAGAATAAAGAACAAAAAGAAATGAACTACAAATATTGGATAGCATTTTCATCAATAGAGCAAATTGACAGCCGCTTTATTAAACGGCTGTACGATTACTTCGGCGATATTGAAAAAGCTTTCAATTGCAGTTTGGAAGATTTAAAAAATATAGACGGTTTAAGCATTAAAAAGGCGCAAAATTTTATTCAATGCAGGGATAAAATTGATATAGACAAAGTTTTTGCAACAGTTGAAACTAAAGGGATAAATTTTTTAACCTTAGAAGATGAAAATTATCCTTATATGCTTAAAAATATCGAAAATCCGCCTGTCGTTTTGTATTACAAAGGTAAATTGTTTGAATGTAATTTGGGAAAAACTCTTGCGGTTGTCGGGTCAAGAAAGGCAAGTTCGGGTGCAAGAGATAATTTGCGCAAAATTATTTCAGGGCTCGGCAATACAGATATCTGCATAGTTTCGGGGCTTGCATCGGGCATTGATACGGTTGCGCATGCATCGGCTATTGAAAATAATTTAAAAACAATCGGCGTTATAGCAAGCGGGTTTGACTATGTTTATCCGTCGCAGAATAAGACACTTTATGAAAATATTGAAAACGGATACGGTGCTGTCGTAACAGAATATTATCCGACATTTGAACCTATAAAATTCAGATTCCCGCAAAGAAACAGAATAGTTTCGGGATTGTCGTACGGAACTTTGGTTGTTGAGGCATCGTTAAGAAGCGGTGCGTTGATTACCGCAAATTTAACACTTGAACAGGGCAGAGAATTGATGTGTATGCCCGGGGATATTTCTAATCCGAATACTCAAGGAATTTATAAACTTTTGAAAAACGGTGCAACTATGGTAACTGAGGGCAATGATATTTTAGATGCACTCGGTTGGGAACGAACGGAAGATAATCCTACGCAGTTGACTTTGCCTACGCTTACTCCCGATGAAGAAAAAATTTATAATAATATAAAAATCGAAGAACGGGGAATTGACGAGCTTTCGACATTGACGGGATTGAGCTTGGATAATCTGCTTATGAACCTTACTACAATGGAATTAAAAGGTATGATTAAACAGGTTAACGGCGACAGATACAGAGCTGTATAAAAATGAAAAATTTTAACAAAACTGAAATAAATAAAGATATAACCTTGTATAACGGCGATTGCATTGAGGTTATGAAAGAATTAATATCTCAAGGGGTGAGGGTTAATTCAATTATTACCGATATCCCGTACGGCACGACTGCTTGCGAATGGGATAGTGTTATACCGTTTGATGATATGTGGGATTGTTTAAAAGCTATCAGGCATGATAACACGCCGATTTTGCTGTTCGGGAACGAGCCGTTTAACAGCTATTTAAGAATTTCCGATATAAATGAATTTAAATATGATATTTATTGGCAAAAAGAGCGTGCAACAAATATTTTTCAGCTAAAAAAAAGACCCGGAAAAGTTATAGAAACTATTTGTGTTTTTTATAAAAAACAGCCCGTTTATAATCCGCAAATGGTGGAATATAACGGCGCTAAGCGCACGAATAAAATTAAAAACGGAAAACTCGGAGTGCTTGTGGACAGTCAAAACAGAAAACCTTATGAGTACAAGGATAATGGCAAAAGATATCCGCTTCAGATTGTTCAATTTAAGAGGGATATTTTGACTTCCAATCTTCATCCGACCCAAAAGCCGGTTGAACTGATGGAATATCTTGTTAAAACGTATTCGGATGAAAATGATACAATACTTGATTTTACAATGGGTTCAGGTACAACGGGTGTTGCGTGCAAACATTTGAACAGAAAATTTATCGGAATAGAACTGAATAAAGAATATTTTGAAATCGCAAAACAACGAATAGCGAATGAATAAATTCATAAAGCAGGTCGGCATTGCCATGCCGACAACATAAATACCCTTGGAGTTCTATCCCGACAATTATAAATTTTGCATGTTTTTTTTATAAAGCAAAATCAATAATTTGCTAACGTATATAAATTGTGGTAGGCTAAGAATATAAATTTAATTTTTTATATAAATCAGGTTTTGAAAAGTAAAATGGCAACGAAAGAAAAAGCACTTGTTATAGTCGAATCTCCGGCTAAATCAAAGACAATAAAAAAGATTTTGGGCGACGGATATCAAATAGAGGCAAGTTACGGTCATATTCGTAATTTACCTACAAAAGATCCGTCAACGGATAATTTGGGTTTTGATGTTAACGATAATTTTAAAATGAAGTTTGAAATTATCCCCGGGAAACAGCAGGTTGTGCGTAAATTAAACGATCTGGCAAAAAAAGCGGGCAAAGTTTATCTGGCTTCCGACCCCGACCGTGAGGGAGAGGCTATAGCTTGGCATGTCAGACAGGTTTTAAAAGTTCCCGATGACAAAGTATGCAGAATTGTTTTCAACGAAATCACGCCCAAGGCCGTTAAACATTCCGTTGAGAACCCTCGCTCCATTGATATGGATATGGTAAAAGCGCAGCAGACAAGGCAAATATTAGATAAACTTGTAGGTTACAAGTTGAGCCCTGTTTTGTGGAAAGAAATGGGCAACAGAAAACTGTCTGCGGGCAGAGTTCAGTCTGTTGCATTGCGTATGATTTGTGAAAGAGAAGATGAGATTGAAGCTTTCAAACCTCAGGAATATTGGTCAATCCATGCACTTTTGGATAAAGACGGCAAGACTTTTGAATCTGAAGTTTCAAAAATTAAAGGCAAATCCATAGAAAAAACCATTAAAAATCAACAGCAGGCGCAAGATATTGTTGATTATTTAACAGATTCGACGACAATTTATAATGTTTCAAAAGTTACTAAAAAAACTACAAAAAGAAAACCGACGGCTCCGTTTATCACTTCAACAATGCAAAGGGCTGCGAGTTCAAAACTCGGGTTCGGGGTTTCAAAAACAATGCAGGTTGCGCAAAAATTGTATGAGGGTATTGAACTTGAGAATGGTGCTCCTGTCGGTTTAATTACCTATATGAGAACTGATTCGGTCAGGGTATCTTATGATGCGCAAAATGCGGCGCATGATTATATTTTGCAAAATTACGGTGAAAAATATTATCCCGAAAAAGCAAATGTATATGCTAAAGGCAAACAAAACGTTCAGGATGCGCATGAAGCTATTCGTCCCGCATATATTGAAAGAACCCCTCAAAGCATAAAAAAATATTTAGATAATGACCAGTATAAATTGTACAAATTAATCTGGGAAAAATTTATGTCATCTCAAATGGCACCCGCTCAAATAGCAAATAAATCAATTGAAATCGAAGCGGGGGATTATACTCTCAAAGCAGGTACAAGCAAGGTTGTATTTGACGGTTTCCTGACTTTATACAATGAAGAAGAAACCGAAGAAAATAAAGATGCGGGCGAAAAAATTCCCGATTTAGAAAAAGGGGACAAAGTTGTTTGCAAAAAAGTTGAGCCTAAACAACATTTCACACAGCCGCCTCCGAGATTTAACGAAGCATCGCTTGTCAAAGCTCTTGAAGAATACGGCATAGGTCGTCCGTCTACTTACGCAACGATTATTACCGTAATTCAAACAAGAAAATACGTTGAAAAGAAAAACAAAGTTCTTTATCCGACATTGCTTGGCAGAGCCGTCTCAAAACAATTGGTCAGCGAATTTTCAGACATTATGGATTACAAATTTACGGCAGGCATGGAAGAAAAACTTGATGAAATCGCCGATAAAAAGGTAGATTATTTAAAGGTTTTGAAAGATTTTTATGCTCCGTTTATGAATGAAGTAAATAATGTAATGAAAACAGCGCAAAGGGTTACTGTTTCAACTAATGTCAAATGCCCGAATTGCGGTCGTCCGATGGTTTTGCGAACAAGTAAAAAAGGAACTCAATTCTTGGGCTGCAGCGGATATCCCGACTGTAAAACCGCATTGTCATTGGATATTTTGCAAGATTTGCAAGACGAGCAAAACGGTGATGGCGAAAACAAACCAAAAGAAGTTTGCGAAGAAAAATGCGAAAAATGCGGTTCTGATATGATATTCAAAATCGGACCTTACGGAAAATATATGGAATGTACAAACCCCGAGTGCCGCCACAGAAAGCCATACAGACGCTCAACGGGTGTAACTTGCCCCAAATGCGGCAAGGGTACAATAGTTGAGAGAAAATCAAAACGAGGCACCATATTTTTCGGCTGCGACAAATATCCTGACTGTGATTTTGTATTGTGGAATGAGCCGACGGGCGAAAAATGCCCCGAATGCGGATCTCTGTTGGTAACAAAAAAACTTAAAAACGGGGATGTTGTATGCTGTTCAAATCCTAAATGCAAATACAAAAAAGAACCGCAGCAACAAACCGAAAAATAAATTTTTTAAATAAGCGCTTTGAGGGCAAGTCCGATTAAAATTAATCCGCCCAGTATGTGCAGATATCTTGTTTGGAGATTTTTCAAAACATTGCCGCTCCAAAAACCTATTTGCGACATAATAAATGAACCTGCACCGATTATCAGGCATGCATTCAATAAAACGGTTGAAGTGAGCTTTAATGTTACACCTGATACCAATGCATCAATACCCGTTGCAATTCCGAGCGCTATCAAACATCCGAAACCTATACGGCAGATTTCCTCTTTTTCTCCTTTTCTGAAACTTTCAAGTATAAAATTTAAACCTAGAACGAAAAATATTGTAAATACTATCCATTTGCTGTACGGGACAATGAAATCATAAACTTTATTTGCCGCAACATATCCGATAATCGGCATTAACCCTTGAAACAGTCCCATGGTTACGGCAAGTTTGAGTGAATTTTTTCTTCTGTTTTTGACAAAAATTAACCCTTGGGAAAAAGATACTACAAGGCAATCAAGCCCGAGTGCAAAAGATAACAAACATAAATCAATTATATCCATATTTCGACCTCAAATAATCTGTTCCAAGGATATGAATATTTTACACCCGTTTCCCACCCGAGTGCGTTTTTCATAACATTTTCATAATCTTTCATTAGAGAAGTTAATTTTTCCGTGTCTGGCTCTTTTAACATTTGTCTTATATTTGCCTGATAAGCCCAATCGTCCAAAAATCTTGTAACTGTTAATTTGAGGAAGTTTTCTTTGTTGTAATTTTTTGCGGCAAAGTATTTTATTTTAGCCCCGCAAATTAAACTGCCCAGAGTGTTTGCGGTTGTATTCCATGCGCTGTAGCCGTAGAAATTTTTATCATCAATTTTGTTTTTTAAAAATTCTTTAACAAAATAATTATCTGCTCCGTTTGCAAATCGCACATCTGCAATCATATACGGTCTGTCAGGTGCGGAAAATTTCCCGTCAAACGGTTTTGTATCACGTTTCATAACGATTTCGCCCTGATTATTTTTGAAATTATTTATATATAACAAAATATCCGCATCGTCATGCTCATACACTTCGCATCCCGCAAGTTCAATTTGTCCTTTGACGGAATTTTCAACCGAAATATCTTCATAATTCGAAACCAAATCTTTAGAATTTCCCTCCAGAAATATCGGATAAATTTTCAGTTTTTTATTGATTGAACGGGATAAAAGACTTAAAGGAATTTCATCTGCTCCCGTTTTTACAAAAGCACCCGATTTTTGCAGTTTTCTTGCTTCAATTGCGTTTAGTCCGTATGGTGAACAGTCATCTTTTGAAAATACGAGAAATTCAATCAGCCTTTCTTTTTGAAGTTTTAAAAATTCAAGATTAATTTTGAAATTTCTTTCTCTCGTATTAAGGTAATCTTTTAAAATTTCTGGCGGGACATCGGTTTGCGCCTGCCCGTTTTTATCAAATTCACAGGAGTATTTAAAAATTTTTTCTCCCCAATCTGACCAGTATTCTTTTTCTTCAATGTTGTAGTTGTTATTTGAAATTCTCATTATGCTTGAACATGCGTATATTTTAGCATTTTGGCGGGTAAGAATTTCTTTCAAAATATCTACCCTTGATTTCAATTGCTCAAAACTTTCGGGGCACCTGCGTGAGGGAATCAATCCGCCATAAATGAGGGTGTCTAATGACATAATTATTGCATCCTGCGGAGGTAAATTTTTTAACCATTTGAATAATTCTTTTATATCTGCCTGTTTTGTTAAGTCGCCTAAAAATTTTCTGTCAGGCATGGAAAATTCAATATCATTGTCTATCCCTGCAATAAGCTTGGGCAGAGTATAGCAGACAGGTCTGTTATCTATCGGTAAAAATGCAATCTTCATAGTTTTTATTATAGTAAATATTTTGATTTTGGACAAATATATTTATTTCCAATATGGTTTAAAATTTTTTATTTTATCCAAGGTTTCTTCAAAACTATTTTCAAAACAAATAGCCCTGTCATCAATATATACAAACGCAGGAATTTTTACGTTTGTTATATCTTTAAAATATTTATCTATATTATTATCATATAACCATTTTGCGGACAGCTTCAAATTCCTTGTAGTGAATAAGTATAAATCTCCGATATTGCTTAAATTTTCTAAGAAATTGACTACTCCTGCTTTTATCTCGGGAATTATATCAGCATAATATTGCCCTTTATATTCATTTAATACCCCATCTAAATCTATCAATATTTTCTTTTTAAAAATTTGTGCCATTTTTCCGCCATTTTTGAACAATCATACTTGTCATTAATTTTACTCAGAAATTTTATACAGGCAAGTAGTTTACAAGAATTTTGACAAATAAGATTTGGTAGAAAAATACCATATAAAAAGCATAATAACAATATGAAAAAGGCAAATTTGAAAAAACTCGGTAAAAATATTAAATATGCTCGTAAAGCTAATAATCTTTCTCAAGAAGAACTTGCAGAAATGTTAAAATTAAGCAGAAACTATATTGGAATGATTGAAAGGGCAGAAGTTAATGCACCTGTTGCGACGCTATTTGATATTGCAAAAGCTTTGAAAGTAAATGTAAAAAGTTTTTTTGATTTTGATTAAATAACTGTGATTTTACACAAATATTTGTTTATTGTAGAATGTATTTATGAATTTAGACAGCCGGATTGACACTTTTTTAACCCCGATAGCAAATAAGGTTTCAGGGGTAATTTTTTCTCATGTAACTATCAACGGAGTTCGAGTAGAATTTTTGATAGCATTGTTAATCATTGCCGCTGTTTATTTTACATTAAGAACAAGATTTATAGGGTTCTGGGGATTTCGCCATGCTTTTGATTTGCTTACTCAAAAGTATAAGCATCAAGACATTATTAAAAGAAAGCGCAAAGGAGAAGTTTCATCTTTCCAGGCGCTTGCGGCAACGATTTCCGCATCGGCAGGCATGGGAAATATCGTAGGTTCGGCGCTTGCTGTGTCAATAGGCGGTCCGGGGGTTATATTCTGGATGATTACGGCGGGAATATTTTCTATGGCGTTGAAATTTTCAGAAGTTCTCCTTGGTATAAAATTCAGACAAATAAATAAAGACGGCACCTCATCAGGCGGTCCGATGTATTATATAATGAACGGTTTAAAAGCGGATTGGATAAGACCGTTTGCTCCATTGCTTGCAAAGACTTACGCTTTGTGCTGCGTGTTTGCAATGATTGGCGGCTGGAACCTGTTCCAGATTAATTCCATAACCACGCAGGTTTCAAACGTTACGGGATTATTTACAAATTGCAGATGGCTCTTTGGGCTTATAGTTGCTGTTATCACTTATACAATCATTATCGGCGGAATAAAATCGATAGGAAAATTCGCCTCAAAAATAACCCCTTTGATGTGCAGTTTATACGTATTAAGCGCTTTTGTAATATGTTTGATAAATATCGGAAACGTTCCGAATGCAATCGTATTAATAGTAAAAGAAGCTTTCAAACCGCAAGCACTTGTCGCAGGCGGCGTTTGGAGCTGTTTGCTGTGGGGTTTCCGCAGGGCAATGTTTGCAAACGAATCGGGTTTAGGCACGGCGCCGATTGCTTTTTCTGCCGTTAAAACAAGCAAACCCGTTGCACAGGCTTTTATTGCAATGTTGCAGCCGTTTGTTGATACCGTAATTGTCGGTGCTTCAACAGCTTTTATAATTGTCGTAACGGGTGCTTATAAAAGTTATCTCGGTGCCGGTGCGGGAATTGAACTTACTTCTGCCGCATTTGAAAGCGTATGGTCATACTTCCCGATACTTTTAACAATTATGGCAATATTTTTTGTACTGTCTACAATGCTGTCAGGTTCATATTACGGTGTAAAAAGCTGGACATTTTTATTCGGAGAATCAAAACTTAAAACCAGAACTTTTCAAATTATTTACTGCATATTTATTGTAATCGGTTCTGCCATGAATTTAAAAAGCGTTGTCGGATTGTCTGACGGGTTCACTTTGTTCCTTGCCGTTCCGAATTTGATTGCGGTATTTTTACTTTCAAATGTTGTAATGAAAGAGTTGAAAAGATACTGCAAAAAATATCAAATCGGAATATTTAAATAAGAAAAGTAGCAGGTCGACATTGTTCCTACATTTTCTTGGTGAATGTTGTTCCTCCCCGACATGGGGAGGTTAGGAGGGGTCTTAATCAGGTTGGCATTGTGCCAACATTTTCTTGGCAAAAATTGTGAGCTGTAGGTCGGCATTGCTATAAGAAAAGTTTTATAACTGTTTTTTTATTCATATATGGGCTATATGTTGAAGTATAAGTTTTTTTTTAATATAATTTATCTGTATGGAAAGATTTAGGCAAAAATAATACAGGCGGGATATATGGATATATTTTCAATATTTACACTAATGGGCGGACTGGCATTTTTCTTATATGGAATGCTTGTTATGTCATCAGGCTTGGAGCGAATAGCGGGCGGCAAAATGGAAAAATGGCTCGAACAATTGACCGCTAATCCGTATTCGGGATTTTTGGTCGGTATGATTATGACAATAGCTATTCAAAGTTCATCTGCCGTTACCGTTATGCTTGTCGGGTTTGTAAACTCGGGCATTATGAAATTATCCCAGTCTGTTGCAATTATTATCGGTTCAAACGTCGGTACAACCGTTACTTCTTGGATTTTAAGTTTATCGGGTATTCAGAGTACAAATTTCTTCTTGAGAATGTTAAAACCCGAATCATTCTCCCCGATTTTAGCTTTAATCGGGGTCATTATGATAATGACTTCAAACAGCAAGTTTTCAAAAAGAAAACCTGCCGGAACTTTTTTGGTCGGGTTTTCGATTTTGATGTTTGGTATGGGTTTGATGTCAAATTCTATGGCCCCGCTTGCCAATGATCCGAGATTTACGCATGCTCTGACATTATTTAAAAACCCGTTCTTAGGTTTGATGGTCGGGTTGATTATAACAATGATTATTCAAAGTTCGGCTGCAACGGTCGGCATGCTGCAGGCTTTGTCATTAACGGGAAGTATCTCGTATATGGTTGCGGCTCCTATTATTGCTGGTGAACATATAGGAACATGTATTACGGCGGTTTTATCAAGTATCGGAGTTAATACAAACGCCAAAAGGGTTGCGGCAATTCATGTAAGTTTTAATGTTATCGGTGCTGCAATATTTTTAACGGTTTATGAAATTTGGCTCCATACTTTTAAATTCCCGCTTTTAGAAACGGCTAATCCGTTCGGTATTGCGGTTGTTCATACTATATTCAGTATTTTAGCCGCATTTTGCCTGTTCCCGCTCAGAGGATTGCTTGTAAAGATTTCTTATTTTCTTGTTAAAGATAAAAAGAATGAAAAAGAAGTTATCCTCGATGAGAGATTGCTCCTTACACCCTCAATTGCTATTGCTCAATGCTATAAAACAACTGCCGAAATGGCAAAATTGACAAGAGAAATTCTTGTAATGTCTGTAAGACAGTTGAAACAGTATAATCCTAAAGTTACAAAAATCGTTAATAAAAACGAACTTGTAATCGATAAGTACCAGGATGTTCTGGAATCGTTCCTGCAAAAACTGTCAGGTAAAGATATGACGGAAGAAAATTCAAATAAGATTTCTCAATTGATTTTATCAATATCTGATTTTGAAAAAATTGCCGATCATTCAATCCATATTTTGCAAATAGCTGAAAGAATGCACAGAAAAGAATGGGTTCTTGCCCCTGAAACTGTTGAAGAATTGAAAAAGGTAGTTAATGCCGTAAAAGAAGTTTTTGATATTACGGTAAGAGCCTTTGTATATAACGATATTCGTACGGCTTATGAGGTTGAACCGTTTGAACAGGTAGTTGACGATATTGCTTATGTCGCTAAGAAAAACCATATTCGCAGGGTTAAGAAAGAAAAAGTTCACATAAGAAGAAATTTTGCTTATGCTGAAGTATTAAACGATTTGGAAAGAATTTCAGACCATTGTTCAAATATTTCAACAAATATGATTCAGTCAATAAATTCTTCTATTCCTCGTCATGTTTTGAAAAACAAACTCAAAGACGAAGATTTGCCGGGAATTTCTCAGCAATTAGATCAATTCAAGAAAGAGTATTCGCTTCAATTGATTGAATAAATATCAGGTCGGGATTGCTATCCCGACAACATAAATACCCTTGGGGTGCTATGCCGACAACGAAAATCAAACAGGTAAAAAGTATGACAATTGATATGACAGATAAATTTTATACGTTCGAATTTGAATATCCGATTACTATGGCAGAGCATGACTTGTATTATCGCTTGAAACCTGCCGCATTGCTAAATCTGCTGCAAGATTGCGCATCACGCCATATTGATTTGTCGCCGTTTAATAACCATGATTTGAATGCCCAAAACTTGGGTTGGTTTTTAATAAGGTACAGAATAGAATTTGACAAATACCCGCAGGAATTGTCATGCGTAAAAATAAAAACCGAGCACAGAGGTTTCTTGCGCCAAACTTCTTTCAGGGATTTTGAAGCGTATGATAACAATGGCGAAAGACTTTTAAGAGCCACAACATCATGGCTTATGGTTGATTTAAGTTCAAAATCGCTTGTAAACCTTGAACAAAAATACCCCGATATTAAAAAATTCGAAAAAAGGGGAGATGATTTGGTTTTGCGCAGATTAAAATCATGCGAGGATTTTGATAATCAGACTACTTTTCGTGTAAGGTATGACGATCTGGATATGAACGGGCATGTAAATAATATTGTTTATATGACCTGGGCGCTTGAAGCGCTTGATTTTGATTTCAGAAACTCTCATACAATAGGCGCTATTAATATTTATTACAGGCATGAGGCAAAATACGGTGAAAAGATTTTGTCATGCGTAAAGCATGATGATAAATTCAGTATGCATTTAATTAAAAATGCCGCAAATGATGAAGAAATTTGCCTTATTAAAATAGAATATAAATAATTTCTACGCTTTTACATCAAGTTTTGTATCGGCTTTTTGGGGTTGTGCAGATTGTTTAGCGGGCTGCGGGGCAGCTTTTTGGGGTTCATCTTTTGAACCGCTTATGCCTAATTTCTTCAAAACAGGGCGGATAAAAGGTCTTGAAATCAACGGCGACAATATTGATAATCCCATGATTGAACCAGCAATAGAGGTAACTTCAATCATGCCTCGAGCCATGTCCTCATTGATATCTTTTAATTCATAATTTGTGCCTGAAGCTTGGTTGATTTCGTTTAATTTTTTGATTTTGTCATCTTGAGATAATTTGCGGAATTTATTAAAATCATCTGATTTTTTGAATGCCTTAAATACCGCTTCATCTTTAAATAACTTTCTTGCAATGCCGAATGAGCCTTTTTTAAATATGGGTACAACCGCACCGAGTGATACTGCAAGGCATGTAAGCTGATATAAAAATTCCTTTGTTGCGGAATATTTTTTCGTATTGCTGTCAATATCTTTATCTATAAGGATAAATCCCGGACGTCCTACGGCTTTTAAACTTGTTTCTATGCCGACTTGAGTTGCGGTGTTTTGAGCAAGGTTATAAATTGTCGGGCTTGTTAAAATTGATGAAATCATATTTTAAGCCCTCCCCTGTTTGCAAACGTATTCATATTATATAAAGTCGTGTTGCCGAATTTAGGAACGGCATTATTATCTTTATTATAAACATTCATTTCCGGTGCTTTGGAAGTAACATCAATTTGTGCGGCGGGCTCTTTTGAGTCTTTTTTATGCTTGCCTAATGCTATATCAAGCACTCTCATAGCGCCCGAACATACGGCGGGGATAACTGCAAGCGCCGCAACGCAAACTCCCAAAAACATCATATTTGTTCTTGCGAGTTCTTTTTTTGCGGGATTATCTTTATACAATTTTGACCCGAGAACTGCTGCCCCGGTGCCGCATGCCCAATAAGTGGGAACTGCAACACACTCTGTCATAAATTCTCTCAATGCCGCATATTTTTTTTCTTCAGGTTTTGCCTTTTTATCCGTAAGAGATGATAAAGGTTTGAAAATCCCGTTTGCTGCGGCAATTGCCATCATGGCATATATAGGCTTGTTATTTTTCCCAATTGATATTAAAACTTTTTTTGCATTCTCGGCTAATTTCTGTGTACCGGACATTATATTTATTGCTTTCTATTGTTTTCTTAATCTTTATTTGCCGCATATATTATAACAGAAAAAAAATATTTTTTTGCTACCTTAAAACCGAATTATTAAATTTTGTATTTTTTACAAAACTTAAAACATGGGTTGGAAAAAACGAATAAATAGTTTATACTATAAGTGTAGTAAATAACGAATTAGGTGGTTAGTAAATAGGAAAGTTTAATTAATTCCGTCTGTTCGTAGTATTTCATGCTAATATAATATGGGGTAATATAATTTAAGGAATGTAAAAATTTTTTGATATTATGTCAAAAAAATTTTTTATAGAACTTTAAGAAAAAGTAACAACAGGTATATAATTTTGGAAAAAACTAATAAAAAGATCGTAAATAAAAAATCAGAAGCAAAGAAAAAGATTTTAGCATCCAATCCTATCGGTAATATTGTTAACAATATAGAAAAATCTTTGCCCGAAACTTCTGCGCATCCGAATAATCCCTATGCTGCGGGTGTTTCAATGCCTGTTAAAGAAACTCACACGGCGCAAAATCCCTTTGAGAAAAAACAAAATTTTAACAATATCGTAGAAACCATTAACACTTTTAATGCGGCTAAAACTAAATCACATTCTTATGTTCCTTTAACGGATGAACAAAATAAGGTTTATACAGATATCAGCCAAGATGAAGTAATGAAAAGTATTTCTGATGCTTTTCAACATCATACGAGCGTAATCAATTTGTTTTCCAGTTTGAACGATATATTTGTAAAGAAATTCAAATGGAATTTTATAGGGTTCGGGCTACTGCATGAAAAATCAAAATGTTTAAATGTAAGATTGTATTCAAAAGGCGGTAATTCTTACAGCTCAAAGGTTTTCTTATCAGATGATTCAAATCCGATTGTAAGATGTTTTAAAACAAAAACCGTAATAGACAGCGATAATATTGATTATTTGAATATTTCATATTTGAATGCCGCTGATTCTGTTATCGTACCGATGATGTCAATTGACAAATGTATCGGTGTAATGCTTGTAGGCAGAAGTATTACAAGATTAAATTTGAATATTGCAACTTTCCTTGCAAATTATATGGGCATGTTTATTCATAATATCCAGCTTCTTGAACAGACCAACAAATTTGCAAATACCGATACTTTGACATCTTTGTATACGCACAGGGGATTTCAGGAAGTTTTGGCAAAAGAACTTGCAAAGGCAAAGGAAAACAAATCGCCTTTGTCTGTTGTAATGTTCGATGTTAACAATATTACTAAAATCAACAGAGAACTCGGGCATGCCAAAGGTGATGAAATTATCAAAACGATTGCCGAGAAAGTTAAACAAAATATTAAAAATACCGATTCGGCAGGCAGATACGGCGGTGATGAAATAGCCGTTATTATGCCGAATACAAACACCAAGGATGCAAAATATATGGCAGAATATATTACATATTGCCTGTCATGCTGCTTTGTTGATGATGTCGGGCCGATAAAAGTTTCTGTAGGTATTGCGACTTATCCCGATTCTGCAAAAGATCAGGAAAAACTCTTGCTTTTAGCCGAACAGGCAATGTATATTTCTCAGGTTAAAGGCTACAAAGAGGGCATGTCTGCAATTATCAGTACCGAAGATTTCAATTTCTGGGATGATGTAGCCGTAAATTCTTTTGCGGAAATAATTGCAAAACGTCATTTTGAAAACGGTATCAATTTAGAAGATGAACTCGTTAAAAGAATTAATAACGTTGATATTTTGAACCATAACAACCTTATGGAAATGGTAACATCTCTTGCAGGTGCAATTGATGCAAAAGATCCGTATACAAAAGGTCATTCGACGTCTGTTTCAAGATATGCCGAAGCTCTTGCAAGAGCTGTAAATCTTCCCGAAGCAGAAGTTGAAAGAATTAAAATCGGTGCTGTTCTTCATGATGTAGGCAAAATCGGTATCCCCGAATCAGTTTTGAAAAAACCCGGTAAACTTGATGATGAAGAATGGAAAATTATGAAACAGCATCCTACAATCGGGGTTGAAAAGGTTCTTGCTCCAAATGAAGCGTTGAGAGAATTTATTCCGATTGTAAAATATCACCATGAACGTCTTGACGGAAAGGGCTATCCTGACGGGCTGAAAGGCGAAGAAATTCCGCTTGAGGCACGTATAGTGTCCGTTGCCGATGCATACCATGCTTTGGTAAGCGACAGACCGTACAGAAAAGGTATGCCGATAGAAAAAGCATGCGCAATTTTGCAAGAAGGCGCAGGTACTCAATGGGATTCTGATTTGGTTCGTGCCTTTATAACAATTGCTCCGTCTTTAACAACAAGCGTTTAGTAAAAATCGGAGATAACGGTATATCGTCATTCTGCGGCTGGAAGCCGAAGAATCGCCTATTAGACAAATTAAAGCGGTGCGCTGTCCAAGCGCACCCTGCTTATGAACCTGTAAACTTATATCTTGCTGAGTTCTGATTTGAAAGCTGCAACGGTGTTTTCTAATGAATCTTTATCAAAAATGTTATAAGTTGTTACTTGAGGGTTAATTTTTCTGTTCAAACCTGCAAGAACTTTTCCGGGTCCGATTTCAACAAAGGTATCGACGCCGTTTTGAATCATATTTTCTATTGTTTGAGTCCAATGAACCGAAGAACAGATTTGTCTTGGCATTTTTTCTCTAAAATCTTCGCTTGAAATGGTTGCCGATGCATCAACATTGGTTACAACAGGGATTGATGCACTTGATATGTCCAAATCAGAAACAAATGAAGCAAATTCTTTGCTTGCGTTTTCTAAGAATTTTGAATGGAATGCGCCTGAAACTGCAAGAGGAACAACACGTCTTGCACCTGCTTCAAGTAACAATTCGCCTGCTTTTTTTACCGCATTTTCATCTCCTGTTAAAACAACCTGAACGGGAGAATTGTAGTTTGCAATATCAACATATCCGATTTTTGATGCTTCTTTAAGTGCACCCTCAATTTTGCCTGCAGGTGCATTTAAAATAGCTGCCATTGAACCGCCTTTTACTTCGCCCATTAAATCGGCTCTTTTTTGGATTGCTTTCAATGTTGTTTCCAAATCCATTACTCCCGCACAGTACATTGCGCAATATTCGCCCAAACTGTGCCCTGCGCAGAAGTTGGGTGAAATCTTCAATTGTGATTTGAAAGCTTCAAGAGCCGCAATTGACATGGTAACAATTGACGGCTGAGTGTTTACGGTTTGCTTTAAATCTTCTTCGGGACCGTTAAAGCATAAATCTGTTATGCTTTTCCCCAAAACTTTGTCTGCGGTATCAAAAACGTTTTTTGCAGCATCATAATTTTCATATAAATCTTTTCCCATACCTACAGACTGTGCGCCCTGTCCGGGGAAGATAAAAGCAATCCTTTTCACCATATTCTTATTCCTCATATTTATTGTAATTAAACATTATACCATACTGTATGTGTCGATTATATTATAAAAATCCCTCTTATACAACCTTGTAAAATTTTTGGCTCTATATGGTTAAAAACTTAGCCTTTAAGCCATTCAAGCATGGGGCGGATTTCGCCGTAATCAAGGTTATATTTTTGTGCAAGTTCGCTTGATAAAACCCTGTCTATTCTTAAATTTATTTTGGGTACATCAGGAATATTTAATATACTTGTTTTCGGGTCGAAATATTGAGCATAATTCAATCCGTCATGCACGCAATCGGGCAGTCTGACGTATCCGTTTTTATCGTCATAATAACAAACTCCGAATGTTCGGCAGATTATTCCCCGATATTTGTATACGCAACATTCATTGTTGATTAAAAACGGGCAGGGGTGTTCAAATCTTTCATTCTTATCTTTGTGTTTTTTCTGCCATTCTTTTTTGTCAAACATAAGCGAACGGATATTTTGCTGGACAAGAATTTTTGTGTTTTCATTCAGTTTGATAAACCCTTGCGTGATATATGCAAATTCCAGCTGCGAAAACGGATAATCACCTTTTTTGCAGCAATTATAGCAGCCTTTTTGGCATTTTATGTATTTTTTTTGTGAGTCAAATATAAGTTTTAAAATATTGTCAAAATCTTTCAAAAATTCTTCATAATTTTCAAACATCTGCTAAAATCCTTTAATCATTACGTATCTTCTGCCTTGTTTAACTTTTTTACAGTTTAGTTGTTTTTCTATTTTTTCATAATCTTTCTTTTTGAGGATTACATAATTTTTCTTTTTGTTTAAATCCTTTTGAACATTTTTAACGCTTTCGTTTTTGTTGTTGTAATCAACGGGTTCATCGTTATAAAAAAGCAATGAATATTTTCTGTTCAAGCCTTTTGTGCTGATTGTGTAATTATTTTTCTGCGCATATTGTGCAAATTCAATAAGTTCGTTTTGCCCGAATTTATAATCAAGTTCGTAAAATTTTTCTGTCCCGAAGGCTGACACTACAATCATCAGTAATACATAGTAGCAAAAAACGCCTTTATAAAATTTCTTTTTAACAAATATCAGCGAACAAACTCCGAAAATAAACAGTACAACACTTAAAAAAGTTTTCAAATCAGTAATATAGCAGTTGATTGTTTTTGGTAAAAACAGCGGAGTAAATATTGCCAAAATACTTGCTGAAATTGCAAAAATTCCGACTGCAACAACTGAAATATTTATGGCTTTTGTGTGTTGTTTTTGTTCTGAATAATCTTTCCAGACAAGCCCCATAATAATTGCAAGCGGGTAGTATACGGAAAGAATATATGTCGGAAGTTTGGTCGAAGATATTGAGAAAAATAACATTATCCAAAAAACACAAATCCATGACATATATATTAATTTATGAGTATTATCAAGGGTATCAAAATGCAGGTATTTTTCGTAGTATTTATTTTTTACCTGATTTTTTATTCTTTCGATGCCCGTTGTAATGGCCGAAAATATCCACGGAATAAATCCCCACGAAAGTATTAAAAAGTAATAATAGAACGGCTGTTTTCTTCCGATTTCATGAGAATTTAAAAATCTTTCGATATGATGTTTAATTATATATTCTCTAAAAAATAGAGGATTGTGTATTTTGAACATATATATATGCCATGGCAAAACAATCAGGCAAAACAATACGATGCCGACAAAGAAGTATTTTGGTTTAAAAATTTCTTTAAATTTTTTGGTAAATATTGAGATAAAAAATACGCATCCGACAGGTATTGCTATCCCCGGAATGCCTTTTGCCATAACTGCAAGTCCCGTAAAAATATAAAATAACCACCGGTAGTATTTTTTATGATTTTCTTTACAGAAAAATATCGCAAAATAGCAGCACAATGCAAGTCCGACATAGAAAGTTAAAACTATATCAAGAATTGCATATTTTGCAAGAATAATAAATTGCAAAGAAGTTGCAAGAATTAACGAGGTGTATATCCCGAATCTTCTGTTAACCCAATGCTTTGAGGTAAAATATACGACAAATGAAAATACAAACCCCAATAATGCGACGGGAAATCTTGCGCTAAATTCATTAATTACTCCGCCGAACAGTTTGAATGATAAACATTCCTGCCAGAAATATAACGGCGGTTTTTCAAAGAAATAATGACCGTTTAAATACAATGTCATAAAATCTTTTGATCGAAACATATCACGGGACATTGCGACATATCGTGTTTCATCAACGTCCATTAAAGGATATGCTCCGATATTATAGAAAAATATAAAATAAAAAACCAAAGCAAGCAACAAAATTGTACATATTTCAATATGTTTGCATACAAATGAAAAAATTATATTTTTGATTTTCGATAGTTTTTCCATTCAAAGCTCTCTTGCCTGTTAATTATACCATGGAATAAATAACAGGCAACGGCATATTTTGTTTGAAAATCCTACAATAGTATTAGGAATTTTGCTTCAAACTGTATAAAAAGTCGATTTATTTAATAAGTAATTCTGTAATAATAAGAATGTCTTTACTATGTTTAGCGGGGAAATTAACAAAATGAACATCAACGAAGAATGTCTTTTAGGATACCTGAAACAGCCTGATGATTTGGCTTACAATACCGAAATATTGAAACTTCACAATAAAATCCTTGAAGAAAAGTTTATATTAAAAAACATTGTTGCTAATTTCTCAAGGTTAAATTATACTGAAATTGTGAATTAACAAGGTTTTTTATGCTCAAGAAATTTTTATATGCATTTTGGATACTGATTTTATTAATATGTGTCTTTTTCGGATTGAGAAATAACAGTTATGAAACTTTTATTCAATCAATGGAAAACAGAACTTTTGACATAAGGCAGAATATTCAGGTAAATTCGGGAGTAAGGAAACATAACAAAGACATTGTCATTGTTGCGATTGATGATGCAAGCTATGAATATATTCTTGATAATTACGGCGAATGGCCTTTGCCCAGAGATAAATATGCCCAAATGGTCAATTATGTCGAAAAACAGCACCCCGAAAATATCGCTTTTGATTTGATGTTTGTAAAATCAATGAAAAGCGGGGATATGGCAGATAATACATTAATAAATATATTTAAAAAATATAATAATGTTTATACCGCAATGAATTTAGACGATCAGCCTAAAGATTTGAGGATTCCGCCGCAATTGCCCGACAAATTGACCGTAAAACCTTATCCGAACGCATCTGATGCTATGGAATACACAAATTGCAGGGTGATTTTGCAGGGTATTTTGAACGCTACTTCAAATATCGGCATGATAAATGTTTCAAGATCTGAAGATGGTGTCTTGCGCAGAATGCCTCTGTATTTAAAATATGACGGGAAATATTATCCTCAGCTGGGGTATTTGATTTCTTCAAAAACGGGTAAATTGAAGAACTTTACACCCGACAAAGACGGCAGCGTAATATTAAACTGGTACGGTGGTGCGGGAACTTTTGAAAATATTCCTATGTATAAGCTTCTTAAAGCAGCTGAAGGGAAAGGAAAATTAAATTATAACTTCAAAAATAAAACAGTTTACTTTGGTGCAACGGCGGCAAGTTTGTTTGATATAAAAACCGTTCCCGTAGATAAGGTATACCCGGGGGTTGAAGTTCAGGCGACTTATGTAAACAATTTGACAGACGGAAGTTTAATCAAAAAAACAAGTCCTGTTGTTAATATAATTCTCGGGATAATTCTTGCGGTTTTGACGGCAATTTTTGTTTTGAAAATAGAATCAATACTTGTAGCACTCGGGCTTTCTGTTACGGTTTATTTCTTATACACCATTATGACTTACTATTTAATGGTTTATAAAAACTTGTGGGTAGAAATTGTTCCGCCTTTGAATATTGCTATTTTGACATTCATCGCTGCAGTTGTAATCAGATATTTAATCAAATCGAGAGATTTTGACAAACAGTATAAACTTGCAACAACAGACGGGCTTACGGATTTGTATAACCACAGATATTTTCAGGAACAAATGCTCAGATATTGCAACCATGCAAAAAGATATAATACCATCTTTTCTTTGATTATTCTTGATATCGATTTCTTCAAAAAATTCAATGACAATTACGGACACCAATCGGGAGATGTCGTATTAAGACAGGTTGCCTATACTCTTAAGAAAAATGTTCGTGCAACAGATATAGTTTGCAGATACGGCGGAGAAGAAATGAGTATAATTCTTCCCAATGCAAAGAAAGAAGAAGCCGTATCGATTGCGCAAAAGCTTTGTGATATGGTTGCTGCCAAAATGTTCAAATTGAGCAACAACAGAGAAAGCCATGTTACCATTAGCCTTGGGGTTTCAACATACGGCGAAACCGACGGAACAGAGCCCTCCAAAATCATTGAATCGGCTGATAAAAGATTGTATAATGCAAAAGAGCACGGAAGAAACAGAGTAAATTAATAAAGTTATAATGAATACAGATTTTATAGAAAAACAAATAAATACAAAAGATGAACCAAAAGACAGCCCGTATAATCCGTATTTAATCGGCAATAATGAAAAACAGACAGGTCAAATCTGTGATTTTTTGCAGGATGATAAAAAATTGCTGCTTGTTAACGGTTTTTGCGGAACGGGGAAAACCGAGCTTTTGAATTATATTTCTCAGAATTTGAATGAAAATGTTTTGTACATAAAATACACCTGCTTTGAAACAACCATACTTGATGACATGCTATTGTCCTTTTTTGAATCGTTCAGAAATTACGCTCTTAAAGGTACAATTTCTATGCCGAGGATTCGTGTAGAAAATTTCGTTCAAAAAATAAATGCATATTTTAATTACGTAAAAAATCCGATTGTTGTTTCTCTTGATTCTTTTCAGGCAATTTTAAAAGAAAATAAGAAAGATATTTTGAATTTTCTAAATCACATAAGCAAACTCCCGAATGTAAAAATAATTATTACGTCAAGAGTTTTTGACTACAGCGAGTTTGAAAATATTGATTATGACAGGGTTTCAATTCTTGCATTTTCAAAAGATTATTTTGAAAAATATTTAAAAAGTTACGACATAAAAAATTTCGGACCTTTATCAAACGAATTGTATAAACAAACAAGGGGTTATTACAATTATATAAAGCTTTCTGTCAATGCAATGATTTTGCGCAAATACAATTTGTCAAAATTTTTGGAGGCTTTTTCAAAAAGTGTAATGCCGTTTTCGGAATTTATCATAAAAGAAACTCTGCTTATGATAGATCCTGTCAGCCTGCATTTATTCAGGCTGCTTGCAGTTATGCGTATACCTATTCATGTAAATTTGCTCAAATCAATAAATATGTTTGACAAAGAAAGAATAAACTTTTTTATAAAATATTCGCTGCTTGAAGTTGATGGCGAAAGTGTATATTTAAAAGATTATTACAGAGAAATTATCGAACAGCAAATTCAAAATAACGTAATTATAAAATTGCATAAAGCATGCGTTGATTTGTACGAAACTCAACTTCCTTTAAAACCTATGGAAAGGGATTTGAGATTATCCCGCCAGACTATGCGCAACGAAATTGATTATCATTCGTTATTTATCCCTAAAAAGCCCAGAATAGTTACTCCACCCGTACCTGCAGCAGATATTGCCGAAGAAAAAGAAGCGGAAGAAATTGCAATCGAGCACGAAGAAACGCCCAAACAGCAGGCAAACGAAAAAGAGCAAAAGGAAGCAAAAGAGGAATCCAAAGAAGATAAACTCAAAAAAATAAATTTTGTTTTTGAAGATGAGGCGATTTTAGATAACATTGCGGATTCAATAAACAATTTTGTAAAAGAAACCGTCGAAAATAAAGAAGTTGCACTCGGTTCGATAAAGATGAATTTAATTGATATTATGAATACTGCTAAAAAGGAAGAAGCAAATTACAATTATAAACATGCGATTTTGCTTTATCAAAGCGCATTAACAAAGAAAAATGACGAAAACTTTGACAAATTCCTGCCCGTAATTTATCGGAAGTTGGCAAATGTTTACAAACATTTATCAGATTGGCACCATGCTCTTGAATATCTTACAAAATTGCAGGATTACTATTTGAACGTTTCAAACGAAGAAAAAGTTTGGGAAGTTCAATTGGATATTGCAAACGTTTATTATGAAACTTATAAACAGGATAATGCAAAATATATTCTTGATAAACTTGAAAATGAACCCCGCCTGCCTCAAGAATTGAGAATAAGGGCAAATATTTTGCTTGCAAAACTTCCGTCTGATTCTAAAAAAGCGTTTGAATATTATAAAAACTCCCTGTCTTTAGTTTCTGCCCAAACAGATAAAGCCGTACTGGCAGAATTGTATTACAGATTGGGTGAAAGCTACAACGAGCAGGACGATATTAAACAAGCATTAATAAATTATCAAAAATGTGCCCGAATTACGAAAGACAACAATTATCTTTCCAGAGCATTTGCAAATCTCGGCGAACTGTATGATGAACTCGGTAAAACCGATTTGGCGGTAAAATGTTATGAAAAGAGTATTTCGCTTGATAAAACCGATAAAAATTATAACGGACTTTATTCAAGCTCAAGACATTTGTCTGAAATCTATTCATCGAGAGATTCCGCCAAATCTTTAGAATATCTTTTGAAATCCGGTGAATATGCAAAAGAATTAAATGAAGCTTTTTATATGGCTGATATTGATTCTGAAATTGCAAATTATTATCTGCTGAGAAAAGATTATGAAAATGCATACAAATATCTTCATCAGGCGCTTGAAGTTGCAAGAACATCTCTGTCGCAGGATAATGCTCAAAAATTCGTTCAAAAAGTTCAGTATTTACAGAAATTTATTCCACAGGATAAAATCGGTCAGTATAGAGTGAAATATGGTCAATAAAGATTTATTTACAAAATATTCGCAAATATTTATAGAAGAAAATCATAAAGTCAATTTGATATCAAAAAATGACGAGAAATTTTTATGGGAAAAGCATATTTGTGATTCACTTGCATTGGAAAAATTTTTTTCTAAATACGGAGCCCCCGAAACTTTGCTTGATATCGGTACAGGCGGAGGATTTCCCGCAGTTCCTCTTGCGATAATGTATCCGCAGATTAAAATTTGTGCGCTTGACAGTATCTCAAAAAAAATCCGTGCCGTCCAAACTTTTAAAGATAAACTCGGACTAAAAAATTTGACCCCTGTTTGCATGCGTGTTGAAAATCTTGATCAAACGTTTAACGTTGTAACTTCCCGTGCTGTTGCGGCTTTAAAAAAAATTTGCGCATACGCCATGCCAAAAACAAAAAGGGACGGTTATTTTGTTGCATATAAATCAGTCAGGGTGCATGACGAAATTAAAGATGCCCAAGATGTTTTAAAAAAATACAATTCAAAAATCATTGACATAATCGAATACGATTTGCCCTTAGAAGAAAACTTCAAAAGAAATCTTGTCGTAATCAAAAAACAATAATTATTTAGCTATAAATATTGCAAGTTATGTCTTTGCATACTCGCAAATTATTGAATTTATGTAAAAGTTCCTCCACGACATGGGGAGGTTAGGAGGGTCTTAAATTTTTAAAAAGTTTTACAAAAGTTTTCTTATACAATATTTTTACTATTATTTATCTCCGAAAAATGTTACGCCTTTTTCTTTAAACCGATTTTTTCTGACTGTCTGATAGTGAGAATTAATATATTCATAGCGGGGGCAGTTTTTGTCATGGTCATTAATTATTCCTGCTGCCTGCAAATGAGAATAAACCGTGATTGCCCCCATGTATTTTAGCCCTCGTTTTTTCAAATCTTTGCTTATCATTTCTGACAGCCCGTTGCTTACGGGGATATAACCGAGTTCGTGCTTGTTATAAAGAATTGTTTTGTTATCCGAATACCCCCATAAATAATTGCAAAAACTCCCGAATTGTTCCCTTATTTTTTGGAAACATTGCGCATTATTTATAATCGCTTCAATTTTTCGGCGGGATTTAATCATTCCGTCGGTTGCTAAAATTCGTTTGATATCATTTTCGTCATATTTTGCAATTAAATCAAACTCAAAATTATCAAAGCATGCCCTGAAAATTTCTCTTTTTTTAATCATCAAACTCCAGCTCAATCCGCATTGCATGACTTCCATCATCAAATATTCAAATTGAGTTCTGTCATCATGAACCGGAATGCCCCATTCCCTGTCATGATAAATTTGATTTAAATCCGAGCTGCCGCCCCAGTTGCAATAAGCCATAATCTTTACTAGGTATTTGATTTTCTTTCAAAGTTTTTACGGATTTTATTTTTTGCATTGTCAAGATTTTTAATCTTTTTTCCAGCCTGCTGAATTTGTTTTTTCATGGCTGTTCTTTCGGCTTTTGTTGATTGATATCTTGCATCAATTTCAGCATATTTTGCTTTGTAGTTTAACAGATTGTTTCTTACTTCGACCTGTGCATTATCTATTTGCAAAATAGCATCCTGCATTTTTGCTCCGCCCGTAACCTGAGCGGGATCAAGCATGTCCGTTCCTTTAGCCTGAACGCCCGAAACTGTTTTTGATGTAGTTGTTGCGGGAGCTTTAACGGCATTTGAATCGTCAAAATTCAACGGGGTGAATGATGTATCTGCCATTGCACAACCTGCGCTCAAAACGGTAAAGCATAATACAGTCGCTAATGTTTTTGTATAATTCATTGATAAAATCCTCCATCTGTAATCGCTAAAAATCAACAATATATTAACCTATTTTTTACAATTGAAAAAGAAATTTACAATATTTAATAATGATAAGAAAAGTTAATTTAAGTGTATAGGTAACAATATTTTAAATATTTACCCGAAATCTATCAATCAAATGATTTATTTTTGAGAAAATTTATTGCATACTCTCAAAATTTATAGTATATTAATTGAAAGGCAATTTAAGGAAAGCATGGGTGGAAGTCCCTCACTGGTCCGCAACCGTAATAGCCGGAATGCTTGAATTGTCAGGGAGTAGAACCTCGAGACAGGAATTTGGGAATAGGTATAGTTTTTTGTAAAAAGAAATGAACCCGTTTCTGCCTTTTTAATAAGAAAAAGGAGATAGTCATGCAAAATTTAAATCAGGGGAAAGTTGTAGATATTAAAGTAGTATCTAATGAAGATAAGAGCTTAGCTACAAAGCCGTCATCTTTGAATGCGATTAATCCGATGAGCAAAATCGTCAACATTAATCCTAAAGCTTCATTGAAAGATGTAAAAGTTATCAAAAAAGACGGTACGATTGAGCCTTATGATGTTCAAAAAGTAATTAAAGCGGTTAAAAAATCTGCTGCAAGAATGCTTGTAGATTTTAGTGATAAAGAACTTGAAACTCTTTGTGATTATGTTAACCAAAGAGTTTTGGAAACAGGCAAGAAAGAAATTGAAATTTTCAAAATGCATTGCATAGTTGAAAATGCTCTTGAAAATATCAATCCTCAAGTTGCAAAAAGCTACAGAAATTACAGAGATTATAAAATCGATTTTGTAAAAATGCTTGATAAAGTTTATCAAGAATCTCAAAGAATTATGTACATCGGTGATAAAGAAAATTCAAACTCCGATTCTGCATTAGTTTCAACAAAGCGTTCTTTGATTTTCAACGAATTAAACAGAGAACTTTACAAGAAATTCTTCTTGACTGTTCCCGAATTGCAGGCTATCAGAGATGGTTACATCTACATTCACGATATGAACGCAAGACGTGATACAATGAACTGCTGCTTGTTTGATGTAGGCAACGTATTAAAAGGCGGCTTTGAAATGGGCAACCTTTGGTATAACGAACCTAAATCATTGGAAGTTGCATTTGACGTTATCGGTGATATCGTAATGTCAGCAGCAAGCCAACAGTATGGCGGATTTACGGTTCCCGAAGTTGATAAGATTTTGGCTCCTTATGCTCAAAAAACTTATGACAGACAGTATAACAAATACGTAAGCATGGGTGTTGATAAAGAAACCGCCGATAAAATTGCGGTTAAAGATGTTGAAAAAGATTTCCACGATGGTTTCCAAGGTTGGGAATACAAATTCAACTCTGTTGCATCAAGCCGCGGTGATTATCCGTTTATCACAGTTACAATGGGCTTAGGAACAAGCAAATTCGAAAAAATGGCATCAAGAATGGTTCTTGAAGTCAGAAAGAACGGACAGGGTAAAAAAGACAACAAAAAACCCGTCTTGTTCCCTAAAATTGTATTCTTATATGATAAAAATCTTCACGGAGAAGGCGGAGAACTTCATGACTTGTTTGATGCAGGTGTTGAATGTTCTAAGAAAACAATGTATCCCGATTGGTTGTCATTATCAGGCGACGGATATATTGCAAGTATGTATAAGAAATACAAAAAAGTTGTTTCACCTATGGGCTGCAGAGCTTTCTTATCACCTTGGTTTGAAAGAGGCGGCATGAAACCTGCCGATAAAGATGATAAACCTGTATTTGTAGGAAGATTTAATATCGGTGCCATAAGCTTGCACTTGCCTATGATTTATGCAAAAGCTAAACAAGAAGACAAAGATTTTTATGAAGTTCTTGATTATTATCTTGAAATGATTAGAAATCTTCACAAGCGTACTTATGACTATTTGGGTGAAATGAGAGCATCAATCAACCCGTTAGGGTTCTGCGAGGGCGGTTTCTACGGCGGTCATTTAGGATTCCATGACAAGATTAAACCTGTTTTGAAATCTTCAACCGCATCATTTGGTATCACCGCATTGAACGAATTACAAGAAATCTACAACCACAAATCACTTGTTGAAGACGGTCAATTCGCACTTGATGTTATGAAATATATCAACAAAAAAGTCAACGAATTTAAAGAAGAAGACGGTTTGTTATACGCTATTTATGGAACACCTGCTGAAAACCTTTGCGGTTTGCAGGTTAAACAATTCCGTAAAAAATACGGTGTAGTTGATAAGGTTTCAGACAGAGGCTATGTTTCTAACAGTTTCCATTGCCACGTAACTGAAAAAATCGGGCCTGTAGAAAAACAAGATTTGGAGGGTCGTTTCTGGGAACTTTTAAACGGCGGAAAAATCCAGTACGTTAAATACCCGATTTCATACAACACAAAAGCGATTGAAACATTGATTGAAAGAGCAATGGACAAAGGGTTCTATGAAGGTGTTAACTTATCGCTTTCATACTGCGATGATTGCGGACATCAAGAATTGAACATGGACGTTTGTCCTGTATGCGGTAGCAAGAACCTTACAAAAATCGAAAGAATGAACGGTTACCTGTCTTATTCCAGAGTTAAAGGCGACACTCGTTTGAATGAAGCTAAAATGGAAGAAATCAAAGACAGAGTAAGCATGTAGGGTTTAAAGTCGACAGGTCGTTAAGATTTTAAGTCTTTAAGTTCTTTACAAATTTTATAAACCTAAAATGTGCGAAGCACCATAATGCACTTATCGTCTTATCGTCTTAGAGACTTAACGACTTTAAAATAATTAATTTGCGAGATTAATAATGAATTATCATGATATTACAAAACAGGATATGTTAAACGGCGACGGATTAAGGGTTGTGCTCTGGGTTTCAGGGTGCAATCACCATTGCAAAAACTGCCAGAACCCTATCACTTGGGATAAAAACGGCGGACTTCCTTTTGATGAGGCTGCCGAAAAAGAACTTTTTGAGGCTCTTGATAAACCATTTATTGACGGTATAACTTTTTCAGGCGGCGATCCGTTGTTCCCGGATAACAGAAGTGAAGTTTTCAGATTGATTAAAAAAATCCGTAAATTATTGCCTGATAAAACTATTTGGCTTTATACAGGCTATACTTGGGAACAAATTAAAGATTTAGAAGACATTAAAGACATTGATGTAATTTGCGAAGGCGAATTTGTTGAAAAATTGAAAGATAATAACAAACATTGGGTCGGCAGCACAAATCAAAGAGTAATCAATGTACCTGAAACCCTGAAAACAGGCAAAGTTGTTTTACATGAATAATTTTTATCAATTCAATTGATAAAATGTTTTTGCTTGTATAATTAAAAGTTAAATAATTCTTTAATATGGATGTCAAGCGCATTGGCAATTTTAATTAATGATTTTAGCCCCGGTTTATTTATGCTTACTTCAATTTTACCGATATAGTCCAAACTCAATCCTGATTTTTCAGCCAGTTTCTCTTGAGTAAGATTTTTTTTCTCTCTTATATATTTAATTCTTTTCCCTATTGATTTATAAATTAAATCTTCATCCATTTGATTATTTTACTGGAAGTAGTAACATAATTTTACTGGTAAGTGCCCAGTAGATAGAGGTATAATATGTACAAAAAGACTGTGCTTATTGATTTGGATGGTGTATTAAATAATTATAATGGGAACTTCAATGAAACTTATTTCCCTCCTATGAAAACAGGGGCAGATAAATTTTTGGAGAATCTTTCGAAAAATTATGCGATTGTAATTTTTACAGCAAGAAATCTTTTATGTACTTCAAAATGGCTTATTGATAATAAACTTGATAAATATGTTCGAAATGTTACCAATGTAAAAGAACCGAGTTACTTGATAATTGATGACAGAGCTATTAATTTTAACGGCAATTATTCGGATTTAACAAATGAAATAAGGGATTTTAAAGTATGGTATAAAAATAATTAAAATTTTTTAACATATTGTATTAAACAGGGTTGAAAAGTCTGAAAAATAGTTTATAATATTAATAGCAGTTTTCATACTGTTATTTTTGTTCATTTTAGAATGGAAAGGGCCGACGAGGCCCTTTCCATTTTTATGTTATTATTTTTTATGTAAATTGATAGGAGGTTATTATGAGTTTTTTAGATTTCGCAAAAGAAAGATTTTCTTGCAGAAAGTTTAGTGATAAACCTGTTGAAAGTGAAAAAGTTGATAAAATAA
Organism: uncultured bacterium; assembly: GCA_900319365.1. Taxonomy (GTDB): domain Bacteria; phylum Cyanobacteriota; class Vampirovibrionia; order Gastranaerophilales; family Gastranaerophilaceae; genus Zag111. Next base: position 18,516 of record ONOE01000015.1, on the reverse strand, counting down.
TTGAGGCATGCCTTGCAGCGCCTACGGCCGTAAATTTTCAACCGTTCAAGATTTTTATTTTTAATAGTGAAAAATCGATAGAAAAAGTTGCAAAAGCTACTCCGTACACATTTGGAGCAAAATTGATTTTTGCAGTCGGGGCTGATTCTAAAAATTCTTTTGTCAGAAAATTTGATAACAAAAACGGTGCCGAAATTGATGCAGCAATTGTCGGAACACATTTGATGCTTGAAGTTCATGATCTCGGTTTGGGAACAACATGGGTCGGATATTTCAACCCGAATGTTTTGAAAGAAGAATTTCCGCAATTAAAAGATTATGACATTGTCGGATTGTATCCTGTCGGGTACCCCGCAGATGATGCGGCTCCGTCGCCTATGCATTCAAAATCCAAAACAAAAGAAGAATTGGTACAGGTTTTATAATACTAACGAAAAGGCGGGTTTTATCCCGCTTTTTTATTGCGATTTACAAATTTTTCTATTTTATCCGACATAAATGTAGAAAACATCGGAAGTATTCCGTAATATACCACGGCGCAAATTATTGTCGGGCGGAGAATGTTCATTCCTTGAATATATTTTGGAAGTTTGGGGTTATTTTTGTTTAATTCTTTGAATTTTTCAAGTGATTCGGTTGTGTGTTTTTTAATGAGATCGTCAAAAGTATACATTGCGCCTATTGAGATTGCGGTTGAAATTATGTTATTGTAATTTAAAACTTTTTTGCAATTTTCTTTTATGCTGTCAGATTTGTTGGTTTGAGCAACTGCGGCAGATGTAAGCATAACGTCTGTCAGGGCGGTTACGTGTTTATAAATATCTTCATCTTCCATTTCGTATTTCTTTGCAAAATTTTGAACTTTTTTATTGTTAATAATTTTACCTATGCTTTTTGAAAGTTTATCGCCGAGCCTGCCCGTAAACGGTACGGATAATTCACTTTCTTTTTTAGGTTCCGGCGGTTTTTCTTTTAAAAACGGATTGGGGATATTTTTATACGGATATTTTTCGGCTGCTTTTTTTATTTCATCAAACGGATTGAATTTAAAAACTTTAGCCATAACAATAGGGATTAAAGCTACCGTAATTACGGATTTGGGGATAGCTGTCAGAACTCCTGTGCTTAACTTAATAATCTGGGTAATAAATTTGTAGCCCCGAGAATTTGGGTTGAAATTTTTCAGGGTGGATGCTTGAAGATATTTGGCGGAATTTTTGTCAATTCTGTTTACGGCGTTTTCAATCGGGAGCGCAACAGCTTCAACCAGTCCGAATTTTACAAGTCCCGAGCAGATGGAATTTGCCATAAGGTAGAGCTTATTTTCTTTTCCAACATCAGGCGTATTGTAGATTGAAAAAGTCCTTACCCCGAGCGCCATGGCAAGCGATGCGGCAGCGCCGAAAGATGTCCCGTGGTCTGAAATTTTTTCTAATCCCTTTAAAAAAGTTTTATTGGTTAATATTTTATTTGTAATACCGTTTATGCGCATATATAGTGGTTAAAACTCCCATCTTTGTTTATTAAGATGAGAGAGTTTTTTCTAAAGTTGAACTTTTATAATTATATAATAAGCAAAAGTTCATGGTAGAATAAAAATATGAAAATAACAGATTTTGCTAAGGGAGAATTAAAAGGCTGGGGAAAGTATGAGAGAATTATTTTTCCTGCCGAAATTTTATTAATAGTTTTGATATCCGTTTATATGAGGGATAAAACGGTTGCCGTGATTTCTGCAATATGCGGAATTTGTGCAACAATAACGGCAGGTAAAGGCAAAATTTCCTGCTACGGGTTTGGAATGATTTCAAATATCTGTTATTCGATAATATCTTTTCAAAATCAATTCTGGGGCAATTTATGCTTGAATATGCTCTATTATTTCCCTATGCAGTTTGTCGGAATTGCAAAATGGAAAAAACACATGAAAAAAGAAACGCAAGAAATTTATAAAACGAAATTATCCCTAAAAGAACGCCTGTTATATTCATTTGGATCGGTTGTGCTTATTACGGCATTGTATTTTGTTTTGAAACATTACGGCGATTCAAATTCTTTAATTGATTCTGTTACTACTGTTTTGTCAGTCGTGGCGTTTATTTTAACGATAAAAAGATGTATCGAACAATGGTATTTGTGGACGATTATTAACGGATTGAGTATAATAATGTGGATAGGAGCATATATGCATGGCTCACATTGCTTTGCAACTATTTTGATGTGGTCGACGTATTTTGTTCTGGGCTTGTATTTTTGGTATAACTGGAATAGGGAAATAAAAAATGAACAAACTGCTTAAAATATCATTTATCTTGCTCGCATTCGGGGCTTTTTCAATACCTTGCAGCTATGCTGACAACGCAGACGATTACGGTATAATTGTACCGCCCGAGCAGGAGGAAGAACCCGTGCAATTGCAAATGCAGGACGAAGATAGCGAACAGACTGTTTCTCAAGATGACGGTGCGATTGAACTTGATATGTCAAAAGTCAAAACCAAAAAAGTTTCAAATAAAGTCAGTAAAGAAAATTTGAATAGCGAAACGAGCTATTCTTCAGATAATGTACAACAGCAGAATATGAATTTGTACGATACCGATCGTGCTTATCAAAAGAAAACCACATCTTATAAAAGAGAAAAGAAATTCAAAAAAGGTAATGTCGGCGCAAAGTATGATACTACATTTACACCTGATAGCGCAACGCAGACAAGAACTTTGTATTCAAATTACAATTTGAACAGCAAAACATCAGTTAATGCATCATATAGCAATGATTCGCTTGCAGCCCCGTCGCAGCAAATGAAAGGCACGATTTCGGTTGCTCCCGAATACAGAATTAATAAAAAATTATCCGTTCAGAATAAGTTTTCCAAGAATTTAAACAGCGGTTCGACCAAAGAGGAAGTTTCTGTTAAGATAAACCCTTTTAAAGATGCTGACAGAATGGACTTTAGCGCAGGCGCAGGGCAGGTTCAGTACACCAACGGCGCACCTTCAAGCTCACAAATCAACTTTGGCACAAATATCAAGTTTTAGATTTAAGAACATTAATAAAAGTAGGGTATGCCCATATTTTCTTATCTGGTGTAATTCGGCATTGTGCCCACATTCTCTAGGAGAACATAGTGAGCATTAGAGAATGGAAATACCCTTGGGGTGCTATGCCGATATTTAACAAATGAATGATTTATCCGCTGATAGACTTACCCATACGCAAAAACCTGTTGTCCATATTTATTTTGTTTATGTTATTATATTCTTGCTTACGAACAAGATTAAGAGGGAAGTTGAAATGACAGAAAATCATCAAAAATCAAAAGAAATCGGAGCATCGGAAGGCAGAATCCGTGAAGTCAGGATTGAAAAAGCAAACGCTTTAAGAGAAAGAGGGATCAATCCTTATCCGTATAAATTTGATAAAAATATATCTGCACAGGGTTTGCAGGACAAATACAAAGATTTGGCAGCAGGGGAAGAAACTCAAGACAGCTACAAAGTTGCGGGACGTGTAATGGCGGTTCGTAATTCGGGTATGTTTATTGACCTTGTTGATCCGTCTGGGAAAATCCAAATTTTTTCACACAAAGAAAATTTATCACCTGAAGATATGAAAACATTAAAGGCTGTTGATATAGGTGATATCGTCGGGTTTGAGGGAACCGTTCGCAGAACTCCCAGAGGTGAACTTACCATAAAATCAACATCAATTACGATGTTATCTAAATCGCTTTTGCCTTTGCCCGAAAAATTTCACGGCTTGACTGATGTTGAAACAAAATATCGTCAAAGATATGTTGATATGATTATGAATGAGGATGTTCGCAAGACTTTCCAACAAAGAAGTTTGATTATCCAAAAGATAAGAGAATTTTTAATCAACAAAGGTTTTATGGAAGTCGAAACACCTATGCTTCACCCGCAGGCAGGCGGTGCGAATGCAAGACCGTTCATCACTCATCATAACACTTTAGATATGGATATGTATTTGAGAATTGCACCGGAATTGTATTTGAAAAGACTTATGGTCGGCGGTGTAAGCGAAAGAATTTTCGAAATCAACAGATCGTTCAGAAATGAGGGTATCGATACCCGTCATAACCCTGAATTTACCATGATTGAACTTTATCAGGCCTATGTTGATTATTTTGATATGATGGATTTGATTGAAGAACTTGTTTCTTACGTTGCAAAAGAAGTCTTAGGCACTACAAAGATTAAATACGGTGATAATGAAATCGATTTAACTCCGCCATGGGATAGAAAGACAATGCTCGGTGCGGTTGAAGAAGCTACGGGCGTAGACTTTAATAAAGTTGAAACTTTTGAAGATGCCCTGATTGAAGCAGAAAAACTTCATATTGATACATCAGAATGCACAAACTGGGGTCAGGTTATAGATAAAGTATTTGAAGAAAAAGTTGAACCGACTTTGATTCAGCCCGTACATATTTATGATTATCCTCGTGATATTTCACCTTTGGCAAAAGTTCACAGAAATAATCCGAGATTGACTGAAAGATTTGAAACAAGAATTAACGGTTGGGAAATTGATAATGCGTTCTCTGAACTTACGGATCCGATAGACCAGAGAGCAAGATTTGAAGCTCAAATGCAGGCAAAAGCTCAAGGCGATGAAGAAGCAATGCCGATTGATGAAGATTACATTTGCGCTTTAGAGCACGGTGTTCCTCCGATGGGCGGCTTAGGAATGGGTATTGACAGACTTGTAATGTTACTTACAAATTCACCGTCAATTCGTGATGTTATCGCATTCCCGACATTGAAGAAAAAAGATTAGTAAGAATAATCTTAAAAAATCATAATATATTTAAAACGGTCAAAATCTGAATTTAATCTTCTGATTTGACCGTTTTATTTTGCAATTTTGTTAAAATATACGGATAAATTGCCGTGATAAACAGCCCGATAACAAACATCAAACCGAATACTACAACAAAACTTCTGTCTGATGCGAAAAGATAATTTTCTGTTGCGGCACAAATTATGCCAAGCAAAATAATCCCTACCAAAGCGCTTGTTATTTTGAATTTTAAACTTCCTTTTTGTGCATCAAACGGGAAAAATCTTTTTGATAAGAATAAACCGTTTAAAATTCCCAAAATCCAACCCATATATAAAACAGCAATATAAATTGCGCCTTTGGGGTCGACAAGCAGTTTGCCGTTTACGTAATCTGCGGGATAAGGTTTGAAAATTATATATAAAAGAGTAATTATCCCCAAAATATCAATAACGGGCAGCAAATAGAGGTATCTGTTTTTGTTTTTGGTGCACCATTTTAAAAGATAATAAACGGCAAAAATGAGAAACAACCCGATAAACAAACTGCAAAGCACGTCTTGCGGAGTATGAACTCCAACATAATTTCTTGAAAACCCGATTAAAAGTACCAGAATTACAAGCAATGCGCAAATTATTTTGTGCTTTCTCAGGACAAAAGCCAAACCGCCCCATGTGGTAGTTGCCATAAGGGTATGACCACTCGGGAACGAATAACCTTTAGCCATTTTTATTGCCGCTTGCGCAGGGTGAATTTTATCACTCAAAACCCATGGTCTGTAGACACATGCAGCCATTTTGAAAATTTTTGACAGCCAAAGCCCGCATGCATTTAGCGCAAACAAATAAATTCCCGTTTCGCTATCGATACACCAGTAAATCAGCGCCATAACGATTGTCGGGATATATAATTCACCAAGCCTTGTAATGTATAAAAATATTGTTTCAAATATTCGGCTTGAGTGCATTCTGATATTTTGCAGCCACAAAAGGTAATCTATTTGCGGATTTATCCAATTCGGATCTGATAAAAATTCGTGAATCATAAAATGCTCTTTTTTAAATCTCTCTTTTCCAAAATAAGAATACTACAAAATCACAAATAAAAATAGAAAATGTATTGCATAACGCTTAAAAATAATGTAAAATTTATGTATACACAGATATGGAGTTGAGATATGTTGAAGTTTATAAATAAATCTAAAAAAAATGCATTCACTTTGTCGGAGCTTTTGATTGCATTAGGCGTAATTGCTATATTGACGGCGATTTCGATGCCGATTATTCACAATTTGCTGCCCGATCAAAACGTTGTTATGGCAAAAAGAGCGTTTTATACAACAGAAACTATAATAAGCAACCTGCTAAACGATCAATATTGTTATCCGAAACAAAGAGTAGCTGCGGGTTTAGATGATGGTCTGGGATATATCAGATGCGAAAAATGGGGTGCAGAAAAAAATAATGCGCAAACCAAACTCATTACACTTTTTGCGGATAAACTTGATGTTAAAGAAACCAAAAACGGCGGCAAGACTATTCTTACAAAAGACGGAATGATATGGACGTTTTCGGATTCTCAGTTGAAAATTGGAATGCCTAATTCTTATATTTATTTAACGGTTGATGTTAACGGCGATAAAGAACCAAACTGCGGTCAAACAAGTCAATCGACCCAATGCCAAAATTCAAGAAAATACGGGTTTGATAAATTTACAATGAAAATATTGGCACGAGGTAAGATTGAAATAAAAGACTGCTGGGCAAAATTGGCTGTGCGAGTTGATAAAAAGCTCACAGGCAGAGAAGATATAACGTCAGATTGTAAAGCCATCGAAAAAGAAGAGCTAAAAGCCAGGGGCTGCATTGTAAATATGGGCGATTTATGCGTCAAAAGTCAGGTGCAAGGCGGTTCTGACAGCGATTATAATAATATGTACAAAGAAATCCAAAAAGTCGATCCGAGTTACTCAAGACCCACGTATTCAGGCGGTAACGACAACTGGCAAATGTCAAAAGATTATTGCGAAAAGGTCGTCGGGGGAAGATTACCGACCGTAGCAGAGCTTGCTAAAATTGCCGAAATGTTGTACCCCGGTTCTACTTTTACAGAAGAAAGTGCTCGTCAACAGAGTGCAAGAAGACAAGTATTTACAGGATTAGATTGGAGCAAAAATAAAGATAGCGTATATAAAGATATAGGCGTAAAAGAAAGCACGGATTGGCTTAGAATATGGTCAAATGAAAGTGATACGAACAATCCTAATATGGGAATATATTGGGTGTATATTCCTTATAAAACCGCACTTGCTGCAATGTCAAAGGGACAGACTAATCCTAATGGAAGCGGTTCGGGTCCCAGAGCTCTTTGCATAGGTGAATAAAATACATCCCGTAGCAGGTAGTCCGTAGGTTGGGTGAAACCCAACAATAACAAAAGTAGGGTGCACTTGCACTTCGCACCGTTATTATTTGTTGGATAAGGCGATTCTTCGGGCTTTGCCCTCAGAATGACAATTTTTATAGCCCCTCTCCTGCCTTTCAGGCATCCTCCCCCCAAGAGGTGGAGGGAAATGAATT
>ONOE01000015.1:0-11060 GCA_900319365.1 uncultured bacterium | reverse complement strand
CTCCCCCCAAGAGGTGGAGGGAAATGAATTTGTATCTCACTTATGAACTTATAAACTTATAAACCTATAAACTTATTAGTACGACAAGGCGATTCTTCGCTTGCGCAGAATGACGACTTTTCTTCCACAACATTTTATTTTGTAATCGCCTTGCCTGATGCGAAAATTTATAATAAAATACTTTTATGGAAACCGAATTAAAACAAGAATTAAACATAATTAAACCAAGATTTGAAAAAATAAAGGAGTGTCTTTGACCCTGCCGCTTTAAAAAAAGAGCTTGATGATTTAAATTCGCAAATGCAGGATTCTTCCGTTTGGAACGACAGTAAAAAAGTTTCAAAAATCGGTGCTGAAATTAAGGACAAAAAAGAATCGCTTGACAGGCTGCATAATTGGGGACAAGTTATAGAAGATGCTCAAACGGCATTGGAGCTTGGCGATAAAGAGCTTATTGATTCAAGCTATTCTCAAGTAAAAAATCTTGAGCAGAAGTTAGACAAATTTGAATTGCAGCAAATGCTTTCGGGCGAATACGACAGCGCAGATGCGATTTTGTCCATAAATTCGGGTGCAGGCGGAACCGATGCGCAGGACTGGGCAAGCATGCTTTTGAGAATGTACACCCGCTGGGCTGAAAATAAAGGTTGGAAGGTCGAATTGTTGGACAAATTGGACGGTGAAGAAGCGGGGATAAAATCCGCAACTTTAAAAATCACGGGCAAATATGCTTTCGGTTATGCAAAAGCTGAAAAAGGCGTTCACAGGCTTGTAAGGATTTCGCCCTACAACGCAAACGGTAAAAGGCAAACAAGTTTTGCATCTGTTGATGTTTCACCGATTGTGGAAGATTTTGAGAAAGAAATCGTAATCCCTCCCGAGGATTTGGAAATTACCACTATGCGCTCGGGCGGTGCCGGCGGACAGAATGTTAACAAAGTCGAAACCGCCGTGCGAATTTTGCATAAACCGACAGGCATTGTCGTAAAATGTCAACAGGAACGTTCTCAATTGCAAAACAAAGAATATGCAATGCAAATTCTTGTGTCAAAATTGTTAGCCATAAAAGAAGAAGAACAGGAAAAGAAAATGGCGCAATTAAGAGGCGAAACCGCTAATATTGATTTCGGTTCTCAAATTCGTTCGTATGTTTTTCACCCTTATAAAATGGTTAAAGACCACAGAACAGGCTACGAAGTAGGAGATGTAGACTCTGTTATGGACGGCAATATTGACGGATTTATCGAAAGTTATTTAAGAAGTAAAATAGGAAATAAAAATGGAAGTAACAAATAAAGATATTTTAAGACATTATTTATCGTCGGTATTAGTTTATGGGGTTGTTCTGGCTTTGCTTCTTTTTATGCCCGCATTCAATCAAGATATCAAAAACCCGCTTTTAAGCTATTGGACGGTATTATTTGTTTATTATATTTTGTATGTAATTTTTGCATTGCCGATTTTTAAAAAACTTCGCCCCGAGTCAATTTTAAAATCAAGAAATGCCGTTATAGTAAACTGTTTTAAACGTATATTCTCAAAAAAAACATTGGAAGAAAAATTAGAAAATATGCGTTTGAATGAAGATGAAAAGCAGGCGTTTGTAATTCTTTTTATAAAAACATTTTTCGGAGTATATTCGCTCAATTTGTTGTGTTCAAAATTCCTGCCGCAGCTTGGCTATGACTTTGATTTTTTAAGTGCCATCGGAGGTCAGACGCTTGAATACGTTCAAACAGCAGGACTTTGGTACGGGTTTATGCAGTTTATTGATGACAGCGCCGATATGTGGATAAATCTGATGTTAATGATTACAACAATTGTTTATACTATCAGTTATTTAACGGAATCTAAAATCTTGAAAAATAATATAAAATATGCGGATACGACCTCTCTCGGGATTATAAGCTGCATAATGTGCTATTATCCGTTTATTTTACTTACGCAAAAATTTATCCCCGCATCAACTCAAGACGTTATTCCGATTGAAAATACCGCTTTAAGGCTTGTGGTATATTGCTTGGTAATTGCGGCAAACTTCATCTCAATGATTGCAATTTTGAGATTGGGAACAAAATCGGGAAACCTTACAAATAGAGGTATAATAACAAAATTTCCGTATAATATCGTAAGACATCCCGATTATGCAATGCAAATTATTTATGTAATTTTGACTTTTGTTCCGTTGTATGCTGCGGGAAATTTGACCGTATGGGGATATATTGTTTTAAGTGTCGGTTTGATTTTGTGGATCGGGGTTTATGTAATAAGAGCCGTAACAGAAGAAAGAAACCTGTTTAAAGACGAAGATTACAAGACCTATTGCCAAAAAGTAAAATACAGATTTATTCCTAAAGTATATTAATTTACGGACAAAATATATTAAATATTTAAAATCCAACATTTTACTTATTGCTTAAAAGATGAAAAATTGTTAAACTTAAAATAGCATATAAGAGGGCTTATTATGGAAAAATTCAGATTTTTAACCTCGGGCGAAAGCCATGGCAAATGTTTAACCGCCATAATTGAAGGGCTGCCTGCGAATTTAGAAATTGATATTGATTTTATAAATAACGAATTGAAACGCCGTCAGCATGGTTACGGGCGTGGCGGCAGAATGAAAATTGAAAATGATACCGTTGAAATTCTGTCAGGCGTTCGCTTCGGAAAAACAACAGGGTCGCCCGTTACATTAATGGTAAAAAATAAAGATTTTGAAAATTGGCAAAAAATAATGAGCGTTTCGCCAAAAGACTTGACGGACGATAAATCTTTTTCCGTATTTCGCCCGGGACATGCTGATTATGCGGGAGCAATGAAGTATAACCAGAAAGAAGATTTAAGAAATATTTTGGAGCGTTCAAGTGCCAGAAAAACCGCCATAGAAGTTGCTGTCGGTGCGGTTGCAAAATTATTTTTGAAAGCTCTCGGAATTGAAGGAATGTCAGAAGTTACCCAAATCGGTATGGCATGCTGTCCTGATAAATTTCATAAGGAAATTGATTTGGCAAAAGAAAAAGGCGATTCTGTTGGCGGAAAATTTACCGTAATATATAAAAATGTTCCGATAGGATTAGGCTCGCATGTTCATTGGGATAGAGGAATTGACGGACGTCTTGCACAGGCTGTTATGAGTATACCTGCCATAAAAACGGTTGAAATAGGCACAAATCCGCTCGGTATCTGCGGAAGTGATTATCACGACGAATTTGATATAAAAGACGGAAAAATTTGCCGTTCGACAAACAACGCAGGCGGCATAGAGGGCGGAATTACAAACGGCGAAGATATAGTAATCTCTGCCGTAATGAAACCTATTCCGACAATGTTGAAACCTTTAAATTCGGTTGATATGAAAACAAAAGAAAAAACGCAGGCACATTATGAAAGATCAGATGTTTGTGCCGTTGAATCTTGCTCAGTTGTGGCAGAAGCAAGGGTTGCGTGGGTTCTTGTCAATGAAATTTTACTAAAATTCGGCGGAGATTCCATAGAAGAAATTAAAACACGACTTTAAACATATCCGCTCAGGTTGCGTTGTATTTCAAAATTGACTTTGTCTTGTATAAATTATAAAATAATTTTACGAGTATACTTTAATCAGGGGTTAATTATGGAATTGAGAAACAGTCATATCTTAGCGCATATTGAAAACAAAACATCCGATTATGAAAACCGTGTGGCTTTGGGAATTAAAAGTACATATGGCTGGGAAGAACTTACCTATAAAGGTTTGGGATTGTTATCAAGAAAAATTGCCAGATATTTGATTGAAGATATCGGGATAAAAAAAGGTGAAAGCCTTGCTATTTTATCAGAATCAAAACCCGAATACGGCGCATGTGTCTTTGCTTCTGTCTTAACGGGGACAATTACGGTTCCGCTTGATATAAAACTTTCGGTATATGAACTTGAATCTATATTATCTGATTGCAAACCGTCGGTTATGCTTGTTTCGCAACATTATTTGCCTACGGCATTGGAATTGCAAAAGAAAATTCCCGAAATGAAATATGTTTTTGTAATTGATGAACATGCGCATTCAAATGATGTTATGAATGTTTATGATTCCCCTGATAATTACAATGCAAAATGGAGACAAAGAAGTTCTAAATCTACGGCGCTTATTATTTATACATCAGGTACAACAGGCGCTCCGAAAGGGGTTGAAATATCTTTTGCAAATATAAATGCACAGCTTGTTGATATGGAAGAAGCGTTGGTTTCAATTTTACCTAAACATAATATAAATATTCTCTCAATTTTGCCGATGAACCATTTATTTGAAATGACCGTCGGGTTTTCAGCATTTTTAAATAAGGGAGAATCCATATATTATACAACGAGCTTAAAACCCAAAGATATTATGGGTATTATGTGTGAGAAAAATATATCATTTATGATAGTTGTTCCCGCATTTTTAAAACTTTTAAAAACAGGACTTGAAAAACAAATCAATAAACAATCCGTATTTTCAAAATCGGTATTTAATATGATGTATCATGCGGCAAAATTTGTTCCGTCCTACAGACTGCGCAGGGTTTTATTCCATAAATTGCATAAAAATCTTGGTGGAAGTTTCTATGGCTGCATTACAGGCGGTGCGCCTCTTGATATTGAAGTGGGTAAATTCTTTGAAAGACTCGGTATAAAAGTTTTTCAGGGTTACGGATTGTCTGAAACAAGCCCTGTTGTTTCGGTTAATTATGACAAACCCGGAAATCTCGCATCTATCGGACATCCTCTAAGACATTATGAGGCAAGAACCGATGAAAAAACGGGCGAACTCTTATTAAGAGGACCGTCTGTAATGAAAGGATATCACAACCAACCCGAGCTTACGGCTCAAACCATTGACAAAGACGGCTGGCTGCATACGGGTGATATTGCAAGAATTGATAAAGACGGACATATGTATATAACGGGTCGAATAAAAAATATGATTGTCCTGCAAGGCGGCAAAAAAGTTTTCCCCGAAGAAGTTGAGGCTGTGCTTGAAAAAAGCAGTTATATAGCAGAAGCTTGCGTACTCGGAATTTCTAAAAAATTCGGCGCAAAAGATGGCGCAGAAGAAGTTACGGCGGTAATTGTACCGAAAGCAGAACTTTATAACAGCTACTCGCCTGATGATATTGAAAGAATGATAAAACTTGATGTTAAAACGCTTTCAAAACAGCTTGCAGGGTATAAACACCCGACAAATATAATTATTTCAAAAGACGAATTGCCCAAAACTACGACAAGAAAAGTTAAACGCAAAGAAGTCAAAGCTTTGCTGAATGTGTAAGCTTGAAAAAAGATGCAGGTTTGCGCTTTGCCCCGTTTTAATTTGTTTGACAGGGCGATTCTTCGGACGTTGTCCTCACCAATGACGATATTGTTTCCTCTCCAACATGTGGAGGTTAGGAGGGTCCTATCCCGTTAGGGCAATATGTTAAATGTCGGCATGGCACCCAAGGGTATTTCCATTCTCTAAGGCTCACAATGTTCGCCAAGAGAATGTGGGCTCAATGCCGACCTACTGTTTTCATCGGTATGCCGGCAAGCACACCCTACTTTATTGTCATCTTGAGCGATAGCGAAAGATCGCTTTATGTGCACATGACAAGGCTTGCTTAATGTCTTAACTTTTACTTATTTTATAATCTGCCTTGTTGGGGGATATGTTTTAAATATTTCGGATTTAATATAAATTTGAAATACTAAAGGAGTTTAATATGAATACTATCAGCAAATCCGTTATGGCGGAGTTGAAAAGTTTTGACAATTTATTTATCGAAATGAGTGCAAAATCTTGTAATCAAAGGTGCAAGCATTGTTATATAAATTTTCCGTCCTCAAAAAAAGTCGAGGATTTTATTAATATTGAAATCGTACAAAATGCTTTGAATGATACCAAAATGCGGGATATCAAATGCATTTATCTTACGGGCGCCGAGCCTATGACACACCCGGATTTTAATTCAATATTAAGGCTGTGTCTAAAAAAATCTGATGTTTGCATTTGTACAAGCGGATTTAATATCAATGAGAAAAAAGCAAGATTTTTAAAAAAAGTCGAGGGCGAATCGAATAATGAAATTATTTTCAAAATAAGCATTGACCATTATGATGAAATAAAAAACGATAATATCAGATACAGAGGCGCTTTTCGTGATGCGGTTTTTGCTGTTAAACATCTTGTAAAGCATGATTTCAGTCCGATAATTACCGTTACAAATTATTATATGGAACCTGAAAATGCGCTTATCCATAAGTTTAGAGAATTATTTTCTTCGGTCGGTTATGATGTCGACAATTCTCACATCTGCATAAACCCGTGGTATGACAAAAATTCCAGTACTTGTATAGAAGTTGATGACATCTCAAATTCAAAACTCGATTGCCAATACGGAAGAATCCTGACTAAAAACGGTGTTTATTCGTGTCCTTTTTTGGCAGGGGATTATAGAGGCAGATGCGGTAGTGATTTTAAGGATTTCGCCTCGGGATCTCCGCTTGAAACAAGCTGCTGCGTTATATGTTCAAAATCAGACAAACCGATGTTCGGTATAAATTTTCCCGATTTTGAATAAATTATTGCGAAGTTGAATACAATTTCAATTTAAAATTAATAAGCAGAATTTGTTTATTCTTTCTGTACGGAACGATTTCAACAGATTGAATATCAAGGAAATGTTCGTGCTTATAAAGTTCTTTCATAAAATTGTTAAAATTCATATAATTTGCAATCATTTCCATATTCAATCTTGCAACTTTATATGTAGAACCTGCATTTTTTACAAAATTATCATCTTGCGGGTCGTAATCATATTTTATTGAACGAACTTTAATTCTGTTTGCTCTGATAAGCTGAAGAATTTCCGCAAATTCACCTGCAATAACGGCTTCTGTATCCATTCCGCTTATTACGGGTTTATAAAAAGGTTTGCTGTTTGCTTCAAGAGCAGCCATTTTCCTTGCTTCTTCGGCTTTTTGTCTGCGGATTTTTTCTAACTTTGCTTTATTTTCTTTAAGTTCTTGAGATTTTGTTTCATAAGTTTGTTTCTGGTTCATAATTTCCGTTACGTTCGTATATATGCCCATACCCAGCTTCAAAAATGCCAAAAAAGCCACAGCGACTAAAATTATAGGAACCGCAAATTGTCTTAATTTCTCTTTATCCATTTAATGTTTATTTCCTTTAATTACTTGCAGCAATAAAGTTTTTTGTCATTTTACTGCTGATTTTGAGTTGAGTTTGTAGTCTGGTTCGTTGAACCGTTTTGGTTTTGTTGGCTCTGGTCTTGGTTTTGATTTTGACCTTGATCCTGACCCTGACCGTTGTTATTTTGATTTTGTCCGACATTACGCAATGCGTCCATAAACGATGCAAGCTGTCCTTCGTCCATATTTGTAATTTCAAATACGTAAGGAGCTTTATCTAACGGGGACGGATTTTCTATCATATCATCTAAAGAACCTGATTTTAAATCTAATTTGCTCAAACGCAATTTTGATTCAATCAGGGAATCTTTTAAATTCTGGAAGAATATATAAATATCTTCAACCGAATTTGAACAGCCCTGAATATCAATATAACCTTTATCCCCTGTCATAAAGTAGGTAAGATAAACGTTTTTCGGAATAGAATCCCCAAGAGCCGCATAAGCCATGACTTTTGTTCTGTTGAATTTCAACACCTGCTGGATTTCCTGATAGGGGTCAAATTCCGAACCTTTTTCGTTTTGGTAAGTTTTTAATTGAGAATTTACTTCTGCCAATTCGGATTCAATTTCTTCGTTTTGGCTTACGTATTTGTTATTAATCATTGAACTTGCGCCGTAACCTATGCCAAACGGAATAACAACAAGTAAAAAGATTATTATACTGTATATCATTGCCTGACGTTTGGTCAGGGTCAAAACTTTGCCGTTGCCGAGAGGAATTTCAAGAACATCTGTTCTTGAATAGCCGGCCATTGATAATAAGAAATTTAAATCAACGGGATACAAATGGCGATCGGTCAACATACCAATCATTTGAAGCGATACTTCGGATTGAAGTTCGGGGATTAATGATTGTGTAATGTCAGATAACGGAGTTTTTCTGTATTTGTTATCTTCAACAACTACAAGTTTCCCGCTAAATTGAAGTCTTTTAGACAATTTATTTGCGCTAACTTCATCTGTTTCGGAAACTATTACGAGGGTTTCCGGCGGTGAACTCATCAGGGCGACTTGCGCCGCATTATCGATTGCGGAATAAATTTCTTCTTCATCATAAGATTTAATAGGAATGGGTTCTTCATAATAGTGCGCAATGTTTTTACACTCAAGCCCGAACAATTGGAACCCGCTGTTATTTACAATCATTAAAGTCCAATGAGAAGTGTCTGCATTCATCTCGACTTCTGCAAGTCCGCTTGTTATAAGTGCTCTTAAATCAGCAAATAATGAAATATCCACTCTGACAAGATTTGCGCCTAATTCTTTAAACATTCCCATTATGGCATCAAGCGTTTGAGATTGAATTGCGGTATAAAAAACGCTTTTTGTTTCAGCATCCAAACTGCTTGGCGCTTCAAAATAGAAAGGAACGGGGTCGCTTGTTTTAAATAAATAAGTTTGTTCCAATTCACTCAAAACAACGTTTTTTATATCTTCATCCCCGAGCAATAGCGGCAAATTATCTTTAAACCCGAACCAGACGGTCGGCAGACACATATAAACATTGCTGTTTTGAGGCTGAACATTACATTCTTCATAAAGTTTTTCGATTTTGGTTCTCAGCATCTCATAATCGGCAATTTCACGTTTTGCTTCGTTATATTCTATTGTAGCTCTGGCATAAGATTTGAAAGTTTTACTGCGTTTGTCCATAACTGCCATCTCTACCCAGTTGGTTTGAGATACTGTTATGTAAACATCAGTTGATGCGCCTAATATGCTCTCTAAAAAATTCGCCATATATTCCTTATTAAAAAATATTTTACTTTAATCCTATTTTTATTATACAATGTATTCTATAAATGAAAAAATCTTAACATAAATTTACACCGGAGAAAGGATATTATTCTTAAAAATGGCAAATGTTATAGAAAAGATAAAACAGTTAAAAAAAGAAAAGAATGCGGTAATACTTGCTCATTGTTATCAATCGGTTGAGATAGATGAGGTTGCGGATTATGTTGGTGATTCGCTTTCATTGAGTCAGGTTGCGGCAAAAACTGATGCAGATATTATAGTTTTTGCGGGGGTATTTTTTATGGCGCAGACCGCAAAATTGTTATCTCCCGATAAAAAAGTTTTGCTGCCGCAAATTGAAGCAGGCTGCCGAATGGCTGATATGTTAAGTTTAAGACAGTTGAAAGAATTTATGTCAAAACATCCGTCGCTTCCGACAGTATGCTATGTAAATTCAACGGCTGAAATTAAAGCCGAATGCGATATCTGCTGTACGAGTGCAAATGCGGAAAAAATTGTTAAAAGCCTCGGTGTAAGTAAAGTTTTGTTTGTTCCCGATACTTATTTGGGCAAATGGGTAGAAAGACAATTGGGTAATGTTGAAGTTATCACATACCCGGGATTTTGCCCGACACATCTTATGATAAGACCGCAGGACGTTGTTAATGCAAGAAAGAAATACCCTGATGCATTGGTTCTTGCGCACCCCGAATGCCACATGTCGGTTTCTTCAATTGCTGATTATGTCGGTTCGACAACGGGTATTATGAAATATGTTGCAAAAAGCAAGAATAAAGAATTTATTATCGCAACCGAACAAGGCGTTGTTGACAGGTTGAAACGTGATTATCCGAATAAGAAAATTATTCCGATTAAGAACAATATCATTTGTCCTAATATGAAAATGACAACGCTTGAAGATATTTTGCATGTTCTTGATACGGAAGAAAATGAAATTTTCGTAAATAAAGACATTGCGCAAAAAGCTGTTCGCTGCCTTGACAGAATGCTTGAGGTTTCAAAATAATTATGGATAACGATTTTGATATAATTTACGGCAAAAATTCCGTGCTTGAAGCTTTAAATTCGGGCAAAAGAGAAATCAATAAAATCCTTATATCAAAAAATATTCACACCGATAACAAAATCGCAAAAATCAAAGAGATTGCCCAAAGTAAAGGAATTGTTTTCCAATTTGCGGGCAAAGACAAGTTTCAGCCATTTGAACAATTTAATCATCAGGGAGTAATTGCTCAAATTTCGCCCATAAAATATACTGATTTGGACGATTTTATAAATGATTTTAAAAATAAAGAAACTTATCATTCGCTTGTAATATTAGACGGGGTGGAAGATTCACACAACCTTGGGGCAATAATCAGAACATGCGTATGCGCAGGTGTTGACGGAATTATTATCCCTTCAAGAAGAAACGTTTTGATAAATTCTACTATTGAAAAAATAAGCGAAGGCGCTGTTAATTATATTCCGATTATAAAGGCAAACAGCCTTGTTAATGCGGTTCAGAAACTTAAAGAAAACGATTGGTGGATAGTTTCTACTGATGCAAGCGCAAAGGAAAATTATTATGACGTCAAATATAACGATATGAATTTTGCATTGGTAATGGGCGCAGAACATGCGGGGGTTTCAAAATCGCTTTTAAAGGCATCGGATTTTGTCGTAAAAATCCCTATGCAGAACAATTTCAACTCTTTGAATGTGTCAAACGCCATGAGCGCAGTTATATTTGAAGCTTTAAGACAAAAATTAATCAAAAAATAGATTTTCCCTCGATTTTAAGTGCAGGTCGGGTGAAACCCAACAATAAAATTGGCGCATTTGGGTATCCCGTAGTTAATCAGGTCGGCATTGTGCTCACATTCTCTTAGTGAACGTAAAGGGCTGTAGGTCGGGATTGCTATCCCGACAATATAAATATCCTTGGGGTGCTATGCCGGCAAATAAAATAGTAGGGTGCGCTTGCGCTCCGCACCATTTTAAATTTGTACAACAAGGCGATTCTTCGCTTACGCTCAGAATGACGATTTCTGTTTCCCTCGCCCCCTTGGGGAGCAGGGAAGAATTTCGACTTGAGCTTTTGCGAAAGTC
>ONOE01000029.1 GCA_900319365.1 uncultured bacterium | reverse complement strand
AACAGGTGGTTCAAACATAATAAGAGGGTATGCACAGCGTAAGTGTACTCTGAGTCGGAGCAACTTTCAGCGAACGTTGAACCGGCTCAGAGTGTTTTTGGTTTTGCAACAAAATTTGCAATTATGTTGCGATTATGAAAAAATCAAGGTATGAGTATTTATTTAGATGCAGGTACAACTTATTCAAAAATTATCACAATAAATGAATCGTTATCAGGCATAAAACCCGTTAAAGAGTTTGGCAACAGGACATATTATATTCTTGAATCTAAATTTATAAAGGATTTAAACCTCAGAATTAAAGCCTCATGCGGGCACATGACGGGCTCTGATACTCACGAAAATGAAATTATAGCACTTGCTAAAGGTGCAAAACCTTATGTTGACAAAAATTCCACAATCCTTGACTTAGGTTCAAGAGATGCAAAATGGATAAGTTTCAAAGACGGTAAATTCCACGATATGGACTGGAACACCTCATGCGCAAGTTCAACCGGTGCAACCGTTGAAATGTTACTAAAATTCTACGATTTAAAAGTTGAAGATTTAGAGTTTAACCCCGAGAAATTCAACGTAACTTGCGGGATTTTCGGATTCGAAAAAATTATGGATTCCATTTCAAAAGGGGAAAGTCCGAAAGTCGCCGTGTCAAAATTTGTTCACGGGTTGGCATTCAACGCATGGAATTTTTCTAAAAAGCCGCAAAAGCTTTATCTCTCGGGCGGGTTTTGCAAAAACAAATGTCTTGTCGATTCTTTAAAAAATTATTGCGAAGTAATCCCGCTTGGCAGGTTCGTTTTGTGTGAGGGTTTAATCAATGAATAACAGGGAATTTGGCGCAAAAGGGGAAGACTTAGCCTGCGAATATTTAAAGAAAAAAGGCTACGAAATAATTGAGCGCAACAAGCATTTTTCAAAGCTTTGCGAAATTGATATTATTGCAAAATACAAGAAAAAATATGTTTTTGTCGAAGTCAAAACCCGCAAAACAAACGCTTTCGGCACCCCGTTTGAAGCTGTTACAAAAACGAAATACCACAACATTAAAACAGGCGTTCTGTCTTACATAACAGAGCATAAAATTTCTCAATATCAAATTGACGTAATAGGAATTACGCTGCAGCCCGAATTAAAAATTCAGCATCTTAAAAATGTGTGAGGTATAATATTTATAAAATCAAATACAAAGGAGTATAAAATGATAGCAGGTCCTTTTTTAGACAGAAATTGGATGGGGCAAAACCCGAACTATGAAACTTCAAAAATTATAATGCTCGGTCTGCCGTTTGACGGTACGGTATCTTACCGCCCGGGGTCAAGATTTGCACCCGAACAAATCAGACTTGCAAGCTGGGGGCTTGAAGAATATTCCCCCGTTTTTGATAAAGAGCTGCAAGATGTTAATTTTCACGATGTCGGGGATTTGGAATTTCCGCTCGGGAATACTTACAAATCACTTGAACTTATCAGACAAAATGTCGAAGATATTTACAATGACGGCAAAAAAGTTTTCGGCATAGGCGGAGAACATCTTGTTACCTTGCCCGAAATCCAAGCGATTTCAAAATATGTTGATAATCTTGCCCTAATTCATTTTGATGCTCATACCGATTTAAGAGAAGAATATCTCGGCGAAGAAATGTCGCATAGCACGGTAATCAGACATATTTCAGATATTATCGGTGCAAATAATATCAAGCAAATCGGTATACGTTCGGGTATGAAAGAAGAATGGGAATTTATGAAAAAGCACAACACGCTTTGCCATAAATATTCCGATATTGATGAACTTAAAAGCAAAAATGTATTTGTAACGGTCGATTTGGATTGTCTGGACCCGTCAATTATGTCAGGTACCGGAACCCCCGAAGCCGGCGGAACGACTTTTAAAGAGCTGAATGACTGGTTCAAATACTTAAAAGATTTCAATATAATCGGTGCTGATGTTGTGGAACTTGCGCCCGATTACGACTCAAGCGGAGTTTCAACCGCCGTAGCTACAAAGGTTATAAGGGAACTTTTGATGGCGATGTAAAAATTAAAATTGTCGGAATGGCAATTCCGACCTGCAAACTTTCCAAACAAAGTATGTCAAGGCTTTAACCTGACCAAAAAGGAAAAATTATGGATATTTTAGAAAGAATCAATTATTTAAAAGACGAAATAAATAAATCAAATTATGAATACTATGTCAACGAAAATCCGTATTTGACTGATTTTGAGTATGACAAAATGTTTGCGGAGCTAAAGGACTTGGAACAAAAATATCCGATGTTTAAAACTCCCGATTCACCCACTCAAAGGGTCGGCTCGGTAAGCAAGCAGTTTTTCCCGTACAAGCACAAGTACAGATTATACAGCCTTGATAATTCCTACAACACGGAGGATTTGAGCAAATGGTACGAAAGAGCCTGTAAAGAGTACAAAAGAGAATTAGAACTTGTATGCGAGCTTAAAATTGACGGTCTGGCAATTGCGCTAAGTTACAAAAACGGGATATTTGAACGTGGAGTTACACGTGGCGACGGGATTACGGGGGAAGATATCACGCAAAATTTAAAAACTATTAAAGCTATTCCTTTGAAGCTTTTTGAACCCAAAAATCTGGAAGTGCGGGGTGAAATTTATATGCCAAAAACTTCATTTGAAAAGTTAAATGAAGAAGCTATGGCACGTGGCGAAAAGGTTTTTGCAAACCCCAGAAACGCAGCAAGCGGCTCTTTAAGACAGCTTGATTCCACAATTACGGCAAAAAGAGATTTGTCGATGTTTACATATACTGCAATTTTTGAAGATAAGGAAGATATTGAAAAATTTAAAACCCATTATGACAGTATTATGGAACTCAAAAGGCTCGGATTTAAGGTCAATCCCAATATCCGCCCCGTTAAAAATATTCAAGGCGCTGTTGATTATTGCAACGAGTGGAAAGACAAACGATTTGACCTGAATTATGCAACAGACGGTGTTGTTATAAAAGTAAACGATTTTTCCGTTCAAAAGGATTTAGGTTTTACGGCACGTGCACCGAAATGGGCTACGGCGTTTAAATTCCCGCCTGAAGAAGTAAGAACAAAACTTCTTGATATTGAGTTAAATACCGGTAAAACGGGTGTGGTTACGCCTGTTGCAGTCCTAAAGCCCGTGAAACTTGCAGGCTCAACCGTATCAAGAGCAAGTTTGCATAATTTTGACGAGATAAAAAGGCTTGATGTACGGATAGGCGATGAAGTCCTGATTATGAAAGCGGCAGAAATTATCCCAAAAGTTGTTAAAGTCGTTGAAAGCGATGAGCACCAAAACTTGCCGCAATACATTGCGCCGACGAAATGCCCGTCATGCGGAAGCCCGCTTGTAGAAAAAGATGGGCAGGTCGGTTTGTACTGTTCTAATCCGAACTGCGAAAGCCAAATGTGTGCCAAAATCGAATACTGGGCTTCAAAGGAGGCTATGGATATAGATTATGTCGGACCTGCTTTAATTCAGCAGTTGTATGAAAAGAAAATGATTTCGAACCCGATTGATTTGTACAAACTTCTGCCGCAGGATTTTATGATGCTGGATCTTGTTCAGGAAAAATCGGCATATAACATTTACAATTCAATTCAGGATAGCAAAACAAGACCCCTGAACCGTCTTATTACGGCGCTGAATATAAGGCATGTAGGCAAAGAAACAGCCGATGTTTTAACAAACGAATTTACCTCGCTTGATGCTTTTGAAAATGCAAGCGTGGAAGAATTGGCTAAAGTGGAGGGTATTGGCGAAATTATAGCGGAATCTGTTTATAAATTTTTCCATGACGAAAATAATTTAAAATTGTTACAAGAATTAAAAGATTTAGGAATAAATCCGCAAAATAAAGTCGCACCCAAATCAGATAAATTAAACGGCAAAACCTTTGTTTTAACGGGAACTTTGGAGCATTTGACAAGAGATGAAGCATCGGATATTATAAAATCGCATGGCGGAAAAACTTCATCTTCTGTTTCAAAAAATACCTCGTATCTCTTGATGGGAGCTAATCCCGGGTCAAAATATGACAAAGCGCAAAAATTAGGTGTTATAATATTGACAGAAAAAGATTTTCTTGAAATGATAGAATGAGATAAATTGAAAAAGGAAATATTATAAAGTTACTAAGACACTATGGCACTAAGATACTAAAAGTTATCGGTGCTGTTGCACGTTTAAAGGAATTCAAAATGTGCGAAGTGCCGTTAAGAACTTAGAGCCTCAGTGCCTTAGTATCTTAGTATCTTTTGACAAATATGTTTCCATATCAATCAAAAGGATAGAAGTATGAAAGTAATTCAAATTAACGGTTTTAGAGGAATATTGATGGCAACTTTTGTTGCGGCATGTCTTTTTGTGGGCTTTGTTGTATTTCCCGGCGATGTAATAATGCATTTGTGGAACAAATATCTTGTTGCACTTGCGGGATTTCCCGTTGTTAATTTGTTTCAAGGGATTTTGCTTTGGGGAATTTGTGCGGTATCATATTATATTGTCGTAAAAGGAAATTTGCCTTTGGCTTTTGGCGCTCCCGACAATTTGAGCGATGCGGAATTAAATATGATTATGAAACAAGCAAGAATCAGCTCTGATATGAGAAGAATGAATACAATGATGAAACAGGCTGATATTTTTACTAAACAAAAAACCGAAGATAAAAAGGCTGCCATAACTCCTCCGATGAATGAAAAAACTCAAAAAGATGAAAATATTGATAAAATAAATAATGTTAAATAGTATTTAAAAAGGAGTGAATATTATGAAAAAGATTATTATGTCATTGTTGGCGGTATCAATGGTAGTTTTGCCGTTGTCAATGCCCGTAAGTGCAGACAATTGCAATTGTAATCAGGTTCAAAAAGGAACTTTGAGTATTTCATATTCTGCCGAAAAACAGGTTTCGCCTGATGTTGTAGAATTTTCAATTGCGATAAAAACATCAGATAAAAAATCAATGCAGGAAGCATCAAGAAAAAATAAAGAAATTTCAAACAGCGTTTATGAATACTTAAAAACAAATATAACCCCCGCAAACGGTGATTATATAAAGACTTCAAACTACAATGCATCGCCTGTTTATACTTATAACAACGGCAAAAGAAATTTCGACAGATATGAAGTTTCAAATAATATAATCGTTCACACAAAATCATTTGATAAAATTTCATCAATGATTGATAAATCGATTTCACTTGGAGCAACAAATGTTGACAGCTTGAATTTCTCTCTGTCAAATAAAGATGGTGCTTGCGAAGAATTACTCTCAAAGGCAGGCAAACAGGCAAGAAAAAGAGCCGATATTGTTGCAGCATCAGTCGGAACAAGCATAACAGGCGTAAAAGATGTGAATACTTCATGCTCATTTAATCAAAGAAACGTAAATTACGGCTACAGAAATATGATGCTTATGAAAGCATCGGCAAGTGATGCTGTCGGAGCTCCCGAACCGTCAACAAACATTGAAGTCGGGAATATGACGATTTATGCAAATGTTGATGCAACCTTCTTTGTAAAATAATTTTTCCGTAAAGATTAAATTAGAAAAGAATAATTACAAAGCGGCGGAATTTCTTATTTAAGAAATTCCGCCGCTTTTACTATTAAATATTATATTTATTACTGTTCGTTAGATTCAATAGCTGCGTTAATGTCGTTAACCATAGCATCAACGTCAAAACCATGAACTTTAGCACCTGCTTCAAGATTTTCAAATCTTGCAGCGGCGCAGCCAAGACAACCGAGTCCGTATTTGTGGAAAATTTCAATACTTTCGGGGTGTTTTTGAGCTATTTCAATAATACTCATATCTTTTGTTACTAAATCTGCCATTTTTCTCTCCTTTATTTTTTGACTTTTGAACAAATTTCATTAAATACATTATACACGAAAAAATAAGAAAGGGTGCGTAGTCATGGATATATTGCAATTTTTCTTAAAAGAAGATGATACGGCTGTGGGTTTGTCGAAATTTAAAGAGAAGAAAGACGGCTATCCGTCGTTTATCGACCAGAATATAAAAGTGCATAAACAGTATTTCAAACCCGATTACAGCAATAATTTCTTTTTGCTGTAGAGTTTTTCATAAACATTTCGCTTTTCCAAACCCAAAACAAAAAACACTCTGAGCCGGTTCAACGTTCGCTGAAAGTTGCTCCGACTCAGAGTACA
>ONOE01000013.1 GCA_900319365.1 uncultured bacterium | reverse complement strand
ATAATCAGAAGATTCTTTCCAAAAGGAACGGATTTTGGTAAAATAAGTTCGGAGCAAATTAAATATGTAGAGAATTGGATAAATAACAGACCGATGAAAATTCTCAACTATTTAACACCAAATGAAAAATTCGCACGGCTTAGTGTTGCGATTGCTTCTTGAATTCACCTTCGATTTTATATTAAGACATGTTAAGTTCATTAACATCAAAAAGCAATTCTCTTAAGCAAAAATACTTTATATATATGTATATAGGAAAAAGAGGATACAAAAGGTTATTATGAAAGAACAAGAACTTAATGCAATGATGTCAGTAGTTTCAGATCCCATCAATAATGTATATAAGGTAAATTCATATAAAGATTTAGCTGAAATTCAAAGAATTATTCGTATTTTCAATATTTCTGAAGAACAACACAACCGCCATGTAATGCTTTCCATTGAAAGTTTGGCGACATTAAGACTTGTATTGAGTAATAATTAATCTTGTCTTAAATACATACAGATTTAACCCTTACTTAGTTTAATTCCTCTCATAAGTAAGGGTTTATTGTTGGCTTTTTTACAATTAAAAAACTTTTACTATGGCGGGAACAAACAACAAAACGCCAATCATTACGGCCGTAATCGTAACAACCATAACAGCACCCGCAGCGATATCTTTTGCCATGCCGACCATTCTTGAGAATTTGTTGTGATAAATCGAATCAAGCGCAAATTCTATTGCAGAATTCATCATCTCGGCACAAATGACTGACGTTATTGTCAAAAGCAATATACAGAATTTTGTAACAGAAAAATGAAATAAGAATGCGGCACAAATTACAAGAGCTCCGACAGTAAGATGAACTCTTATGTTGCGCTCACTTTTTATTGTTAAACGCATTCCTTTTCTTGCGTTTCTGAAAGTGTTAAAAAATCCCTGCTGCTTATATTTTGACATAATTTATATCTATACTTCTCAATGCTTTCTTCTGCCAATCTATGACAAAATTATAATCTTTTTCACTCTGATGGTCAAATCCCAAAAGATGCATTATGCCATGACTTATGAAAAAAGTCAGTTCATCTTCTTTTGAGATTTCTTTTTCTTTTGCACCCGAAATCATTTTATCAAGCGCTATAATTATTTCTCCGAGATTTATTTCGCTGCCAAGTACGAACCTTTCGTCTTCCGTGCTGTCAGCAAATACGGCAAACGTAATTATATCCGCAGGATAATCCTTGTTGCGGTATTCGATATTTATTTTATGAGTTTTTTTGCTGTCGCAGAATAAAAAATCAAACGATATAGTATCATAATCATATCCTTTTAAGCAGCAGTTATCATAAATTTCGGGCTGTTTTAAATAATATTCAAGAATGGATTTTGCTCTTGACTTTACAATTTCAAAATCAACATTCCAGCTTTCAAATTCATTTTCGCAATCAATATTTATATTCATACAACTATTATATATTAAATTTTCAGCTTTACAAATTCATTAAAAAATCATTGCTGCCTGCACTTTTCAGGGTCATTTTTGCCTTTTACGGCGTTCGAATTTATTTGAGCGGATTAAATTGTACAACAGGACTGTATAAATTGCCAATGTTTTAAAAGAGCTAAAAAGTACATAATTTTGTATAACTTTTTAGAACTTTTGCCTTGTCAAACAAAAGTTCGTACAACACAAGGAGGTAAAAATGACAATTAAAAAACTGACTGCGGCAGCTGCGATTGCTGTTGGAATAGCAACATGTTCCTTGAATAGTGCAATGGCAGCATGTCCGTGTACTCAAAACGAACAAATGCCTGTTGTAACGGGCAGCGATTTATCCCAGCCGAGATGTAACAAATGCAAACGAGTAAAATCAGATTGCGGATGCAAAAAGAAAAAGAGAGCATGCCCCGTTAAATCTGCCCCTGATATAAGCTGCGATAAACCTGCCGTTCCGTCAACCGCATTATGTCCTCAATCAGGCAAACCCGACAGAGCGGAAATGAAACAGGTTTACGGATATCCGCAGGCAATTTACGGAACAAATAACTATGTCGGAGAACCCGCAAATTCAATCTTCTCAACAGAAACGGCAATGAGAGGATGCCCTGCAACACGTATGTCATCAAACATTGCGGGAACAACCATATCTTCTCAAACCGAAAGTCAAATAACCGGTGCTGCTGCTCAAATGCCTTGCTTAAACGAATTACCGAGCTGCAATAACGGAGTAGACGTAAATCGAGGGGCAGTAAAGGGTTGCCCGGTAGATATTCAGTCCGCAAATTCTATCAATGCGCTTAAAAAATCATTAGTACCTTATACTATAAAAGAAAATATAACCGGAGCTGCCGCTCCTGCAACAGGCGGATGCATGTTCCCCGATGTTCCGAATGGATACTGGGCATCGTGCGGGATAGATAAACTTGCTATAAATGATGTTGTAGTAGGCTATCCTGACGGAATGTTCAAACCTAACCGCAACATTTCAAGAGCCGAATTTGCAACAATGCTTGTAAAAGGTTTTAATATGAATGCGCATGGCGCAACGACTTCAAGATTTAAAGATGTTTCTCAAAACAATTGGGCAAATGCGGCTATCGCAAAAGCCGTAAATGAAGATTTATTAAGAGGCTATCCGAATAAAACATTCAAACCTAACAGCCCTGTTTCAAGGGTAGAAGCCCTGACATCTTTATCAAAAGGTATGACATGCAACATAGATTCTTGCAAAGCTGATGAAATCTTGAGCAAATACGCAGACGGGAACAAAGTTCCAAACTGGGCAAGAATCCCCGTTGCAAAATCACTTCAAAACGGCGCTTTGTCAAATTCGCCCAACCCGAACTTAATTATGCCTAACCGTGATGCAACAAGAGCCGAAATCGCTTCAATGCTTCAAAATGCACGAGTTGCTTTAGGTTATGATACCAACCCTCAAACGGCAAACAATGCATGCCCTGCTTGCCCTATAGAAAAACAAGCTTTGATTGAACAGGAAGAAATCGTAAAAATCCCGACATTGAAACTCTCAATGATCGATCAGGTTAACGCAAAATCTTCTCATGTCGGTCAATATTTCAGAGCCAACACTTTGGAAGACGTAACAATTAACGGCGTAAAATATCCTTGCGGTTCAACCGTAACAGGTCAGGTCGTAGAAGTTATAAGACCGTCAGGCTGTAATAAAGGCGCATTAAAACTTGCATTCACAAGTATTTCTCACGGCAAATGCAAAGCAAAATTACCTAAACAAATTTTGCAAGCACAGGTAAATAAACAGAAAAACGTAAACCCTGTAGCAAGACTTGCACAAATGCCGTTCACGTGGGCAGGATCATTAGTCGGTATTGTCGGCAGAACCGCAGGCGGTATTTTGACTAACGTCGGCAACGCAGCAGAAAACGTAACAAACGATGCAGGTTACATGTTAGGTCATGCCTTTTCGGGACAATTCGGCGCAGCAGCAAGAAGCCTTGGCGACGGCTTGTTTGAAACAGCAAAAGCTCCTGTCGATGTAACAAGAACGGCAATTTCGGGTTCAATGGGCTTATTCCAGACAACAGGCGATGAATTTGCATATCTTGTTGACCCCAGAGGCTACAAAATCTCTGCAGTTAACCCCAGAGAACATATTACAATTGCTTTCGGTTGCAACGAATAATTGCCAATTCCGTTCCGCTAAGCGAAAACAAGGTGCGAAATATCGTACCTTGTTTTTTATTTGCCCCCTGTATTATTCGTGTTATAATATACTCACTTGATTAGGGAGGAAATAATGTCAGGATCTTACGAATCATATAAAAGACAGAGAGCAGAGAAAAGCTCATACAGAGCGCCTAAAAAGCCTCAAAAGCAAAGCAAATTTTTCACGTATTTAAAATCATTTATACTGATTTTTTCAGCTCTTGCAATAGCGGGAATTATTGCGCTGGAATTGTACCTGTCATCATTGCCCCCTATTGACAATCTCAGAGAAGATTACCGCCCTAATATAGTAACCAAATTCTACTCTGGCGACGGCGAAATCATAAAAACTTTTACCGCATATTCTTATGACAGAATTAAGCTCAAAGATGTTCCTCAAGATTTAATCAATGCAATAATTGCAACCGAAGATAAGAATTTCTATCATCACCACGGATATGATTTACTCGGGATTTTCAGATCTTCAATCCAAAACGTTATTGCAATGAGAACAGTTCAGGGAGCAAGTACAATCACCCAGCAGCTTGCAAGAATACTGTTCTTATCTAATGAAAGAACCTTTACAAGAAAAATTAAAGAACTTGAAGTTGCAACAAGAATTGAAAAAACCATTTCAAAAGATACAATCCTTGAAATGTATTTAAATAACGTATATCTTGGCTCGGGCGCATACGGCGTGGCTGCGGCTTCAAAGATATATTTTAACAAAAGATTAAATCAGCTTACGCTGCCCGAACTTGCAATGATAGCAGGTTTGCCGCAAGCTCCGTCTGTATACAACCCGTATAACAGCATTGATTTGGCTAAAAAAAGAAGAAATCAGGTTCTTAAAAGAATGCTTGCGATGAAATACATTACAAAAGATCAGTATGACAGCGCAACAAAAGCAGAGATACATTTAAGCACCCTGCCTCAGCTTTATACGACAAATAAAGCTCCGTATTTCAGCGATTTTGTAATGCGTGAGATGGAAAGCCTCGGATTTAACGAAACCGATGTTATCCATGGCGGGTACAAAGTTATTACAACACTTGATTCAAAGGCTCAGAAAAAAGCAAACGAAGCAATTTTATCCAATATGAGAGCTTACGGACTTACAAGAAAATCCCAACAGGCTGCAGTATTTTCGTTCAGCCCGATTGACGGAAAAATCCTTGTATTTGCAGGCGGCAAGAATTACGGCGAAAGCCAGTATGACCGTGTAACTCAAGCAATAAGACCTCCCGGATCCGCATTTAAACCCATCGTTTATGCGGCAGCCATGGAAAAAGGGTTTTCTCCGAATGATATCGTAGATGACAGCCCCGTAACCATTGCAAAATGGTCGCCTCACAACTACGGGAAACGTTACAGAGGGAAAATTCCTCTTTATAAAGCCTTGATGATTTCATCAAACGTTTGCGCAGCAAGAATTATAAGAGAAGTGGGAGTTCACTCCGTTATACAGCTTGCAAGGGCACTTGGTATAACCACACCTTTAGAAAAAGATTATACGATTGCCCTGGGGTCAAACGGTGTAAAATTGTATGAGTTTGTAAGAGCTTACGGTGCGTTTGCAAACGGCGGATATGTTGTAGAACCTTATGCAATAGAAAGAATAGAAGATTCAAGAGGCAGAGTTGTATATAGAGCATCAGGCACAAAATCTTCTCACCAGTTGAGTACAAATACGGCTGCCGAAATGACCGCAATGATGAAAACCGTTATTACAAGCGGCACGGGACGTGGAGCAAATATCGGCAAACCCGCCGCAGGTAAAACAGGTACAACAGATGATTACAGAGATGCATATTTTGTCGGATATACTCCCGATATCGTAACGGGTGTATGGGTCGGCGATGATAATAACAGACAAATGCCCGGACTGACGGGCGGCACCGTTCCCGCAAGAATTTGGCATGATATTATGATTGTTGCTACCGAAAAATACGGTTCTCACGATTTTGATTATCCTGAAATAAAACTCAACGGCTACGGAAAACCTATTGATCAGGCAGATGTAAACGCAGAAAGCGAAACCTCTAAAACCGAGGATGAAGAAAAACTTCTAAAAGAGGCGAACGAAGTTAAAGAAAAAGCTGCAGAGAATTATAAAGGTACAACAGATAATGCGTTCAACCAAATTACTCCGACAGAAATAAATAAAAACTTTAACAATAAAACAGCTCCCGTTCCAAAGGCTGCGCCTGTTCCCGTTTCAGGGGCACAATAGATTTGATTTTAACCCCTGAAGTGTGCTAAAATAATGTTATGTTTACAGGAATTGTAGAAGAAACAGGATATGTTAAAAGTTTCAAAAAGCAATCTGACGGCGCTTTATTAACAGTCGGCTGTAGAAAGGTTTTAGACGGTACAAAAACAGGCGACAGTATTTGCACAAACGGAGTTTGTCTGACCGTATCGGAAATTTTCAAGGACGGTTTCAGCGCAATGCTTAGTAACGAAACATTGGAGGTGTCTGATTTTTCAGACGTTAAACCGAACGACAAATTAAACCTTGAAAGAGCTTTACGGCTTCAAGACAGGCTTGGCGGTCATATCGTGTCAGGGCACATTGATTGTCTCGGCAAAATCGTTTCGATAAACAAAATGTCTGACTTTTATGATATTGAAACGGAAATTCCGCACGAAATGTCAAAATATGTTGTATACAAAGGCTCAATTGCGCTTGACGGTATCAGTTTAACCGTTGCGGATGTAAAAGATAACATTTTCAGAGTTTCGATTATCCCGCATACCTTTAATAATACAGTTTTGAAAGATTTATCAAAAGGGGATGCCGTAAATATTGAAACCGATATCCTGTCAAAGTATGTTGAAAAATTACTCTTATTCAGAAATAATAAAAGTGAAAAAAGTAATATCAGTTTAGAATTTTTAAAAGAAAACGGATTTGTATAATGGAAGAATGTAAATTTGATAAAATAGAAGATGCAATAAAAGATTTTAAAGCGGGTATTCCCGTAATCGTTGCAGACGATGAGGATAGAGAAAACGAGGGCGATATTATAGTTTCGGCACAAACCGTAACACCCGATAAAATAAATTTCCTTGCAAGCGAAGCTAGGGGTTTAATATGCCTTGCAATATCATCTGACATTGCAAAAAAACTTGAACTTGAACAAATGGTTGAGCATAACAACGAGAGCATGAAAACGGCTTTCACGATAAGTATTGATGCTGCCGAAAAATTCGGAGTAACAACGGGAATTTCGGCTTTTGACAGAGCTAAAACGGTTGAAGTAGCCATCGCTCCCGATACCGTTCCGTCGGATTTAAGACGTCCGGGGCATTTGTTCCCTTGCGTAGCAAAAGACGGCGGGGTTCTTGCAAGAACGGGACATACCGAAGCTGTTGTTGACCTTGCAAAAATCTGCGGGCACATTCCGGCCGGTGTAATGTGTGAAGTAATGGCGCCCGACGGGCACATGGCAAGACGTGATTATTTGAGAGAATTTGCAGATAAACACAATTTGAAATTTATAACGGTTGCAGATTTAATCGCATACAGACTAAAATCTGAGCAGCTTGTTACACGTGTTGCCGAGGCGGATTTGCCTACAAAATACGGCGATTTTAAAATTTACGGTTACAAAAACCACATAAACGGTCATGAACACGTAGCTCTCGTCAAAGATGACGGATCGGACAAAATCCCCGCAGTAAGAGTTCACAGTATGTGCTTAACGGGAGATGTTTTCTACAGCCTGAAATGCGATTGCAATTCTCAATTGCATAACGCATTAAAATACATAAATAATTACGGCAAAGGTGCGGTGGTTTATTTAACCGACCACGAAGGCAGAGGAATAGGGCTTTGCAACAAAATTAAAGCCTACAAACTTCAACAAGAAGGGCAGGATACCATTCAGGCAAATATTTCACTCGGTTTCAAATCAGACTTGAGAGATTACGGTACGGGCGCTCAAATCATCAGAGATTTAGGCTACAAAGAGTTTAATTTAATCACAAACAATCCGAAAAAAGTTATAGGCTTAAAAGGCTACGGACTTAAAATAAATGACATTATTAAAGTTCCGTCAGAAGTAACTCCGTATAACAAACGTTATCTGGAAACAAAAAAAGAAAAAATGCACCACACGCTGTGAATAAAGATACTGGGATATTAAGGTGCTATGGCACTAAGAGTATACGGAGCTAAAGCACAATTAAAAATTCTAAATTGCACGCAGGACTAATGAGAACTTAGTATCTTAGTGCCTCAGTATCTTAGGATCTTATTGAAAGATTTTAAGAATACATAAAACATACAAAGGAGAAAATTGAATGTATAGTGCAAAACTATTAACACCTGAAGATTACGAAAACTTTGAAGTTATATATGACGATTTTTGCGCAAAAGCAAAAACCGAATATAACTTTGAACTTGATCCGATTGATTATGACGGGTTTTTGGATTCTGTCGAGAAAAAAATCATAGAGTGCATTGTTTTGTATGATAACCACAGGCTTGTCGGATTTTTGGTTTACACCACGGCAATATCAGAAGCGATTGAATTAAACCTTATCCATTGCACAGACAGCAACAAATATGTTGAACATTCAACAGAATTGCTCAAAAAATTCTTAGAATTAACTCAAGATTTAAGGAAACAAAAAATTGTATGCTATCCGATGCTCGGCAATCAAAATGCCTTAATCGGAACAATTGTTAAACTCGGATTTCAATTTGTCGGGATTGAAGTTTTGAGATTCAAAATGCACGGCACAAATTCTAAAGAACTCTTTGCAAGAGCAAGAGTAGCCGAATTGCCTGCAGGATACAAGGTCGTAAAATGGAACAGCAGATATTTTAATGATGCCGTAAATGTTATACAAAAATCCTTTGACAAAAGTTCTGATGCCCTTTTTGACCCCAGATTCAAATCGATTTCAGGCTGCAGAGATATTTTATATAAAGTAGTGCATGATATTTATGCCAAGTTTTTACCCGATGCAACAAGTGTTTTGCTATATGAAGATAAACCCGTCGGTTTTTCGTTTATGAATTTAACGAATGATTCTATCGTAAATATTCCGCTTGTAGGAATTTTAGATGAACATCAAGGCAAAGGGTTGTCTACCATTATGCTTAAACATTCAATGGATGAAATTCTCGAAAACCGTGTAATGTCAAAAGTTACAGAGATTAATACAACAACCGAAACAGACAATTTGCAAGCTTTAAGACTGTATAAGAATTTAGGTTTCATAGAGGACTACAATTACCCTCAAGCCTATATGCCGATAGGGTAAACTATTCTTTAGCTAAACCAAATTTTTTATTAATCTCAAATATTCTTTTTGAGATTCTAAAACCATTTCAGAAATGAAGTTTACAAACGGAGTATAATTTTTGTGATTTGTTTCTTGAATGGCTCTGATATAATCTGCCCTGACTACGGGCGGAATAACCGTGATGTTATAACCCGATTGAAGTAAAGCCAAATTCATAATAAGCCTTGCGACCCTGCCGTTGCCGTCAATAAACGGATGAATATTAACAAACCTTGCATGCACCATTGCCGCAAATTCAACGGGGAACATTCTTTCTTGCATTTTGGGAATTTCTTGAACAAAATTCTGCATTAATCCAGATAATTCATCGGGATTGGGGAAACTGACATCAGAACCCGTAACAATGACTTTTTTAGTTCTGTAAGTTCCTGCATTTGTTTCATCTATATGACGATAAAAGAGCTTGTGCAGATTTTTTATATCATTTTCGGTTATCGTATGATTTTTTGAAAGATTTAACAATTCATAAAACGCATCAGAATGCCCTAGAGTTTCAAGATGATCCCTCAAAGGTTTTCCATTAATTGTCAATCCATCCTCTAATACAACTTTTGTTTCGGTTATATCAAGAGTATTTCCCTCCAAAGCATTTGAAGAATAAGTTAAACCGATTCTGTAGTATTCCTGAATTTGTTTAACAATATCCTTATCTAAAGGGCGATAAGCATCAATTTTTCTTTTATATTCTTTGTTATCCTCAAAGCGATTAGTATACATTTTACCCCTCTGACCGTATTATAGCACAAACAAAGCGTAATCCCAAAGCGGCTTGAATTATTATTTACTGGACTTTTTTATAAAAATCATTTAAATTAAATGTATGGCGGACATAAATATAAATCAGTTTTTGAATAATGCGCTGCAGCAACAGCAAATACGCAACAATGCTGTTAACTCAAGAACGGTTAATAATGCGGGCACAAACGCTCAACCGACAACCGCAAACGGCGCCGCGAATATTCCAAAGCCGCCTGCTGCAAATATTACCCCCGCACAAAATCTTCAGATGAATACCTTAAAAAGTATTGACAGAGCAATTTATGCAAAAGATTTAATGGGCGTACCCAAAAACATTAACGAATTTGTTTATATGTTTCAAAGAGGGTTGTCTTTAGGACAATTTAATGCTATGTTTGCCTCTCAGCTTGCCTCGCAGAGAAATTCGCTTTCCCAGTTACAAGCCCAAATTCTTGCGCAACTACAGGGAATGGATTTTGAAATGACAAGCGAAATCGTAAATAAACAAATGACAGCGCAATTACAATCATCGCTAAAAAATCTTGAAATTTTATCTGACGGAATGATAAACCTTTCTCAAATTGCACAATTAATTCAAGCAAACGGCAAAGAAGCCCTGACAAAACTCATTATGACAATGACTCAAGCATCAAAAATGGGTCTGACGGATTTAAGCCAGTTAAAAGATATGGCAAAATTAATTAATGCAAGCATATCCGTTGCGGCGGAAAATGATCCCGCTAAAACAATGAAGCTTTTACTGCTTTTGTATCTTCCGTGGCTGCCTTTAAAAAAAGGGGTTGATTTTGACTTGGAGGTAACTCAAAAAAACGGAGACGATTCGGACAGCGACAGCATTTTAACCGTAACAATTACCACAATAAATTTCGGAACGGTCGTTGCAACACTCTATCTTGAAACCTCAAATTCCGTCCAAATATCAATCGAATGCAGCGAAAAATTTCCTAAAAAAGAACTTGACGAACGGTTAAATAAAGATGAAAAGCATTATTCAATGAATGCTCTTACGACTTATGATGTCAAAGACTCCCTAAAACCCGAACAGAAAATAAAAAGCGCAAGCGTTAATATGTCAAAAACAACAGAGGTAAATCCTTACTTATTACTTGCTGCCCACTCAATAATCAGACACGTTATAGACATTGATAACAACGCCTCAATAGGAGTTTAAACTTATTTGAGTGTTTTATACGAATAATTTACAACGAATTTATCTTTTTTTATTTCAACTATAGCCCAACGGATAATTTCTCCTGCGCAAATATCAGACAACTCTTTTTCAATATCGGCGCAGGATTTATTAATTTCCGTTATATCCGATTTTATGGATTTAATCATAAAATTTTACCTGCCGCATTATTCAACCGTTACTGATTTTGCAAGGTTACGAGGCTGGTCAACGTCTTTACCGAGAAATTCCGCAATATAATATGCGATAAGCTGCAAAGGTACGATTGCAATTAACGGTGATAACATATCGTCAACCTCGGGAACTCTTATTATGTATTCAAATAAGTCGTCCAATTTCGGATCGATTGAATTTGTCAAAGCAATCATTCTTGCATTACGGGCTTTTGCTTCTTCGCTGTTTGAAAGAATTTTTTCATATACTCTGCCATGCATCAAAACAGATAAAACAGGCATTGTATCATCAAGCATTGCAATAGGTCCGTGCTTTAATTCGCCCGCAGGATACCCCGTTGCATTGATGTAGCTGATTTCTTTTAACTTTAACGCTCCCTCTAATGCCGTCGGATAATTTATTCCTCTTGCGATATAAATAAAATCTCTTGTGCCTGAATATTTCTTTGCACAATTTTGAATATCATCTTTATGTGATAAGATTTGTTCGATTTTTTGAGGAATTGCAAGCATTTCGGATTTTAATTTTATTAAATCCTCTTTATTGGCAGATTCTTTAACTTCCGCAAGATAAATTGCAAGCAAATAGAATGAAGTCAATTGAGCGATATATGATTTTGTCGCAGCAACAGAAACCTCAATCCCGGCATTTACGGATAACAGGCTGTCAGCTTCACGAGCCATTGCACTGTCGGGTCTGTTTGTAATAATCAAAACATGCGAGCCTTTAGCCTTTGCCTGCCTTATTGCAGTCAAAGTATCTGCCGTTTCACCCGATTGAGAAACCCCGATTACCAGAGTATTTTTATCAGTTACCGTATCACGGTAAATATATTCGCTTGATGCTTCAACATCAACAGGAATCTGACATAAACTTTCAATTAAATATTTCCCTATCATGCCTGCATGCAAAGATGTTCCGCAAGCAATGATTTGAATACGGCTTAAATTTTTAAGTATATCTTTTGTAAGTTTTACTTCTTCCAAAACGATGGGAGAATCAGATGTATGAAGTTTGCCTGTAAGAATATTTCTTATTACATCGGGCTGCTCGTGAATTTCTTTTAGCATAAAGTGCTTGTAACCCATTTTGCTCAATGCAACAGGTTCCCAAGGCAACTGCTCGATTTTGGGAGTAACTTCGTTTCCGTTTCCGTCCTGAATTGTCAAAGAATCGGGAGTTAATGTCGCAATTTCATTATCTTTCATATAAATAGCTTTATTTGAATGCTTAATGAATGCGGGAACATCAGATGCCGCATAATAACCGTCATCTGCAACCCCTATTACAAGCGGAGCATTTCTCTTTGTAACAACAAGAGTGTTAGGCTCATTGTTATGCATTATGGCAAGCGCATAAGCGCCTTCTAATTCTTTTGTTGCCAAAGCAACGGCTTGTGTTAAATTCTGAGTTTTTTCATAAATTTGTGCAACAAGATGCGCAACCGTTTCGGTATCGGTTTGAGATTTGAATACACATCCTTCTTTTTCTAATTTTGCACGAAGTTCTTTGTAGTTTTCAATGATACCGTTATGAACGACAACAAGTCTGCCGCAATTGCAGGTCTGAGGGTGAGCATTTACGATAGTCGGAGCACCGTGAGTAGCCCATCTGATATGCCCGATACCCATTTTTGCATCAAGCAGATTCTTTCTGTGGGGTTCAAGCTTATCTCTTAGGTTATTTAACTTTCCTACAGCTTTATAAACCTCGATTTTATCTCCGCATTTTAACGCAACGCCTGACGAATCGTAACCTCTGTATTCCAACTGTTTCAATCCGTCTAATAATATATCAAGTACGGAATTTCTTCCGACGTATCCGATGATACCACACATAATTTTTAACTCTCCTTAAAATAACTACATTATGTATAATATCATTAAAAAACAATGTTTTTGATATATTTATATAATTTTTACATTTGATATAATTAAAGAAATTTATATACAAAGTTACATTACAATAAAATACTTGCTTTTGTTTGATTGTAAATTCAAAGGCGGGATTGTCGCGTCGCCAAGTCCTCTTGGCTCCTCGCAATGACATAGGCTCATTTATATTACAAATTTACTATAATTTCGTATATAGTTACTTAATCAAAAAACTAAAACGAAGTACCAAAAAGCCTTGCGGGGTAAACGGGATTATAAACATTATGGGAGTTCCATTGATTGCCCGTATAAAAGCCCTGATTATATGACGGTCCGTAATACGGATTTAAATACGGAGAGGGCGGAATTTGCGGAGTGTAGCCAGTCATTTGTCCTATAAAAGCATTTCTTATTTTGGTTAAAATACTTTGTTTCCCGCTGCCTGTATCTTGCGAACAGTATTCCCCGTTATTAAAACCGTTACTGCCGTAATCATTGTATGAATAACTTTCGCTATACGCTTGCGCCCTTATTTGAACGCCGAAAACCATTAAAAATAACATTGCCGCAATAATAATTTTATTCATATAAAACCTCTTTTCTTCTAAGTCATATTAAGAGGTTTTAAAATATTTTATATTCCCGATTCGGTTATAGGTAAATATGTGGATTAATTATAAAAAAAGTGGTAATATAAAAATATGGTTGCTAAAAAATCCGTAATTGCGTATGTCCACACTCATTGGGACAGAGAATGGTACAGAGAATTTGAGGCTTTCAGGCTCAGACTTCTCAAGGTGTTTGATAATGTTTTGGATATGCTTCAAAACGGGAGCCTCCCGTCATTCTATTTTGACGGACAGGTTATCGCACTTTTGGATTATTTAAAATTACGTCCCGAAAAAGAAGTTTTGATAAGAGATTTAATTGCGGATAAAAAACTTTTCATAGGTCCTTTCTACGTTCTTGTAGATGAATTTTTGACAGACGGAATATGTTTTGAAAAGAATTTGGAAATAGGTTTAAAAATTGCCCAATATTACGGATGTGAAGATTTTATCGGCTACTTTGCCGATACTTTCGGACACAGTAAAAATATTCCGTTCATATTAAAAAATTACGGGATAGATAAAGCTGTTGTATGGCGTGGAGTTCCCGACAATCTGCCGTCAGAATTTATTTATAACGGAGTAAATACGGTAAATCTTGTCAGAGGATATTTTAATGATATTTTTGCATCAGACAGATCAATTGAAGATAAAGCAAAATTTTTGAAATCCGAACTGGATAAAATTGCGCAAAAATCTTCAAATACCTTACTTTTGCCAATCGGTGCGGATCATCTCGGGGTACCGTTCAATCTGGCAGAACAAATTGATGAAATTAATAATATACTGGATGATTATTATATTGAACTCGGTTCATTATTTGATTATTTTGATAAAGTCAAATTCAAAACAAAATATAACGATGAATTGAGAGATAATTCCGCAACATTTATACTTCCCGGTTCATATTCTGCAAGAACAAAATTGAAACAAAGAAATACGCATTGTTCTTATATTTTGGATATTGCAAACAAATTGCAATACAATTTCGGCGGCAATTATGAAAACGCAATAGAACATGCATACAAACTGCTTTTGCAAAATCAGGCGCATGACAGCATTTGCGGCTGTTCAACCGATAAGGTTCATCAAGAAGATATGATTCGCTATGATAAAGTTGAAGAAATTGCAAATACGATTATCGAAGAAATAAGATTTTCTCAAGAAGATAGCGTTGCGGCAAGTTTCAAATACGAAGATAAATATAAACTTCTTGAAACCGAGGATTTGAAAGTTCCTGACGGAGCACAGGTTATAGATAGAGAACAGGGTTTTCCTAAAAACATAATTTATGACACCTTGAAAATTCCCGCAACAGAAGATTATACAACGATTTATAAATGTCTGCGTGAATTTAATTCAGACGGTGAAGAAACCGATTTAAAGGTAACGGAAAACACTCTTGAAAATTCAAATATCAAGATAGAAGTCAAAGACGGAAAGATAAACCTTTATGACGGCGAAACGGAGTATGAAAACTTCATAGAATTTGTAAGATATAAAGATTTGGGCGACACCTACAATTACGCCCCGTCTGAAACGGATAAAGGCGAATTTGCTCAAATTAGGTCGGCTAAAATATTTATGCAAGGCGATTTAAGATGCGAAATAAAAATAGATACCTCATTTTTCAGCGTACTTGTATTTTTAAACAAAAAATCAAAATTGCTTAATTTCAAAATCGTATGGTCAAACCTTTTGACAAACAGACTTTTGCAGGTAAGGTTCAATTTGAATAAGCCTGTCAAAGAAACTTATTCCGAAGATATGAATAATTTAATCAAAAGAGATTTTGATTATGAATACAATATAAGAGAAAACCTGCCCAAAGAAAGGGGGCACGAGGCAAAAACAAACACGGCACCAATGCAAAGATTTGCATGGTCAAACGGATTCGGAGTAATCACAAAAGGTCTAACAGAATATGAAGTGTATCAAAACAGCCTGTCGGTAACATTATTAAGAAGTATCGGGATTATTTCCAA
Organism: uncultured bacterium; assembly: GCA_900319365.1. Lineage (GTDB taxonomy): Bacteria > Cyanobacteriota > Vampirovibrionia > Gastranaerophilales > Gastranaerophilaceae > Zag111. Next base: position 26,195 of record ONOE01000013.1, on the reverse strand, counting down.
TCCCAAAAATCCTGCAAGAACCACCCCTGCAGGTCCGCCGATAAAAGTTCCCGATGCGCAGCAGCTCGGACAAAATTCGGCAGAATTTGCGCTCGGATTTTTTGACGTGAAAGATTGGGCAACTTACGTGGAAGAAATCTATCCGCAAACAATTATTTTATAGCAAAAAATAAAAGCGGCTATTGCCGCTTTATAAATTAAATTTCCTATCCTTTTCCTGACTTTTGTAAATTTCCTTTTTCCTTGTTTCCTATGATTATCTGACAACTTTTGAAATGAAGTTTATCGTATCGAAAATTGTATCTTCTACAAATTCTTTTGCCAATTTGCTTACCGGACGATTTTCTATACAATCAAAAATATAATAAATCGGATCTTTTGAATTATTGAATCTCATTCTTCTGTCTTTGTGTTCAAGATAATGAAATTCTCTCGGCTGTCTTCTTCTTGCCGTCGGTTTAACTATTGTACCAAATTGACCTGTAGCCATGATTCTTAATCTCTCTCTTATTTAGCTCTTACATATATATAAAGTATATATTCATAAAATAATTGCTTTTTTGATTTAATTATGTTTTACATTTCTTAATCATTTCTTAAAATCCACAATATCGCCGTTTTTTACGGGGATCAAATTTTTGCCGATTGCTTTTTCAAGTTCTGCTCGAGCGCTGTTGTATTCATACAGAGCATTGTAATATTGCAATTGAGATTCTGCAAGGGTATTTTGAGCCTCACGCATTTCAATCGGTGTTGCCTCACCGACACGATATCTGCCCTTTGACAAATCATAATTTTCCTGCGCCTCTTTGACCTGAATTTGAGCAACGGGAAGCTGATTTTCCTTTTCGTGAAGTTTTAAATATGCCGTTTGAATTTCTTTATAAATATTATTTTGAATATTTTTAGCATTGGCTATTTCTTTATCGTAAAGGAATTTTGCCTCTTTTATGGAATTATTTATTAACATTGCGTTGACATTCGGAAAATTAAAATAAATCCCAACAACCCAGCCGTCATTTGAAGTCCAATGTTTCCCGCCTTTTTGATATTGTCCTTCTGCAGTAAGCGACGGGAAATAGGCTTTCTTTGCAAGTTTCAAATTCTGGTGCGCTTTTTCGACATCAATTTGCGCCTGCTTTAATTCGGGGCGAGCTTCAATTGCCATTTTTACCGTGTCTTCAAAACTCATATCCAGCGGCACAAAATTCAATTCGCCTTGAATTTTATATTTCTCAAGATATGGAACACCCATTACGTTGTTTAGATTTACAATCCCCGTATTGACCTGATTTTTTGCATTTATAAGGGTCATTTTTGCTTTGCTTAAATTCGCCTGCGCAATCGTAACGTCAACTTTCGGGTTAAACCCGATTTTATACAACGCTTTTGCCTGATTATAAAAAGTTTGGTAGTTATCAAGATTATTTTGGGCGACTTTTTCCGCCTCATAAGCGTATTGCAAAGAATAATACGCACTTTTTGTCTGATAAATCACGTCATTAACAATACTTGCAAAAGTCTTTTTTTCAGATTCGTAGCCAAGACGCTGAATTGTTGCCTGATTTTGCACTACCCCGAAATCGTACAAAAGCTGCTGCAACCCGACCTGCCCAAGTAAATAATAATCAAACTGCAAATTTCTGCCAAACGCATCAGACAACTGCAACTGCTTGATATGCGAATAACTTGTCTGCCAATTAATTTGCGGAAAATAATTCGCCCATACCTGTTTTATTCGAGCATCCTGCGCAAGTATATCGTTAAAAGCCGCACTAATTTGCGGATTATTGCCAAGCGCTATTTTTATGCAATTATCCATCGTCATATCAACCGTATTTTTAACCGACCCTGATATAACTTTTTCCATATTAAAATCCGTCATAGGGTCAATGTCTTTGATTTCCGATGCTTTCACGGGTACGATAAAAACTGCGGCACAAAAAAAAGCAAGTATAATTATTTCATTTAGAAAAAATTTTATAAAGTTTATCATTTCAACCTCTTTAATTTTTTGCCCAAATTTAGCCTAAATTCTTCAACAATCACATAAAATGAGGGAACAAGCATTGTTCCCCAAAATGCTGCCGCCATCATTCCGCCCAAAACCGTTATTCCGACAGAATGTCTTGAACCTGACCCCGCTCCCGATGCAAAAATCAATGGTAACAGCCCCAAAATAAACGAAATATTTGTCATCATTACCGCTCGAAATCTTAGATTTATCGCCTGTTTTGCAGCATCTTTTATACTCAACCCGTCATTGTGTGCATCTTTTGCAAATTCAATAATTAAAATTGCCTGTTTTGCGCTCAAACCGATTAACATTACAAGCCCTATTTGAGAATAAATATCAAGCGAAAATCCGAAAATATATTGAAACACCAATGCTCCGCAAACCGCAATCGGAGTAATCAAAAGAACCGCCGCAGGTAAAAACCAGCTTTCATACAACCCCGTCAAAAACAGATAAACGAAAGTTAAGGACATCAAAAGTATAGGTAAAATCTGTCCCGAGGATTCTTTTTCCTGATAAGCCGTTCCCGACCAATCATAGCTCATATCGTCAGGCAAAATTTTATCGGATATTTGTTCCATTTCTTTTATTGCATCGCCCGAACTTACGCCCTGTCTTGCCATTCCGTTTATCGTAACGGAAGGATACATATTAAACCTTGTTCTTACATAAGGTCCTGCTATGTTTTTTATCTTTATAAGTTCTTCCAAAGGCACCATTTTACCGTATTTATTTTTCACATAAATTTTTGAAATATCATTTATGTTTGCTCTAAATTCGGAATCACCCTCAACATAGACTCTATAGACCCTACCGTATTTGTTGAAATCGTTTACATAAGTTTTCGCAAAATAGCTTGAAATAGAATTGTAAACCTCGGAAATATCGACATTCATTGCCATAGCTTTTGATATATCAACATCAATGAGCAATTGAGGAAGATTTGAGCTGTAAGAAGTATAAAGCGTACTGAATTTCGGGCTTTCTTTTCCTTTTTGTATAAGATTAAGCGCCTGTTTATAAAGTTCTGCGGCACTTCTTTCGCCTTTATCAAGAAGCTGATATTCAAACCCTCCAAACATTCCGAGCCCTGATATTGCAGGAGGGGAAAAGGTTACAACGGTAGCTTCGGGATAATTTGAGAACTTTTTATTAATCTGCTGCATTATGCCCTGTGCGGATTCGGATTTTTTCTTTCTTTCACTCCACGGCGCCAAATCAGACACAATGAATGCCGTATTTTCGCCGTTCATTCCGACCATCGTGATGGTATCTTTTACCCCCTTAATTTTAAGGATTTCAGACTCAACTTCTTTTGCCGCAGTATTTGTTCTTGATGCCGACGAACCGTCAGGCAGCTGCAACTGAGTAAATATTGCTCCTCTGTCCTCACTCGGTAAAAAGCCTTTTGGGATAAGCAAAAACAAAATCCCGAGCAAAACAACACTAAAGCCAAACACAGTCAAAGTATATTTTTTAGAGTCAATAAATTGATAAACGATATTTAAAAATTTACCTTTTATTTGTTCAAAATAATTTTCGAATTTAACAACTATCTCGGGAGTTTTTTCGTGATTATTATTCAAAAGCATTGCGCAAAGAGCAGGTGCAAGAGTAAGAGCTACAAGGGTTGACAACCCGATAGAAGATGCAATACACAGCGCAAACTGCTTAAACATCTTCCCAGTAATCCCGCCCAGTAACGACACGGGAATAAATACTGCCATTAGGACTAAAGAAGTTGCAACAACGGCACCAAAGACCTCTTTCATCGTAACTTCTGCCGCCTCGGTTGAACTTTTACCCTCTTTTATGTGCCTTTGAGTGTTTTCGAGAACAACAATCGCATCATCTACGACCAATCCTACAGACAAAACCAACCCGAAAAGTATAAGCAGATTTATTGAAAATCCAAAAAATTTCATAAAAATAAAAACACCGACGAGCGATACGGGAATTGCGCAAAACGGTATAAAAGCAGAACTTATCGTTCCTAAAAATAAATACGTTACCCCCGTAACAAGAATTACGGCAAGCACAACAGCCCAAACAACTTCTTTTATTGATTCCCGCACAAATTCAGTTTCATCATGCTGAATTTTATATGAAATATCTTTCGGGAAACCTTTGGCAAGTTCTTTCATTTTCTTTTGAATGCGGTTAGATAAATCTATTGCGTTTGCTTCGGGAAGTTGGTTTATTGAAATTATGGCGGCATTTTTCCCGCTTATTTTAGAAAAATTCGAATAATTTTCCGCTCCGAGCTGAACCCTTGCGACATCTTTTAATCTTATTTGTTCGCCGTTTGAAAGAGATTTTATAATTATATTTTCAAATTCCTTTTCGGTTTTCAGCCTGCCTTTTGTCCGCATAGTAAGCTTTATAATCTGACTACTTTTCATCGGTTCAACCCCCAAATCTCCTGCGGGAAATTGAGAGTTTTGCACACTTATTGCGTTTATTACATCTGACACCGACAGTTTGTAAAAATTCATTCTGTCGGCATTTAGCCAAATGCGCATTGAATATAATGAAGAACCGAAAACGCTCACATCTCCGACCCCTTTTATTCTTGAGAGTTCATCTTTTATAAAAATGTCGGCATAGTTTGCAATAAAAAGGTTTTTGTAAGAATTGTTCGGCGAATTAACGGAAATAATAAGCACACCCGGTCCGCCCGTTGATTTTTTGACAGATAATCCGTAGCGGCGGACTTCTTCAGGCAGCCTCGGAGTAACCAGTTGGAGCTGATTTTGAACATTCACGACATTCATGTCAGGATCAGAATCCACATCAAAATACATCGTCAACTTGTAGCTGCCGTTTTGAGAAGATGAACTCATATAAATCATATTTTCAACGCCGTTTAATTGAGATTCAACAGGCGCTGCAACGGTCGATTCCACAACATCCGAACTTGCGCCCGAATACGTGGCACTCACAATAACCTGCGGCGGAGTAATAGAGGGATATTCTTCAAGCGGCAGCTGAAAAAGCACAAGCAGCCCCGCAAGAACAATCGCCAGCGAAATTACAATCGCAAGCTTCGGGCGGTAGATGAAAATATTGTTTGTGGATTTGTCAGACACGATAAATAACCTTTTTAATTATTAATCCTGTTAATTTTAAAAGCCTGAAAAAATATGATATATAAGCCTGATAGGCTATTTTAAAATTCATATCGCACCTGCAGGACTACTAATTAAAATAGTTTTGTTGTTGGGTAAGTATGCCCAATCTACATTCTTATTCTTGCACAATAAGGTGATTCTTCGCTTCGTTCAGAATGACCGTAAAATTCTTAGAGTCCTTGTGCCTTAATATCTTTTATTTTTACGGGCTTATTAGGGGTAACTTTAATCACTCCGTCTGTTATGATTTTATCGCCCTGTTTCAAGCCCGATTGTACAACCTGATTATTTCCGTATTGTTCGCCCGTTTTTATATATCTTATTTTGGGTAAATTATTCTTGTTCAAAACATACACATATTTACCCTCTTGATTTGACATTATTGCTTTTACGGGAATCATAGGAATATTTACCGAATGATTTGAAAATATTTTGACCTTGACAAATTCGCCATGCAAAAGTTCGTTGTCGGGGTTTTGGAATGTTGCTCGATACATTACCGTTCCCGTTGTTTCGTCAATTTTGTTATCTAAAAAGTCTTGTATACCGTCAAATTTATACTTTTTACCGTTTGAAAAATATAATTCAACCCTGTGTTTTTCATTGGGTTTGTCAATTGAAGTCATAGCATTATAATCATCTGTTGACAACGGGAAAGTAACATATATCGGATTTGTGCTGTTTATTGTAGTTAATGAGCCTGTTGAGGCGTTAACATAATTCCCGACGGTAACATCAATCGTACCGATTCTGCCGTCAACGGGTGCTTTAATTTTTGTATAAGAAAGATTACGTTCTTTGTCGCTATGTTCTGATTTAGCTGCGCTCAATTGCGCCACAAGCGAATCCCTTTCGGACAAAATTTCATCATACTTGGATTTTGCAATGTAATCTTCTTTGACAAGCTCTTTTGCTCTTTCCAATTGCTTATTTGCATAATTCAATTTTGCTTTAATATCTTTTATATCGGCACTTGAAACATTTGCGGCGTTTTTATATTCGGCCGGTTCAATTAAAAATAAGGTATCACCGGCTTTTACGTAGCTGCCCTCTTTAAAATAGCTTTTTTGCAAATACCCTGAAACCCTTGCAATAATTCCAACCTGATATTTTGAAACTATTCTGCCCGAAGCCTCAAAATGTCTTAAAATATTTTGATTTTTGACCTCTTGAACTTTCACAACAGGCACGACTTTTCGGCTCATCTTCTTACCCGTTAAATATCCCGTAAACAAGGAATATGCAAACCTGCAAAGCATTGCGCATATTAGTATTGAGAAAATTATTATGATTGTTTTTTTCAAGATTTTTTGTCCTTAAATCTATAAGTTAATAGGTTAATAGGTTTATAAGTTTATAAGTTCATAGGATATTTTCAACCCTTCGGGTATTATTATAATTTAATTTTGGAAAATTAATTATAAACTTATGAACTTATTCACTTATAAACTTTCTTCAATATATTTCACCATTTTTTTCATTGCTTTTGCCCTGTGAGAAAGGGTATTTTTTTGTTTCTCGCTCATTTGAGCCATAGTTTTACCGTAACCGTCCACGATAAACACAGGGTCATACCCGAACCCGTTTGAACCTGATTGTTCTTTTGCGATTTCACCATGGCATTCGCCGATTTCACGATGTATCAAGTTACCCTCGCCGTCAACCAAAGTCATAGCACAAACGAATTTTGCTTTTCTATTAACCGCTCGGGTTAGATTTTTTAAAAGTTTATCTATACGCTCTTGCTGCGTGGGAGCATAACGGGCGCTGTGTATCCCCGGAGCTCCATCCAAAGCCTCAACACATAACCCTGAATCATCGGCAAGCGACATACAATGAGAAACTCTTACCGCTTCACGGGCTTTTATTAAAGAATTTTCCTCAAAAGTCGTACCGTTTTCATTAGGATTAAAATCCCCGTCAGGCAATGAAAATTCTATATTTGAACCCTTTGTTATATCTTTTATTTCCTGAAGTTTATGAGGATTACCCGTTGCTAAAACGATTTTTATTTTTTTATTTTCCATAACGTCTTGTCCTATTGTTAAATTCATCTATGCATTGTTTTAATGAATTGCCGTCAAATTCGGGCCAAAACTCATCAACGACAATAATTTCAGAATACGCAATCTGCCACAAAAGGTAATTTGAAATTCGCTTTTCTCCGCCCGTTCTTATTAAGATGTCAGGATCGGGAATACCTGAGGTGTAAAGATTTTTGCTTATTGTTTCTTCTGTTATATCTTCAATTTTTATTCCCGATTGAACAATCTTTTTAACTGCGGTTGTTATTTCATGACGTGAACCGTAATTAAATGCTATTTGAAGATTTACTCCTTTATTATTCTTAGTTTTTTCTATTGCGTTATCAATAACCTGTCTTAAACTTTTTGAAATAGGTTCCAAATCGCCTAAAAAAGAGATTTTAACATCTTCTTTGTGCATTTCGTCAAGTTCATTTTTCAAAGTAACAGCAACAAGATTCATCAAAAAACTGACTTCCTCTTTGCTGCGTTTCCAGTTTTCAGTTGAAAATGCATAAACAGTCAAATATTTTATTCCTAAATCATCACACGCTCTTACGGTTTTTCTCAAAGCTTCAACACCTTTTTTATGTCCCGCAGCACTCGGCAAGCCGTATTGTTTTGCCCAACGCCTGTTCCCGTCCATAATTATTGCGATATGAGATATGTTTATATTTAATTCTTTCATCTATACAATTGCTCCATGTGATGCATCCTGAACGGTTCTTGCATATTTTGCAAGGTAGCCCGATTTGATTTTGTTCTCAAACGGTTTTAAATGTTTTCTTCGCTCATTGAGTTCATCTTCAGACACCAAAAGTTCGATTCTGCGGTTGTTTATATCAATTTTAATTTTGTCGCCGTTTTCAATAAGCGCAATATTCCCGCCGTTTGCGGCTTCAGGACAAACATGACCTATGCAAATTCCCCTCGTGCCGCCCGAAAATCTACCGTCTGTTATAAGGGCAACCGTTTTACCTAAATCCTTGCCGACCAAAAGAGAAGTCGGTGCCAGCATTTCTCTCATCCCGGGACCGCCTTTAGGGCCCTCATAACGTATAATTATTACATCACCGTCTTTAATTTCATCATTTTCAAGCGCTGACATTGCATCTTCTTCGCAATCAAAACATACCGCTTTTCCCTCAAATTCGTAACAGCTTTCGTCAATCCCCGAAATCTTTGTTACACATCCGTCGGGCGCAATATTTCCGTGCAAAATTCCAAGCCCCGGTTTTGTATTAACGGGGTTATCGTAAGTTTTTATCAAATTCTTATCAACAAAAGCATTTTTTGATATTTCAAAAGTCGACAAACCGCTTACGGTATTTTTATTTTTTATACCGATATTTGCCTCTATCAAATTTTTCATCAATGCAGGAACTCCGCCAGCATAATGAAATTCCGTCATCGTTGGATTTGCGGCAGGGTCAAGTTTCAAAATTTGATGAACAGTATTTCCCCAACGATCGAAATCTTCCAGTTTCAAATCAATTCCGCCGCTATTCGCAAGCGCAAGCAAATGCATAACCGAATTTGTACTTCCTCCGAGCGCTAAATCGGCAATAATTGCATTTTCGATAGTTTCTTTATCAATAATATCTGATGGTTTAATATCATTTTTTACGAGATTTACAATTTGAACGCCCGAATCAAAAGCTATACGGCGTTTTTTTGATGAAACGGCAGATGACGTGGCACACAACGGCAAACTCATTCCCATAACTTCCGTCAAACAAGCCATTGTATTTGCCGTATACATTCCTTGGCAGGAACCGAATGTCGGACAAGATTCTTCTTCAAGTTCAAGCAATCTGTCTTTATCGATTTCACCGTTTCGATATTTCCCGACCGCCTCAAACGAACCTTTTATCATAGTTAATTTTTTGCACCTGCTTTCACCCTCAAGCATAGGACCTGCTGTAACGATAATTGACGGGATATTTAACCTCATTGCGGCAATTAACATTCCCGGAGTAATTTTATCGCAATTTGTAAGTAAAACCAGTCCGTCTAACTGATGCCCCTGCGCAACGGTTTCAACGCAATCCGCAATTAAATCCCTTGAAGGGAGCGAATATCTCATACCGTTATGCCCCATTGCGATACCATCACATATTGCAGGTACGCCGAATATAAAAGCCTGACCGCCGCCCGTATGAATCCCTTTTTCAATCCGGCGTTCCAAATCTCTCATGCCTGCATGTCCTGGGATTAAATCCGTAAACGAACTTGCAATCCCGATAAACGGAGCATCCATATTTTTTCTGCTTACTCCCGCAGCCATCAAAAGCCCTCTGTGCGGAGTATGTGCTATTCCTTTTTTAATATTATCACTTCTCATAATATCCCTATTCCACGAAAAATATCATAGCATAAATATTTTTAAATATATGTTAACTTTCATTTACTGTTTTGCCCGAAATGTGCTCGGGTGTCAATTCAAGCACCGCTACAAATTTTGCGAACTTTTTAATTTCACTATCAATATAATCCTGTCCAAAATCAAATTGTGATGCAAGTTTTGCGCATATATCAAGTGTCTTATCCATATCATTGACAATTTTTATCCTGCCGAAAACTATGACACTCTTATAATCCAATCCGAGTTTTCCCTCTTTTTGAACCCCGTTATCACGAACACAAAATGAAACTTTGTCGTGCTTTTTTATCGCATCAATTTTATGACCCGCCTTGCTGCCATGAAAATAAATTTTCCCTAAATTCCCGTCATTTTCATCATAATAAAAATTTATCGGAAGCCCGTATGGATAATCATCATCTCCAAGCACGGAAAGCGTTCCTCTCACTTCGGATTTTAAAAGCGCAACGCAATCTTCAAACGGTAATTGCTGCTTTATTCTTCTCAACGATCTGAACATATTTGCTCCTTTTTCTAAATTATATGGCAAACATATAGATTTGAAATTTTTGAATTATTTAGGAAGCAATTATGTTCATATCATTTTAAGTTGACCCGACTATAATATAGCATAAAATGATTATTAACGAGCTTTAGTTTTTGGGCTTTTACTAATATTTTACAAATATAGAATAAATATTTATCTTAAACAATTAGTTTTAGTAAGAAATTTAAAAAAAATGTTACAAAAACATCTGGAAACATGTTTCTATGTTATCATTACAAATATGAATTTTCAATTTAAAGGAGTAGCTATATGCAAAAATTTAAAGACTATACACCAGAGGAAAGATGTAATTATATAACTCTTTCAACATGGGAATACTATCCTGATATTTTAAAAGATGCCTGTAGGCTATACTCTCCTGCTTTGGAAATGTTCTCTACAATTATACATAGTTCAGAAAGTTCTACAGCTTTATTTCAAAATATATCGTAACTTTCAAACCAATGGATGCGTATACAACTTTGCCGTATTTTCAGGAAATATGTATCTCATGCAACTCCTGTCGAAAATGTTAAAGAAGAAAACCCTAACAAAAAAATTTGTAATGATTTTGGTAGTGGATTTAGACCAATTCAAGATGTACAGAAAAATTTTGATCTGCGCCCAATATTGGATGAAACAATTTGTGCTATCCTCTGGGAGTACAAAGACCGTGGTAAAAAGGGGTATGATCTAACTGAAAAAATTTTTAATATTATACAAGGTAAGTTTCCCGATTTATACATTTGGGGACCCAAACGGGCAGGCTCAGATGTACAAGCAAAAGAAATATGGAAAGATTATCCTAATGAAAATAGACCTCTGGATTTTGTTATTTCATCTTCGGATAAACAAATTATTTACGCCGTCGGTTTAGCTCGCTATGATGGCGATAGAGTGGGAGCACAAGAGGATGATAGAACTGGAGGTTATAGAAATTGTGCAGACGAAGTATTGTCGTATGTCAATGAGCATAATCTCAAAACAAAAGTAATTTATATAAATGACGGACCGGGACTTTTATTAGGCACTATGTGGCGAGACTATTCAAATATTGAAGATAGATATCCCAATCAAGTCAAAGTATTAACATTACGAATGATAGACGAACGTTTAACGAGAAAATGGTTAGTAGGTGATGAATAGTGTCTATTGGTATAGCGACAAAAAAATAAAGTTAGAAAGCCCAAAATATCAATCAGCCTTAACTATAGCGGGAAGTTAAGTGAAGCAGAAATTCGAAATAAAAGCTATACAAATTTCGAGTTTATTTCTGATGTGAATGGAGTATCAAGCAAAAATAAATTTTTTTATGGTGATAATCTAAACGCATTACTCTTTTTACTGCATTCGGGTTATAAAGAAAAAATAAATTTAATTTATATAGATCCTCCTTTTTCTACAAACTCCTATTTTGTAAATAAAGAACAAGAACAAGCGTACCAAGATTCGCTTGTCGGCGGCGAATTTATAGAGTTCTTGCGAGAGAGAATAATTATTATGAGAGAATTATTATCCCCCAAAGGATCCATTTATCTTCATCTTGATAATAAAATGGCTTTCAATATGAAAATCATCATGGATGAAGTTTTTGGAGAGGAAAATTGTAATGCATTCATAACAAGGAAGAAATGCAGTACAAAAAATTATACAAAAAATATTTATGGAAATATTTCTGATTACATAATGTTCTACTCAAAAACATCAAAATATACTTGGCATAGACCATTTACCCCTTGGGAATATGACCAAATGATTAAGCAATATCCATGCATAGATAGAAAGACAGGAAAACGATATAAAAAAGTACCAATTCATGCCCCAGGCATACGAAATGGAGAAACAGGTAAAATGTGGCATGATATGATGCCACCCAAAGGAAAACACTGGCAATATACGCCTGAAAAATTAGATGCTTTGGATAAAGCAGGAGAAATTTACTGGAGCCCTAATGGAAATCCTCGTCGAAAAGTATTTTGTAATCCTGATAAAGGTGTTCCTATACAGGATATATGGCTAAATTGCAGAGATTCAATAAACCAAACAGACAAAACAACCGGATATCTTACAGAAAAGAATCTTTCAATGCTCAAAATGATAGTTGAAGCATCTTCTAATAAAGGAGATATAGTTATGGATTGTTTTGCAGGTAGTGGGACAACCTTAGCTGCAGCTTTTGAAACAGGACGCAACTGGATAGGGGTTGATAATAGTATAAAGAGTTTAAAAGCAGTAATTAAACGTTTTACAGAGGGGTTGAACATTTATGGGGACTACGTCAATAAGCCAAAATATACACAAATAGATATTGGCATAACTTCTAAATGTAAATTTAAGGTATATAGTGACAATATGCAGACTCATAACGCAAGAAATTTAGTTTTTCCTACGTATAATTAGGTAGTTCAAACTATAGTCCGCCATAATACATGATAAGTGATGCCATGACCGTTTAACATAAAGAGACAGATTCCATCATTGAGCTCTTGGATTTTGCAGGTTCGTAAATTAAGTTACTCCGTTTTATAAAATTGCTTACGCAATTTTTATTACTCAGTTAACTTGTTCACGAGGGCGAATTTCATTCGCTTTAATTATTCTTTTAATACAACGAAAGTTTGCTCATTAGTCCTGCGAACAGCTTATTATTTTCGCAAACTTTTTACCTTATTTTCCTCGCTTAACTATTCCCAAAAATCCATTATCTTGGATTTTCGGGGGTGAACTTCCTTACATTTCGCATCAAAATGCTATCGCATTTTTACACTCAATTCCTCTGTTCTACATACGGGCTTGCTCGGACTTCGTCCTCGACATCGCCCTACCGAAATTCCGCAGAACGCAGAGTTGTGTTCTCATTGTTACCAAGGCACTAAAAAAGACAAGGACTTTTGTCCTTGTCTTTTTTAGTGGCCCCGGTGCGATTCGAACGCACGGCAGACACGGTTTAGGAAACCGCCGCTCTATCCTACTGAGCTACGAAGCCTCATACGTATACAATATATCATGAAAATTAATTTAATCCCAAAAACTTTTTAATATAAGACATTATTCCCCTGTGCCATTCAAATTGATTCACATCTGGTCTTGTCAGTTTGAAATTGTTCTTGAAATAAAAATTCTTTACAGACTTTTCACATAACGAATTTAGGGAAATTTTATCATAAAGATTTTTCAACGAATTTAATATTCCGCTGCCTATGCCTTTATACTCCCTGTTTTGAGAATATATTATATCGGGTTTTGCCTGCAAATAATTCAAATAAATATCATGTTTACTGTTTTCGCAAACCTCTGCAAGCCCCAAAATATCATCATAGTTTAATTTTCCATGACTTTTATTTTGCGCAGTCAAAGCATAAATCTTTCTGTTATTGCCGTTGCCTATAGTTTTCCATTTTGCGGTCGTAACAAAATTTGTTGCAAATTTTCCGTTAACCCAGTATCTTGCAACATCTTCCAGCGCAAAAATATCTTCCCTGTTATACGAATCAATCTCTACAAAAGAAACTTTTGCGGGAACATATTCTTTGGTTGAACGTAAAAATCTTTTTATATTCGTATTATTTATAAATTTTGCTCCGAAACTCGGAGAACTTTTATTTATGGTATTCATCATTCTGTTTTAAGCCTGTAAATATTAATTTTTGCGCAATTGTATATATTTGTCTGTTTGTTGTATAATAAACGCATAAACTTATAGGAAGTGTAAAAGTAGTAAAGCGTTAAGACAGAACGCAGAAAGAAAGGTAATTATTATGATTCCTGAAACAAAAAGTTTTCAACTTGAAATCGGCGGTAAAACAGTTACCGTTGAAACAGGGAAGTATGCTCGTTCGGCTAACGGTTCGGTTACGGTAAGATGCGGTGATACAATGTTATTTGTACATTGCTGCGTATCAAAAGAACCCAGAGTCGGAATAGACTTTTTCCCGTTATTAATTGATTATGAAGAAAGAATGTCCGCTATCGGAAGAATCCCCGGCGGTTACAACAGGTCTGAAGGGAAAGCAAGCGATAAGGCTATTTTGATTTCCCGTTTGATAGACAGACCCATAAGACCTCTGTTCCCGAAAGGATACAGAAATGATATTCAAATCGTAGCTCAATTATTCAGCTATGATCAGGAAAACCAACCTGATACATTGGCAATGTTAGGTGCATCATGCGCTTTGATGTTGTCAGGCGCTCCGTTTGAAGGACCTATCGGTGCGGTTAGAGTTTCACGTGATGCAGAAGGCAATTTCATTGCTAACCCTACTCACCAACAGGCTCACGCATCTGATCTTGATATCGTTGTTGCAGGTACCCACGATAGCGTAATCATGGTTGAAGCAGGCTGCAAATTCGTAACCGAAGATGATATTATGAACGCTGTTGAATTTGCTCAAGGCGAAATCAAAAAACAATGCGAAGCTCAAGTTCAGTTTGCTAAAGATTGCGGCGTTGAAAAACAAGAATTTGTAAATCCTTATGATACATCAGGAATTGCAAAAATCATTCAAGACAATGCTCACGATATGATTTTCGATGCATATCACCATTTTGACAGAGAATACAGACAAAATAAACTTGAAGAAGCAAAAGCTTTGGTTAAAGAAAAAATCGATGCATTGCCTGATGATGACTACATCAAAAAAATCATTGAAGAATCAGGTGTTGACTTTGTTGCAGAAGAATTTAAATTGGCAGAAAAACACGTTATGCGTTCAATGATATTAGATGAACACGTAAGAGCTGACGGTCGTAAATACAACGAAGTTCGTCCTATCTGGTGCGAAGTTGGTGTTATCCCCAGAGCTCACGGTTCTGCAGTATTTACAAGAGGTCAAACTCAAATCTTGTCTGTTGCAACTTTGGCAGGTCCTTCTATGAAACAGGAACTTGACGGAGTTGATCCTCAGAAAGAAAAAACATATATGCACAAATATATTTTCCCGGGATTTTCTGTTGGGGAAGTAAAACCTTTAAGAGGACCGGGCAGACGAGAAGTCGGACACGGCAACCTGGCAGAAAGAGCTAACATTCCCGCACTTCCATCTCAAGAAGAATTCGGATATACAATCAGAGTAACATCAGATGTTTTGGAATCAAACGGTTCAACATCAATGGGTTCAACTTGCGGTTCGTCAATGGCTTTGATGAATGCGGGCGTTCCCGTTAAATGTATGATTGGCGGCGTTGCAATGGGTATGATTAAAGAAGAAGGCTATGAACCCGTTGTATTAACCGATATTCAAGGTATTGAGGACTTCCTTGGCGATATGGACTTCAAGGTAACAGGTAACGACACAGGTATTACCGCCCTTCAAATGGATATGAAAGCAAAAGGTATTCCGAATGAAACTTTAAGAAAAGCTTTATATCAGGCAAAAGAAGGCAGATTACATATCTTAGGAAAAATGAGAGAAGTAATTTCTAAACCTGCAGATCATTTATCTCCGTTTGCTCCGAGCATCACGACTTTAACTATTCCGACTGAAGATATCGGAACAGTAATCGGACCGGGCGGGAAACAAATCAGAGAAATCATTGATGCATCAGGTGCAGAAATTGATATTCAGGATTCAGGTCTTGTAACAATCACATCTAACGATCAGGAAGGCGCAAAAATTGCAGTCAAAATGATTAAAGATTTGACTTTCAAACCTGAAGTAGGAATGGTAATAAGAGGTAAGGTAGTAAGAATTATTCCTATCGGAGCTTTCGTTGAATTAGGCGGCGGCAAAGACGGTATGATTCATATTTCTCAAGTTTGCAACGAGAGAATTGATGCTATCGAACCACATTTACACATCGGTCAGGAAATTGTTGTTAAAGTCATCAAAATTGATGAAAGAGGCAGAGTCAACCTTACACTTAAAGGAGTAACCGATGAAGACAGAGCTAAATGCATAAATTAGTTCAACAAATATAAATAATAGAAAATACCTGCGGATAAACATTTATTCGCAGGTATTTTTTTACTGATTTACTTCTTCCAAAATACTTTGAAATTTCTAATTTCATTCATTGTTTACTTATAATTTCCCTTAAAACAAATATATCTATCATCAATATAAAGAAATTACGGTAGTTTAACATTTGTAACATCTTTAAAATATTCATCGACATTATTATCAATCAACCATTTTGCAGATAACATCAGATTTCCGGTTGTAAATAAATACAATTCGCTAAAATTACTTAAATCTTTTATAAAATCAAATGCACCCTCCCTGATTTCAGGAATAAAATTCTCATTGAATTGTTCCTCCTGTCCGTATTTGTTCAATACCCCATCTAAATCTATTAATATTTTTCTTTTATACCTATTTGAATCCATAATAGAATTATACACTTTTACGGCTTGTCAGTACGTATATTTCACAAAACGTTACGTATAAACTGTACATATTATGTACGACAACTTTTACATGCAGTCAGGATTAAATATAAAGTCAAAACGTCAGGAGCTGGAATACAGCCAACAAAATCTTGCGGATTTGACAAATTTGTCGTTAAATTTTATCGGGAAAATTGAGATAGCTTTTTCAAGACCCTCTCTAAATACCTTAATTGTTCTGGCAAAAGCTTTAAATACTACGGTGTCCGAACTTACAAAGGATTGTGGAATATAAATTCAAATTTTCATATTATTACATTCTTTAACATTTTTAATATTTATGGTAATATCTATTGAGTAATCAGAATAGAAAGGGAGAGGAAGTGAACATGAACATTAAAAATGTTGTAACAATAGGAAGTGCAACGTTAGATGTATTCGTTGAGTCTGATGATGCAAATATTGTATCTGTTCGTAAAAAAGATCATTCAACGGACTTTATGAGTTATCCGTACGGTTCAAAATTGGAAATTACCGATTTTGATACACACGTAGGCGGCGGCGGAGTAAATACGGCCGTAAATTTTGCTAATCTCGGGCTTAATACCTCGGCTATATTCAAAGTCGGCGACGATATTTATTCAAAAGGGCTTTTTCACTTTTTCGGAGCAAAAAATGTTAATATAGATTCTGTTATTATTGATAAAAAAGATACAACGGGATTTTCAATAATTTTGGTAAGTTTTGAGGGCGATAGAACGGTTCTTGCTCATAGAGGTTCAAACGCTCACCTTAAAAAATCTGATATCAATTTTGATTTAATAAAGAATGCAGATTTGCTTTATATGGCTCCGTTGAGCGGCGACAGCAACAAATTGCTTGATGACCTTGTTAAATTTGCTAAAGAGAATAATACAAAAGTTTGTTTCAATGCAGGCACAACGGGAATAAAAAAAGGCTTCAACTACCTGAAAAAAATTCTTGCATCAGCAGATGTTGTTGTTATGAATAAAGAAGAAGCATCAATGGCAACGGGAATTATGTTAAGACAGGATACAAAAGAAATTAAATTCTCACAAATGCCTATTCATCCTGATTTGAAAGAGATGTTTAAGAAATTAAAGGTTTCTGATTATCAAATTATCGTAATAACAGACGGCGGAAACGGTGCTTATGCTTATGACGGACATCAATATTACTTCTGCCCGATATTTGATTCTCCGGTTGTTTCAACACTCGGAGCAGGAGATGCATTTGCATCAACTTTCTGCGCAGCAATGGGCAGATACGATTTGGACATTTTAAAATCATTACAAGCAGCATCCATCAATTCTTCAGGTGTTGTTTCTGTGTTCCCTGCAACAGAAGGACAAATGACATTTGAGCAAATTGAAGAAAAAATGGCGCAGCACCCTGATTATAAAGCTTCTGTTATTGAAAAAGAAAATTAATTTTATAATCAGAAAAATTATATGCAAAAAGAACAAGTTCCACAATTTGCGGGACTTGTTCTTTTTTATCGGTATTATGAAAATTCCTTGCCATATAAAAAAATGTATTCTATTATAATTTTATGAAAACAATAGTATTAGCAGGAATGCCGGGGTCAGGCAAAACAACTGTCGGGAAAATCCTGTCAGACAGTTTGAAAGCGGATTTTGTTGATATAGATTCTGAAATAGAAAGACTTGAAAATAAAACAATCAATGAAATTTTTGCCCTGCTTGGCGAAAAATATTTTAGAGATCTTGAAGCACAAATAATAAACCGGACTTTCAAAAATGAAAATCTTGTTATGTCGCTTGGCGGCGGAGCTTTTGAAAATAAAAATACGAGCAATTTTTTACTGGCAAATTCAAATGTTATCTACCTTAAAACTTCCCCCAAAACTATTTTTGAAAGAATTAAAAAATGTTCAAACAGACCACTTTTAAATAAAAATTTTACGATTGAACATCTGAATAATATGCTGCAAAATCGTAAAAAAAATTACGAACTTGCCCATTTTACGATTATAACGGATAATAAAATTGAAAATGAGGTTGCTGCGGAAATTCTTAAATGTGTAAACTTGAAGTAAATATTAAAAATTCAGAAAAAAATTATCCTATATTTATAAACAATCGTGATATAGAAACCCTCAAACAAACCGTTTTGGATTATATCGGAGAGAAAAATTATATCGTTGTAATAAGTTCAAAAGTTTATAAATTATATTCTTCTAAATTGAATTTTGACAAACACAAAATTTTTATTTTAAAAGACGGAGAGAAAGAAAAAAATATTAAAAACTACACAAAAATTCTTCAATTTATTCTAAAACACCGCCTCACAAGAGAAGATGCCGTAATTGCAATCGGCGGAGGAGTGGTGGGCGATATCGCAGGATTTGCGGCATCGACTTATATGAGAGGAATTAAATACATACAAGTTCCGACGACTCTGCTTGCCTGCACAGATAGCAGCGTAGGCGGCAAAACAGCAATTGATACAAGCTACGGCAAAAACCTTGTCGGAACATTTTATCAGCCTGATGCGGTTTTTATAAATATCAATTTCCTCAAAACTTTATCAAAAAGACAATTCAAAAGCGGGCTGGGAGAAGTTGTTAAATATGCATTTATAGAAAAAAGCTGCGGCTGCGGAGAAGATTTGAATTTGATGAATTTTCTAAGCAACAATAAAGACAAAATTTTGAATTATGATGTTCTAACTCTGAAAGAACTTGTCGAAATTTGTATAAAACTAAAAACTTCAGTTGTAAATCAAGACGAAAAAGAATCCGGTTTGCGAAAAATATTAAATTACGGTCATACCTACGGTCATGCTGTTGAAAATTATACAAAATACAAAAAATACACGCATGGAGAGTGCGTAGTTGCAGGCATTTTGTTTGCGCTAAATTTTGCCTTAAAATTGAACAAAATAGATAAAGAATATCAATTTATCTGTCAGGATTTAATAAAGAATTTTGATTTTACCGTTATTCCGAAATTTAACAAAAACAAAATTTTAAAAATAATGATGACTGATAAAAAAGCATCTGATGATGCTATCACATTCATTCTGCCGACAGGGTTTGCGCAAGTCAAGGCGTTTAAATTTTCACCTGAAGATATTATTTTTTAGATTTTTGCAAACGCCGTTTTGGTATGCTATGATAGCAATAATACGAGGTAAGCTGATGGATTTAAAAATTTTACCTAAAAATCCTATACAAGTTACAAATTCCATGCTTGACAGTAAATGGAAAATTTTGATAATTGCGCAACTTTTATCAGGTACAAAAAGATTTAACGAAATCAAAAAGTCCATCAAAGGGATAACGCAAAAAGTTTTAACTTCAAAATTAAGAGAACTTGAACAAGACGGCATACTGACTCGAGAATCCGCTCAAAACAAGGTTGAATACTCTCTGACTGATATCGGCTATTCCCTGCAGCCTGTCATACTTTCATTTTATGATTGGGGCAGAGATTATAAAAAATACATAAAATTATTACAAAATAAATAATAGAAATTTAAGCTAAAAAAAAAGACCTCGTCTGAGGTCTAGGTTGGTTATTTTTGGTTATGTTATAGTATTATGTCAGTTAATTTGTGTATATAGGTTGCATTTAATTTTTCCATTTTCTTTAATACCCCTGAAGAAAAATTTTTGCCTGTTTTTGTAAGTTTTTTACAAAAATTAACAATATAACCGTTCTTTTGATACTATCATGTATTTATGTTTGACAAATTCAGAAGATTTATACTTGCAAATATTTTTAAAAAGCACTACTGGCGCACGGGACATTGCAAAGGTTGCGGCGAATGCTGTACCCACATTTATATAAAACATTTTAACCATGTACTTTGCAATGAAAAAGAATTTGAAAGATTGCAAGGACTGTTTGATTTTTATTCGGGTTTAAATATTATCGGCAAAGACGAACTCGGACTGATATTTGAGTGCAAACATCTTGATAGAGAAACCAAGCGATGCAAAATCCATTTCTTCCGTCCGGGGATTTGCAGAAGATATCCGCAGGAAGAACTGTTTGCCATGGGCGGTACTCTGTCTGATAACTGCGGATTTAAAATGGAACCGATTATCCCGTTTAAAGAAGTTTTGAGTAAAATTGAGAAAAAAGAAAATCGCAAAAATAAAATTATAAGATAAAATTACCCTTTTTATGAATGTTAAACCGCTTAATCCAATCTATAATTTAATATAGATATATTTTTGTTGGGAGGTTATTATGAAAAGGTTTATTATTTTAAGTCTAATCGCATTTTTTACTATTGCACTTCATGCAAACGGTGCATGCCTGCTACAGGACTTAAAAGACAAAAGCACCTGTACGGGAGGAGCATCAAACATAAATTCCGAAAGTTCAGATTTTAACAGCCAAGATTTAGATAAACAGGAACTCAGAAAAATGTATAAAATCCCTACAATGTCAGTTCCGCAGAATTTTTCGCCAAACGGATTTCCCGCACTCAATCAAAACTGTATGTTTGGTGCATGCTTTCCCGATTTAAGATAAAAAAAATTCTAATCAATTTCCGATGTGCAATAAGGGCATCTTGTTGCACGTACATCGATTTTCGAAAAGCACTTAGGACATACTTTTTCTTTTAATGCAGCTTCATCGTCATTTTCTTTCTTTATGACTGCCTGAATTTTATTTACACATTTAATAACAAGAAACACCGCAAACGCTACCAATAAAAAGCTTATGAGTGTATTTATAAATACCCCGTAATTTATCGTAACAGCACCCGCAGCTTTTGCGGCTTCTAAAGAATCATAATGCGGCATGTGCCCCAATTCATCAAGTTTGGTCGGCATAGTCAGGTATAAATTAGTAAAATCAACCCTGCCCATTAACCAACCCAAAGGAGGCATTATAATATCATTTACCATGGAATCGATAATTTTTCCGAACGCAGCACCTATAATTATGCCGACAGCCATATCAATTACGTTGCCTCTCATGGCAAATTCTTTAAACTCCTTAAATTCTTTTTTTAAAAAATCTAACATATAAACTTCTCCTTTTTACCAATCTTTTGATGAATTTGCACACACATCTTTTCTGTATTTTTTGCCGTCATAGACGATATCGGAAATTTCTTCATTAAGCATTTCTTTTGCTCTTGAAAGAGTAGATGCGGTCTTTGTTATGCAGAAATTCAATCCTTCTTTTGTATAATATTTGTCATTTATTCTTTTTACATTAATAAAATCAATATCGTCCAAATCATTCAATCCGCCGATTTCCTTATCTTTGTATTTTGAATATAAGCACAATGCAGCAGATGCATAATCGTTATTTTTAATATATTCGTATTCATCCGCAAAAAATCCGTTTATACACGAATACATAATTTTTACGATATCATCATCCGTTAAATTCAAAACAGCTGTTGCATCATAATCCTGCAAAAACGGTTTCAAATCCTTTACGATAAATGTATTTTCACCTGTCAAGATACATTCTATTCCGAGTATTCCCATATAAGGCGAAGATGACATATCAAGCTCGGATAAAATATTTTGCGCAATTGAACCGACTGCATAAATAACTTCTTCAGAAATCTTATAATCGGGGCAATAACAGCCGACACCGTCAAAATATTGACCGCATCGCTCGTTTTCTAAAAACTTATAATTTCCGACAGTATTTAAAGGAATTGCACAATACCCGTCAGTTACAAAATACACCGTAAAATCATGCCCGTATATAAAATCTTCCACCAAAACATCTGTTTCGCCTTTTGCAAAAATGTTTTCAAGGAAATTCTGAGCGGATTTTATCGTTGTGCAAACAAATCTGTCATCTTGCAAGGTAGAATTTTCAGCCGTTTTTATAATTGCGGGGAAAGTCGAACGATTGAGATAATCAAGCGCCAATTGCAATTTGTTGTATATCCCGAACTTCGGAATTTGAGCTTTTATTCTGTATAAAAACTTTTTACAAAGAATATTATCTAAAAAGATTTTGCAGCTGTTTTTCGTCGGACCGAAAATGTTTTGTCCGTTTGATTGGAAAAACGATACGACATCGGATTTTAAAGCTTTTTCGCTTGTCGGAACGGTTAGGTTGATATTATTTTCAAGAGCAAATACAAGCAACCCCGTTAAATCATCATCTCTTAAATCAATTTTTTTGAAACATTCCCAATCCTCATCGTTTTGAGAAGTAACATATATTTCTCCGACATTTTCATTTTTGGCTAATTTCTTTGCCAGAGCAGAACTTGCGCCATTATCACCGATTAATAAGATGTTAATTTTGTCATTATCCATTCCTTGATTATACTACACAAAATATACTATTTTTGTTAAGATATATTAAAAAATCTATAAATTTGTGCTATAATGATGACAAAATAATTTTCATAATTAAAATAATGTCAGAAAGGCAGTGAAAAGTATGGCAGGTTTAGTAAGTTTATTATCAAATGTATTACAATCCCCGCAAATTACATCGGCTCCCATAATCAGGGAAGCATCAAATCCTTACGGGAATAATCCTTTTGTAAACTATAACAGCAGTAATTTTTCTAACCGCTATTATGCACAAAACAGACCCGTCAAAGGCGGATATTTCGCAGGATATTATAACGGCAAACAAAATATTGTCGGCAGAAGATTATTTGTAGAAGTTTAGTACCATTGGCAAGAATTTCCGCTGCACAGGATTTTATTTAAATCTTCAATTGTTTCGGTTCTTGTCATTTCATAAGTTACTGGAGTAATAGAAATTTTGTTGCTCATAACAGCAGCGATATCTGTTTTTGCATCAAGATTTTCTTTTATCAATTTCCCTGCCATCCAGTAGTATACCTTGCCTCTGGGATCAACTCTTTTTTCGTAATCATCGGTAAACATCTTTTTACCGAGTTCGGTAATGGCAACCCCTGTAATATCTTCCGAATTTAGTAACGGAACATTCACATTCAGAATGCATTTTGACGGGAATTTGAAATTTTGCAATTTATCTAATAATACTGAAGTAAAATGCGCCGAAAATTTAAAATCTTCATATTCCATCTGCATTGATGCAAGCGATACGGCAATTGCGGGAAACCCGAGCATAGCGCCCTCCATTGCACAGCTTACAGTGCCCGAATACAAAATATCCGCCCCTAGATTAGGACCATGATTTATACCGGAAATTACAATATCGGGCATTTCTTCTTTTGTTAAGATAGCATTTATTGCGATTTTGACACAGTCCCCCGGAGTACCCGAAGTAACCCATGTGCGCTTTGCACCCGTTTTTGATCCGTCAACTTCTTCCACTCTTAAAGGGGTGTGCAGCGTAAGCGAATGTCCCGCAGCACTTCTTTCTCTATCCGGTGCAACAACATAAACATCATGTTTTTTTGATAATTCTTCCGTTAAAGCCCTTATACCATTAGCTGCTATTCCGTCATCGTTTGAAATCAATATATTCATTTTTCATTTCTCCTATTTATAAGATTATAATATATTTTTTAAATTGCATGTGTTAAGAATTATTAACACGAATTTAACAAATATAGCAATTTTATATACAAAATATACTTTATATACATGTAAACACGAGGATGCTTAAACTAAGAGGCTTTAAAAACCGAACTTTAAGCACACACTTCACACTTCACTATTACGAGGAATGGTACAAAATTTACATTCCAAAGGGTCTTAATTATAAGACTCTTTTTTTTATGCATTTTTTTAAACCCCAATCCAGTTGAGTGCACCTATAATCAATCCGTAAAGCGCCGTTACCCCAAGAATAATAAGGGGATCAAGCTTTTTAATACAGCCCGCAATTAAAACTGCGACTAAACATAACCCGCCAAGCAAATGCAGATTTGAGGTAAATATAAGTTTTATGCCTACTGCACAAAGTAAAGCGCACCCTGCGGGTTTTAGGGCTTTTAAAATACTTTGCACGTAAGGATTTGTTTCGAATTTTTTGAGAATTTTAAATACAATTGATACAAAAATAAATGATGGCAACATTATGGCGGTTGTTGCAACCAGAGCCCCGAGGATTCCGCTTGTTGCAAAACCTGCAAAAGTTGCCATATTTACTCCGACAGGTCCCGGGGTAATTGATGAAACTGCCACCATATCGGTTAATTGAGAAGTCGAATACCAATGGAATTTATCTGCTATATCATACAAAAACGGCATTGTTGCATATCCGCCGCCAAAAGAAAATACGCCGATATGAAAGAATTGTATAAATAACATTGTCAACAATTTAATCATTATTTGCTCTCCTGTTATTTATAACAAACTGATAACAGACACCTGTCAATATTGCAAGAATTACGATATATGCGGGGGAAATTTTGGTAAACAACGCAAGCGCAAGACAAACGGCAAACACCCATGCGCTGAATTTATCATTTATGCAAGCTTTCCACATTTCTTTAACCGCAAAAAACAGCAATGCGATTACGCCAATTCCGATTCCCCAGAATATATTATTAATAAATTTATAATGAGCGATATTTTCTAAAAATGAAGCAATAAGAACTATTGCCAAGAATGCAGGCAATGTAACTCCGAGAATTGCGGCAATTGCACCTTTTGTACCAAGAAGTTTCTTGCCAGTAAAAATTGCCGTGTTAGCGGCGATAATCCCCGGTAAACTTGTACTGATTGCATAGTATTCGCACAATTCTTCAGATGTTATCCAGCCTTTTTTATCAACGAGTTCTGAGGTTAACAACGGCAGAATTACATACCCTCCGCCAAGTAACAGAGTTCCTACCTTGAAAAATGTTTTAAATATTGAAAAAAAAGACTTCTCCATACTCTATATTTATAACACAGATATTTCAATTGAAAATTATATTAACTTTTCGAAACATTAGGGCAATTTTTGCACCGAAAAAAACTTTATATAAGTGTAGGGTTATATATTTAATTACGTAGGAAAGGTTATTTATAATGGGGAACGAATTATTATCGACACAGACCTTAAACGGAGCAGATACGAATTTAACAACAAGTGCTTATTTACCGGCAATGACACCGATCGCAACAAACAATAACGCTTTGAGCGGAAGCTTATTCAATTTACCGACATCAGGTAGTGATTATTCTAAAGATTTAATGATGCCCGATTATTTAAAAAATGTTGATTATTCAATGTATAACAATCAATCGGGAAGTATTTTCAACCAAAACGGCTACACGAGACAAGCTCAACAAACCCAGCAAACCCAACAAGCTCAATACCAACCAGCTCAATTATCCCAATCAGATCCGGCTCAAGCAGGTCAACAACCTCAAGCAGCTCCGTCATTTGGCGGTTCGCAAGAACAATTAGCACAGTATTACGGGCAAAACCCCGCTTTGCAATCTCAAGATGCACCTAAACCGACCAAAATCGGTAAAGTCTTAGGTGTTCTTGCAGGTATTGCAGCACCTTTAGTTCCCGTAATTAAAAAAGTCGCAAAAGAAGGCGTATCGATTTCAAAAGCCGCTAACTTAAAAACTCTTGCAATCAAAATCCCCGGGTTTGCACTTGCAGCCTGGTGCGCAGGCTCAATAATTGATGCCGTTTTAAATTCTAAAAAAAGTCAACAAACAGCTTAACTCTTTCCTTAAAATATATGTAACCCTTTGCAATCATTGGTTTTTATGCCAATGATTGCTTTTTTGTATACATATAATATTTAAAGTTTTCGCCCCAATTGTAACAATTTCTTAACATGAATAAAACATGTGTTAAAGTTTAGCACCATGGTTGCCGACATGAAGAATATAGGAAACAAGAAAAAGAAAGGACAGAC
>ONOE01000034.1 GCA_900319365.1 uncultured bacterium | reverse complement strand
CTTACGCTGTTCCCAAGCGGATGTAAAATTTTTAAATCTAATTTGTGGTTTTTTGCAGTTATTATTGTTTTTCATACTATAAAGCATATTACAATATTTAATAAACATGCAAGATTAAAACTTATGTGCTACTATAAATTCAGGGATACTACAGGAGAGAGGGTTAGGTTTTTGAATAAACAACAACTTGCAACAAAAATTTGGGAATCAGCTAATAAAATGCGTTCCAAAATTGAGGCTAACGAATATAAAGATTACATTTTAGGTTTTATTTTTTATAAATACTTGTCAGATTATGAATTAAGAACATTAAAAGCGAACGACTTTACTGATGAAGATATAAAACTTCTATCAGAAGAAGATCAAGACACATTAAAGTATGTTCAAAATAAAATTGGGTACTTTATTTCGTACAATAACTTATTTTCAACTTGGCTTGCAATGGGCTCTGATTTTGATGTTTCAAACGTAAGAGATGCTCTTTCTGATTTTAGCCGTTTGATTAATCCAACCCATAAAAAAGTATTTGAAGGAATATTTAATACTTTAGAAACAGGATTGTCGAAATTAGGTGACAGTTCAGGTTCTCAAACAAAAGCAATTAGTGCTTTACTTCAATTAATCCGAGATATTCCTATGGATGGGAAACAAGATTATGATGTTCTTGGCTTTATATATGAATATTTAATCAGTATGTTTGCGGCAAATGCAGGTAAAAAAGCCGGAGAATTTTATACTCCCCATGAAGTTTCAGTTTTGATGTCAGAAATTGTTGCCAATCATTTAAAAGATAAAAATGAAATAAAAATTTATGATCCAACATCAGGTTCAGGTTCTTTGTTGATAAATATTGGTAAAAGTGTTGCCAAACACATGGACAACGATAATAACATCAAATATTATGCACAAGAATTAAAACAAAACACATATAACCTTACCCGTATGAACCTTGTTATGAGAGGAATATTAGCAGATAATATTGTTACAAGAAATGCTGATACATTAGAAGATGACTGGCCGTATTTTGATGAGAGTGATCCGGCAGGAACTTATGAGCCTCTTTATGTTGATGCAGTTGTATCAAACCCTCCATACTCGCAGAATTGGGATCCTTCTAATAAAGAAAATGATCCTCGTTATTCAAGATTTGGTCTTGCACCAAAATCTAAAGCTGACTATGCGTTTTTATTACACGATTTATACCACTTAAAACCAAATGGTATTATGACAATTGTTCTGCCTCATGGAGTTTTATTTAGAGGCGGTGAAGAAGGCGATATTCGTATGAATTTGATTGAAAATAATCATATTGATACGATAATCGGACTCCCTGCAAACATATTTTTTGGAACCGGCATACCTACTATAATTATGGTATTGAGACAAAAACGAGAGAATGATGATGTACTTATAATTGATGCTTCTAAAGGTTTTGAAAAAGTAGGAAAAAACAACAAACTCAAAGCTTCAGATATTAAAAGGATTGTTGATACCGTTATTTCAAGAAAAGACATTGATAAATATTCAAAAAAAGTAAGTAGAGATGAAATAAGAAAAAATGAATATAATTTAAACATACCAAGATATGTTGATTCTTCTGAACCTGCTGAAAGTTGGGATATTTATTCTTCAATGTATGGTGGTGTCCCTGTAGCTGAAATAGAAGAGCTAAATCAATATTGGGATGCATTACCTAATTTAAAAGAATCATTATTTGTATTCAACAATACACCATATGCGCAACTTATAAATGGTGATGTTATTGAAATTATGAATAATCATTCATCAGTTAAAGCCTTTGTACAAAATTACAATTCTGCATTTTCTGATTTTACATCGTATTTAAAGAGTCAATTATTGAGTGATTTTGCAGGTATAAATATCTCAAAAGAGTTAAATATACTAAGCGATAATATATTTACACGATTAAACTCTACAAAATTAATTGATAAATATGAAGCCTATCAATTGTTAGATAACAGTTGGGGAACTGTTTCAGTTGATTTAGAAATGTTGCAAAGCGAAGGCTTTGAGGCAGTTAAAAAAGTTGATCCTAATATGGTAATCAAAAAGAAAAAAGATAAAGAAGAGGAAATCCAAGAAGGTTGGAAAGGACATATTTTACCTTTTGAACTCGTACAAAAAACTTTATTAAAAGATGATTACGATAGTCTTAAAAATAAAGAAAATAGGGTTGCAGAGATAACCTCGGAATACGGAGAAATATTAGGAGATATGTCTGATGAAGATAAAAGTTCTTCTAATGCTATTAATGATACAGGGGACAAATTTGTAAATGCTGTTGTATTATCAGAAGCAAAACGTTTTGAGTCTGAAATCAAGAATGGAACAAAATTCGAGGATGATTCTTTTGAATTAAAAATAATAAAAGTAGCAAAATTAATAAATGAAGAAAAAGTCTTAAATAAAGCGATAAAAAAAGAATCTGAAGAATTGCATATTAAAACAAAAACAACAATTGAAACATTAACTGATGAAAATGCATATATGCTTCTTGAAAAGAAATGGATTGAACCTTTGGTTCAAAATATATTAGAATTGCCAAAAGATGTAATTCATACTTTGTCGGATAAAATAAAAGCATTATCTGAAAAATATGCAATTACTTTCGCTTCGGTTGAAAAAGATATAAGAGAAGCTGAAATTGAATTATCAAATTTAATTGGTGATTTAACCGGCAATGAGTACGATATGAAAGGGCTTGAAGAGTTACAAGCGTTATTGAACGGGAACTAAAATATGGATAAAAAACCAAAAATTAGATTTAAAGGATTTGATGACGCTTGGGAACAGCGTAAG
>ONOE01000035.1 GCA_900319365.1 uncultured bacterium | reverse complement strand
TACTCTTTCTTTTATTTCTTTCGACCTGTTGTCAGTTATCTTTGTTTTCTTCAATCAAACTTCTAACATATTTTATGTTAAAATATATTCAGGTCTATTTTTAGTATAACATACTTATTTATTATTGCAACTTTTAAAAGTATCAATATAGTTAGTCTATGTTCAGCCTCAAGTGTTTCCGGTTTTTATTTCATTTTTGTTACTTTTTTGTTGCATTTTCGTTACTTTTAATTTAAACATGAAAAACCCCAAATTATTAAACTTTTTGTTTAATAATTTGGGGTTAATACATAAGTGCTTAGCTGTTTTGTTATTTAGCGTAATCTGTTACTCTTCTTTCTCTAATCAAATTAATTTTTATTTGTCCTGGATATTCCATTTCAGCTTCAACTTTCTTTGCAATGTCTCTAGCTAAAATTGTCATTTGATCATCCGAAATTTTATCAGGTTTAACAATTATTCTAACTTCTCTTCCAGCCTGAATAGCATAAGATTTTTCAACACCTTCAAAGCTATTTGCTATTGTTTCAAGTTGTTCAAGTCTCTTTGTATATGCTTCTAATGTTTCTCTTCTTGCTCCTGGTCTTGATGCTGAAATTGCATCAGCAGCTTGTACCAAATATGCTTCAGGAGTAGTTGCTTCAACATCTCCATGATGTGCTTCAACTGCATTTATTACCTTAGCATTTTCATTGTATTTCTTTAAAATGTCAACACCAATTTGTACGTGAGTTCCTTCCATATCGTGGTCAAGAGCCTTTCCAATATCATGCAATAATCCCGCTCTAGCAGCAAGCTTTGTGTCAAGTCCTAATTCATCAGCCATCATCCTTGCAAGGTTTGAAACTTCAATTGAATGCATTAAAACATTTTGTCCATAACTTGTTCTAAACTTTAGCTTTCCGAGCAAATTAACTATGTCAGGGTTCAAGCCCATAACACCCGTTTCCATTGTAGCTCTTTCGCCTTCTTCTTTAATGTCTTTAGCAACTTGAGCTTTGGCTTTTTCAACCATCTCTTCAATCTTAGCTGGATGAATTCTTCCATCTTCAATAAGGTTCTCTAATGCAATTTTTGCAACTTCTCTTCTAAGCGGATCAAAACCAGAAATAACTACTGATTCAGGAGTATCATCAATTATAAAGTCAACACCTGTCAATGTTTCAAGAGATTTAATATTACGTCCCTCTCTACCGATTATTCTTCCCTTCATCTCATCATTTGGAAGGGCAACTATTGATACAGTACTTTCTGCAGTATGGTCTGCTGCACATTTCTGAATAGCGTATGTAATAATTTCTTTTGCCTTATCCTCAGAAGTTTCTTTTATCTCTTCCTCGTTCTTTTTTATTCTTTCAGCCTTTTCAGATGTAAGTGTTTTGTCAACTCTACTTAGAATTTCCTTTTTAGCATCATCTGTAGAAAATCTAGCAATCTTTTCAAGTTCATCTAACTCGCTATCCTTTAATTTTTGAACCTCATCCATTTTTCTTTCAATTTCGCTTTCGCGTTCATCCAAATGTTTGGTTCTTTTTTCTTGATCATAAATCTTTTTATCAAGACTTTCTTCTTTTTGAATTAGTCTTTTCTCTTGACGAGAAACATCACTTCTTCTTTCTCTAATCTCTTCTTCTAATTCATTTCTAGACTTTATTATCTCCTCTTTAGCTTTTACAATTTCTTCTTTTCTTGCATTTTCAGCTTCTTTGTTTGCATTATCTAAAATACGTTGAGCCTCTTTTTCTGCACTTTCAATTTTAGATTCTGCAGTTTTCTTTCTTAAAGTATATCCAACGAATAAAAAAATTATTGCTGAGACTAGAAAAATAGTGATATAAATTATTATTTGCATAATTTTACACCTCTTTCTATTAAATTTTCAATGTTCAAATATATAATCAATTTTTCGATATAATATTCTACATTATTATTCTATTATTTTTTTGGCTATATGTCAAGGTATTTGTTAACATAAGTTCAAAAGCTAGTTACAGGTTAATGGTTAATAAAATAAAAAAGCATAATATTTAATAAACGAGTAAAAGCGCGCCTTCAGCGACCAACCGGAGCGTAAGCGCAGGGCGAAATTTTTGAACTTCCTTAAAAAGTGCAAACAAAAATTATCTATAATTTTTGTTTGTCA
>ONOE01000019.1 GCA_900319365.1 uncultured bacterium | reverse complement strand
TAAAAGCTGGTATGCCAAATTCATATATTTATTTAACGGTAGATGTTAACGGTGATAAAGAGCCAAACTGTGGTCAAACGAGCCAATCAACGAAATGCCAAAATACGAGAAAATACGGTTTTGACAAATTTACAATGAAAATATTGGCACGAGGAAAGATAGAAATAAAAGACTGCTGGGCAAAATTAGCAGTAAGGGTAGATAAAAAACTAACGGGACGTGAAGATATAACGTCAGATTGTAAAGAATTACAGACTGCGGAAGATAAGGCAAAAGGCTGCACGGGCAAAGTCGGTGATTTGTGTATAAAAGGCAAAGCAGCAGGCGGGAGTGCGCAGGCGTATGACGAGATGTTAAAAGAAATACAGAAAGTTTACCCGAACTATACAATGCCGACGTATACCGGGCGTGGCTGCGAAACAGGAGATTGCGGATTTAACAATATGCAAACAGACACATATAATGACAACTGGCAGCTTGCGAAAGATTATTGCGAAAAAGTTGAGGGTGGCAGATTACCGACAATGGTGGAACTTGCACAGATTGCATCTGATTTGTATGGAGTAGAAATCAGCAATGGAAGCTATGGAAAAGATTTTTGGTCAGGGTTAAATATGGCGAACAAAAAAGAAATATATAAAAGTTTAGGAATAAGTGAGAATACGGATTCATTTTATTTATGGTCATCTGATTGGAACAATAATCATGCATACAGCAGAAGTTTTTCTCAAAATTCGTCGTTATTCGGCTTTATGGACGATATTTACGGAAGCGCAAATGCCGCAAGAGGTGTTGTTTGCATAAAAGATTGATTAAAAGTAGGTCGGCATTGCTATGCCGACAATGAATAAATCTTTGAGGTGCTATTTCGACAATGTAACAATTGTCCTACGGGAACAGACCCCTCCTAATTACTCTCACAAAATGATACTCAATCATTTTGTTCGGCAGAGTCCATGTCGGGGAGGGTAAATATGCAACATGCAGTTTAAATGCGTACAATAAGGCGATTCTTCGCTTACGCTCAGAATGACCGTAACTCACTTATGAACTTATGAACTTATACACTTATAAACCTATAAACCTATTAGTACGACAAGGCGATTCTTCGCTTACGTTCAGAATGACCGTAACTCACTTATGAACTTATACACTTATAAACCTATAAACCTATTAGTACGACAAGGCGATTCTTCGCTTTGCCTCAGAATGACTAAAAAAAATAATTATTGCCCTCACTAATGGCAGCATTTTTGTTATGATTTATTTCGGACTGTTAAGCTTCCTGTTTACCTATATACATGTTTTCTTAATTGTAGTAAAATAGGCGTATGAAAATTACAAAATTAAAAGTGCTATCTGCTTTATTACTCACTATCTGTTTATTAAATCCGAACGGTGCGTTTGCTGATTTTAGGGAACATTTTGATCTTGCACAAAATTATATGTCGCAGTATCAGTATTCGGGGGCTATTTCGGAATTTAAAAATGCTTTGCGAATAAATTATATGGACAGGTCGGCAAGAATAGGGCTTGTTAATGCTTATCTTGCACGTGGTACTCAATATGCCAACAAAGACAGAGCATGGGATAAGGCGGCAGATGATTACAGAAGCGCTTTGTTTTATTTGAGATATTATCCCGAGGAGCAGGATGTAAGAAATTCTGCGCAGGCTATTGATCAGATTGTAAGCAATCTTGATAAATGCTTATCGCAAATAAATTATGACCGTTCCCCGCAGAACAGATTTAATACGGCTAAAAAATTGAGAGCAGAAGGAAATTTCTCTGCTGCCGTTTATGAATTTAGTCATTCTTTAGGCGATAAATCATTGCAAAAAAGCAGTTTTGAACAAATCGGCGAAATTATGGCAATTTTAGGCAACAAGCAAAAAGCTGCCGAATATTATAAAAAAGCCGTTTCTGTCAGTTCATCGGACCTTAATTTGAGATTAACTTATGCAAAATCTCTTGACGATATTGATAAAAGCGATGAGGCTTTAAAAGAATATTCCTACGTTTTATCAAAAGCAACATCTGATGATAAAGATATTTTGTACGTTTTAGAGCGAACTTTTAACAAAAAATTGACGGCTGAACCTGACAACGCAAATTATTATGTAAATATGGGGGCGGTTTTGCAAAAAGAAAACAGGCTTGATGAGGCATTAACTTATTACAAAAAAGCCGAAACTCTTGATCCGTCAAATATCAATACAAGAATTAATGTAGGTACTTTATATCAACAAAAAGAGGATTACAGAACGGCAATCAAGGCTTATGAATCCGTGTTGATTTTATACCCGGATAATGTCAATGCAAATTTATACAGAGCTCAATGTTATGAAAAGTTAGGCGACGATAAGATTGCGCAAGAGGGATATAAAAAGGTTATGGCTGTTGATCCCGAAAATCCCGTTATAAAAAAACAGATGATAGAAAATGTGAAAAAATCCTCTACTCCTCAACAATTTGTGGATTATTTAAAGGCTAATTATCCGCAGGATGCACAAGCAGGTATGATTTATGATTATGCTGTTGAACTTCATAAAGCATCAAAAACGGAAGATGCAATTTATGCATACAAAACTGCTATGGAAATATACGGCAACGATGCAAGTCCCGAACTATACATAAATTTAGCTCTAGCACAAGCTCAGGGCGGATATTTAGATGAGGCTGCCGCTACTTTAAATACGGCACAGGCAAAATATCCCAATGAAAAATCTATCAAAGACCGTATAGCTGAAATTAAATCAATGAAGTCAGATAAACAGATGAATACGGCTGCCGATTTATTTAACAATAAAAAATATGATGAAGCTATAAAAGCTTATTTGGCTGTTGTCCCTGCGACTGTTGATTCAATGCTCGGAGTCGCAACATCTTATCAGCAGAGCGGAAATATTGATAAAGCGATAGAATATTATAAAAAAGCTCTTGATTTGAAACCGCTTGATTCTGATATTGCGTATTACATTGCGGCATTGTACGGGGAAAAAGAAGATTATGCCAACGCTAAAATTTACCTTGGCAAATCGATAGCTTTCAATAAAAATAATCAGCAAGCTGTTGAATATTTGAAATCTATCAACGAAAACGAAAAATCAAATTTATTAAATGATGCCATAAACAAATACGAGGCAAATGATTATAATGAAAGTTTGCAGGAGTTTAACAAAATTCTTGCAACGGATAAAGATAATGATTACGCCCTGTATTACAGAGGTATGATTTATGATGCTCAGAAAAAGCACAATGAAGCTATTGCGGATTTAAAGCGTGCTTATGCGCTTAATAAAGATTTCACAATTTGCAACTATACAATCGCTGCAAATTATGATGAATTGAAAAATTATAAAGAGGCGTATAAATATTATGAATTGTATGCATCATCTGATGTTCCCGATGATGAATATAAAAAATATGCCGCATCTCGTGCGAAAGAATTAAAGGATTATGTCAACAAAACAGCCGCCTCAAAATAGGGTATTAAAAATTCTAAAATCAAACGTTTCTCTTGCCCCGATGGCGGGAATAACGGA
Organism: uncultured bacterium; assembly: GCA_900319365.1. Taxonomy (GTDB): domain Bacteria; phylum Cyanobacteriota; class Vampirovibrionia; order Gastranaerophilales; family Gastranaerophilaceae; genus Zag111. The sequence continues at coordinate 31,147 of ONOE01000019.1, read as the reverse complement.
TTATGTTTTAAGAAGTATGGTAAGGCATTATTCCCCGACCTGTCTTTTAACGACTGAGATGATAAGTTCTGAGTTTTTAAATCAGAACAGAAATCAAAATGAGATTTTAAAACTTGATAATTCTCATCATCCGATAGCTTATCAAATATGCGGTCATAAGCCATATATGATGAATGCGGCAGCTAAAAAGCTTTCCCCCTTGGCAGATATTATAGATATAAATATGGGGTGTCCCGTCAAAAAAGTTGTTTGCGGGCATGACGGCTGCGCATTGATGAATGAACCCGAACTTGCTTATGATGTTGTTCAGGCGGTTAAAGAGGGGACTGATTTGCCCGTGAGCGTAAAATTCCGACTCGGATTTACCCAGGATAATATGAATTATGTTAAATTCGGGCAAAAAATGCAGGAGGCGGGGGCTGAATTTATAACACTTCATGCAAGAACAAGAAAGCAGATGTATTCGGGCTCTGCTGATTGGTCAAAGGTTAAAGATTTGAAAAATAATGTTGATATTCCCGTATTTGCAAACGGGGACGTTAAATCAATTGACTCTGCCGTTCAATGTATGGAACAAAGCGCTGCTGATGGTGTTGCTATAGGCAGAGGTGTTCTTGGAGATCCGACTTTAATATTCAGAATTGAACATTATTTTAAAACGGGAGAAAAGCTTGCTCCTCCGGATATTTTTGAAAGATTGCAAATGATGAAACATCATCTTGATGAAGAAATTGAATTGAGAGGGGAAAATGTTGCAATAAAATTTTTCAGAAAATTCTATGCATTTTATATTTCATCAATTCCAAACGCATCAAAGTATCGTGGAGTATTGATGGTCGAAGAAGATTATCAAAAGCTTTGCAAATATTTTAAAGAGATAGAAAATGATTTATACGCCCTAAAAAGCGCATAAAAAAGCCCTCAAATTTTTGAGGGTCTTTTCAAATAAATGTTTCCTAATTCCTTGTTTATCCTATCCTTTTTCCTGTTTTCCTTTAAGTGTTTTTCCTATATAATCCAACGATTTTTATTATTTATGCGATAAAGTTTGTACCGAATCTGTTTGCTCCTTGGAAGAAAGATTGTTTCATCATTTCGGTTAATGTTTTTCTAACTCGTCTTCCGTTGCCTAATTTGATTTCTTTTAAGCTTTCGGAAGTATCTTTATAAGTATTTGAAATTGCATCAGAAAATAACAGCACAGTTGCCATAGTTTGTTCCTCTCTTTTTAAATTTTAATTAAACGGTTTGTTTTTCTTTTTTCTTTATTTATCTCTTACATATAAATAAAAACCTCGTTTAAAAAATTATTGACTTTTTATATTCAATTTATATAAGTTTTGTTACATAACTTTACATTTGCTCAAAAATATTAAAGAATACCGCAGACATTGCCGATTACATGGGTAATAAGAATTATTGAAAGGAAACATGCAAAAATGGGAATGTCAGCATCACAGGCAAGATTGCTTACCATAACGGCAAGATTAACCTCAAATGAATATGAATCTCAGCAAATCACAAATGCAAAAATGCGTCTTGCAACAAGAAGTCAAGAGGCTAGTGAAGCATATATTTCCGCATTAAATTCATCTCAATACAATTTTGTTACTTACAACAGCTCGGGAGAAAGCAACAATACTCCTTTAACCGCAGCCGTTTTGTACGAATACGGAGATAATAAGAATCAGTATATTATTACTAATTCCGCAGGTAAGGCTCTTGTAAGCAATGCAGATTATCAGAATTATATCAATTCTGCCGATTTGAATACATTTTTAAGCAAATACGGAATTGAATCAGAATTTAAAACAGATACCTTAAAGGATAATTATGACAAATGCCATTCTGAAGAAGCTAAAAAAGCTAAAAAAGATTGGGAAGATGCAATAGAAACTCAAAGATCAAGCTATTCTCAAGAAGATTGGTCAAAAGAAAAGCTTCAGCAACAGCAAAATTATATGAATGCTTTAAATATCTATACAACTGCCGTTAACCAAAAAGACAACGGCAAAGATATAAGCAATTTAGATATCGCCAAATACTTATCCGATATGGATGAGGAGAAAAAGAAATTCACAAAACTCGTAAGTTATGAATCAGCATTGGAATCTAAAGCCGAAGATGCTGAACCTGCTAAAGCAAAAGACTATCAGGAAAAATATAAAAACTATGAAGTCGCATACACAGATGAACTTGATAAATTGGGATTACCCTCAACAGAAGCTTATCAATACAAAGATAAAACAAAAGCTCAATGGTATACAAATTTGTGGTACAAAATGAACGGTTCATCAACAACCAATACGGGCAAAACTAATTGTGCCGTATTAAACCCCGCAGCGGCAACGGTTGATTCTTCTGCCGACAGTCAGTTATCAGCCGTTCGTAATCTTGCATCAATGGAGAGTACAAGTTGGATATCCGATGCTTTGGCAAAAGGATATATCAACCTTGAAATGGCAAGTGCAACAAACGCAACTACACTTCAAGATAATTCTGATCCGTTCCAATTTAATTTGAAAGGTATATCTTGGGATTCAAAAATTTATTCTTCATGTTCAGACATTGTATCAACCGACAATGATAAGGCTACAGCTCAGGCAGAAGCTCAATACGAAAAAGAAACCGCCGAAATCAATGCAAAAGATGAAAAATATCAAAGAAAATTAAGCCTGTTAGATTCAGAACATAATGCAATTCAGCAGGAGTACGAATCCGTAAAAGGTGCAATGGATAAAAACATCGAAAGATCGTTCAAAGCATTCCAAGGCTAAGTTTAATAATAAATAAATTTATATTTCCCCTTTCCCTCTGTTTGTAATAAAATACCTTACAGAGGTTTTTATTATGCATAATATTACATTAATTAACGGCGACGGTATAGGTCCTGAAATCAGCGACAGCGTTGTAAAAATAATTAAAGCAAGCGGACTTGATATAAATTGGGATATCCAAAGTGCGGGTGCAGATGTTATTGAAAAAGAGGGTACACCCTTACCGCAAAGAGTGTTAGACTCCATAAAGAAAAACAGAGTGGCATTGAAAGCTCCCGTAACAACTCCGATAGGTAAAGGCTTTCGCTCTGTTAACGTTCAGCTCAGAAAAAGCTTGAATTTGTATGCAAATGTAAGACCTTGTAAAAATTTACCGGGAATTGTAACGAGATTTGATAGTGTAAATCTTGTAATCGTAAGGGAGAATACGGAAGATTTATATGCGGGGGTGGAAGAAAAAATTGATGAGAATACCGCTCATTCTATTAAAATCATAACAAGACAGGCATCTGAAAGAATTTGTCGTTTTGCTTTTGAATATGCCCTAAAAAATAACAGGCATGAGGTTTGTGCCGTTTCAAAGGCTAATATTATGAAACTGTCTGATGGTTTGTTCTTAGAGTCATACAGAAATGTAGCAAAAGATTATCCGCAAATTAAACAAAAAGAAATTCTTGTTGATAATTTGTGTATGCAGCTTGTCCAAAATCCCGAAAAATTTGATGTACTTGTTTTGCCGAATTTATACGGCGATATAGTTTCTGATTTGGCTGCGGGTTTAATCGGAGGATTAGGCGTTGCGCAGGGCGCAAATATCGGAGATGATTGTGCAGTATTTGAGCCCGTGCACGGTTCTGCTCCCGATATTAAAGGACAAAATAAGGCTAATCCTACGGCGCTGCTACTATCTGCCGTTGAGATGCTCAGATACATAGAAGAATATTCCTATGCCGATAAAATTGAAAAAGCTTTGTTTAAAACTTTGACTCAAGGGTATAAAACATTTGATTTAGGCGGAGAGCTTTCTACTACGGAATTTAGAGATAAGATTATTGAAAACCTTGTTTAAATTTGAATTAATCCTTATAAACCTTTGATATGACTTTCTTTCGCCTTACTGAAAGTCTTTTATAAAGCTGCCGTAAATAAAAATGAAAGGCGGTGTTATATGGCTTCAATAATTGAGAGCAAAAGGCGTATTATCAAATTATCCGTTGATGATGTATTAAATATCGTAAGAGAGTATCAAAAGCTTACACATGAAAGCTGCTGTTACGAACATACAAGAGAAATTTTGGCAAAGCACTCTTTATTCATCCCCGAAGATGTTTAAGATTTACAGTCTTAATTTAATTACAAAAAAAAGCTATGTACATGAGGTGCATAGCTGTTGATTAGGGATATGTGTATCTTAGTCTCTAAGGAGTATATTGTTATATTAGCACCACATTTATTTTTGAAATCCTACAAAATGAGGAGATTTGAAATAATTTGCAAAATTTTGTAATTTATTGTCAACTTCCAAGACTTTTGTTATAATGTCAGGTGAAAGAGGGATTGTATTATGAAAAAGTTTTTAATAATTTCGTTATCGGTACTTGTTTGTTCAACATGTGTTTGGGCATCTGAATATACAAAGTTTTCACGCAGTTTTATAAGACATTTCAAAGATTGTGATGCCTATGAGGAAACAGTTTCTTCCGTATTTGAAGATGAAGCATTTAAAACGACAAGAAAAATTCACGGTTGGAAAAACGGCAGATGCATTTATACCGAAACAATAACCTCAAAAGATGAGGGCGCTTATAAATTGAACTGCGCAATTATGGAAGCTCAGGTTGATGATTTGTATGATGCTATGAGAAGCAGATCAAAAAAGCCCGATAAATACAATCTTGATATCTATGCTCCAAAAGTAAACAAAAAAACTGGCGAAACGGAATACACGGTTGCAGGCAGCACAATAATTAAAGGCAACAAAGCTTATATTGAATGGGCAAAAGTTCAAAATAATCCTTATATTTGTACTCCTGAAAAAATAAATTCAAAAACAAAATCCAATTCTAATAATTAGTTTGAGTGTTGGTTTAATTAACGAACTTTTCAATATTATAGAAGATATGGATTGCTAAAAGTCCATTTGCATGAAATCGTCCTCTTTGCGGTAATTCTTTCTCATTCTTGAATTACGGACTTTTTCGTTCTTTTTGCGTGTTCTTTTGGAAATATTTTTGTATGCATTGTCGACAGAAATTTTTGTTATCGGGTCGCCTGTTTTGCGGTCAAAAAAGGTCAGCCAGAATTTTCTGTTAATGTTATCGACTGAAAAAGACACGTTTGCGATTACTCTGTCGCCCGGTTTTATTTGGCGGAACATCAATTTTGTGTCCCCAAAAATCGAGGGGCTGAATTTTACTCCGTAATCATTTACAAGTGCCATTTCAAATCCTGATAAGGTTTTGTCAGATAAATTTGATATAAGTAAGGATAATGTGATTGTATTTGCATTCCCGAACGGGTCTTTTTCATGCTTTACGTTGTTAATACTGATTTTTAAACCGTCGTATAAAAGCTCGTCTTGCTTCAAGGCTTCGGGCTTGTATACGGGTAAATCAACGGCTGTATTTATCTTTACTTTGATTTGATCTCCGGGGGAAATAAGGACTTCGCTGCCTTTTCTGATTAAAGATGCGCCTAAACCTATGGCGCCGCCTATAGCTGCGCCGCCTGCGATTGTGTAGCCTTGGGATGCGATTGCGGCTTCCCATCCGAGCCATTGAAGTGCCATAACACTTCCTACCGCTCCGCCTGCAGCCGTGTAGCCGACATCTTGCGCAACGATTTTTGCCGTTTCAACAACGGGATGCAATTTTGTCGTCATACGTCCTTCAATTGGAATTTCTCTGCCGTCGGGGGTAACAAGATAATCAAAAGATAATTCCAGCGTTGCATTTCTGCCCATTCGCTTTGCGGAAGTTAAATCTTCAAGCTTGCCATGCGCAACTGTTCCTTTGGGAATAATTATACCTTTGTCGCCATAGACATCGTCTGTTACTTCGGCAAAAAATTCATCGCCTTCGGACGAAATGGTAGAATCAAGAACCTGTGAAACGGTCATATTTATAACGTCTTTTCTGTTGAGAGTTTCGATTTTTCCCGTAAAAAGCTGACTGTTATCCTGCGTATAATTGTCCGTTTCGCTGACCGAACCTTTGAGGGGTTCTGCGGCGCTTGAGGTATTAACGATTAAAAACGATAATAATATTGCTACTGCCAAAAATCTCTTCATACATAAATTATAATCGCTGATAGAAATATAAGCAAATAACTTAAAAAAGTGCTTACTTGATTTTGAATATTTATTTGGTATCATATAATAGACAAACGAGATGGCGGGTGTCGTCAAGCGGTTAAGACCTCGGATTGTGGTTCCGATATGCGTGGGTTCGAATCCCACCACCCGCCCCATAAAAAAGACTTCGACATCGGTCGGAGTCTTTTTTATAATGTGAAGTTAAAGTGAAAGAATTGTTATTACTCTGTATAATTTGACTTGCAGTTTGAGAAAAAGTGGCAGATAAAATGAGAATTTTATCGTCGGTGTGGTAAAACCGACCTACCTACTAAATTTGTCGTGTGTTTTTGCTATAATTATAATAAGGAGAATTATATGAAAATTTTTTTAATTATAGTTATAATTGCTTTTGCGTTTGTGAAAATAGTAGAATTTTTTGAACAAAAACAAAAAAATAAACGTATAGCAAAAAAACAAGCTTTTAAAAAACAAATAACAGATTTTACCTACAAATTTTTACAACCTTTGGTCTTTAATGATGAAAAGTATCAATTATATTCGCCTATACCCCAAGATATACTTAGAATATATATAAAATTATTATGTGAGGAATTTGGTAATGAATATATTGAAACAATTAAAACTTCTTTAATGAACAAATTTGACAATTTCGATAAAATAAAAGAATTTGGCAAAACAAATAAAATTGCGTTATTAAAAGAAGTTAGAGCAATAACTGGTTTAGAATTAAAAAATGCTATAGAATTAGTTGATAATATTCTTATGTCTAATGAAATGCCAACTGACCCTGCACTAGTTCACATTATTAATTCAATAAATACTGAAAACATGCAGGTATCTTTACAAAATACAGAATGGTCAATATATGATTCACAAGAGTTATTAAATGAATTATTTTTTGAAATTTTATTTAAAAAATTTATAAAACAATTTGCTGAAGATAACCCTAATTGTACAGATGATTGGGATAGTATCAAGGAGTGTTATGTTCGTACTTTTGACAATAATACTGACTATTTAATATTTATAGAGCGTTATGCAAAAATTAAAAATATTCAAATTCCTATTAATCTTGAAAATTCGATAAATAACTATATAGATGAATTAACTTTAGAAGAACAAACAAATAAATATAAGCAATTAATTGATAATAATGAAAAATTAACAAAGAATAACATAGTAATAGAAGATATTGATGGTTTAGATGGCTTTGCTTTTGAACATCTACTCGGAGCTTTATTTAAGCAAATGAATTATAAAGTTGAAGTTACCAAAAGTAGTGGCGACCAAGGTGCAGATATAATTATTTCAAAAATGGGAAGAAAAACAGTTGTTCAAGCTAAATGTTACTTGAATAATGTTAGTAATAAGGCTGTTCAAGAGGTTGTTGCCGCTATGAAATTTTATAATGCTGATGCTGGTATGGTGGTAACAAATAGCTATTATACAAAAGGGGCAATTGAACTTGCTAAAGCTAACGATATTGCACTATGGGATAGAGATAAGCTTGCTCAAACTTTATTAGCTTTTCCTGTGGTTTTGGATAAAATAAAATAATTCAAAACTTGACTTCCAACCACTTCCAAGCTTGCAAGGTCGGCTTTACTAATCCGACAACAATTTTCCCACTATTCGGAAGTTTTTATCCTTTTTCTATCCTTGCTTAATTTCAACACCTGCCCGAGTTTAAGGCAAATTTCCCAGAACACGCAGGGAAAAAGGATATTTTTAAGGATAAGAAAAGGATAAAAAGGATAATTTTTCTTAAACTTGAGGAAGTGGCTTAAATTCAAACAACACCTAAATTATACCGACATTCCCTTTTTCAATTTTATCCGTCAGGTTATACTCTGACAATCTGCGATTTATTCGACAGTTGGTGATTTTATGCCTCAAAGTCGCTCGGTGTTTAGTTTTATGGTAGGTTGGAAGTGCCGATTTTCTCGCATTTCAAAAGTCCGATTTGGCACGCAAGTGTCGATTTTTGGCAGAGCCGATGGCAACCTGTTCAAATGCAATAACAGCGTGTGTTTGAACAGGTTTTTTGATGATTAAAAATGAAATGCGAGTTTTTAGGCACTTCTTGGATTTCTCGGGCAAGCGAAATACTTTAAATGGCTATAAAATCCTCTCAGATTTTTGTCGCCGTTTTCGTATTTTACGCTCTTTCTGGCTTGCCGCCATACTGCCGGCATCGCCCTTCTGAAAATCCGCTTTAAGAAATATTAAGTCGGAAATTTTAACAAAAATGGTCGGAAAATTTTAAGAAAATTTTGCTATTTTTTAGCGGACATATTCTGACATAATACTCGGAAATGCTGTTCAAATCACATAAATTTTGTTAGATAGATAGAACGTCAATTTTTATTAACTCTGTGCTCATATACGTAAGAATTGTTCTATAATTTGTTTATATATAAGAAAGGATTGATACTCTCTATGGATAATATTGTAAAGATACTGGATTTAATAAAAGACTATTTACATAAAAATTGTAATAATTTAGATTATACTATTATAAAAGCCGTAAATAACAGAAAACATGGTAAGTATTTTTCATTTGATGAGCACATTTGTGGTATGTTTTATGCATTAATTAGTGGTGGAGCAAAATGGAATGTTATCATGAAAAATAAAAAATATATTGATAAAACTTTTTTCTTTTTTAACAAAGACAAATTATTGAATCAGCTAGAAACTAATCGCCAATACTTTTTTGAACATTTTTTCAAAAATAAATGTGGAATTCGATTTCTAGAAAGAAGTTTAAATTATTTATATTACAATATAAAAATTTTTGAACGTATAAAAAAGGATTATGGTGATATTGAAAATTACATACATGAAAAAACCCCATATCAAATTTTGGACGATTTATACAAAGGAAAATATAAGCTAAAAGGAATGCGACAGGCATTAATTTCCGAATATTTAAGAAATGTGGGTATAGATTTTTCTAAACCTGATACACATATATTACGTATTCTTGGTAAAAACTGTTTGAACTATTTAGATAATGATAACCCTGTAAATGCACTTAAATTAATTGAAAATTTTAGTAATATTACGAAGTATAGCCAAACGGAAATTGATTTTTTATTGTGGCATTTTTGTGCGGATAAATATGGCGAAATTTGCACTAAAACAAATCCAAAATGTAATATTTGTCCAATTAGAATTTATTGTAAAAAGCAAAAAAATGAATTATTAAAACCTCCAAAGTTACCAAAAATTGTAAAGAAACTTCAAAAGCCGAAAGTCTCTTATTATAATGCAACTGCATTAAAAAAGAATAGAAATTCTGCAATAGAGAATGCATATCGAATGACTATTTCTGTTCTACAAAAGGGACAAGTTTATAGTAGGAAACAAATAGAAACTCTTGTAAATTTTAAATATCATAATATAACTTCTATTTTGCCCTCTGACTATTGCTATAATAGAGTTAACAAGGATATCATTGATGATTTTGAAAGAAGATTGCATATATTTGAATATGTAGGGAGAAATAAATATAAATATATTGGGGAGAATTTCCCATATAATGGACATATTGAGTATTTAGATGTTTGTGTTGGAAAGTGGGAAAATGGGGACATTTTATATTTGGATAAGGGAATGCTAAAAAATTAAAATGAAACGGCGAAAAAAATCGCATTTCATCTGCTCTGTTACAAGAATGAGAACCCATCAGATCTGCTTTTTATTATAAGGTTCTGAGTGCTAAAGCACTCTACTTCTTTTGGGAAACTTATATGTATTGTGGCTAAGTATTTGTATTTCGGCATTGACCGTGATAGTATCAAAGAAAGAGCGTTGACCTTTTTTATAAAGCTTTGAGTTGCAATGCTAATATTTGAATTTTTCAAGGGAGAGTAAATGCACAAGTCTGAACAAATAATGTCTGATATTTTAACCGATTTAAGGGATAATTACCTTGTGAAAGGTGTTAAGGCTGAGTTTGAAACCGAGGGAACAAGCCTTGATGAAGCTTTAAGGTTAAAAGATTTGTGCGCAGGTGTTAATCTCGGTTTGACAATTAAAATCGGCGGATGCGGTGCAATTAAAGATATGTATGAAGCTAAAAACATAGGTGTTCATTCTCTTGTTGCCCCGATGATTGAGTCAGAGTATGCTTTGGAAAAATTTATAACTTCTGCCAAGTCTGTTTGGAAAGGAAAAAGTGCGCAGCTTCCTGAATTATTTATAAATCTTGAAACGCTAACGGGGTTTGAACATTTGGATAAGATAGTAAATTCTCCGTATTTTAAAAATCTGTCAGGAATAGTTTTAGGACGGACGGATTTAGCTGCATCACTCGGAGAAAGCAGAGATTTTGTAAATAGCGGAAAAATATTTGATATGGCATCAGTCATTGCAACTGCTGCAAAAAAATCTAAAAAGAAATTCATTATAGGCGGCGGGGTTTCCCCCGAGTCTGTCGAATTTTTCAAAAAAACAGCTCAAATTCATCCTACCGGCTTTGAAACCAGAAAAATAATATTTGATGCGCATGCTCTAAATTTGCCCAATATTACCGATGGAATCCGTAAAGCCGTTAAATTTGAACAATTATGGCTGAAAAATAAGCGTGGCAATATATTGAGCGAAGATAAAAAACGCCTCAAAATGCTTGATGAAATCTTAAACAATATGGTTGATTAATCAAAGAATTTTTCCATTTTTGCTTGAATTTCATCATTGATGGCTTTTGCAACTTTTTTTACGTTGTCTGCATTGTAGATTTTATCTGTCGTTGCGATGTACTGTTCTTTTGACTTACAAAAATCTGAAATGCAGCTGTCGCCCATTACAAACATGTCGCCGTCGGGCCCGTATTTAAAATCATTCTTTATATCGTACTGCTCGGGCTTCATTTTGCTGATTGTTCTTGTGAATTTAGCCAAAAATTCGTACAATTTTAAAGTTTTGTCGCATACGGGGATTTCTTTTGAATTTAAAAATAATTTTGGCACAACATCTTCTTTTAGCGGCTTTTCAGTCATAATGTGCATAAAATGAGGTTCAAGTTCAAAACTGTTTTCCCCGATAATGTCTTTGCAGCTGTTTACGGCTTTTCTGTATTTGTCGTAGTCTTTCCCATAAAAATCGTTTGTCAGCTGAGCTATCATGTATCTTCTTTGGAGCGGGCGCATTGTTCTAAAATCTACTGCAATTTGTCCTAATCCGCCGATATTACTTATTCCTGTAAAATTAATATTATTATTCATATTTTTAATAAAACCCATAAAAAAATTTTTTGCTATAATAAAAAAAGATACTAAGGTAGTAAGGCACTAAGAAAACTGCAAACACGAAAATAATAATAATGCTGCGTATATTATATAAACAATCCCAAAATGTTTAGCTGCGCCGTAAAGAATTTAGTATCTTAATCAAGAAATGTAGATTGGGCTTACTTGCCCAACAGAACAGACAACAACAGGAGATATCGATGACCGAATTAAGAGAAGAATTTATTGAACAGGCAAAATTTTTAGCAAGAAATGCGGAAGTGCTTCCCGGCGGAGTTGAAGAACTTGCGTACAAACTTCAATATGCAAAAGATAATAATAAACCGTTGCGAGTAAAACTCGGCATGGACCCCACACGTCCCGATCTGCATTTAGGACATACGGTTGTAATGAGAAAATTGAAAGAGTTTCAGGCTCTCGGACATAAAATTGTTTTGCTTGTTGGCGGAGCTACGGCAATGATTGGAGATCCGTCAGGTAAATCAGAAACCCGTCCCGCTTTATCAAAAGAGCAGGTTGAAGAAAATGCCGGAACTTATTTCGAACAAATGTCAAAAGTTCTTGATGTTTCAAAAGCAGAAGTCGTTAATAATGCTGATTGGCTGCATAAAATGACCTTTACCGAACTTTTATCCCTTGCAAGTAAAGTTACGGTTGCACAGATGATGACAAGAGATGATTTTGCAAAAAGATATGCAGAGGGTAAGCCGATTTCTATTGTAGAATTTTACTATCCTTTAATGCAGGCTTATGATTCTGTTGCGATTGATGCCGATATTGAGCTCGGCGGAAGCGATCAAAGATTTAACACATTGCTCGGTCGTGATATTCAGGCTGCTTACGGTAAAAAATATCCGCAGCTTGTTGTACTTCTTCCTTTGTTAGAGGGAACGGATGGTGTTGTTAAAATGTCTAAGACATACCCTGAACATTGTATTTCGCTTACGGATAGCGCAAAAGATATGTTCGGTAAACTTATGAGTATTCCCGATAATATGATTACGAGATACTTCAGTTTGTTAACAGATACTACAAAAGAAGATTTGGAAAAATATGATAAAGAAATCGCAGATGGCAGTATAAATCCCCGTGATTTAAAAATGAAATTAGCGCATACAATTACGGCAGAGTACCACGGGAATGATGGTGCTGACAAAGCTCAGGAAGAATTTATCAATGTTGTATCAAATAAAGGTGTTCCTGATGATATTAAAGAAGTTAATGTTGAAAACGGAAAATCCGTTTTGGATTTGATTGTAGAACTCGGATTTACTTCAAGCAGAGGAGAAGCAAAAAGGCTTATCCAAGGCGGCGGAGTAAAAATTGACGGTAATAAAATTGCCGATACGGGTTATGCAATTTTGTTTGATGATAGTGTAGTATTACAGGCAGGCAAACGTAAATTCGCAAAATTGGTACACTAATGTTTGAAACCTTAAAACGTGGAATTTCAAAAGTAAAAGAAGATATTCGGGTAATATACGACAATGACCCTGCAGCACATTCGCTTGCAGAGGTCTTGTTGTGCTATCCCGGGCTTCATGCAATCACAGCATACAGATTAGCTCACAGATTGTATAAATGGCATTTGCATCTTGTTGCAAGGATTATTTCTTATATTACAAGAATTGTTACGGGAATTGAAATTCACCCGGCTGCGCATATCGGCAAAAGATTTTTTATCGATCACGGCGAGGGAGTTGTAATAGGTGAAACGACTATAATAGGCGATGATGTTTTAATTTATCAGCAGGTAACGTTAGGCGGAACGGGAAAAGATTCGGGTAAACGCCATCCGACGATAGGGAATCATGTTGTAATCGGAGCAGGGGCTAAAGTTTTAGGCGATATTATAATCGCCGATCATGTAAGAATCGGTGCGGGGTCTGTTGTAATAACTGATGTCCCGTCGCATTCAACGGTTGTCGGTGTTCCGGGGCGAATTGTTCAACGCTCGACAGTGGACGAAGAAGGCAATTTAATGCATAATAAAATTCCTGACCCTATCCAGTCTGAAATTGATGAATTGAAAAAAGAAATCGAAAAGTTAAAATCATAATCTTTACAATATTTCTTATTGTTACATTTTCTATAAATCCTTAAATGTTTGTGATACAATTTTACTGTTTAAGATATACATTTATTATGGAGATAGAGAAAGATGTTAAATTTTATTCACGCACACGGTATGCTGATATCAGGTTTAATCTTGCTTATCGCATACATTTTTATCGCAAGTGAAAAAATTCAAAAATCTGTAGTAGCATTATGCGGCGCAGGCTTGGTAATGCTTCTCGGGCTCATTCCGTTTGAGCCGTCTGTCAATCCTCATACACATGCGGTTGTAAAAGGTGTATTTGAATATGTAGATTTTCAAGTTATCTTTTTACTTATCGGTATGATGATTATCGTACACATTGCAAGCCAGAGCGGTGTATTCAAATGGTTAGCCATTGGACTTTTACACTTGACAAAAGGACACCCGAAAACGGTTATGTTTTCACTTGCCGCATTTACGGCTATTACATCGGCATTTTTAGACAACGTTACAACTGTTGTTCTTGTAATGCCTATTACATTTATTATTGCTAAAGAGTTTGATTTTGACCCTGTTCCGTTTTTGATTACGGAAGTTTTATCTTCAAACATCGGTGGTACCGCTACATTAATCGGTGATCCGCCCAACATCATTATCGGAACCCGTGCAGGATTGAGCTTTATTGCATTCTTGAAAGAATTAACTCCTATTGTTACTGCAATATTCTTAGTTTCAATCGGAACAATTGTTTTCATTTTCAGAAAGAAACTTAAAGCAACTCCCGAAACAATGGCAAAAGTTGCAAGCATGGACAATTCTCAAACTATTACAAACAAAGGTTTGATGATTCGTTCAGTCATAACTTTGGCTCTTGTAATTTTAGGGTTCTTAACTCATGATAAAACAGGTATTCCGCCTTATGTATTCGCTCTTTCAGGTGCAGCATTCCTGTTAATCTTTGAAAGACCGAAAGAAATCTACAGAGATGTTGAATGGCTTACGATTTTCTTCTTTGTAGGTTTGTTCATCATTATCGGAGCATTTGAAGCTAACGGCGGTATTTCGTTCTTAGCTAACGAACTTATTAAATTGACTCACGGCAGCCTTGAATGGGCTACGATGGCAATTCTTTGGGCTTCCGGTATTTTGTCAGGTTTCATAGACAATATCCCGTATACGGCTACTATGGCGCCTATGATATCTGAACTTATCGACCCTGCCAATCCGTATGCAATAACAGGTCATGTTCACGCTCTGTGGTGGGCATTATCATTAGGTGCTTGCTTAGGCGGCAACTTAACTATTATCGGTGCTGCCGCTAACGTACTAGTTAGTGAAACAGCAAACTCTAAAGGCTATAAAATCTCATTCTTGAGATTCTTAAAATATGGTGCTTTAGTTGTTACAATTTCACTTGTAATGAGTTCAATTTACCTGTATTTCAGATTTATTCGTTAATAAATAAATCAGGTATTATATACAAAAGAGATGCATTAAAACAAAGCATCTCTTTTTGTTTGTCAAAAATTTTTTATCAGTACGGTTTTCTTATGACGGAATTATGAGCTTCCCATTCTAAGGTATCATCAAGCGGAGCCGGTTCAATTTTTTCTCCGTATCGTTTTTCAAGTGCCAAAGATATTAGATAATCAGCAAAATGCGGATTTTTAGGCAATAGAGAGCCGTGCAGATACGTACCGAAAACATTTTTATATCTGCCGCCCTCAAAACCGTCTTTGCCGTTATTTCCGTTGCCGACAATTACTTTTCCCAGAGGCTTTGTGTTTCCCTGTAAATAGGTTAACCCGCTATGATTTTCAAATCCGACAAGGGTTTGCGGTGTTAGAAAATCCGTTTCAATCGTAACGTTTCCGATAAATCTTTTACTTCCCGCAACCGTATAGGCATCCATTAAGGAAAGTCCTTTGAGTTTATCTTTGCCATGCGGTTGGTAATAATGCCCGAATAGCTGATACCCTCCGCAAATGCCTAAGAATACAGCTCCGTCATTCATTTGTGATGTTAATTCGGATTTATGTGAAAAGAGTTCGTTTACGACTTCTTCCTGCTGTTTGTCCTGTCCTCCGCCGATAAAATATAAATCGTGGTTGGAGATTTTATCGCCCGAATTAATTTCATCAAATTCTACTTCAATTCCACGGCGCATGCAGCGGCTTTTTAAGGTGATAATATTACCTATGTCGCCGTATAAATTCATATATTTAGGGTATAAATGCGCTATTGATATTTTTAAATTCTCTTTTGTCATAAATTGATTATACAACAAAACTTTGCTACAATTCTACTATGTTAAACAGTTTTATTATAAATACCCATTCGCATGTAAATACGCTTAAAAAAACTCCGATTGATGAGGCGCTTGAAAATTGTAAAAAAGATAATATTGCGATAATTGTTCCGTCTTCAAATTCGCAGGATATTTTTGATGTGGATAAATTTGTAAAAGAGCATAGCGGGGTTTACGGCTACGTCGGAGTTTTCCCTGAAGATGTAAAGACTTTTGGCGATAAAACTCTATTTGACATGGAGGGTATAATTAAAAATAATCCTAAAATCGTCGGGATAGGCGAAGTCGGACTTGATTATTATTGGGATAAAACTTTTGTTGATTTGCAAAAAGAGGTTTTTATAAAGCAAATTTATTTTGCTAATCAAATGAATTTACCGCTTAATATTCATTGCCGTGATGCATATTTTGAGACATTGGAAATTTTAAAAAAATACAATAAAAATTCAAAAGTTATTATGCATTGTTTTTCGGGCAGTTGGGAGTTTGCCAAAGAATGCATAAAACTCGGGGCATACATTTCTTTAGGCGGGGTGGTAACGTTTAAAAATGCGCATAAGGTAAAAGAGGTTGCAAAAAACGTTCCGCTTGAAAATCTGCTCTTAGAAACCGATGATCCGTATTTAACCCCCGAACCCTACAGAGGTACGGAAAATCAACCCGATTATGTAAAATATGTAGCTCAACGAATTGCAGATTTAAAAGAAATCTCAATACAGGAAGTTGCACAAGCTTCAACCCGTAATGCAAATGAAATCTTTAATTTTGCTTAATCTTTTTTATCTTCTTTAACCATATATTTTTCTAATATAAGAGTTTGCAGCGCTTTGCCATACAAATGCTCCGGGTTTATTTCAAGAAGTTTTTCCAGATATTCAAGGCTTTTGTGGTATTGTTTTAATTTCTTATAGGCTGCTGCTATTGCAAAAATTGCATCTTGAAATTTGGGGTCAAGCTCAAGCGCTTTTTCTAAATCTTTCAAGGCTCCGTTAATTTTTTCTTTAGTGGTCGTTTTTTGAGAAAGTATAAGTTTTGCTCTGTTATAATAAGCATCTGTCATATCGCTGTCATAGTCTATGGCTTTTGAATAGTTCTCAATTGCCTCATCTGTTTTTTCAAGCGCATCACAGCATGCTCCTTTATAAAAATAAGGAATTGCCCAATCATTTTTCATTTCAAGCGACTTATCTATATTTTCAATCGCTTTTTGGTATTGTCCGTCCCTATAATTTACAACACCGTTATCCATATAAAATTTATAATCTTTTGTTTCGCTCATATTCTTTTATCCTTTATTTTCTGTTAATTCTTTTGTTAATTTCGTAAAAGCATCATAAATTTCCTGCGCCTCGGACGGCTTTGATAAAATCGTAGTAAAAGGGTACAGTTCTTTTCTTGGAGCCCATTCTTTAAGGTTTTCGCTTTTATAAAATACACAAACGGTCGGAACTTTATTTGCATAAGAAAAATGCATTGTCCCCGTGTCAGCACATATTGCCGCAGTACAATTTCTTAACACATGCGAAAGTTCAAAAATAGTTGTTTGATTTGTCAGATTTATAAATTTACAGCCGAAATCTTTGAGTTTTTGCGCATAATCTTTTGCCTTAGCCCCTGCGCCCGTATAGATGACTTCATAACCGTTTTCATTTAATATATTTACAAGGGCAGCCGCCGTATCTATAGGCATATCCTTTTCGTCCTGTTTTGTTGTTGTACAAAGTGCAACATATTTTTTGTCTTTTTGAAAGATATTTTCGAATTTGGTCGGTATTTCGTTATTTGACAAATAAGTTATCGGGAAATTCTTTATTTCACGGTCCGTAATGGCTTTTAGCAGGTTCGCATGTCTTTCCTGAACCTTGATATCGTAGTTATAATACTTTTTGCCGATAATTTTTTTCGGGTGAAATAAAAACGAAATGATATCAACTCTGAAATTGTCATAAATTTTAAAAATGTAATCAATTTTTTTATAAGGAAAATTACGGATAAATTTTAAAATTCCGCCAATACCGTTATTTTCTCCTCTTTTATCAAACAGATAAACTTCATCAACATCTTTTTGATATTTTGCAGCTTCATACCACGGTTTATCTACTATAAAAACCGTTTTAGCATCGGGGTATAAGGCTTTTATGTTTTGAAAAAGTGAATTGCTCAATATGACATCTCCAAAACATGCCATTAAAATTGCAACAAATACGGGCTGTTTATGCAAAGACTTTTTATTCTCTTTATCTATTTGCCGCATAATGTCGTAGCCTCCTTGAATATTTCGTCCGTATCAGGGGCGGATAAAACTTTTACTTTGTATAAATTTTCATCAGGCGCCCAAAAAGGTATCATTTCTTTTATATAAAATACGCACACAACAGGTGCACCGACTGCATAGCCAAGGTGCATTGTGCCTGTATCAATGCTTATTAAACATTTACTGTCTTTTAAAATTTTTGCGAGTTGAACGATTGTCGTTTGATTTATCAGGTCAATAAAGTCGCAGCCTTTTGATTTTAAATTCTTTGCATAATTGCTTGCCGCATCGCCGTTTCCGACCAAAACGACTTTGTAATCGGTATTTTGATTTATTTTATTGATAAGTTCGACAGCCGTATTTAAAGGCATATCTTTTTCAAGCTTTTTGCTTGTTGTGCAAAGTGCTATATATTTCGGTTCTTTAACGGGATTTTCTACCTCTTGCGGAACGTTATATTTTATCGGGAAGTTTTTGATATTTCTGTTTGTTAAATCTCTCAAAAGCCGATTGTGTTTAATCTGGCATTGAATGACTGATTTATCAAGTGTTCCCATTTTTATAAATCTGCTTTTTATAAGTTTTGCCGCAAGATAATTTCTGGCGTTGTTGTACGTAATAATTGATGCAAAAACATCTTTATATTTAAAATCTTTTATAAATCTGAGCAGCCCCAAAAATCCTTTGTGTCTGTCTTTTGTATCAAATACAACGACTTCGTCTACCCTGTCTGAATATTTTGCGACATCTTGAAAACCTTTATTAACGACAAATATAATTCTTGAGTCGGGGAACGCATGTTTAATATTTTGGATTAAAGAATCACATAGCAAAACATCTCCAAAGTATGATGTATTAAACACTACAAACGTTTTTTCGCTGTTAAATCGAATTCGCTTTGTTCTTATTTTTATACCGAACAAATAATAATCCTTATGGTCAAGATAATGCTTTACTGTTCGCAAGAAATGTCTTTCTTTCAGTACGGGGAAATCCCCTAAATCTATATTATTTACTTTTGCAATTTTTAGCAGGAGTAAGTTCATTTCGATTTTATCGTTCTCGTTTTTTATCCCCGAATTTTGTTTAATTGTTGAGTGCTCATTAGAAAAGTAATGATAATGAGCATCAGGCACGGTAATCATTGATTTTTCATTGATTATTGCCTGCAGAACATAAGGTGCATCTTCATAAAAAACTTCTTGCGGGTAGAATAAATTTTTGATATTTTCAAATCTATATAACTTGCCATGCGGCTCTAAATGGTTTTTCAAAGCTTTTACAATATTATTTGCGCCCGTTACAATTTCTTCTTTATCAAAAATTATATGCGGCTTTACTCGGTGCGGGTAATCTCTTGTCGTTGAAGCTACGGCAAGGTTAACGCTATTTTTTACCGCAACATTGTATAATTTTTCCAAGTAATTTTTATCAACCCAATCATCAGAATCTACAAATGTGATAAATTCCCCTGTCGCAGATTTTATTCCTTTGTTTCTTGCCGTTCCCTGCTTTGCGTTTTCCTGATTGATAATTCTTATCCTTGAATCTTTTTGCGCAAAATCTTTCAGCACCGAAAGCGAATTGTCTGTCGAACCGTCATTTATGCAAATAATTTCAATATCTTTTAAGGTTTGACTAATCAGAGAATTTAAGCATCTTGGCAAAAACTCCTCTGTATTATAAATTGGAACAATTACTGAAACTTTACACATTCTTTGTTACCTGTGATAAATTTTTTACAGCAATAATTATATCACAATATATCTTTTATTTTAAACTCTCTTTTCTTATGCGCATTTTTATTCCGAACAGAATTAAATTTGTTCTTTTGACGCCGCATCTGATTTCTGTTCTTATGGCAAAAATATTATCAAGAATGTATCTTGCTTTGTACCATATTTTGTATTTCAAAGAGAACTTCTTGCAACCATCATGTATAATCATATCAGAATATTTGTCCTGATTATCTTTAAGGTATTTCGGAAAACTATCATCAATTCCAACGGGGAAGAAATACCATGTGTCCATAAATTTCTTTGCGTGAATCAATTTGTATAAATCCTCGTCCGATTTGAAATCCCTATGATTTTCTGTCATAGATTCGTATTTCTGAATAATATTTTGTGCATTGCCCATGTATGAAAAATGCCAGCCCGCATTTTTGATGTGCGTTTGCAATTTTCCCTCATATATTCTTATAAGTGTTGCCGTCGTTCCTTGATTTACATTCGGATCAATTGCATACATCTTTGAATAATCAATATCATCAAGAATATGTTTGAAATTCTTGTACGATAAAATTTTCGGACCTCTTGTCCATTTCATCAAAGTATAATTGTTCAAAAAATATATATAAACACTTAAATTAAACGCCGTAATCCTATCAGGGTTATAATACTTTTTGATAAATTCGGGTCTGGGGATTTCATCAATATCGGAAATTATTATGATATCGTCATCCTTGCAATCTTTCAAGCCGTCAGAAATGCAGTTGCGCTGAAAGGTTTCCATTGTCCAATCATTAATTTCATCTTTCGGAGGATATTTATCAACTACAATATGAATAATTTTATCATTGAATTGTTTGAAACGATCTTTATTTTGCTCAAAATATAAAGGCTTTTCTTTGAAACTAAAATTCTTTGTTGCCTCAACTATAACAAATTTATCTACATAATTATTCAGGGTGTTTAACCTGATTTCAAGTAAATCCAATTCGTTAAAGAACATAAAGCAATCGTATATCATATTTACTCCTTTAATAGCTTTATTTTAGTCTGTTTTGCAAAATCTTTTCCCAGTCATAAGCGGATTGAATACTGTTTTCAAGAGTTTTTTCAGGCTGCCAGCCTAAAACTTCTTTAGCCTTTTTATTATCGGCAACTAAAACAGCGGGATCACCCTGTCTGCGTGGTTTTATTTCGATGGGAATTTCCCTGTTCGTTACTTTTTCGCAAAGTGCAAAAACTTCTTTAACCGTGTTTCCTTCGTTTGTTCCGAGGTTGAAATAGTTTGTTTCGCCGCCATTTTCGAGATATTTCAAGGCAAGCAGATGTGCATTTGCCAAATCTTCGACATTTATGTAATCCCTTACACAGGTTCCGTCTTTTGTATTGTAATCATCACCAAACATTTGGAATGTTTTTCCGCCCGAAAAAGTTGATTTTAAAATATTTGGGATTAAGTGAGTCTCAGGGTCGTGCCACTCGCCTATTCTTGATTTCGAATCGGCACCTGCAACGTTGAAATAGCGGAGCCTTACAGATTTCAAACTATATGCCTTGTTATAATCATCCATAATTTTTTCAATGGTTAATTTGGTTTGACCGTATGGGTTTATCGGATTTTGCGGATGCTTCTCGTCAATCGGAGTATAGACAGGCTCGCCATAGGTTGCGGCGGTAGATGAAAATACGATATTTTTAACGTTGTGATCTAACATTGCATTAAGCAAATTCAAAGTCCCGACGACGTTATTTATATAGTATTTCTTAGGATTTTTAACGGATTCTGCAACTTGAGAAAACGCCGCAAAATGAATAACGGCATCTATGTTATTTTGTTCAAATAAAGATTTTAAATCACATTGA
The DNA here is from genome assembly GCA_900319365.1 of uncultured bacterium. GTDB lineage: Bacteria > Cyanobacteriota > Vampirovibrionia > Gastranaerophilales > Gastranaerophilaceae > Zag111. Next base: position 9,606 of record ONOE01000019.1, on the reverse strand, counting down.
TTTAATAAATCTCCTTGAACGAATCTAAGATTCCCGTAATTTTGCAGAGTTTGCACGGTTTCGATGTGCCCTGTAGAAAGGTTGTCAAAAATGATAACCTCAAAACCTTTTTCTAAAAGCGCCATAACACAATGACTTCCGATATACCCTGCCCCGCCTGTAACTAAAATCATACTCTTATCCTCTTAATAACAATTACTTTGTTATAATTTTACCATAAATACTGAATTTGAGGTACTTGGAACTAATTTTATTTTTTGTTTTTTAATTTTGCTCTTAGAAGTGCCGCATAATCTTTAAACTCGGTTTTTTGCGAAGTTTTGCCAAAGTTATTTGAGTGCAGCCGGCGATTTGTTGAAATGATATCAAGCTTTTTGATTTTTAATCCGTGTTTGTCCATTCTATGCTGCCAGTCAATAATTTCACCTGCTTTAACGCTTTCATTAAACAGTCCGATTTTGTCAAATGCTGATTTGCGGATGAGGATGGCGCCTGTAAATAATCCGTAATAAGGCTCAGGTTTTACTTTAGTTTTTTGTTTTTCATTTTCAGGCATATCCGGAGATATAAAATCCTTGATTTTAGCTTCAACGGCATAAATCCCGTAGTTTTCCGAAATCTCGTTGTAGAGCAAAAATAGTGCCCCGTCATTCATAATATCGTCGCTATCGTGGAACATGATGTATTCCCCTTTTGCAATTTTTAGTCCTTGATTTTTGGCTTTTACAGGGCCTTTAGATTGATCGTTATGAATAACTTTGCAGCCGTGAGATTTTGCGATGTTGAAAGTATTGTCTGTAGAACCATCATCTATTACGATAACTTCAACATTCATATTTTGTTTTTTTATACCGTTTAGTGTTTGTTCTAAATATTTTTCTCCGTTTTTGCAAGGAATTATAATTGAAATCAGTTTATTGTCAGGTTCATTCATCTTATGCCGCCTTTCTTAATTGTTCAGTAGTATGCGGCAAAGATTTTGCCCTGTAATTTGCGTGTGCAAAATGCGCAAAACGCTTACTACGAGCGGGTTTTGCCTCCCCCCCCCACGTATCTTCATGCGCAGGAGTGCTGCGTAATCTTTTTGTTCTTGTTTTTGCAGAGTTCTGCCCATATTGTTGTTATGGAAGCGACGGTGAGCTGCAATCATATCAAGTTTTAAATTTTTTATTCCTGCCTGATTTGCCCGCAGCAAGAATTCTACTCCCTGTCCGGTGACTAAATCTTCTTTAAATCCGCCGATTTTATCAAATACTTCCTTTCTAAACAAAAATGCGCCCGTAAGTAATCCGCCATACGGTTCTTTGCGGGGGGCGAGAGTTTTTTTGTCAGTTTCTGATAATTCGGGGGAAATAAAATCCTGTACATTTGCCTGTACGTAGTCTATATCGGAATGCTGCTGCAGGGTGTCATATAGGATTTTTAAAGTTCCGTCAGCCATAACATCATCATGGTCTAAAAATACAACAAAATCGCCTTTCATATTTTTAAGACCGACATTACGGGCTGCAGATAGCCCTGAATGCGGAATAGAATATACCGTTGCACCGCAATTTTTTGCAAATTCTGCGGTATTATCTGTTGAACCGTCATCAATAACAATGACTTCCGTGTTCATATTTTGTTTTTTTATGCTGTCAATAGCTTCTTTGACATAATTTGTTCCGTTCTGACACGGAATTATTACTGAAATTAATTTGTTCTTCATTTTAGGCTACCTTTCTTAGATTTTTGCGGATTAGCGGGATTACTCTCTCTCTCTCTCTCTCTCTCTACGCCCGCAAGGGTTTTAGTTTGTTTATCTTTTGGTATTTCTATTATTTTCTTATCTGTTTTTACAATTGGAATACCAAACAGGTAATATTTTGTTATTCTTCTATTTTTTTTATACTTTTTCATAAATGGAAGAAAGCCGAACATTTTATATTTTTTTATCTCTATTTGCTTTGATTTAATTGCTTCTTCAATGGGCTCACCTTCATGATTATGTGAAAATTCTCCACCATCCAGATCGTCCAACTTTTTCATATCTGCGGAATTTATTTCAAAATTAAACACATCTAGCATTTCTTTTTGACGGTTCGGTTTTTGACTTCTTACCAAAGGAGCAACACCTTTTTGGATTGCATATTTAATAGCAATTTGAGCTGCATTTTTATTATAATTTTTACCGATTTCATCAAATAAAGGTTCATCAAAAATTCTTCCGTTATTTAATGTCCCCCATCCTTGAACCTGAATGTCATTTTTTTTGCATAGTTCCACTACTCCTCTTTGCTGATGTTGCGGATGAAATTCTATTTGATTAATTTGAGGTTTAATATCACATTCTGACAATAGGTAGTTTAAATGCATTTTGCCGAAATTGCAGACTCCGATATTTTTAGTTTTTCCTTGTCTATAAAGAGTTTCTAAAGCCCTGTATATATCCATTACTTGCCAACGCCATGTAAAGGAACCTCTATAAGCATGGTGAAGTAGATACATATCGACGTAATCTAAGCCCAAACGCTGTAATTGTACATCTAAAGATTTATATGTGTAATTATATCTGTCGAAATGAAAAGGAGCTTTTGTTTGAATAAATAAATCTTCTCTTTTTACTATTCCTTCATCAATACATTCTTTTATAGCTTCGCCTATTCCTCTTTCATTTCCGTATAAGTCTGCTGTATCAATTAAACGATACCCTGCATAAATGGCGGATTTAATCATTGTTTTAACTTCAAGACCATCCCTGACTAAATCCGTACCTATTCCTATTATTGGCATCTTTTCACCATTATTTAAAATAATATTTTTATTCATGCTGAGCCTCCTATTATTTTTTCTTTTTGTTCTTTATATAACTAATAACAACGCTTTTAGGAAAATGTTTTATATAGTCTTCGTAGTCGGAAGTATTTAAAATGCTTTCCATAAAAAAGGTTTCAATACCGTTATATAATTTGTCGTTTTCGAGAATGTAGTCTTTTACTTTATTAAAATATTCTTTAAAGAAAGAATATTTTTCTTCACTATTGATACTGTAAAACGGCATAACGGCAAAAATCTTAATCCCTTCATTTAAAAGATTATGTTCCTTAAAGTAATCATATAAAAGGCTAAAGATTTTCATTGTTTCAATATCTTTGTTTTCCTCTGTTTTACTTATTCCAGCATCTCTGCTTAAATAGTGATAATTCGCACCATCAAAAAAGTATGCCTTATCTGTTTGTGCAAGTGCTATATAATGAAAATATAAATCTTCATTTATGTAACCTTCAGGAAATCTGAGATTTTTTCTTCTTATAAAATCTGTTTTTAGCATTTTAGACCATGCATTAACCATAATATTTACTATTTCATCTTTAGTAATAAAGTTATTAGTGTATTCTTCTTTGTGTGAGGGGTGTTTATAAGGTGCTGAAAAATTCTCTTTTTCAGTTATTACATTTTTGTCAATAACAATATCTGCATCCGTTTCAATAATTTTATTTACCATTTTTTCAATGTAGTCAGAATCTATCCAATCGTCTGAATCGAGGAAATATATGTATTCCCCTGTAGCGTTATCCATACCGGTATTGCGGGCAGCAGAAAGTCCGCCGTTTTTTTTATGGTTGATAATTTTTATTCTGTTGTCCTTTGCGGCATATTCCTTTAGTATTTCGCTTGAATTGTCAGGCGAACAATCATTGACACAAATAATTTCTAGATTTTCATATGTTTGATTACATACGCTATCCAAGCATTTTCTCAGATAATTTTCTACATTATATATAGGTATTACTACAGATACTTTATTCATTTATTTCCCCTAATTTTTCATCTTTACTAAAGGTTTATATTTTGTCTGGTTGCTATCTATAGGATGATTGATAGTTCCAAGCATTTTATTATCGCTGCTACTCCTGTTATGCCAGAAATACTTTATATAATCAAAAGCATCTTTTACTGTGCAGCAAGGCAAATAATAGTAAAATACTTTTGTATATAACTCTGTAAAATCCATTATTCCTGAGAATATTTCCTTATATATTCTACAAGTAATTTCATCATCCTTGGTTGTATTAATTCTATATACTGGTTTTAAATCCTTTATATCTTCAATGGGCGGTTCAAAAGATGAAAATAAAAATTCTATAAAATCCCAATGAAAATCAAGATCTCTATCCTCATGTCTTTTTGAGGATAAATTAATATAGTTATATTTGTAATTTAGAAAACTAGCCATATAAATACCAATAAAGTCATTCTTAGGCAAATATTCCTCAATTAATGCCTGAGCAGAAAAAGCTCCTGCGCATGTATCAACGAGCCCTATTTTATTGCCGGATAATTCAATAGAGTCTATATATTTTCGGTATTCTGCTGCAGAATTTTCATTATACATATCAGATGTTTTTGAACATAAAGCTTTTAATTTTCTTGACCCATATATGTAATGGCTTTTTACATTCAGATTTTTATTCATCATGTCAAATATTTTTTTTAACGTAAAACCGTCACGGGCTATGAAAAATATATCTGTTAAATTTCTGGCTTTTGCAATTTGAATAATTTGAGAAGTACAAGCAATTCCTAATATTCCACCATACAAAAACCCCATTTTTCCCCAATAATGAATTTGCTTTTTATTATTAAACCAATTCAGCATATTGATGCCTAATACAGGACTAAAATTAATACGTGAATATTTGAGATATTCAAAATAATAATTTACAACTAAACTATTATTATAAGATTTGAAAAATCGGAACAGGATTTTTTCATAATAAAAAGTATCTAATCCGATAGATTGTGGAGCTTTATAATCAGATTCCAGATTATCTCCGATATGTAAAACTTTATCGGCAGATATATTTAAATCATTTAATATGTATTTAAACAAATTTCCTGAACCTTTACATAATTGTATCTCTGAAGATACATATAATTTGTAAAAATCCTCAAAGCCATTTTTATTCAGAACTTTTGTCAAAAAATGAGAATCAAAATACATATCAGATGTAATAATGATTTTTTTATTTTTAGAACGAGCATAATTATAAATTTCCAACATCTCTTTATTAGTCTGTAGAATTTGACTTTCAAATTCCTTTTCTATACTTTCAAGAAACTTATATTCCGGACGTACCCTTTTATAAATATCTTCAAAGGTTATATCTTCACAACCCTTATTTTTCAGACTCTTGATTAATCTCGCTTTCTTTTCTGATATTGTCCTATCTAAAGTATAACCATTTGCGTTATAGAAATTTTCAATAAATGCAAAAACATCAACAGGGTTTACCAGAGGTCTTAAAAGCAGCGTATCAAATATGTCAAATGAAATTACATCATGTCTATCAATTTCTTTTTTAAGCTTTTCTGCATCATAATAGTAATTAAAATCTCGTTCGGTTATAAATTTAAAGAGATTGCTATCAATGCATTTAAATTCGTATGCAAAATCGTTATATATTACTGAATTATTAAATATTTTTGCACATTTGTAAAAAACATATTCTTCTATTGTATGATCTGTATTTTTTATTGAATCTTTAATGACAGTAATAAGCCAGTATGCTAATACATAAGCAGACTTTATATCTTTATTCAAAGTCTCAATGATTAATAATCCTTTTATTTTATCTTTGACTTGCTCAAAAGTAGGAACGCTTTCAGTAATGGAACCTTTTCTTTTTACAATCATAACATTGCAATTATCAACGATTTCGACAGAATTTGCTTTTAATGCGCAGGCAAAAGCAAAAACAGGATCTTCCATATCTTTTAATAGAGGAAATTTTATATTATTATTCTTTATCAAACTATTTTTGAAAATAGCACTACAATATGTAGAACAAAAGTTGTTTTTATTTTCTTTAATTTTCGCATTTATTGTTTCATCAATATAACCTGTTTCAGAATCCTTATATGCTCCTTTTGCAATATCAGCATCTGTTTCTCTGGCTTTTGTGTATAGTTGCTCATAAAAATGCTCGGTTTCCGGATAATCATCACTATCGATAAATCCGATATATTCGCCGGTTGCTGCTTTAATACCCTCATTCCTTGCAGCTGCTGCGCCTTTGTTCTCTTTAAACTCTATAAGCTTAATGCGGTTATCTTTTTGCGCATATTCTTTCAAAATGTTCAAAGAATTGTCCGTAGAACAATCATCTACGCAAATAATCTCTATATCAGATAGCGTTTGATTACAAACGCTATCTAAACATTTTTCTAAATATTTCTCTGTATTATATACCGGTATAATTACTGAAACTTTAGGCATTGTATGATTATTCCTCCAATTTCTTTTCACGTTCTTTGGTTTCTTCTTTTGTATAACCGATTGAATCTTTTTCAGGGGTCCAACCTGTTTCTTCTTTTACTTCATGAATAGGGTCAGCAAGCAATAATTCCTGCGCATCGTTATATTCTTTTAATTCAAGAGCATAATCATCATCTTTTGCAAGGCTTGCGTCAATATTTGGTTCTGCATCATTGCTATCAGCAGGAAGCAATACTTCTTTTTCTACCATTGCATCAACAAACATTTTGAAATTCTTTTCGATATTTTCAGGTACATTCGGGATTTTTTTCAATGCTTTTAAAATCTTGTCTGTGTCTACTCCTGAAACAATGTTTTCATAAACATTTGTCCCAAATGAATTCATCCCGTAATATATACCCGTTTCAGAATTGATAACTATTGCAATTCCGTCTGTAATGTCTGCAAACATTTTGTCTTCATTTAATTTGTAATTCATAATCTCTCCTTTACCTTTTTGTTTATTTTATTAATTCCAATGTCTTATCTTCGTCATATCTCAAAACTGATATTTTGCAGTTGTTTTCTTGTGCAAATTCAGGATTTATATAAGCCTTTTTGTCAACAGGCTTGATATCATTCAAAAATCCTAATTCGTTTAAGAAATCAATTAACTCATCAACTTCAGTCATAATTTTTAGTGGCATATCTTTAATTGTTCCCATTGCCGATAAAATATTTTCTTTTGAAATTCCCTGTTTCAAATTCTCATAAACGGCTGTTGCAAGTTTATTCATTGTATAAATCGTGAAAGTCTTTGTATCTAAAATATTTGTGATATCAAAAGTGATATCTGTCAAATATCTGCCCGAATTATATTCAGACTTATCAACCGTTTGAAAGTTCTTTAAAAATTCTTTTAAAAATTGAGTGTTTTTATTGATGTCATTGCAAAGATTAATCTTATAAAATTTAAAATCTTTAACCATATTAAATAATTTTTCAATGACTTTAGGATTATTAATATCCTGCATCTGGCATACGGTAGATTGAATAATTTGAACTATTGCTCTGCCTTTTTCATCTTTCCCGCATTCTGTAATACTCGGCTCTTTATCTGATACGATTTCAGGGAACATACAGAATTTAATCGGGTATTTCTTTTTAAATCTGTCGTGAAAATTGGCAATACTTAAAACATATTTATCTTTTCTCGCATTGTTAAACAGAAATCTGGAGTCTTTTAATTTGTCAAAGAGTTCATTATACATTCTTGGCGACAGAGTAATTATTGAATATATCGGATGTGCATATAATTTGTCATTTTCTTTTTCAAGAGTTAAATAATCATCAGATACGTATTCAAAACCGTCTATCATAGAAAGCACGACAAGAGTGGATTTCCCTCTTTGCCCTCTGGCACAGAATAAAACTCCGTTATCATTAAGCCCGACGCATGCTCCGTGAACCATGTTTGTATTCGGCGCTTTTAAAATTCTATTCAAATGTTGTACAAAAAGATGCCCTTCTTTTATTATTTCCTCAGGATTTAAATCTTTGACTCCGTAATAATATGTTTTTGTATCTTCGTTTTGAGCAGAAAAAATTCCGTTCCACAAATTGTTTGAAATAATAGGATTAATTTTTGAGTAATTGTCATCAAAAACCCATAAATCCAATCCTTTAATTTTGTTTACCAGCATTTTAACCCTTAACTTGATATTTTTTGCAGGATTAAGTTTGTCTACAATTTTAGAGGGCAGCATTTCAATATTTTTTTCGTTCCATATTTTTAAAACGGCATCATATTTTTCTGCATTATCTCTTAAAACATAATTAAGCTGCTTTTCAACCAGATGGATAAAATCTTGCGAATAGCAAATAACCTTAACTGTCTTTACTCCTAAGTCAAGATATTTGACATATTCGACTTTGTAATTTTTATCTAAATAGTTGTCTAAATTGTCAAAAAATTGTTTTACTTCTTCTTTTGTGGGATTGTCAATTCTCACTTTTACTCTCCTATTTTAAATTTCTCATCAAGTTTTAGTATGATACGTGCCATTTTGGGATTTTTTCTGAATATAAATAATTTCAGAATGAAATATTTCGGTTTTAATCTTATGTAATCGCCAAAGTTTTTAAAGCTTTTGAAAATATCTTTGAATTTTAGAGCGTGGCTTTTTTGTTTCATATTCCACAAGAAAAATCGCTGATACATCAAAAGCGTACAGTAATCATTTACTTCTTTATCAAACAATGAATTTTCCTGAAATTTTTCAGGTAATAAATTCGGTACAATTTTATTTATAAATTTTGTTGCAAAGAATATTTGCATTTCTGTTTTTGTTTTTCTTGCATTGTTTATTACGATGTTCCAATCAAAGTCAGGTTTTGAATTTATCAGGTATTGGACATCAAATAATGTAAATAATACCCCGTTCCAACTGGTTTTATTGCGAAGATTTCTGGTCATATTAACAAGTGCGATGAACAGCATATCTTCATTGCAGGGAACATAAGTTTTTATCCCGAAAACATTTTCTACTCTTGCTCTGTTAAACAGATCTTCATTGATATTGCGTTCGCAGCCCGTGTTCATAAGAATGTATCTGTGGATATCCATGATGCCTTCTTCACTATCTTTCGGGTGTATATCTACGCTATGAATGTCCCATTCGCATCTGTAGCCAATTTCTTCTGCTATGTGTCCGGCTTTTTCATAGTCTTTCTCTTTTACAAGAATATCAATATCTCCCATAACTCTTGGAAATTCGTTGTGAATGCATTTCATTGCTCCGCCTTTTAAAATCATAAAATCTATGTTTTGCGATTTTAGCTTATGGCAAATTTTTGTAAAATGGGAAAATAATTTCATATTTTGAAATTTATAGTAATTTAATAACCCTTTTAGTCTGGGGGCGGTATAATCATTAAATTTTAATTCGGGACGTAATTTCATAAAATAGGCAAGCATTAAGGCTTTTGCGCTTCCTGCAACCTCAATATCCCATTTGCTCAAAAATTTATCTAATTTTTCTTGTGTCGGATCAGGCGAGAAAATAAAGTTTACAAGATTTTCATCATTAAAATATTGTAATTATCTTCTATCATTTGTCTTTTCTTTCATTTCTGTTTTACAAATCTTTAGCGGAATCAGTCCGAAAAGTAGGCATTTTTTAGTATGCAAGCTTTCTTTTACTTTAATAATCGGAATTCCTAAGAACTTTATTTCTTTTGTTACAGCCCAGAAATCCTTATCTCTTAATTTTGCATTTTTTGATTTTAAGAAATTCAAAACCTCAAGCCTTGCCTGATTTCTGTAATCAATTTTATTTTTAACAACATTTTGCCCTTTGGTTTTTACG
>ONOE01000014.1 GCA_900319365.1 uncultured bacterium | reverse complement strand
GAAATAATATTTTACAAAAAACCAACAAAATAAAGCCCGATTGAAAAATCGGACTTTAAATAAAAAGTATTTATCCAAAAAATTACATTTCAATTGAATAAACTTTTAAGTTTTCTTCGAAAGGTTTGTCGAGTAAATCATACTGACCTACGCTGCGTGCTTTTTCTATCGGAACAGGCGCATTGTGAGCAGAATTTGCTACAAAATGAGGCGTAATGTTAACCCTTGGCAAACTGTTTGCATTTTGGAAATCAAGTGGTTGTTTTTATAATAATATAAATAATAAAACTTTATAATATCCGCATAGTGTTAACTTTATGTGCGGTTATTTGTATTTTTGCAATCAATGTGCTATATTAAAGTCAAAGAGAGATAAGAAGGACAAGGATTATGATTAATAGAAAATCAAGAGATGAAATTAAAAGAATGATCCATGCAGGACATATTGTTGCATTGGTTCATGAAAAGATGAAAGAAGTTGTTGAGCCCGGAATTTCTACAAAAGAACTTGACAACATCGCTATGAAAGTTATTAAAGAAAACAGAGCGGTTCCGACGTTCCTAGGGTACGAAGGATTCCCCGCAAGTATTTGTACTTCAATTAACGAACACGTAGTTCACGGGATTCCGTCAGAAAAAGAGATTTTAAAAGAGGGCGATATTATAGCGATTGATGTCGGTGCTACTTATGGCGGTATGGTCGGTGATAGCGCATGGTCTTATGAAGTCGGCAAAGTTACTCCCGAAGTTCATAAACTTATGGAAACGACTAAAGAAGCTCTTTATGCGGGTGTTGCTCAAATGAAACCCGGAAATGTCTTGGACGATATTTCAAAAGCAATTGAAGATGTTGCAAACAAAGGCGGATACGGAATTGTAAGACAATACGGCGGGCACGGTGTCGGTCATGTTATGCATGAAGAACCGTTCTTATACAATTACAGCGTAGGGGACAGAACGCTTATCAAATCAAATATGGCTATAGCAATTGAACCTATGTTGAATTTAGGCGGAGATGATGTATTTGTAGGTGAGGACGGTTGGCTTGTTTCAACAGCTGACGGAAAACCGTCTGCCCACTTTGAACATACCGTAATAGCAACCGACGACGGACCTATTATCACAACAAAACTATAGTGTTGATGCTTATGAATTTTAAGATATTTAAATATCCTAAATTACTTATGTACTTATAAACCTATAAACTTTATTATATAAAGGATTTAAACAATGAATTTTTATGTGGGATTATCTTTAGCCTCATCATCGGGGATGGATTCTGGTGTTGCGGTTATTGATGAAAATAGTAATATTATTACGCTTGATAAGCTGTACAAAATGAATGATGTTATACATTTTTTTGAAAATTTTACATCTTTAAAAGATTCTTGTATCTGTGCATCTATTCCCTTAGACAGAACAATGCTTGAGGGGAAATGGAGAATTTTCGGCAAGCAGTATCAGTCTGTTGCAACAAATAAAATTATTCCAAACCGTGATAATTGGACTCAGCGTCTAAGCACTCGTGGTTGTGAATATTTCAGGGAACTTACTATGCGTGGAATTCCCGTTACAAGGTTTGATATTTATATGACAAGGCAGAGTATGCACTTAAATTCCTGCTACAAAGACAGATCCCCCGCAGATTGCAAATTTTTGCAGCAGGCATTGAAGTATGAATGGGGATTTGAGGATTTGGGTTCTAACATGTTGCCAATGTCCCATTTGGAAGCAATCATCGGTGCAATTCTTGCAAAAGAAAATAATGTTCACCCCGAAAAATTGCGTGCATTGTTTGATTTTAAAGGCTTAAAAGTTTTGGATTTAAAAGAAAATATAATGACTTCTTCTGATGTTTTTCAATTTGAGCAGGAGTTATCCGGAGTGTCTGTTTAGTTTATGAAAGACAAGCTTAGTAAAATTTTTGATAAAATTTCTAATCCTTTGCTTTTTTATGTTGACAATGATGAGCATTCGGTGTTCAGGAATTTTTGTTTGTTTTCAAATGACGGGAATATGTATGATAAAAATATTTCCGTTCATCAGGCAAAGCCGGCTTTGATATATCGAACGGAATTGAATAAGCGTTTGAATGTTTATACATTTTTAATGACATTTATAATTTATTTGTTATTTATTCATACGTTGTACAGTATTCAAGGGTTGATTTTGTATGAAATTTTATGGGTAATATTGTTCTTTGCGGGTAGAATGCTATGTTCCGAATTATATAAAAGAAAATTAATAAGTCTGTATGGCAATTACAGGGTTGTTGATTTTGAACCGGCAATCAGCAAAGATAAACGGCGAGATTTTCGCAGCAATTATATTTCCAAAGTCGTTGCGTTGATTTTGTGTATTGTATTAGTTATAATTCCTGCGATTTTATTGCAAAAGTTGATAAAAATTAATTTAAATAAAAAAGTTCCGAATTACAATGCGGCGCTTACGATTTCAAATATTTATACTTTAATTTATCCGCAAAATACTTTCATTCTTGAAACAAAAGCATTGTCTGATTATGTCGACGGAAATTTTGAACAGGCAAGTGGAAATTATATTAAGGCAATAAATTTAAGCGGTAAATATTTTAACCCTAAATATGATTATGTAAAATTTGCTAATCTTTTATATCTTTTGAAAAAGTCTGAGGGTTCTCAACAGGCAATCGATAAATTCAATGAGCTCTCGACGGAAAAGAATTTAACAACGGATGAGCAAATAAAACTTTTATGGATAAAATCGAATTTCAGTATAGTAAACGATTGCAGCGAATCTGTCATAAGTGATTACGATGATTTGTTGATGCTTGTCGGTAAAAGCGACGCAAAAAGCAGTTTTTATATTCTGTCAGACAAGGCGTATATGCTCTATTTGCTTGAGAATTACGAGCAGGCTATGGCTGTTTATAATTCGTTAATTGATTATGCAACAAAACATCTGAAAAATTTCGGTAAAGAACTTCCGAGGCTTTATGCCGAACGCGGGTTTACCCGCCGTCATTTGAAACAGCGCATAGAAGCTGACGGAGATTTTATAAAATCAAATATAGATCTTTATTCGCTCAAAAAATATGAGCCCCGTAAAGTTGAACAAGGGCTCATAATTGAAAGATTTTAATTAACGAATTGTTTTATTTTTTTAATTTTTCTTTAATTCTTGAAGTGAATGTACAAGCACAAAGCAAGCAAGCTGCGCCTATATAGAATGTTAATTCGTAATGGTGGTTTATTCCGCCGTTTATTGTTGCTTTATTTATAAGCCATCCTACAAGTGTGCATACAAAAACCTGCGGACCTGCGATAAATATATTGAATATCCCCATTACAGAACCTTCCGTGCCGGGTTTAATATATTGTGAAAGCATTGCAAAAGGCAACGCACAAACACTTGCCCAGCCGATACCCGATAATCCCATAAAGAATAATACAAGAGTGCTGTCTGTTTTAAATATTGCAAGTCCTAAGTATGCAGCCACCATAGATAACATTGAAATGATATGAACTTTTTTGTTCCCGAATTTTTCTGCAAAGTTTGCAATCGGAATTGCAACAAGGAAGCATACAAGGTTGAATACCGCAAGACAAATCAAAGCGAAGTTTTGAGCATTGTTGTATGCGTTTTTATCAACCGCAACGGATGTTGCATCTGGAAACCCGAATACCGTGTGAATTACAAACGGTGTAACGTAAATCATCAGACACATCATACCAATCCAAGTAAAAAACTGCATCCAGCAGATTTTCCCGACCTCAGGCGACATAAGGAAAAACTCTTTCAAATTCTGCCAGAATGATTTACCGTCGTCTGATTTGCTTATATCCATATTAAGAGTGCTTTTTTCATGAATTGTCATACAAGTCCATGTCATTGCAAGTACAAATGCGATACCCGCCATTGCAAATTGGGCTGCAACAGGCATCTGGTAATTAAACAACCATTTAAGAGTCGGTGCAACAATCATTGCTATAACCGATCCGAGCCCGATTGCAAGGCTTATATAAGAATTTGCTTTTGCGTTTTGTTCTTGCGGTACGACATCGGGAATCAACGATCTGTAAGGACCTTGCGCAATATTTATGCACGCATCAATAACCCATATTAAAATTGCTGCAATCAATAATCCGCCCCATGCAGGCATGCTTATATGAAATAAATGCGAAATCATATCTGAAATTCCTGCCGAGTGCGGGAACAGGAACAGGGCAATTGCCGTAATTATTGCGCCCATAAATAAATACGGACGTCTGCGCCCGAATCTTGATTTTGTGTTATCACTCAAAATCCCGATAATCGGCTGAACAACCATTCCCGAAAACGGGCCTGCAAGCCATATTAAGCTGTATAAAAACGGACTTGCTCCGAGTGATGATGTTACAGGCTCGGCGAGCGCAATTCTCATCTGCCATGCAAACTGTAATCCCAAAAATCCCAACGCAAGATTAAAAAAATCTATTGTCGTGAAATGTTTCAATTGTGTTGTTTCTTCTGTCATTATTTTTCCCCGTGTTTATTTTTCATTTCTTTTTGTTTAATTGCCGTATCTATCAAGCCTTTGAACAGCGGATGCGGTCTGTCGGGTCTTGATTTAAATTCAGGGTGGAACTGGCATGCGACAAACCAATCAAGTTTCGGGAGTTCGATGATTTCTGCAAGCATTCCGTCAGGCGACATTCCCGAAAATACAAGCCCTGCTTTTTCTAAAGGTTTTATATATTCAAAATTTACTTCGTATCTGTGTCTGTGGCGTTCTGATATATGTTCTTTGCCGTAAGCTTTATATGCAACCGTTCCTTTTTTAACCTTGCAATCATAAGCTCCGAGCCTCATTGTTCCGCCGTAACCTTTAATATGCTTTTGGTCAAGCATCATATCTATAACAGGGTTTGCAGGGTTTTCGTCAAATTCTTTAGAATTTGCATCAGGTAGTTTTAAAACATTTCTTGCATATTCGATAACCGCACATTGCAAGCCTAAGCAAAGCCCCAAAAACGGCAGATTATGTTCTCTTGCATATCTTATAACGTTGAGTTTGCCCTCAATTCCTCGAACTCCGAAACCTCCGGGAACTACAACCGCATCAATATCTGATAATTCTTTTTTGCAGCTGTTATAATCCACACAGTCCTCTGAGTTAATCCATTTTATTTCGACTTTTGCGCTGTCTGCGTATCCTGCGTGTTTCAATGCTTCAACTACTGAAATATAAGCATCGGACAGTTTGGTATATTTGCCTGCAATGCCTACCGTGATTGTTTTTGTCGGGTGTTTAATCTTTTCGACAAGCTTTTCCCATGATTTCAAATCGGGTTTTTTATCTTTAACGCCGAGCATTTTCAAAACTTCTTTGCATAATCCCTGATCTTCCAATGCAAGCGGAACTTCGTAAATTGATTTCATATCACGACATTCAATAACCGCATCTTTTGAAATTGAACAGAAAAGCGCAAGTTTTTCTCTCTCGGTTTTCGGGATAGGTTTTTGAGTACGGCAAACCAAGATTTCAGGTTGGATACCGTAACTTCTTAAAACGTTAACGCTGTGTTGCGAGGGTTTTGTTTTCAATTCACCTGATGTCGGTAAATAAGGAAGTAATGTGCAATGAATGGAAATTGCATTGCCATAGCCCATTTCCGCTTTAAATTGTCTTATCGCTTCAATAAAAGGCAAAGATTCAATATCGCCGATTGTTCCGCCGACTTCTATAATATGGAAATCCGGATTAAATTGTTTTGTAGCACCGACAATTCTTGATTTGATTTCATTTGTAATATGCGGAATAACCTGAACCGTTGCACCTAAATAATCGCCTCTGCGCTCTTTTTCAATAACTTTTTGATAAACACTTCCTGAAGTAACATTATTAAATTTACCCAGATTTGTATCGGTAAATCTTTCATAATGCCCTAAGTCTAAATCCGTTTCCGCTCCGTCATCTGTTACAAAAACTTCCCCATGCTGAAACGGGCTCATTGTTCCGGGGTCAACATTTATATAAGGATCAAATTTTTGATTGATTACGCTAAACCCTCTTGCTCGCAATAATTTACCTAAGGAAGCTGCAACTATCCCTTTGCCCAAGGAACTTACAACTCCGCCCGTTATAAAAATATATTTTGTCATTACCTCTCCATTACATTTTGTAATTCACAAGTTTATTTTAAAAGATACTAAGATACTAAGGCATTCCTGCACTATGAGTTTTCAAATTCTGTTATTGTACAAATTTGCTCAATAATTATATATGCGCATTTTTGATTTTAAAATATTCTAATGCCCGCAAGGCAGATATCTCCTAGTGCCATAGTGCCTTAGTAACTTCTAGTTGATTTTCGGAACTTTGAAAAATCCGTTTTCTTCGTCAGGTGCATTTGACATCAAAGCTTCTTTTGAAATTTCCTGAACCGGAATGTCTTCTCTCATAACGTTTGAAAAATCAATAACCTGTGTCATAGGCTTAACATCAGATGTATCAACTTCATTCATCTGATCAACATATTTTAAAACGTCGCCTAATTGTTTTGTATATAAAACTTTTTCTTCTTCCGTTAAAGCTAATCTTGCAAGTTTTGCGACATGCTCTACATCTTTTACCGTAATCATTTTGCGCTCCTATAATTTATATAAACAATATTATCATAAAAAAGTATAATAACATGTTGTAATTTTGGTCTTTTGTAAAGTTATGTAAAGTTAAATCTTTGTTGATATTATTGGGCTTCATGGTATTTTGCATCTGGAAATATTTGATTTTTTGTAAATTTTTATATATAAGTAGGTTATTTAGCAAAAATTCAGGTTACAAATATAAAAGGAAGGAAAAGTAGGTTATGACAAACATTATTACAGGTTATGACAGACAGCCGTTGGTGTGCACAATTGCGGATTCAAAAAAGGTTCAATGGGCAACAGAGCAGATTGCGCTGCTCACAGAGTCGGAAACGATGTAAGAGCATCGGTTGAAATGGCAGGTTTAGGCGCTGCAACTTATGGCAAAGCATTTAAATGGAATACTAGTTTAAACACCTTCTTAAAAAAAGCCGCTAAAGGTCAAAAAGAAGCAGGCGGTTTTATAGCAGAAGCTACAGCCAATAATAAAGGTGTTAAAAAATTCGCCGCAAATGTGTTAAAGCGAATGGCATCTTTTAATGAAAAAGTTTATACAAAACTTGCAAAAACTACGGGCAGACAAAAATTATTAGGATTACTCGGTATGGCTGCATTGGCAGGTTTGATAGGCTTAAACCGCAAACATGCATTCAAAGAAGGTAATATGACCAAAAATACAATAACATTGCAAATATGCAAAAAATTACCGCTCCCGGTGAATAAACGAACAGATAAGCATGAAAAGAGCTCCGTTTTATTAAAACGGAGCTCTTTTATAAAAATACTTTTCCCCCCCCTTGCAAAATCAATTCCTTAATAACTTCTATACAGTCGCCATTATATAATTGAAAGTTATTCATATATTGATTTTGCACGAAAAGATATCCTTGTAAAATAAGTATTATGCAACTTTTATTGTATAACCCAATTCTTTAAGAATTTTAGCAATAGTGTCTAATCTTGGAATTTTTTTGCCGTTAAACAAAGTGTACAGATTTGTTCTGTCAATATTGACTTTCTTGGCAAAAGAAGATATGCTTTCTCTGCTTTTGATGACTTTTTCCAAAGATTTGAAAAATTTATTAAAATCCCCGTCCTCAACATATTCTGCCAGCGAAAGGTTCAAATATTCCTTTTGAAACTCCGTATCAAGCATGTGTTTTTCGGCAAGTTCATCATAAGAAATTGTATTTTGTTTTAATTTATCTATATTTAAGTCCATTTATTTGTTCCTTTCAATCAAATCCTTGAAATATTCCTTTGCTTTATTGATATCTTTTGACTGTGTGCTTTGATCACCTGCACACAATAGAATTATTATGATGTCATTTGTTTCCGTGAAATAAATCCTGTATCCGCCACCAAAAGAAAATCGCAATTCAGATATATTTTTATTGATTTTCTTAAAATCCCCATAATTGCATTCTTCAAGCCTTTCCATTCGTTTTTCAATTCAAGCTTGATTTGCTTTATCCAGTTTGTAAAACCAAGTATCATACGGGCATTTGCCTGAGGAAGTTTTATAGACAAGAATTTGTTTCATATATAAATATTGTAGTCTAAAGACAACAATTTGTCAAGGGTAAATAACTGATATGCAGTAATTGTATTCAATAGTAAAAGGCATGCCTATACAAGCACGCCTTTTAATTTGAAAATTATTATTACTTTACGCAGTTGCGCTTTCGTCTTTTTTTGTCGGAAGCGGTAAGACTTCCGCATTTTTACGATTTCTGACCATATCCGCTGTTACTACAAATTTTGTAATATCCTTTTTGGTCGGAACATCATACATAACGTCAAGCATAATTTCTTCAACTATGGATCTCAATGCTCTTGCGCCTGTTTTTCTCTTGATTGCCTCTTTTGCAATTAAATCAATTGCTTCAGGTTCAAATTCCAAATCAACGCCGTCCATCTTGAGTAATGCCTGATATTGTTTCAAAATAGCATCTTTTGGTTCTGTTAAAATCATTTTTAATGTCTTTTCATTCAACTGATCCAATACCGCATAAATAGGAATACGACCGATAAACTCAGGTATCAAACCGAATTTTAACAAATCTTCAGGCTGCAAATTCTTTAACAATTTCAGAGCATTTGCATCTTTTTCCGCTTGGGATAATGATGCCGTTCCAAATCCTATAGAATTTCCCTGACCTGCTCTTGCATCGACGATTTTTTCCAATCCTACAAATGCACCGCCGCAAATGAACAGAATATTTTTTGTATTGATTTCAATAAATTCCTGATGAGGATGTTTTCTTCCGCCTTGAGGGGGAACATGAGCAACCGTTCCTTCAATCATTTTCAATAAAGCCTGCTGAACACCTTCACCCGATACATCTCTTGTAATTGAAGTGCTTTCGGACTTTCTGGAAATTTTATCGATTTCATCAATATAAATAATACCTTTTTCGGCTTTTGTGGAGTCAAAACCCGCATTTTGATATAGTCTTAACAGAATATTTTCAACATCATCACCGACATATCCTGCTTCGGTTAATGTTGTAGCATCAGCAACCGCAAACGGTACGTCAAGCATTTTAGCCAACGTTTGAGCCAAAAGTGTTTTACCTGAACCCGTAGGACCTACGAGCAGAATGTTTGACTTTTGAATTTCAATACCGTCTTGTGCTTCGTCCTGTTCGTTGTGTCTTAATCTCTTATAGTGATTGTAAACAGCAACCGACAAGACTTTTTTTGCATCTTCCTGTCCGACAATATATTGATCTAAGTACGCTTTTATTTCATGAGGTTTTGGAATCGGTTTAACTTCTTTTTCAGGTTTTACACCCTCAACTTCTTTGTCTTTAGATTCAAGAAATTCTTCATCCAAAATTTCATTGCATAATTCAACGCATTCATCACAAATATATACCTCAGGTCCGGCAATAAGCTTTTTGACCTGATCTTGAGTCTTTCCGCAGAAAGAACATTTTAGTTTTTCATCATGTTTTGGCATTTAGTTCACCATTTATTTTTTTATTGCATCTCTTGAAATTACTTTATCTATCATGCCGTATTCAAGTGCTTCTTGAGGGGTCATAATGTAATCTCTATCTGTGTCTTTTTCGATTTTTTTCAAAGATTGACCTGTATTTGCAGCCAATATTTCGTTTAATGATTTTTTAATTCTGATAATTTCGGCAGCTTGGATTTCAATATCTGTTGCCTGACCTTGAGCACCGCCTAAAGGTTGGTGGATTAAAACTCTTGAATGAGGCAAAGCCAATCTCTTACCTTTTGTCCCCGATGAAAGTAGGAATGCACCCATTGATGCTGCCTGACCAAGACAAATTGTAGATACATCGGCTCTGATATGCTGCATTGTATCATATATTGCAAATCCCGCAGTTACACTGCCTCCCGGAGAATTGATATACAACATGATATCTTTTTCCGGATTTTCACTATCCAATAATAACAATTGTGCAACAATCAAATTAGCAACCATATCGTCTATTTGAGTTCCAAGAAATATGATTCTTTCTCTCAATAATCTTGAAAAAATATCAAATGAACGCTCGCCTCTGCTTGATTGTTCGATAACTACAGGTACAAAACTCATAATTTTATTTCCCTTTCTTATTTATATTATATCATTGTTATCAAGATGAAATACTCCGTTGGGGGTATTTCATCTTGTTTTAAAAATTATTCTGCAGCTTTTTCCGTGTCTGCTACTTTAGCTTCTTTAGTATCTTTTACTTCGGGCTTTACTTCAACATATTCGAATTTGTTGTTTTCAACTAAGAAACTTCTTACTTTTTCATTGATAACCTGTTGAGATAAGCTGTTAATGAATACGGGGTTTTGTCCGAATTGTTTAACAAGCTGTTCTATGGTAATTCCGTAAGTTTGAGCAAGTTGTGCAAGTTTGCCTGTTAAATCCTCTTGACCTACGGTTATATTTTCGTCTTTAGCAATTTTATCAATGATTAAAGAGTTTTTAATTCTTACGTTTGCTTCTTTTTGTAATCTTTCTTCAAAAGCTTTGTCGCCGCCTTGAGCTTCAACAAATTGTGCCCAATCGATTTTTTGAGTTGCCGCTCTTTGACGGTAATCATTTACCATTGCGTTAACTTCTCTGTTTGTCATGCTTTGAGGAATTTCAATATTTGTTGCATCAGAAACAGCTTTGAACGCTGCATTTTCAGCGCTGATTTTCTTTTCGTTATCTCTTTGAAGATCGATGAATTTTTTGATATCTTCTTTTAATTCATCAACTGTTGAAAATCTTGTAGCCTTTTTAACCAATTCGTCGGTTAATTCGGGGACAACTCTTTCTTTGATTTCATTCAATTTGATAGCAAATGTTGCATCCTGACCTTTTAATTTTTCATCGTGATAATTGTCGGGGAATTTAACGTTTATATCAAATTCTTCTTTCATGTTATGACCGACCAATTGTTCTGCAAAGCCGGGGATAAAGTTTGAATGAGCAAGGTCAAGAGTATAACCTTTTGCGCTGCCGCCTTGGATTTTTTCACCGTTGCAGGTTCCGTCAAAATCAAATATAACTATATCGGTATCTTTTGACGGTCTGTCAAGAACCAATTCCAATGATGCATTTTGATTTAAGAAATTATCGATTGCATTTTTCAATGCATCTTTGTTTTCGGGTGTAATTTCTGCTTTCAAATTCAAATTTTTATATTGACCGATTGTAAATTCGGGTCTTGTTTCTACTTGAACAGTTACTTCCAAATCTCTCCCCGGTTCAAAACTGTAATCTGTCAAAGCGGGTTGAGTGATTGTATCAAGTTTGTTATCAGAAATTGCCTGACTGATATATTTGGGTAAAATCATATCAAGTGCTTCCTGTTGGATTCTGTCAACACCTACGTGTCTTTCAACAACGGCTTTAGGAGCTTTTCCTCTCCTGAAACCATTAATATTTATGTGTTGAGATATTCTGTTTGCTGCAAGATTATAAGCCGAATCAGCTTCATTTGCAGGAATAGTCATATTCATAATAACAATATTGTCTTTTTCTTTTGTTAATGTTGTTTGCATAGTATTTCCCTCTTTTTTATATACTCTTTCTTATATAATTTTACACAAAGTACAAAGAAATGCAAATATATAACGGAAACAAAAAGTTTTCTCTTGCAATAAAATTATTTTCATGCTTGAATTGTGGTACAGTCGGAATAATTCCTCTTTAGTCCGGCTCAGATAAGCTGACAAGCGGCGGTTAACTTATCGTATACAAGTAAAAAGTAAAGAAGGAAATGAAATGTTAAAAATCAGATTAAAAAGATTAGGCGCTAAAAAACAGCCATCATACAGAATTGTAGTTATCAATTCAACCTCAAAAAGAGAAGGCCATCCTATTCAGGAATTGGGTCATTACAATCCTAAGACAAAAGTTATGAAGTTTGACAAAGCATCTGCTCTTGATTGGATTTCAAAAGGTGCTCAACCCACCGAACGTGTTCAATACCTCATCAAACATTGCAATGATGACGGTTCTTTGAACTATGTTAAAAAAGAAGAAGTAAAACTTTCTAAAAAAGCTCTTGCTAAAAAACAAGCTGAAGAAGAAGCTGCAAAAGCTGAAGAAGCTCCTGCTCAAGCGGAGTAAGTTTGAAAGTTTTTCAAAATATATTAATAAAAAAGGCCTTTCATTTTGAAAG
Source organism: uncultured bacterium (assembly GCA_900319365.1). GTDB lineage: Bacteria > Cyanobacteriota > Vampirovibrionia > Gastranaerophilales > Gastranaerophilaceae > Zag111. The sequence goes on along the minus strand of ONOE01000014.1, from coordinate 56,321 downwards.
GTCTTTTTTATGTTTAATATTGCAAGAAATCCGAAAGTTCCTGTATTATTGATTTAAATTCATTCCAGTTTGTAATTTTGCACGCTTTTTGTCTGATAATAACATCAAGCAGTTTTAAGTCGGACAATTGCATTTTATCGGGCTCGGGGAATGTTATATCTTGAGGATTTTTGAGCATTTTATTATTCGGATTGCCGCTTCTTGAATTTTCTTCAAGCAAAGAATCACCAACATACAAAAGTTGTGCTTTTGAAAATTCACATCTGATTTTGGGGGTAAAAGCGCTGACGTTTACTTCTGAGGGGTCAACTCCGTATTGCGCCATAAAATCAGATCCGATTCCGTTTGCGTTGGTTTCAAAATTCAAGATGCATTTGCCGTTTTGCCAGCCTTCTATATCAATTTTGTATATCATATCTATTCCCATATATTGGACTCTGAGAGTTTCTCTGTATGGTTTGCAGGTTTGAATTTTGTAACTTAGCGAATTTTTGTCAGGACTGTTTGAATTATTGTAATTATTATTTGATGAGTGTATTTTGTTATTCTTATTATTAATATAATTGTTATTTTGGTAATTATTATATTGATTTTGATTTTTAGAATAAGAATTATTAAAATCGTTAGTTTGAGTTTGATTATTTATATCATAAGAGTTTTGAGAAAAATCATTATTTTCTGCCATTTCTTTATGGAGGGTAAATTCATCATTTGAGGTATTGTTTTTCTTGGCTTTGTAATCTGAGGAGATGCTGTTTTGCGGCTTAATTGCTTTTGTTGTTTTGCGCACGGTCAGAGAAACCGAGTAGACCATCGCAATTACTGCAAATATTATTAATATAATAAAAATAATTAAATTCTTTTTCATTTAATAAAATTATATCCCATTAAGTAAAAATTTCATATAAACTATTTGAACGGTATTTGAATTTATTGTATAATTAACTAAAGAAAGAGAGTTTTATAATGAAAAAGAATTACAACAAGTTGCTGATATTAGGGATAAGTATAATAATTGTCGGTTTGGCGCTTTTAATATACAGCTTAACTTCCTATTCCGAAATAAAACTTGTTACGGATAAAATAGATTTTGACAATCTTGATAATAATATCCACATGTCAACTTCTGATAAGTATTTTGAACATATTTCAATTCTTGATATGCTCAACCGTAAATTGGAAAAGAATAAGAATTTGCCTATCAAGAATATGTCTTGCGCATATTTGGATTATTCACAGCACAATATAAAATCTCTTTATAAATTAATATTTAAAAATGCAAATGAAGATACGGCAAGAAGATCTGTTGTAGAAGAAAACATTAAATCTCTTCTTGCGATGTATGACAATTACAAAACATGCCGTAAGACTCCCGCATATAAAGAAGAACTTGAGCAAATGCTTGATGAAATAAGTAATCAGGATGACATGTATTATCAAGGGCGAATGGAAACCTTTGTAAACGGCAGCAGCGACATCGAAAAATTAAATGACCCTGCTCAAGCTGTAAACTCTAATGCGCAAAACCAGAATTATCCGCAGTATACGGATCAGGGTATACAAAAAGCTCCCGCACAGGCACAGTATCCTGCATCGTCAAATACCGTTCAGAATGCTCAAAGCTCTGCTTCATACAGACAAACAGAACAGTATGGCAACGGGCAAAATAATGCAAACGTAAGGCAAGAGTATAATTCCGTTCAAACAAGCTATCCTCAAATCCGTCAATAGCCTAATTGAGTACAACAAAACAAATGATGTTAAGTTTTGTAAAGTGTAAAATGTACACTATATCTGAATTACAGACTTTGTTTAAAATTTATTAAAACATATTATTGACAATGAATTTTTCTTGTGCAATAATATAAACATAAGATTTAAGTGTAGTCGAAACACTAAATATAAATAGTTCATTAACCCCAAAACATATAAACTCCTAAATAATAAACACTAAAAAGAGACCATTAGGATGCAGAAAACGACCCACTCACATGTTGAGTGGTTTTTTTTACTTTAATTTTCAATGTCTTAACTAATTTATCCATGGCAAAGAATAATATTTGAATTGTTAATTTTTTGTTTATTTTTTAAGAAATGCACAAAACAGGTGTTATAACAATAATGTAGAAATTAGATAATAAATTTAAAAAGGAGATAAAATTATGGCAAAAACAATTGGTATTGATTTAGGTACAACAAACTCTGTTGTAGCTGTCATGGAAGGCGGTAAACCTACCGTCATAGCAAACGCTGAAGGTTCGAGAACAACCCCTTCAATCGTTGCATTTACAAAAAACGGTGAAAGATTGGTCGGTCAATTAGCAAAAAGACAGGCTATCGTAAACCCTGACAGAACGATTGCTTCAATCAAACGTCATATGGGAGAAGATTACAAAGTAAATATTGACGGTAAAAATTATACCCCTCAAGAAATATCAGCAATGATATTGAGAAAGTTAGCCGAAGATGCAAGCAAGTATTTGGGTGAAAAAGTTACATCCGCAGTTATTACGGTTCCCGCATATTTCAATGATGCTCAACGTCAGGCAACTAAAGATGCAGGTAAAATCGCAGGCTTGGATGTACTTCGTATCGTAAACGAACCGACGGCAGCAGCATTGGCTTACGGTCTTGAAAAAGATAAATCTGAAAAAGTCTTGGTATTCGACTTAGGCGGTGGTACATTTGATGTTTCAATCCTTGAGATTGGTGATGGTGTACACGAAGTATTATCAACTTCAGGTGATACGCACTTAGGCGGCGATGATTTTGACCAAAAAGTTATGGATTGGATCTGTTCTGAATTTAAGAAACAGGAAGGCATTGATTTAACTGGTGATAAGCAGGCAATGCAGAGAGTTAAAGAAGCTGCTGAAAAAGCTAAATGCGAATTATCATCAGTTTATGAAACAAATATCAATTTACCTTTCATCACAGCTGATGCAAACGGTCCTAAACATTTGGATATGAATTTAACAAGAGCTAAATTTGAGGAATTATCTTATGATCTACTTGAAAGATGCAAAGCTCCCGTTGAAAAAGCTATTCAAGATGCAGGAATTACAAAGAACGATATAAATGAAGTTATCTTGGTTGGTGGTTCTTCAAGAATCCCTGCCGTTCAAAAACTTGTAAAAGATTACACAGGCAAAGAGCCTAACCAGACGGTTAACCCTGATGAGGTAGTTGCGGTTGGTGCTGCAATTCAGGCTGGTGTACTTGCAGGTGAAGTTAAAGACATCGTATTGTTGGATGTAACTCCGTTGACATTAGGTATTGAAACTTTGGGCGGCGTTATGACTCCGTTGGTTCCTCGTAACACAACAATCCCTGTTTCAAAATCTCAGGTATTCTCTACAGCAGAAAATAACCAGACAGCCGTTGATATTCAGGTACTTCAAGGTGAAAGACCGATGGCTAAAGATAACAAATCTTTAGGTATGTTCAGACTTGAGGGTATCGCTCCTGCAATGAGAGGTGTTCCTCAAATCGAAGTTACGTTTGATATCGATGCAAACGGTATCGTAAATGTATCTGCTAAAGATAAAGCAACTGGCAAAGAGCAGAAAATAACAATTTCTAATTCTTCTAACTTGTCTGAACAGGATATCGACAGAATGGTTAAAGAAGCTGAAGCTAATGCCGCTGAAGATAAAAAGAAAAAAGAAGAAGCTGAAATTAAAAACAACGCATCAAGCTTAATCGGTTCGGCCGAAAGAGTTCTTAAAGATTTTGAAGGCAAGATTGCCGCTGATGATAAATCTAAATTGGAAGAACAAAAGGCTGCATTACAAAAAGCAATTGATGAAAACAAACCGACAGATGAATTGAAGAAAATGTCGGAGGAATTACAGCAAACAATGTTCGGAATTTCTCAAAAAGCTTATGAAGCAGCTCAAAACAACGGCGCAAATGCTCAAAGTGCAAATTCTGAAAATGCATCAACCGATAATTCTTCATCAAACAAAAGCAATGGTGATGATGATGTAATTGATGCCGAATATACAAAAGAATAATATATTCTAAATAATATATTCTAGATCCTAAAAGGGAGGATAAGTGCAATGCTTGTCCCCCCTTTTTATGCTTAATAAAATTCATATTTAAGTTGCAAATAAATAATGTTTATGATATCTTTTGGGTACAGTTCCGAACTGTCAGAATAAGTTTTCAAATAAGAAAACAACATTAATCTGATAAGCGGTTAGGCAAAAGCCAATGTTCATAAGCACCTTACAGGTTTTATTCGTATAAAACCACAGGGCAAATGACATAGATATTACCGTCGGAGCATAGCGGAAATAGTGAAACTTGATTGTTTCAAAAACAAAAGGAGAAAAGAAATGACAGTTACAGATCCTATAGCAGATATGCTTACAAGAATCAGAAACGGTGCTCAAGCTGCACACGAAACAGTTGATATTCCTGCTTCAAATTTGAAATTGCAGTTAGCAAAAGTTTTGAAAGAAGAAGGGTATATTGAAAATTATGAAGAAAAAGAAGACGGCAAGTTCAAAGTTCTTTCTGTTACATTAAAATATGATGCAAAGAAAAAGCCTGTAATTACAAAACTTGTCAGAGTTTCAAAACCCGGTTTAAGAACATATTCAAAAGCTAAAAACTTACAAAAAGTTTTAGGCGGTTTGGGTGTAGCAATCGTATCAACAAGTAAAGGTTTGATGACAGACAGAAAAGCAAGAAAAGAAAATATCGGCGGCGAAGTTCTTTGCTACATATACTAGAGATTAAAAGTTTATCGGTTTATAAACTTATTAACCTATCAACTTAAATTATACAATTATGCCCCGATGAACTCTTGATTTTGGTTTATCAAGCAGGTTCGGGCAAAAAATGAAAGGATAAAAAAATGATTAAACAAAAAACCAGAAAACCTGTTGTTCAAAAAAGACACAGAAGCCTCAGAGTTAAATTAGCAGGTACTGCAGAATTTCCGAGATTAGCAGTATTCAGAAGCACAAAACATATATACGCACAGTTAATTGATGATGATAACCATGTAACATTGGCATCTGCATCATCAAATGATAAAGATTTGAGAGAACAAATCAAAACAGGTGGAAATATTGAAGCTGCAAAAGCTGTTGGTACGGCAATTGCTCAAAAAGCTAAAAAAGCAGGTATTGAGTCTGTTGTATTTGACAGAGGAGGTTTCCTCTATCATGGTAGAGTTGCAGCATTAGCAGATGCAGCAAGAGAAGCAGGACTTATGTTCTAAAAAAATTGAGGGTTGAAAATGTAAATCATTTTCAATTATCAGTTTTTAATTCACAAAACGGGCATAATTGGTAGAAAAGCCCTGAAAAAGTTAACACAATATACCGTAAGGAGAAAATTAAAATGTCAAGAATTGGTAAAAAACCTATTGAAATTCCTCAAGGTGTTGAGGTAAAAGTTGACGGACAAACAGTTACCGCTAAAGGTGCATTAGGTACTGAAGTTGTAACGGTTCGCCCCGAAATAGCCGTAAAATTAGAAGGCAATACAATCGTTATGTCTAAAGTTGGTACTTCAAGAGAAACCGATGCATATTACGGTTTATCAAGAACCCTTGTTGCTAATGCCATCATTGGTGTTAAAGACGGATTTTCGAAAAAATTGGAAATAAACGGTGTAGGTTACAGAGCTCAAATGCAAGGTAATACTTTGAATATGGCTTTGGGCTATTCTCACCCCGTAAATATTGAACCGCCTGAAGGTATCACTATTACGGTTGAAAATAACACAAATATCACCGTTAAAGGTCATAATAAACAAATGGTCGGCGATGTTGCCGCTTTAATCAGATCTAAGAGATTGCCTGAAGTATACAAAGGAAAAGGTGTTAAATACGAGGGCGAACACATCAGACGAAAAGTCGGTAAAGCTGGTAAAAAGTAATCTTAAACGATTTCTTTTTAACAAAAGACAATATGAAAAAAGGATTGAGAAAATTTCTCAATCCTTTTTTTTAGAAACATTGTTTATAAATTTGAGCGTCCGAATTTATCAGCTTCGGCTTTGGAATATAGTTTACTTTTAGTTTTCGGGCAATGTATTTAATATCTTCGCATGCTGAAATTATTGTGATTTTAGCGTTTTTGTATTCATCAAAAGTTTGAATTTGTTCAACGAGCCATTCTCCCGCTAATTTTGGCAGGAAATTACTTTCCATTTGCAAATCCGTTAAAATCACGTCATAAGGATTATCAATTGAAGTTTCAATCTTTGATAATGCATCATAAGCGCAATCTGCACTTGTAATGTCAGAATCATTTATTCCCAAATATTTGAGGTTATTTCTGTGAAATCTCCGCCAGTTCGTACTGTCATCAACTATTAATATTTTCATATAAAACAATTCTACTCTTTCTTATCATCTTTTTTCGGTTCGTCTGTCGGGGCAGGCGTTTGAGAAGATGTTTTGAGTTTTTTAACTTTGTTTTCCAAATCTTTATCTATGGTATTTGACGGCATTTCGATTTTATCTTTTTTAATTTCTTCTACAATATTATCCTGATATTTAATTCTGTTATGCTGCATTCCTCTCAGAACACGGCTGAAAGTTGATGCAATAACTTTTATATCTTTCAGGGTCAGAGGACTGTCCTCCAATTGACCGTCATTTAATCTTTCAATAATAATTTTATTTATAACCTGTTCGATTTCTTCGGTTGTCGTAACTTTTATTGCTCTTACGGCAGATTCAACCGCATCTGCAAGCATAAGTATTGCGGTTTCTTTTGTATTGGGTTTTGGCCCTGTATAGCGGAATTGTTCTTCTTTTACGTTTTCTGCGCCTTCTTCTGCTACTGCTTTATTGTAAAAATATTTAGCCAATCCGTTTCCGTGGTGCTGCAATATGAAATCGCATATAACATTTGGTAATCCGTATTCTTTTGCAAGTTCAACGCCGTCTTTGGGGTGAGAAGTGATAACCATTTTACTCAATCTCGGAGTCAGGTTATTGTGAGGGTTGTCATCTATTCCAAAATAAGATTGGTTTTCAACAAAGAATAACGGTCTTTTTAATTTCCCGATATCATGGTAGAATGCGCCGACTCTTGCAAGTATGGGGTTTGCACCAATTGCTTCCGCAGCTGCTTCACATAATGCCGAAACCATCAAACTATGGTGGTAAGTGCCGGGAGCTTCAAGCTGTAATCTTTTTAATAAAGCCTGATTGTGGTCGCCGAGTTCTGATAATCCGTAAGGTGTTATGATGTGGAACGTACTTTCTAACAGCGGGGATAAACCGAGCGCTAAAATTGAACTTATAATTGCGTTTACGAAGATATAAACACAGCTTTTTAATATTAAATAATTGCTTACCTCAATCAAACATTTATCAATCAAATACAAGCAAAGCATAATCAATACGCCTGCCGCACCCAGTTTAAAGCCAAGTTTTATGAGGTCAAATCTTCTTGTATATTTGATTTTCGAAATCGTAATCATACCAATTAGAGATAACAATGTGAATACGATTAAAACCTGCGCATTATACTGCATTCCCGTTGCCATAATTGAAAGTATCAATATAGCTAAAAGGAAAGCAATTCTGGGGTTTAAAAATATAGATCCGATGATAATAACAGCGGGAATGGGGATTACATAAGGGGAAAAACCTATGGGCAAAAGTACGCCGATAGAACTTGCAATAATAGCAAGCGTTCCCGCAAGCGCCAAATATCTTGGTTCTAAAAAGCTTTTTTCAAAGAATTTTAAGTAAGATAAAAAGACTATGCAAACAAGCAGAACAAGGAAGTAAACCGAGCAAACGCCCTGCCAGTTTAGTTCGTAAACATTGTATCCGGCTTCTCTCAAGGCATCTCTTTTGAGTCTTGTTATCGGCTCGCCTTGAAATACGATTTTATCGCCCTGATGAAAAGTTACCATGTAAGGTTTAACGGCTTCTTGGGCATTGATTTTTGCAAGTTCGGTTGCCGTATCATCAACAACAAGGTTCGGAACAATTACCTGTTCCAAAATTGCGCAAATAACTGCAATCTGGCGCCTTGAAACGTTGCTTACAAGGTTTTTCATTATAATTGTTCTTATTCGGTCTTTGTCATAGTCGCTTTCTGCAATTCCGACATGCAAGATGTTTACTAACGATAACGAGGCCTTGTCAAACACGGCTTGTAAGGTTTCATCATCGACGGTTAATAAAAATTTGATGATAAAATCTTTTTCGGTTGACGATACATCGGACAAATCGAAAAGAACGTTGATTTCATTGATTTTTTCTGCTTCGGGAACATCTTTTTTTCTTATTTGATTAACGGAATTTCTTAATGTTTCCAAATTCGTTTTTATAAAGTCGTCCTCAGCCGGCACTAAAATCGGCTCAACTTTTTGAGCGACTTCCCTTCTGCGGGCTTCGGTTCTTTTTACATCTTCAACGGTAATTGTTTTCTGGGCAATGATTTCTTTTTTGCTCATGCCGTTTTCAATAATATTTTGGAAGAAGAAATTCTGAGAAGATATAATCAGAGTTAAAATCAGGGCAAAAGACAAAAGGTATATTACTTTAAGAAATACTGACGAAGTAACAAACTCTTTTACCGCTTCCAAGTATTTAGATTTATTCATATATTAAAAATCCTGTTTTATGCTGATAATATATAACCATTTTATTCCCATACCAAAAAATTTCAAGTAAGAATTGATGTAAATAGTCCCGATAATGTATATTATTAATCATTCAGCAAAGAATATTTATTAAGATGAGCTTTTGTTGCAGACAGAATGTAATCCGTAACATCATTTTCCAGATGGCATCCGAAAGCGTTGTTTATTTCTTTTATAAAATAGCACGGGCTTGTAACATTTATTTCTATAATTTTTTCATCAATAACATCAAGTCCGACCATAGGAAGTCCCATTGAGGACAATTTCTTTGCAACGGGTTTAAATTTTTCAAGTTCTGAATCTGACAAAACGGCTTTTTTAACATTAGAATCGTTGTGCTCGCAGAATTTGAAATCGTTGTTGCTCGGTGTTTTTTGAACGCAGTAGGGCAAAACATCTTCCCCGAGAAATAAAACTCTTTTGTCCCCATAGATAGCTTTTTCTATATACTTTTGAACCATAACCGCATTAGAGCCGTTTTTTGTCATTTGGTTAATTATGACGGCAGTATTTTTATCGCCTTTTTTCAGATACATTACCCCGCCGCCGAAGCATTGGTTCAAGGGTTTTAAAATTATTTCATTATTTTCGTTTAAAAATTCGATAATATCTTTAAAAGATGAAGTTACGATATTTTTTGGCATCAAATCGTTAAACATAGCAGAATGCAATTTTTCGTTGAAATTGCGGATTGCTGTTGTGTCGTTCATAATGAATGTTTTTTTTCTGTCGACAAAGTCAAGAATGTATGTTGCATTGATGTAATCCAAATCAACGGGCGGATCGGGACGAAACATCAAAAGCTCAAAATTTTCTATTCCTTTTTCACTAAAGGACTCTTTATCATAGAAAATATTATTATCTTTTACAAAAGTTTTGTAGCAATCGCAAAACGCTTTTGCAGATTTTAATTTGAGCATATCAATTGTTGAAATATAAACTTCGTTATTTTTCTCAAGCAAACTTTTTATAATCCAAAAATTTGTAACAAGGTTATTAAATTCAAAATATTTTAATTCTAATCTGTCAATAACAAATAATATTTTCATAAAAAGCTCCTTAAGGTTATATATTTTTAGCGCAAAAAATTATACTAAAAACAATTGTTTTTTGCAAATGACTGCTTTTTGTTTTTGTGCGTAAATCACCTTTGTTATTTAACGGAGTCAGGGTCAAGAATCTGGCATGTTGTATTACCTAATGCAATAAGTTTTGCGAATTTATCCAGATCCGCTTTTATTTCAGGGAACGTATCGTAGTGCATAGGAATTACCGTTTTTACCCCGAGCCATTTTGCTGCAATCGCCGCATGTTCAACGTCCATTGTGTAATTTCCGCCGACGGGAAGAAGTGCAATTTGGGGGGCATATAATTCTTTTATGGTTTTCATTTCACCCGTAAGGCAGGTATCTCCCGCATGATAAATTCTTACCCCGTCAACATCAAGAATTATACTTGCAGCAACTCCGCCATATTGACCGTTAGGCAAAGAGCTTGAATGAAAAGCGGGCAAAAATACCGCACGACCCCAGTCATAATTTATCCATGAGCCCAAACCTATAGATTTTGCTTTAACTCCGCATTCATTTTTTACGTAGCTTGCAATTTCTGCAACCGCCGTAATCGGAATATCTTTTTCTTTTGCAATTTCTATTGCATTGCCGAAATGATCACCGTGTCCGTGTGTTAACAAAATATCCGTTATGGGTTCTTTATGCCAATCGAATTTCGGATTTTTCTCAACCCATGGGTCAATAAGTACAGCCTTATCGCCGTTTTTTATTTCAAATGCGCTATGACAAATATATTTCAAATCAACCATAATATTCTCCTTATAAAATAACTGACCACGGTTTTAATTTATCATATTTTCATATAAAATACAATTATGAATGATTATGAAAATTTGATGAGAAAATGTATATCTCTTGCAAAACAAGGTTCTGGCAATACTTCGCCAAATCCTTTGGTCGGCTGCGTAATTATAAATGACGACGGCGAAATCGTATCAACGGGCTATCATGCAAAATGCGGACAAAATCATGCCGAACGTGATGCACTTTTAAAACCCGGAGATTACAGGGGTTGCACATTGATTGTTAATCTTGAGCCCTGTTCTCATTACGGTAAAACTCCGCCATGTGCCGATTTGATTATTGAAAAGGGTATTAAAAAAGTCGTTTACGGTATGCAAGACCCTAATCCTATCGTAAATTCAAACGGACTAAAAAAATTAAAAGCTGCGGGAATTGAAATTGCAGGTCCTGTTTTGGAAGATGAATGCAAAAAGTTAAACGAAATTTTTATAAAAAATCAGCTTGAGCATAAAACATTTGTTGCACTAAAAACAGCAACCACAATTGACGGGAAGATTGCATCATATAACGGAAATTCAAAGTGGATAACATCAGACAATGCGAGAAATAAAGTAAAAAAAATCCGTGCGCAATACGATGCGATTTTGACTTCTTCGTCAACGGTAATTGCTGATAACCCGACAATGGCGCATAAAAATAAGGTTATTTTAGACAGATTATTAAAAACCGATATTCATTCAAAGATTTATGAACAGGGAAATATTTTTGTCTTTTGCGAAAAAGATATGCCCTCAAGCGGGAATATTACTTATATCAAAACGCCGATAGAAAATGATAAATTAAATATAGAGTTTATACTCAATACTTTGTATAAAAGAGGTATAATGAGCGTTCTTGTTGAAGCGGGCGGAATTTTAAACGGCAGTTTTTTACCGTATATTGATAAATTGTATCATTTTACAGCCCCTAAAATATTGTCTGATAATAGGGGCAAATCGTGTTTTGCCGGCGCAAAAGCCGAACGCATTTCAGATTGTGTAAATTTGAAATACGAAACAACTGAAATTTATCCGCCCGATATTTTAAATATCTATTTCAAATAAATATTTAAAATAGATGCAAATTTACGCTAATTTTTATTTTATTGTGGCTTTGTATATAATTTTCTAAATATTTATATTTTACAGTTGAATTGAGCGTAAGACAAAGTAATATCTGTAATTTCCCCAATATACAATAATTGAGATAAAGTTGTTATCTAAATCTTCAGCATCCAAATACGTATCGGGGATAGGTTTTCTTTTTGAAGAATCAAAATGTTTACCTACAAATTTTAATGCCTTTTCTCTGATTAATTGAGGTACGGTCATTTTAATTTGCGGCAGATTGTTCTTGTAAAATCCGTAAGGAACCATTTCTTTTTTATAGCATGGAATTATGTATTTAATTCTTCCCGCCTGTTTAAAAAGCATATACCAGTTGCCCTCGTGTTCTCTGGGGGTTAACAGATAGTATCCCGGTTCAATCGTGATGGTCTTGAAATACAATGGAGAAGTTAGTCTGAAAAGCGGATAAGGCGACCATGTCGAATACATTGTGTCCTGATATTCTCCGGGGTCTACATTATGAACATATTTAAAATCAGGCACGGGCAATTTTCTGTACATATCTTCAACATCTATATCATCAACGTATTCATCTTCCGCAATGGGCGAAGAATCAACATCGTCAGGATAAGTTGCCTGACTTTGAGATTGAGCTTTTGTGCCCGTTTGAGATTGAGTTTGGGCAGAATTTTGATTGCTGCTTTGAGCTGATGTTTGCTGTTGCGCAGGGGCGGCTGTTTTATTTCTGTTCCAAAAAGCCGCATTTGACGGCAGAGATATGCATAATGTTAAAGCCAAAATAAATATAATCTTTTTCATATTTCTATTTTAATATCTTTAGGGTAAAAATCAATTTTTTTACGAACATTTTTTCTTGAATGATTTATGTTAAAATTTCAATATGCTGATAAATTTAGACAAATTAAAACAGGCGCTTGATATAGAGTCGGAGTATCGCTATATAGATATTCAGGGACGACAAAAGACTTTTTCGCAATTTATAAAATCCGAAATCAAAAAGGAAATGAAAAATTCCAAAAGCAATCCCCGTTGGGCTATTTTATACGAAACTTTTGATGTTTATCCGTATTCGGGTGTTGCAGAAAGGCGCAGAGCAATTGAACAGCTGATTAAAATTGTTAAACTCGAACTCAAAAGAGAAAAACATGAGCAAAAAGAATCCGAGCAAATAAAAGAACAAAGCCAAAAATCTCCGTCTGACGTTGATGTTATGTATATAAAAGGTGTCGGGCCGAAAGTTGCTTATAAATTTAACAAACTGGGAATTTATACTGCGCAGGATTTAATTATGTATTTCCCCAAAAAGCACATTGATTATTCTTCGAGAACAATGATAAGAAATCTCAAAGAGGGGCAGACTACAACGATTTTCGGGTACATAAAATCCGTTTCTACTTTTAATACAAGAAATAACCTTTCCATAACGAGGGTAAAAATTGCTGACGAAAGCGGAAAATTTGAACTTAACTTTTTTAATGCAAAAGGCAATAAATATATTCTCGGACGAATGAAAGCACAATTCCCCGTAGGTGCAGGGATTATGGTGTCAGGAGAAGTCAAAAGGGATAATTATACTTTCGGTATGACAATGGCTCACCCGACATATTCGATTATGCAGGGTGATTTTGCGCAGGATACATCTTCAAACCTTAATATGGCAAGAATTGTTCCCATATATTCCGTTTGCGACGGGTTGAACGTCAAAACTTTGCGTAAAGCGATTTTTAATGCGCTTGAAATGTTCAAAGATCATATAGTAAATATTTTACCCGATTATATAAGGCAAAAATACGGAATTATCGACAAAAAAGATGCCGTTTACCGGATGCATTTTCCCGAATCAATGGAAAAACTTGATCAGGCGAGATTTTCTTTGATTTTTGAAGAACTTTTCTTGATTCAGTTAAAACTGATAAGATTGAGAGAAAACACCGCAAAAACTATGCCGTCTTACGCTATGCAAATTCATAAAGACGGACTTGTGCAAAAATTTATAAGCGGTTTGCCTTTTGAATTGACTTCAGGACAAAAGCAGGCTGTGAATGAAATTCTTAACGATATGAACAGCAGCAAACCCATGCAAAGACTTTTACAAGGAGATGTCGGAAGCGGGAAAACCGTTGTTGCAACTATTATGCTTCTTGCAGGGATTGAAAACGGATTTCAGGGTGCATTTATGGCGCCTACCGAAATTCTTGCGCAGCAGCATTATAATAACCTTGTCAAATGGCTTACTCCGCTTGGTTTAAGCGTGGGTCTGTTTATGGGGAGTCAACCTAAAAAAGTCCGTTCGCAGTTTGAAACTTCTTTAAGAAACGGGCAGATAAATGTTGCTGTCGGAACGCACGCCCTGATTCAGAATAATATTGAATTTAATAATCTCGGTGCAATTGTCGTTGATGAGCAGCACAGGTTCGGGGTAAAACAAAGAAATATATTAAAGAAAAAATCCCAATACCCGCAAATTCTGACGATGACCGCAACGCCGATTCCGAGAACCCTTGCGCTGACTGTTCACGGCGATTTGGATTTGACCGTAATAAATGAACTGCCAAAGGGCAGAAAGCCCATAAAAACTTATTTAACTACGGCGCATTTAAAAGTTTGGGATTTGATAAAAGAACAGATTTCTCAAGGTCATCAGGCATATATTGTTTATCCGTTGATTGATGAAAGCGAGGCTCTGTCTGCTCATGCGGCTACCGTTGAAAAAGAAAAACTTGAAAAAGTTGTTTTCAAAGATTATAAAGTCGGGCTTTTGCATGGGAAATTGAAACCCGATGAAAAAGATGAAGTAATGAATGATTTTAAAGAGGGCAAATATGATATCCTTGTTTCGACAACGGTAGTTGAAGTCGGGGTTGACGTTCCGAATGCTACCGTTATGGTTATCGAAAATGCCGAAAGATTCGGATTGTCGCAGTTGCACCAGCTAAGAGGCAGAGTCGGCAGAAGTGATATTCAATCGTATTGCGTTTTAATTACTTCTTCAAACAAGCCTGAAACCAAAGACAGATTAAGTATTATGACCCAAACCAACGACGGGTTTGTAATAGCCGAAAAAGATTTGCAATTGAGAGGTCCGGGGGAATTTCTCGGCACAAGACAGAGCGGTTTGCCCGATTTAATTGTGTCTGATATTGTTCGTGATGCCAAAATTCTTGAACTTGCACGCAATGAAGCGATTGATTTTGAAAAGAAATATAATATAGATGATTTCCCTTTGTTGAAAGAAGTTACATCTTTTGAAATTTTCACGGGATTGGACATTTAAAAATATTTTAATAATATACGTAAATGACTTATGAACTTATAAACATCTGACATCTTAACAAAAATAAAAAAACTATCGACAAAAGTTTATGTTTGTTATATTGTTAAGCTAAACACAGAAATATAAATACAAAGGAGAATTAAATTATGCAGGTTATATTGAAAAAAGATGTTCAAAACCTTGGTGAAGCAGGGGATATTATAAACGTTAAAGACGGTTATGCAAGAAACTATTTGTTCCCTCAAAATGCAGCTGAAGCAGCTACAAAAGGTGCTTTGGAAAACAGAGAGAAAAATATTGCAAGAATCAAGGCTAAACAAGAAAAATTAAATGCCGAAGCTTTAGACTTGGCTAAAAAGCTTGAAGAATTCGGCAAATTGGAATTATCTGCAAAAGCAGGTGAATCAGGCAAATTGTTCGGTACTATCACTACTAAGAAACTTGCTGAAGAATTGTTATCAAAAGCCGGTGTTGAAGTTGATAAAAAATCAATCACTTTAAGCTCTCCGATTAACAAAGTCGGTGATTACAAAATGTTAATCAAATTAACTTCAAAAGTTAAATGTGAATTACCTGTATCTGTCAGCGCATCAGAAGTTGTTAAAGAAGTTCTTGAAGAAGTTGCACAACAAGAAGCAGATGCCGAATAGTTTAGAATTACAACCGATAGGTATCGGATCTCTGCTGTTTGATAATGCAGATGATGCAATGAATTTGGTAAAAAGGGATTTTTCAAAAATTCCGTTTTTACCTCAGTTGACAAAAATTAATAAAAAAGAGGACATGAAATTCCAGTTTTTGGAGGGCATGCCCTCTTTTTATGCAAATGATTTCGAAAATTTTGTGCTTGATATTCACGATAGTCGTTTTTTGTGCGATTTAAAAACTTTTAATGAGGATTACGAGCAAATTGTTTCTAATCCTTGTTCAGAGTTTTTAGATAAATACAAAATAAGCGAAAATTTTTGCTTAGCTTTGCCGCCTTTTTTGAAGTATGTGAAAGATACAAGGCCCGAATATGCAAAAGCGCAGGTTGTCGGGGCGTTTACGCTGTCTGATGATTTAAAAGATAAAGACGGAAATTACCTTATATTTAATCCTCAGGCGGTAGAAATTATTACAAAACTATTGAGCTTAAAAGCTTTGTGGCTTATCAGACAGATAAAAAATGCAAGTCCCGATACAAAAGCCATTATATTTATTGACGAACCTCAAATTGCGCAGCTTGGCAAACCGGCTTATGCCGCAATTTCTGCTCAAACGGCGTTATCTTTAATAAAAAGATTGACATCTTTTATAAAATCAAACGGCGCATTATCAGGGCTTCATTGCTGCGGAAAGTGTGATTTGGGCATTCTTTTAAATTCGGGTGCTGATATTATTAATTTTGATGCATTTTCTTTTGATTGGGATTTTTCAAAATATAAAGATGAAATAAATAAATTCTTATCAAGCGGCGGGAAAATTGCGTGGGGATTAGTCCCGACTTCAAGCGGTAAAATAATAAAAACACTAAAAACAGAAGATTTGGTTCAAAAGTTCAAAAATTGTGTAAACGAGTTGACCAAAAACGCAATAGATGAGAAACTTGTAATAAGAAATTCATTGATTACATCTTCATGCGGAGCAGGGAGCTTAGGCGCAAACGAGGCTCAAACCGCAATGGATATGTTAAAAGATTTGTCTGACAGATTAAAAGAGGAATATATATTTTGACGGTAAAATTAGCGATAACAGGAAAAGGCGGGAGCGGAAAAACCACAATAGTAAAAGCTTTTATGAATATTTTTGAAGAAAAATATCCCGATAAATCAATTTTACTTTTTGATAACGATTTAACAAGCGAACTTGCTCACAGTTTCGGGCTTGATATAAGAAATACCATTTACGGTATCAGAAGCGGCAAGCACGAATATAAAACAGGCATTCCAAAGGATATGACAAAATCCGAATATCTTGAATGGGCGCTGCAAGATATTCTTGTGCCGATTGATGATAATGTTGATATTATCGAATCGTGGTTTGTCGGTTCAAAAGATTGCAGGTGCCCTATTACAAAGCAAATAAACGATGCAGTTTATAAACTGCTTAATCAGTATGATTTTGTAATTTTTGACTGCGAATTTGATTTGAAATATTTAAATCAGCTTGTTGATACAGAAATCGATTGCACCCTGATTGTGGCTAATCCGTCTGAAGCTTCGGCACATCTTGCACAAAGAATTAAGGAATTTAGTTTGAAGCATTGTGCGGGAAATCAATTGGGCGTAATAATAAACAAAGTTGACAATTCTAAAATGTCTACATTATCTGAACTTTTGCGCAAATATGATTTGGATATTTTAGGGGTAATTCCTTATGATAAAAATTTGGAAGATCATGTTGTTGATAAAAATTCCGAAGTTGTCGTTAATGCTATCAAAACTTTTTATCCGAGATTAAATTTACCGCAATAATTTTACAATTTATGCTATAATTTTTTTATGGCAATAATATTAGACGGTAAAAAATTAAGAGATGAAATTTTGGCTGATTTAAAAGCCGAGGTGGACGGTTTCAAAACGGAACCTAAACTTGTGGTTATTTTGGTCGGTGATGACCCTGCAAGCAAGATTTATGTAAATAATAAAAAGAAAAAAGCGCAGCAGGTCGGAATTGATTCTGAAATTATAAATTATCCGTCTGATATCAGCGAAACAGCACTTCTTGAAAAAATAAAAGAATTAAATAATGATGATAGTGTTCATGCAATATTGGTTCAATTGCCTTTGCCTGAGCATATTTCAGAATCAAAAGTGATTGAATCAATATCTGCAAAAAAAGATGTTGACGGTTTCACTCCTTACAATTTTGGCAAATTATTTTCAGGCGCTAAGCCCTATGTATACCCTTGCACCCCTAAGGGCATTTTGCTTTTGTTAGATAAATATAATATTGAAATAGAGGGAAAACATGCAGTCGTAATCGGCCGTTCAAATATAGTAGGTAAACCCGTTGCACAGATGCTTTTAAACCGAAATGCAACCGTAACCGTTTGCCACAGCCATACAAAAAATCTTGCCGATATAACAAAAACTGCAGACATCATAGTTTCTGCAGTGGGAAAAAATATTATAAAAGGGGAAATGTTAAAATCTGATTGTGTGATAGTCGATGTAGGAATTTTTAAAGATGAGAACGGCAAACTTCGTGGAGATGTAGATTTTGACTCATCTTCAAAAATTGCATCGTACATATCGCCTGTCCCGGGCGGTGTCGGACCTATGACCATTACATCATTGATGCTTAACACCGTGGAACTTTTTAAGTTACAAAATGAAAATTAATTATTTGTGAGCTTTTTTGCGCATTTTAATAATTTATAAATTTTTCATTTTACGTTGTCAATCTGTTGTTATTAGTTGCCTGTAGCTAAGTTCAAAGTGCAACTTGATTTAACGTTGTTATTTACAAGCGTTTTCAATGAAGAAATCTGGTTTTCGATTGCAGTCATCTGTGTATCGATAGAATCTTTTTCAGAACTCAACTGTTCATCTAACTGTTCATAGTACAAATATGTCGGATCATCTTCTTCATCATAATTTTCGACATCTTTGTTTTGTTTTTTAATAGCAGCCATTTGTGATTCTGCTGCCTGAACCTGATTGGTAATTGAGTTGTACTGTAATTGTAAAAAGTTTTTCTGTAAGTTTAATAAACTTTTTTGACTTGCTAATGCTAAGAATGCCATAATCTCATCTCCTTATTTATAACTCTCATCACTTATATAAAGTATTTTAAAAACTCTCAATTTCACAAACGGTTTATTTCGTTACATTTGTTAACATTATGGCTAAAATGTTGATAGAAAGGCTAATTTACTTCATTATATGTGTGCGACATCCCTAAATAATATAAAATTTATCTTCACATTTCTTAATAAAAAGCAATTAATTTAGCAATTTTTGGGCAATAAAATACTTTATTAATGTATAAGGGAAAAAAAGGGATAATTATGGGAATTAATGTCACAAAATTATTTGGAACAAATCTATTAAGTACAAATCCTATTACGGCTGCAAGAGGTGCAGGTGTTCAAAGAACTGCAGCAGCTACCGTTCAAAAACCGGGATTGTACAATGCTATCAATGGATTAGACAGAACTTACGGTCAATCGCCCGTAGTTGATGATATGACGGGCGGACTTGCCGGTGGTCCTACTTTAAGACATATTGCTTACGCATAAAAATTTAAGACATAATGTCTAAATTTCTTGCAAGCGATGATGTTTGTACGTTCGGATGAAACGGGTTGTATCCTGAATTTTGATTTTTAAGCGTTTGATTGCTAAAATTAAATGCGCTTTGTTGTGCATTTTTTGAATTGTTTGCTTCAAATAAATGCACGGGATTTACTGCCGTGGTGTATTGTCTTTGAATTGGATTTATACCGCTGTTAAAAATCATAATCAAACTTCCTTGGGTTCAAATATATAAAGTATTTGAATTAATCGTTTTTTCAGATTTCGGGATTTTCTTTACAATCTTTACAATAAATCCTGATCGATTTTAATTTCGCCCCGTCTGAAAATTTTCAAATCGTTATTCATCACACCGACAACGGTTGATTCTAAACCCTTTGCGCTGCATCCGTAATCGGGAATAATCATATCTGCCAAGCCTGTCATATTTTCAAGCGCCTGTTCATAAGTTTTGGCAGACGGTTGGTGAGATAAATTTGCACTTGTCGTTGCAAGAACGTGGTTTGGAATGGCTGCGCAAATCTCTTTAAATACTGCGTTATCGGGAACTCTAATTCCGACAGTCGGCATATTTGAGGTTATGTAATCGGGTGTTTTGTTGCTTTTTTCGGTTACAACGGTTAAGGCTCCGGGGAAATATTTTTTGATAAGTTTTTGCCCGATTTTTGGTATGGGTTTTACGTAATCAAGCAGGTTGTAAACCTCATTTGACATTAGAATTAAGGGCTTTTGAGGTTCTCTTTTTTTTATTTCATAGATCTTTTTAACGGCTTTTTCATTGTCGGGCAAAGCCCCAAGTCCCCAGACGGTATCTGTTACATAAGCGATTACTCCGCCATTTTCAAGACAATTTATAAGTTCTTCTTTATTTTCAATCATACTTTCTGCCTCCGAATGACAGTATTTTGCAGGTTGCCCCGACAATTGATTTTCATGTCAGGCTAAAAGCCTGACCTATATTCGTATTTATTGTCGGGATAGCAATCCCGACCTACATTTTATCCTTGCCCCTTGAGGGAAGGGGTTGAATTTCGACTTTGAGCCCCTTGGCGAAAGTCAGAAATTCGGGTGAGGATTGATTATAAGATAATATTAAATCCTCATCTGCCCTGCGGGCATCTTCTCCCATAGGGAGAAAGGAATTGTTTATATTTGCAAGGTTAGGCGATTCTTCGGATTACATCCTCAGAATGACACACAATAACTTATCTGCTTATAATACTACAGATAGCATTTTCTTTCCTGACCTTCGACACCTGCATACAGTTCTACAAATTTCTTTGCAGGGCTTGCATCAATTTTTTGCAACAGGACTTCTTCAATTTGGAAAAATCCTACTTCTGAAGTCATTTCAATATCAATTTTTATGGGTTTTCTGTCGCCGTGGTGTATTCCTATCCATTTAATTGCGTTTGCGCTGTATTTGTGAATATCACCGACTTTTGGCGTTGTATTTATTGCAAGAGGTATTCTTGCTCTGCCTTTTGTCATATCGCAGCCGTCTGCAATAAGAATTATTCCCGCTTCAATTGAATGAATTTTATGAGATGACATGTGTCCGATAATTGCTTCGGTTGCCATAGCTTTAATGATTACTCTTTTATGAAGATTATCTGGGAACATGTGCATCAATGTTCTGTCTATAATCGGTTGAGAAAGAAGTGCCGACATTCTTTCATGCTCTTGTCTGCCTATTGCCATCCCGAGATCATGCATCATTCCCGAAATGATAACGGCGCACATACTGTCCTCAAATGTTCCGATTTCTTCTTCTTCAAGCGAAGTTTTAATGCCGAAATCGTGCAAAATATTAAGCATTTTTATGGCATTTCCGACAACCTGCCTCATGTGAACGGGACCGTGGTCGTTATAGCCTAATCTGCGTATAGATACGTTGTTTGCGTATTCCTGCATTTCCTGCAATTCTTCATCTGCAAAAAGATAATTTACCAATTCCAAACAAACAGGGCTGTTTTTTAACCTGTTTTGAATTTTGGTTTCTGTTGTAAGTTCCTTAACTGATTTCATAATTCACCTTTATATATTATTTAATCTATTAATATTAATAATAAACCATAAAAACAAAAAAGTTAAGTCATATAATTCTAAACTTAACTTATAAACTTTTCCTAAAATAAAAAAGGAAATAACATGAAGTTATTCCCTTTTTTATACGGAAAAGGTGGGATTTGAACCCACGGTGCAGGTAACCCCACACAACACCTTAGCAGGGTGCCGCCTTAAGCCTCTCGGCCACTTTTCCGCATGCGACATTTACCGCTAAATATCCTATGTCTACTATATTAACACAAAAATTTTTATTTTAAAACCCTTTAAAAAAATCTTTTATTAAGATATAATGTACTTGTGGCTTTTAGCTCGAACAGGTATACCTAAAGAAAGGTTAAGAAGTATGATTGAAATGAAAGTTATGGGTATTGCTCTTGATACAAGAACGGGTTCTCCCATCGTTGTATTGCATGACAAGGAAAACCGCAGGGCTCTCCCTATTTGGATAGGTTCGGCAGAGGCAAGTTCAATTATCAGAAAGATTGAAAATCTGTCTGTTTCTCGCCCTATGACTCATGACCTGATAATATCCATGGTTGAAAAGACAGGCTACAAAATTTCTAAAGTCGAAATAAACGATGTAGAAAAAGATACCTATTATGCGATTATATACCTTGAAAATTCTGACGGAGAAGTTGTTGAAATCGATTCCCGCCCGTCTGATGCGATAGCAATTGCCATAAGGGTTGATGCTCCGATATATGTAAGTGCAAAAGTCCTTGCAACGGGTTCTGTTTCAACCGACAGCGCAAAAGATGCACAAGAAGCCGAGGAGTTTAAAAACTTTATCCAGGATATTAAACCCTCAGACTTTGCAAAGATGTTAAAAAATTCCGATCACCACGAAAGTGATCAATAATCAAAAAAAGATGCATTTTTTAATGCATCTTTTTTATTAAAATTTATTTTTTATTAGTGGCTTTGTCTGTATCTTCTTGAATAAATATCATCTATTTGTTGTTTTGAGTCTTTGCATTTATGTATTTATCAACTGCGTCAGCCATATTAGGACAATATTTTCTAAATGTTTTGGCATCTTTTCTATTTCCATTTGCATCAAAATACATAGCACCTTTCGCAGTATATTTGACGGTATAATTATTTGCGCCTTTCCAAACTTTTTCGTTTTTGTTTGAATTTATTCCTGAATTTTGGTTATGTGTTTTGCCTGCTTTATCTTTATATGATACATAGGTTACTCCACTCTGTTTATTCGTATGTTTCGTTGCATTACCTGACATATATTTACTTTTGATGTAATCTACTGACGGTAAATCAAGCTTATCCCATTTATTTGATATAACATTTCCTTTATTATCAAATATGCTCGGGTTATTTGCAATTATTTCTTGGGTAATCGCTTTCTTGGCATCTGCGCTCAAGTAATCCATTTTTGATGATAATACTTTATTTGCAACCTGTTCTGCGGTTTTGCATTGGGACAGTTTTAAACCAACATTTTCTTTGCCTGTTTTGGTATCTGAACGGTACCATCCTGATGGAACGTGATGTAAAGCTTTCTTTGCTTCGCCGGTAGAACTGCTGCGAGAACTGCTGTGAGAATCGCCGCTGACTCTGCTTGATGAATTGTGGCTGTTGCCGTTATTGTTATTAGTAACGGTAGAATTGCCGTCATTACCATTTTCTGATGGTTTAGCGTCGTTGTTTTGTGTCGGCTTTCCGTCTGCTTCTTGGGTATTGCCTTTGTTGTACTCTTTCAATTTATTGTTCAATTCTTCAAACGTTGCGCCATCTCCGACCCAGGTATTGGCTTTATCATTTGTGGTCGCCATGAATTTGCCATTTTCATAAACAATATTGAATTTATCGCCATATAATGTTTTGAAGTTCGCAAGATCTTTTTGGTGATCAGGATCATTGTGATCCGTAGCTTGCGTACCTTGAGAGGTAGTTTGCTGCGTTTTACCGATGCCAAGCTGGTTCAACAAAGAGAATATATTGAGCCCGCCGCCCATCATGCCGCCGCCCATTAATCCTCCAAACAAGCCTGACATAAATCCCCAGAACCCTGAAGGACCGTTCTGGATTTTTACGTTTTCGGTATACGAAAAATTACCGCCCATTGGTATTGGCATTGGGGGCATTGGTCTGCTAAACCCGACAAATTTTGTGCTGGGTCGATACCTCAAGTTAAAGGCTCTGCCTAATCCGACTAGACTCATAACTTTATCCTCTTCTTATTTTACTTCGTTATATATATAAAGTATATACTTAACCAATAATTGACCATGTTTTGGGCAATTTTTACAATTCTTAATAATCAGATTAAGGGGATTTTTACACAAAAGAGGTGTATAATACTTATGCACCTCTTTTAAAAAATATTAATTTTTGAAAGTTATCGTTAAAATCTGAAGTCTCTTTCGCCTTTTTCTATTCGTTTTAAATATTCGGCGGTTTTGGTTTTGATTTCTTCGGGGCTTTCAAGGGTTGTGAGTTCATGCTCTATAAGTTTGTTACCTATTTCCTTTGTTTTTGGTGTTGCATAATCTTCCAAAAATTCTTTCAGGGTTAACAAAGCGTTCGGGTGGCAGAAGTTGTGAATTTGTTTTTCTTTGCAGATTTCCATAAATCTGTCGCCTACTCTGCCTGCTCTGTAGCATGCCGTGCAAAAGCTCGGGACATAACCCATTTGCATAAGCCATCTGATTACATCATCAAGACTTCTTCTGTCTTCAACGTTAAATTGTGCGGTGTTTTCTTCTTCAGGGTTTTCAGGATCCGAATATCCGCCCACACTTGTTTTTGATCCGCCGGAAATTTGAGAAATACCCAAATCAAGAAGTCTTTTTCTCATTGTTTCGGTTTCTCTTGTTGAAATAATCATTCCCGTATACGGAACGGCAATTCTTATACATGCAACGATTTTTGCGAATGTATCATCATCAATTCCGTTTTTAAAAGTTGACGGGTCAATATCATCGGCACGTCTTATTCTCGGAACGGAAATCGTATGAGGACCTACGCCGAATACTGCTTCTAAATGTTCGGCATGCATCAATTGTGCCGCAAATTCGTATCTGTAAGTTGAAAGTCCGTACAAAACACCCATTCCGACGTCATCAATGCCGCCTTGCATGGCTCTGTCCATAGCTTCCGTATGATAATCATAACTGTGCTTAGGACCCGTCGGGTGAAGTTTTTCGTATCTTTTCTTATCGTAAGTTTCTTGGAACAAAATGTATGTGCCTATACCTGCTTCTTTTAATTTTTTATAATTTTCAACTGTCGTTGCCGCAATGTTTACGTTAACTCTGCGGATTGCACCGTTTTTATGTTTGATTGAATAAATCGTTTTAATAGACTCCAAAATGTACTCAATCGGGTTATTAACGGGATCTTCGCCTGTTTCTAATGCAAGTCTTTTGTGTCCCATATCTTGAAGTGCGATAACTTCTTGTTTTATTTCTTCCTGAGTCATTTTCTTTCTGGGAATATGTTTGTTCTTAGCGTGATAAGGACAATATACGCATCCGTTTACGCAGTAATTTGACAAATACAAAGGTGCAAATAAAACGATTCTGTTGCCGTAATAATCTTGTTTAATCTTTTTTGCAAGCGAATAAATTTCTTCATTTTTTTCGGGTATATCACAAGCAAGCAAAACAGATGCTTCTCTGTGGCTTAAACCGTTTTCTTTTCTTGCTTTTTCTAAAATTTTGTCAACTAATTCTACATTATTTTTGTTTTCATCAGCATATTTCATCGATGCAAGGACTTCATCGTTATCAATAAACTCCGTTGCATAAGGTGATTTTACATCATACATAACTTATCCTCCCTGTTAGTTTCATGATAAATCTAAAAAATAAATTGTAAAGTTTAATTCTGACAGCTTGTATGAGGTTACTTCTTATTTACATTGTAAAATTTTTCGTATTCTTTAAAAAATTGCGAGAGCGTAAGACCAAAAGCAGAAGAAATATTTTCTAAAACGCCCAGTTTAATTCCCTGTTTCAAATTCTCAATTCTGCTTAATATCGCCGGATCTATTTCCGCCTCAATAGCGAATTTGTTCAAGGATACTCCGAGAGTTTCTCTTTTATATTTTATAAATTTTCCCAGTTTATCGTATTGCATTTATTGTGATTATGCAATACAATGTAATAAAACTCATTGATATTTCTCAACAGGTAAGCAGGATGAAAACTTTCAAAAAAACGATATTAATTGATTTGGACGGCGTACTGAATATTTATATGGGTGATTATGTCGAAAATTGTATTCCCCCTATGAAATGCGGTGCTGATATTTTACTTGAAAAATTATCAAAGGATTATGATGTGGTAATTCACACCACAAGAAATCTTTTGCTTGCATCTGAATGGATAATAGAGAATAAGCTTGACAGATATGTAAAAAATGTGACAAATGTTAAAGAACCGTGTTTTTGTCAATTGATGACAGATGTATAAATTTTAACGGTAATTATGCCGATTTAACCAAGGAAATTAAAGATTTTAAAACATGGTATCAAAAGTAACAGAATAAATGCTTAAGTGTCGTTTTGGGCGAGAATTTGAAATTTTATCTTGTTTTTATTACAATATAATTATTGAGGAAATATTATGCAATATATTTTAGCAATTTTATATTTATACTTAATTATTTATACTGTATATTTTCTGGTTCTTGCAATCAGAAATTTGAAAGATAAAGCTTTTTATCTTGAGAAAAAATATTCAATGTATGATGACATTAAAAATAATTTTGCGGTTGTCATATATTCGCACAACAATAAAGATGCGCTTTTTGAACTGATTAATGAATTGAAAATGCAAGATTATCCGCTTGCTGATTTTAAGGTATATGCGGTGCTTGATAATTGCAATGACGGTTCCGATAAAATGCTTGAAAATGACAGGTTTGTACATGTTATGAATATTCAGGATGTAGGAACGTTAGGCAAAACTCAAGCAATATCCATGCTGCTTGAGAATTTAAAACAGGATAAAAATATTGATGCTTATGTCTTTATTGACGGTATCAGAAAAATCGATTCAAATTTCCTTACCCTTGCAAATTCTGCAATAACCAATTCCGATGCGGTTGTCGGGGAAGTAAACATTAACCGTGAAAACCTTGATATAGTTGATAAAATTAAATCGGTTTATAAAAAATATATTGCGAATTTCTTTAAACAGGCAAGAACATTGTGCGGACTTGCAACGGTTGTTGATTCGGGATTGTTCATTGCTAAAAAAGAAGTTATAGATGAATTTGAAGAAGTAAAATTCAATGATATTAATTCCGAACTTGAATTTAGTTTGCTTTTATCAAAAACGGGGCATAAATGTATTTACAACCCCAATATACAATCTTATGTCTACGGGCTTGATTGTACGTTTAAAAATCCCAGAATTACCAAAAGATTTGAACTTATTAAAAATAATTTTAAAGATTTAAAAACCACGAATTTTGCGTATATAGAGCAGGTCTTATCGTTATTAAATCCGAATTTCTGGCTACTTGCACTCTCTTATGCTTTATTAATCTGGTTTTCTTACAATTTTAACTTTGTTGTAAATTGCAACGTTGTGATATTCAGCGCCGTAATTCTTCTTTGTGCGTTTGCGCTAAGTTTGATGAACGCTAAAATGTCAAAAAGAGAAATCGGGTTGCTGCTTTTGTACCCGTTGTATTCGATTTGTCATATTATAAAAAATTTCCCTCCGATTAGAGCAACATTGAAAAAGATTCTTCCCGAGTCTGATAAAGATGCGGATAAGTTAACGGTTGATGTTGTCGTAATGACAAAACACGGCGACAGACCTTGCAAATTGGAATTTATTTCTACCGAAGCGGGCTTGGCAAGAATAAGATTTATTTATAAAAATAAAAAATACACGACTGATGCTCATCTGGGTATGATTTATGCCCTAAGACAGTTAAAATCCAAAATGGACGATTACGGTTTGAAGTTAAAAATCTGTGGTTGCTGTGCAAAATTCACCTCGGAAGCAGACGGTTCGACAAATATGTTAAAAGGCTTGTGCCACAATGAATATCCGAGCCCGTTATTATCAAAGCCGCAACAAACTTTGATTTGGAACTCATGCAACTATTTTGAACCCGCACAGGCAGGCAGTTTTATTGAACAGTTAGCACAAGAAGTCGCTCCTGCTCCAGAAAATAAAAAAGATAAAACACAGCAAAAATAAAAATTTTAAAGCAGGTTTAGTCTTTTTGTGAGCTCTTGAAAATTTCCCGTGTCCTTGCTACAATTTTGCCAAATATTGTTATAGAAAAGAGGCTATTATGGAAAACGAGAAAAGAGTTTTATTATGTATTATGGACGGTTGGGGAATAGCACCGAAAACCCCTAATGCAGAAAAATATGATGCAACATATCTTGCAAATCCCGTTCATGTAAACGAATTGGAAAAGACAGAAAAATTTATACAAATTCGTGCAGACGGTGAATATGTCGGACTCCCCGCAGGACAAATGGGCAATTCCGAAGTCGGTCATTTAAACATCGGCGCAGGAAGAATTGTTTATCAGGATTTGTCAAAAATTAATAATGCAATTAAAGACGGCTCATTTTTCAAAAATGAAAAATTTATTGCCGCTGCAAATTATGCAAAAGAACACAATTCCGCATTACATATTTACGGACTTGTTTCAACGGGCGGGGTTCATTCGTCTTTAGACCATATTCTTGCATTGATTAAATTTGCTCATCTTCAGGGAGTTGAGAAATTCTATGTACACGCTTTCTTGGACGGTCGTGATACTCCTCCGTCAAGCGCTTGCACATACCTGCAAAAAGTTGAAGATGAATTAAAGAAATATAATTTCCCGCCAATTGCAACCGCTGTCGGCAGATATTATATTATGGACAGAGATAACCGTTGGGATAGAGTCGAAAAAGGTTATGATGCTTTAATTTTGAATGAGGGCGATCACGAACCGAGCATAATTGAAGGGGTTAAAAAATCTTATGAAAAAGGAATCACAGATGAATTCGTTCTCCCGATTATCGCAGGAAACGGTGAAGAATCAAGAATACATGATAACGATGCAATCATATTCTTTAATTTCCGTCCTGACAGAGCAAGAGAAATTACCAAGGCAATTAACTTTGCTGATTTTACCGGATTTAAACGCAAAAAGGTCTTGAAAAATATTCTTTATACAACAATGGTAAGCTATGAAGCTACTTTCAACTTCCCTGTTGCGTTCCCGAAAGAGAAATTGGTAAATATCCTGGGCGATGTTTTGGAAGCAAACGGGATTACTCAGTTCAGAACGGCTGAAACCGAAAAATATGCGCATGTTACATTCTTCTTTAACGGCGGAATTGATGCGCCTCAACCTCACGAAACAAGAGCACTTGTTCCGTCGCCGAAAGTTGCAACATACGATTTGCAGCCTGAAATGAGTGCTCCTGCAGTTTGTGAAAATGTTTTGAATGCGATAAACGATCCGAAATATCAATTTATTCTCGTAAACTTTGCAAACCCTGATATGGTAGGTCATACAGGCGTTCTTGAAGCTGCAACGAAAGCTTGCCATGTGGTTGATGAATGTGTCGGAAAAATTGCAGACCTTTGCAAACAAAAAGGCGTAATTATGCTATTAACGGCAGATCATGGAAACGCTGAAGTTATGTTTGACGAGTCAACAGGCAGACCGCACACGGCACACACAACAAATCCTGTTCCGTTCGTATTAATCAATGCACCGAAAGAGTTGCAGTTGAGAGATACGGGAGCATTATGTGATATTGCTCCTACGGTATTGCAGTTGCTTGGCATTGCACAGCCTAAAGAAATGACAGGCAAATCATTGATTAAATAAAATTTTGTCATTGGTGAAACCGCAAAATTAAACATATTTTTACAATTTTATAAGTAGGGTGCGGAAAGCTAACGCACCCTGCTTCTTTTTCTGTCAGGCTAAAGCCTGACCTATACTCTTAGTGTCCTAGAGCCTTAGTATCTTAGTATCCTAATATAAATTTAAGTAACGATATACCAAAATACAGTAATTTTTGCAAGTCATGTCATTGCGAGGAGGGCAAAGGATTACCCGACGAAGCAATCCGGCCTTTGAAATCAATACCGAATAAAAGTAAGTATTTTATTGTTATTGTCTTACGCAGACGGTGAGCCGAGCAGAGGCAGACACGTAATTGGAGGCGTTGCCGTTTAATGCGAGGCGATAACTTTTTAAAAAGTTTCACAAAAGTCCCCGCACGCAAAATTCTCTTATAACTTCTAAGCTCAATCTAAAAATGGTCAAACTCGCTATCGCTCAAGCAATGACCGTTTTTGTTATTTATTTCGCTAACAAGTTATTGTCGAATTTTGCTATGGCGGTAATTTCTATTGTACTGTAACTTTGTATATAATTTCCTAAATTTATTTGCCCCTTTATCTCAAATTATCCTTGTTGTATAATAGATAAACAAAAACAGGTCGGCAGAATAAAATGTTGTGCAAGTATGTCCAATCTACTCTATTTAAGGAGCGCAAAGCTCGCTAAAAAATAGGCACAATCACGACCTGCTATATAGAGGACGACAAATGACAAATAAAACAGATGAGCTTAATATTGATTTTTCACTCAAAAAAAATAACGTAGACGAATTGTTTTTCAATCTAGGCGAAAGCCCGGAGGGATTTAAAAACAAAGATTTCCGTTACACTTTGAGCATGATTTATCAAATTGTTGAAGATGAATTTGCGGGGGTATTTTTGAGCCCTAACACTCCGACAAGAAACACTAACTTTTATTTGATAAACAAAGACGGCAAATATTCGTTTTTTGTTACTCCGACAAACAATTTTGAATATTATTTGAAATCAAAAGGCTCTTTGTTCCGTTTCCGCCCCGATGAACTGGAAGACGGCACAAGAGGTTATCATCTGTCATGGGATTTGGTCATGGATTATTTCGGCGGGTTTGGCAATATCGTTGACTTTGAGGCTTTGACTTCGACATTTATTTATTTTAACAAGCTTACATATTTTGTCATGAAGCTTATCGAAAAATTATATTTCATTCCGACCGTAAAACGCCATGGCACAATGTTCAGGATTGTTTATGAACCGATTATCAATAATAAAAACCTTGCAAGAATTGTTAATCAGTTTGAAGAAAATATGCCTGAAGATTTGTTCATAATCGGCGAAAGACCTAAAAATTTCATTCATGAATTTGTTTATACTTATTTGAACTATGTAATTTACAAATTCTTAAATATTAAAATGTTCCGCTTTAAAGATGTTCAATCGGGTACATATTTATTAAAAGATTTAGACAGAAAATGTACCTTTAAAGGCAGAGATATAGCAGAAAGTTTTACCAACTGGTTTGATGAACTGTATCTTGGCAAGTATGATGTGATTCCTTTGTTCAAGATTGAAAAACAAACTGACGAAATCTTCCGTTTGAAAGTCTATATTAAAAACAGAAAAACCGATGAAATCGTACCTGTTGAAAAGCTTTATACCGACGAAGAAGTGTTCGGCGCAAAAGCAAGCGATATTTCAAGAATTGTTGAAAAACAGTTGAATTACGCTCTGCGCTATATGCCCGAACTTGAAAAACTCTTTGAAGATGAAGATAAATTGTATCTTGATTTCAATTTGAATGAAGTTTATCAGCTCATTACAAAAACCGCTTATTACTTGCAAAAAGCGCAAATTGAAGTGATTTTGCCTAAAGAACTTACAAATATCGTTATTCCGAGAGCATCAATTAATGCTAAGGTTAAAGCTGCACGTGCAGGTGATTTGGCAGACCTTATGAACAGTAAAAATTCAGGCAAATTATCTTTAGATGATATTCTTGATTTCTCTTATGAAATTGCTATCGGAAACGAAAAATTATCGCTTGAAGAATTTAAAAAACTTACGGCTGAAAATAACGGATTGATTAAGTTTAAAAATAAATACGTTCTCATAGATCAGGAAGAAAGCAAGAAAATATTTGAACAGATTGCAAAAACCAACCTCAAATCAATGTCGAGAATGGAACTTATCCACGCATCATTATCAAAACAGTATGAACAGTATGACTTTGATTATGATTCAGCCTTTGCAAGGGTATTGGCAGATTTTACAAAGCCTGTCGATATTACAATGCCGACAACTTTGAAAGGCGAATTAAGACCTTATCAGAAAATCGGTTTGAAATGGCTTTGGACAAACGTTGCAAAAGGTTTCGGCTCTTGTATGGCTGATGATATGGGTTTAGGTAAAACAATTCAGGTTATCAGTTTACTTTTAAAAATGAAAGAGGAAAAGAAACTCAAAAAACCTGTTCTTGTAATTTGTCCTACCACTTTGATGGGCAACTGGATGAAAGAGTTGCAGATGTTTGCGCCGAGTCTTGATGCGGTTATTTATCATGGAACGGACAGAAAACTTGATGTTAATCACGACGTAATTCTTACGACTTATGCAATTATGAGAATTGATGTTGAAGAACTCAAAAAACAGGCATGGAACGTAATTATAGTTGATGAAGCTCAAAACATCAAAAACCCTGATACCGCTCAAACTCTTGCAATAAAAATGCTCAAGTCTGACGTTAAAATCGCCATGACAGGTACTCCTGTTGAAAACAGATTGACAGAGCTCTGGAGTATTTTTGACTTTATCAATAAAGGTTATCTGGGTTCATTAAAAGAGTTCCAAAAGAGTTATGCAATTCCTATTGAAAGATTTAAAGAAACAACAAGGGCAAGCAA
The DNA here is from genome assembly GCA_900319365.1 of uncultured bacterium. Lineage (GTDB taxonomy): Bacteria > Cyanobacteriota > Vampirovibrionia > Gastranaerophilales > Gastranaerophilaceae > Zag111. The sequence continues at coordinate 24,439 of ONOE01000014.1, read as the reverse complement.
ACTCAGAATGTCTGTTTCTCCGTTTGTTTTGAGAAGATTAAAAACCGATAAGAGTGTAATTTCCGATTTGCCTGAAAAGATGGTAATAAACGAATACTGTTATCTTACTAAACCTCAAGCAATGCTTTATGAAAAGACATTGAACGAAATGATGGATAAGATAAGCGGATTTACGGGCGTTAACAGACGAGGAAACATCTTCAAACTTATTACGGCATTAAAACAAATCTGCAACCACCCTTATCAATTCTTGAAAGCGGGCGAAATGGGCAGAGAGCTTTCGGGTAAAATGGAAAAATGCTTAGACTTGCTGCAAAGTATTTTGGACAACGGCGAAAAAACCCTTATCTTTACCCAGTATAAAGAAATGGGCGATATTTTGACCAAAGTTATTACGCAGGAATGCGGAACGGAACCTTTGTTCTTCCATGGCAGTTTGACCGTTCCTCAAAGGGAAGAAATGATTGACAAGTTCCAAAACCATGACGAATCAAAGATTATGATTTTGTCTTTGAAAGCGGGCGGAACAGGTTTGAACCTCACGAGTGCAACCAATGTAATTCATTACGATTTATGGTGGAACCCTGCCGTTGAAGATCAGGCAACAGACCGTACTTATCGTATCGGACAGGATAAAAACGTAATGGTTCACAGAATGATTACGTTAGGAACATTTGAAGAAAAAATTGATGAAATGTTGAAATCCAAAAAAGAACTTGCCGATATGGCGGTTTACGAGGGCGAAAAGATTATCACAGAATTGTCCGATGAGGAAATTTACGAAATCTTCTCATTGTCCGCATAAAAATATATTCAGGCAATTTATGGCATGAATAGTTTGTAAACATCAATTTTAAGTATTCGGGCAATCAAATCCATTCTTTTAAAACTGGGGGTTCGTATTCCTCTTTCAATTTGCGACAAATAATCTGCACTAATATTACAGAGTTCACTCAATTTTTCTTGAGTGTAACCTTGTTTATTTCTGTAGAATTTTAAATTCTTTCTAAAAATTTCACTCGTGCTATTTGTCATAATTTTATTTTATTGTTATAGTTGAATTAAATTAACAGACATATAGCACGGATTGAGAATAATAATGAATACAGAATTTAAAAAGAAATTTCTAATAGATTGGTATTTACAAAAAAGTTGTTTTAGGTTTTTGTTTTTTGTATTATAAGCATGAAAATGTATTTAATAAGGAGGGTTATTATATGAAAAAATCAATCAAAGATTTAGGCGACATCAAAGGAAAAAGAGCATTAGTAAGAGTTGATGTTAATGTTCCTCTTGATGAAAACAAAAATGTAACTGATGATACAAGAATACAGGCTTGCGTTCCGACTATCAAATATTTAACTGAACGTGGTGCAAAAGTTATTCTTATGGCTCACTTGGGCAGACCGAAAGGTGAATGGAAACCTGAATTATCTCTTGAACCCGTTGCAAAATATATGTCAAAAGTTTTGGGACAAGACGTTTTATTTGTAAAAACTCCCGTTGGCGAAGGTGCCGATAAAGAACTTGCAAACTTGAAAGACGGTCAGGTCGCATTATTGGAAAATATTCGTTTCTACAAAGCTGAAGAAGCAAAAGATGACGATATGACTTTTGCTAACGAACTTGCAAAATTAGGTGATTTCTATGTAAACGATGCATTCGGTGCAGCTCACAGAAACCATACTTCAACCGCTAAACTTGCAAAAGTATTGAAACCCGCAGTATCAGGCTTGTTAATGGAAAAAGAAATCAGATGCTTATCTCAAGCTCTTGATAATCCGACAAGACCTTTCACGGCTATTGTTGGCGGTGCTAAAGTTTCTTCAAAAATCGGTGTTTTGGAAAACTTGTTAGACAAAGTTGATAACATGATTATCGGCGGCGGTATGGCTTATACATTTGTTAAAGCTAACGGCGGCAAAATCGGTAATTCTATTTGCGAAGATGATCAATTTGATACTGCAAAAGCTATCGAAAAGAAAGCTAAAGACAAAGGTGTTAACCTTGTTATGGCAACAGATGTTCTTGTTACTGATGATTTCTCGGGCAACGGAACAAACAAATTCGTTAAAATCAACGAAATTCCTGACGGATTTGAAGGTGTTGATGCAGGTTTAGAATCAAGAAAAGCATTTGCAGATGTTATTAAATCTTCAAAAACAATCTTGATGAACGGTCCTGTAGGCGCATTTGAAAATCCTAAATTCGCTGAGGGTACAAAGGCAGTATTGGCTGCAATCGTTGAAGCAACCAAAAACGGTGCAACATCTGTTATCGGCGGCGGCGATTCTGTTTCTGCTGCTAAGAAATTCTTCAAGGCTGAAGATTTCACTCACGTATCAACAGGCGGCGGTGCATCATTAGAATTTATTGAAGGTAAAGTATTACCGGGCGTTGCTGCTTTGGATGATAAGTAAACTTTAATAAATATATAAAGCAAATTTTGACGGTTCTTGTTTATTTTTAAGCAAGAACCGTTTTTTATTGATTAATTTTAAATATTTTTGATGTATAATATCTTTCGTACACATGTTAAGGGGATCCGCCCTCCGGGGTTATTGCGGTATGAAAGCGTAGTTTCTTGCCAAGTGCAATTTACCCCAAAAGGATAGAAAAGGAAAATTGAATATGGAAAAGAACAACGAAACCTTGTCTGTTTTAAGACATTCAACTTCACACATTATGGCGCAGGCTGTTCAAAGTTTATTCCCGAATGCAAAACTTGCAATCGGACCGTCCGTTGCTGACGGATTTTATTATGACTTTGATTTAACGGACGGTCATACTTTCACTCAGGAAGATTTGGACAAAATCGAAGAAAAAATGAAAGAAATCGTTAAACAAAATCTTACATTTGAAAGATACGAAATTCCTGATGTTGATGCTCAGATTAAAAAATTCAAGGATGAAGGCGAAATCTACAAGGCTGAATTATTGGAAGAACACAGAAACGACAACCCGACTTTGTATTTGACAAAAGATAAAGACGGAAATGTTTTGTTTAACGACCTTTGTGCAGGTCCTCATCTTCCGAATACTTCATATATCAAAGCAAATGCTTTCAAATTATTAAAAATTGCAGGTGCATACTGGAGAGGCAACGAAAAAAATAAAATGCTTCAAAGAATTTATGGTACCGCATTTTGGAATAAAGAAGATTTACAAAACTATTTACACATGCTTGATGAAGCTGCAAAAAGAGATCATAGAAAGTTAGGCAAGCAGCTTGATTTATTCTCTGTAAGAGAAGAAGTCGGTCCCGGGTTGGTATTGTGGCACCCTGCATTGGCAACGGTCAGAGAACAAATCGAAAATTACTGGAGAGAAGAACACCGCAAAAGAGGTTATGTAATCGTTAACACTCCTCAAATTGCAAAATCTACTCTTTGGGAAATTTCAGGGCACATGGATCACTACAAAGAAAACATGTTCTTTATTCAAAAAGATGATGAGTCTGATGATCAATACGTTGTAAAACCGATGAATTGCCCGTTCCACATTTTGATTTATCAGGCAAACAGATATTCATACCGTTCATTGCCTTTAAGAATGGCTGAGCTCGGTACGGTTTATCGTAAAGAAAAATCAGGCGCTCTGTCAGGTTTGACAAGAGTTCAAGGGTTTACTCAAGATGATGCACATATCTTCTGTACTCCTGAACAGCTGGTTGACGAAATCAACGGAGTTATTGATTTTGTAGCTGACACTATGAAAATCTTTAATATGACGTTTGAAGTTGAACTTTCAACCCGTCCTGACAGCTATGTCGGAGAGATTGAAAACTGGAACAAGGCTGAAGCAGGCTTGAAAGAAGCTATGGACAGACGTGGTATGAAGTACGATATCAACGAAGGCGACGGTGCTTTCTACGGTCCGAAAATCGACTTCAAGATTCGTGATGCAATCGGCAGAATGTGGCAATGTGCTACTATTCAGTTAGACTTTAATTTACCTGAAAGATTTAATATCAAATATCAGGATAAAGACGGTCAAATGAAAACACCTCTTATGCTTCACAGAGTAATCTTCGGGTCAATGGAAAGATTCCACGGAATCTTAATTGAACATTATGCAGGTTCATTCCCTGCATGGCTTGCACCGACTCAGGTTAATGTTATTCCTATTTCAAACGAAAAACATACCGATTATGCAGAAGTTGTTTATAAAAAACTTCGTGATGCAGGTTTGAGAGCTACTCTTGATGATCGTTCAGAATCAATGAACTACAAAATAAGAGAATCTTTGCATGACAAAAAGATTCCTTATGTTTGCGTTGTCGGCGACAGAGAAACTCAAGACGGAACGGTTTCAGTCAGAGCAAGAGGTATCGGTCAGGTCGGAACATTCAAGATTGAAGAATTTATCGACAAATTGAATGAAGAAATCAAGACAAGATCAAATGACTCTTTTGCTAAAAAGCACAGTAATATTTTATAAAATATTATCTAATCAAAAGTAAAAGCGGGAATGGTATACATTTCCGCTTTTCTTTAATTAATACTTTCTTGTAAGATATTTTTGCTATAATAAAAGAAAATAAGAAAAGAGGAACATTATGGATATTAAAGCGGTAATTTTAGCGGCAGGAAAAGGCACAAGAATGAAATCCGAAACCACGCCCAAGGTTTTGCATCAGATTATGGGGAAAGAACTTCTGGGGTATGTTTTGGATAACGTTAAAGATATAACAAACGAACAGTATGTAATTGTCGGACATCATGCACAAGAAGTCGAAAAGTATTTACAAAAAAATTATGAAACGGCAAAAACCGTTCTTCAATCTCCGCAGTTAGGCACAGGACATGCGGTTTCTATGGTTTGTCCTTATCTTGAAAATTATGACGGTTTGGTTTTGATTTTGTGTGGAGATACCCCTTTAATAAAAGCACAAACCTTAAAAGAATTTATAGATTTCCACAAATCAACAAATTCTGATATCTCTGTAATGAGTACAATGTTTGATAATCCGACAGGTTACGGACGAATCATCAGAACGTCAGACAATCAGGTTGAAAAAATCGTGGAAGAAAAAGATGCAACCCCTGAGCAAAAAGCGGTTAAAGAAGTCAATGCAGGCATTTATTGTTTAGATTGGGCAAAAGTTAAAAATTCTTTTTCTCAATTAAAATCAAACAATGCGCAAGGTGAATATTATCTTGTTGATATAATTTCGTGGGGCAGAGAAAATAATTTGAACGTAAATGCCTACGTGTTAGATGACAGCGATGAAATTTACGGAATTAATTCAAGGCAAAATTTAGCACAGGCTGCAAAAATTTTAAATCACAGAAAACTTGATGAACTTATGACGTCGGGCGTTACGATTGTAGATCCCGATTCGACTTGGATTAGCGAAGATACAACAATCGGGCAGGATACAATTGTTTATCCGTCAACTTATATTGAGGGTAAAAATAAAATCGGTAAAAATTGTAAAATCGGGCCGATGGCGCATTTAAGAGGCGGCGTTGAAATTTGCGATAATATAAAAGTCGGGAATTTTGTTGAAGTTAAAAAATCAAAAATAAATTCAAACACAAATGTCGGTCATCTTTCTTATATAGGCGACAGCGAACTCGGACAGAGAGTAAATATCGGTGCGGGAACGATTACGGCAAATTACGATCCGATATCAAAAACAAAATCAAAAACAGTTTTAAAAGATGATGTAAAAATCGGTTCAAATTCGGTGCTTGTTGCTCCCGTAACGGTTGAACAGGGCGCAAATGTCGGCGCAGGTTCGGTTATTACAAAAACCATTCCTCAATGGGCGCTTGCTCTTACACGTGCTCCGCTCAAAGTTCTGGAAAACTGGGTAACAAGAAAATTGCAAAACAAATAAATGCTTATAATTAAAATTCGCAATTCTAATCGGACTTTTTCCTACTGTTTAAAAACAGTAAAAGCGGCGGAATTGCAAATGTTGCAATTGCAAAAAGTCTGAATGTGTCAACGTATGCCCATAAATATGACTGTTGTACAAGCTGATTGTATAACAGCCCGTGTGCTGCGTGAGTTGCCGTTTCAAAATTCATGTTATTTGCCATCATTGCGTTGGTCATTTCGTTTGCTCTGTCAATAAATGCGGTATTCAAATCGGACAACTTCCCGACCATCATATATTGATGAACCTGTGCAAATCTTGATACACAGGTTGTAACAAGAGATGTCCCGACGGCAGCTCCGACGTTTTTAATAAGGTTCTGGATTCCGCTTGCGTTTGTCATCTGATCGTTTCTAAGCGTTCTGCATGACATATCTATTAAAGGCACCATTGCCATAACCATTCCCAATCCGAACAGGAAGTTTGGTATGGCAATATTTTTCAGCGATATTTGCAGGTTTATATTCCCGAAAGCCAATCCGCCTATACCTAAAATTATTGCACCCACAAATACATACCTTTTTTCTCCGAATTTGCCGAGAAGTGTTGCCGTAATTAAGGTTGAAACAAGACAGCCTGCACCTCTGGGGACCATTGAAATTCCGCTTAAAAACGAAGTATACCCCATCATTTGCTGCAGCATTGACGGCAGCATAACGCTTGACCCCATCATTGTGGCAACAAGTATCGTTTGAATTGCCGTTCCGAAGAAAAAGTTTTTATCTTTCAAAACTCTCAAATCGGTTAAAGGTTTCTTTTGCTTCAATTGCGAAACGACAAACAGCACGCCTGACAGGCATGAAATAAATGACATCCAGCAAACCCACGTTGACCCGAACCAATCGGCATCGTTGCCTTTATCAAGGACGATTTGCAGGCAGATTAGCCATACCGAAAGGAAAATAAAACCGATATAGTCAATATGAACATTCTTTTGCTTTTTTGCATAAGGCGGATCTTCAACAAGTTGATGCATTAGGATTAGTACGATAAAACCTAAAGGAATATTGATAAAATAAATGTATGGCCAAGACCAGTTCTCCGTAATCCAACCGCCGAGAGCCGGTCCTATAATCGGGGCAAATACTACTCCAAGCCCGAATAGTGCCATTGCTTGCGGTCGTTTTTCTTTAGGAAAACTTTCAAGCATTATGGCTTGAGTTAATGGTACAATCGCACCTCCGCCGATTCCCTGCAAAAATCTTGATACAATCATCATAACCAATGATTTTGAAATTCCGCAAAGAAACGATGAAACCGTAAATAAAATTATACTCATTTGCAGAAAATTTTTTCGCCCGAATAATTTGCAGAAAAAGTCTACTGCAGGAATAATAATTCCGCTCGCAATCAGATAAAATGTAATAACCCAAGTGATTTCCGAGTGGCTGCATGAAAACGAACCTGCCATATACGGCAGAGCGACGTTTGAAATGGTTTCATCCAGAGCGAACATAAAAACAGATGCCATTAAAGGTATTGCAATTATCCATGGATTTCTTTTAGGGTGCCATTCCTGCGCCTGCTGTATTTGTGTTTCTTCTCCTGCCATAAAATTTTAAACTTCCTGCATTAATTTTGGCACGGCAAAAAAACACCGTCAATTAAGCACAAGAGAAAAATTTACAGTACGTTAAACAGTTTTTTTATAAATTGGCAATAAAATCCTTGGCGCTGAACTCTTTTCCCGTTAATTCCTTAACTAAATCGTATTCATCAACAGATGCACCTTTAGAAAAGATATTATCTGTCATATATTTGGCGGTATCTGCATTTTCCGTAATATTGCCGAGTTTTTCGTGCAAATGGTTGTAGATTTGCGCTTTCATAACGGCAGCTCTGAAATAATTTTGGTAATAAGCGGGATGAGATAAATAATGAGGGATTGTTGCCCATTCATTGTTCGGTTTGTGGTTTTGGTTTCTGTATTTTAATCTCAAATCTGCCCAAAGTTTTGTTAAATCCTGATTAGGATTTTTATACATTTCTCTTTCAAAATCAATTATCAAAAGACTGTTTGCAATAAACAGAGCTTCATCTTTTTTAAACGAGTTTTTAAAAGGTATAAGTTTATCTTCGGGGATAATATTATTTAAAATGTTTTCTCTTTTTTGCAAATCTCCGCCCATCATTGCAATTGCTTCCGTAAAAGCTGATGATGCTGGAGCTCTGTCAATAACCGTTAAATCTCTTGAAATATTTAAGTCATACATGCAATGTCCGAGTTCGTGATTTAAGGTATCGAGGCTTCTTGTGTCGTTTCTTAAATTTGCAAGGATTCTGGAATCCCGCCCCGGGTCTATACCGAAGCAAAAACCGTGGGTATTTTTCCCTTTGCGGGGATAAAGGTCAAGTGTTAAATTACCTTTTGCAAGATATCCGTCAATATCAAAGCCCATACCTTTATAGGTGTTTTTTGAAATATCTTCAACGCTGTAATTTTCTAAAATTTTATTTACGGGTTTTTCGGGGTTGGTATCTGTCAAAAGCCCGTAATGCCAGCCTTGCAAATTGTCCGTTTTGAAAAACTCTTTTAATTGCGAATATTTTTCATCTTGGATTTTTTTAATTTTGTCTTTTGAATTATCGTAGACTTCGTTAATTAATTTTTCCAAAAAATCCGCATCTACATCATAATCTTCTTTTAACTTGTAATCAAAAAAGTTGTCATAACCTTTGTTTTTTGCAAATTCGTTTCTTTTTATAACAAATTCTTTCATATCTTGCGCAATCAAATCGCCGCCTTTGATATTTGCCTCATAGGCTTTTTGTCTTATGTCGGCATCGGTTTCGACTTGCAGAATTTTAGAAATTTCGGTTTTAGAAGTTTGTCTGCCGTCGATTTCGGGGATGTAGGAATTGTATTTTTGAGCAATTTCGTTTTCTTTTTGCTCTAAAAATTTAAACAGTTCGCCTGATTCAAGTCTTTCTTCAAAGGTTCTTAGAATATCTTTTAATTGCTTTTTTTCATGGTGTGGTAAATCGTTTTTATTTATATTTTTAAATTTGTCATACAGTTTTTTATCGCTAAACAATGTGTTAAATTCATTTTGTGCCGTTTCGTAAGCTTTGAGATTTTCGGCAGATGAATTTATATAAAAATCCCATGCGCTTTTTTCGCTGCCTCTTAATACTTTGTCTAAAGCAGGAGAAAATTCTTCTCTTAAATCTATAAATTTTTCAAGTTCACTCATATATAACCTCTCTAATACCCGAATTTATTTTAGCATATTTCTAGTCATTCGTCATACTCGTTTAATTGTAAATATTTCTTAATAATAGGCAAAAAACTTCTCTTTTTTACGTTTATTTATATAGATAGTTAATTATAGTGTTAGTGTGGCAGGTGGAATATGTACAGTAAAGAATTTATGAGATTTTTGTTCAATTATCAAAAAGAGGACTTTAAACCTAAAGATAATCCGACTCAATGCGAAATCAGGTTCAAAAGCCGCAACGGAGGCAAGCGTGCCGAAGTATACGTTGAATCGGTTGAAAAGTATTAATAAAATAATAAATAAAATTTAAACTCATAAAGCTCTGTCATTTTGTTGGCAGAGCTTTTGTCATGGCAAAAATATTTTTTACACGTTTTATATTTCAAAGAAAAACATGATAATATAAAATATTTGATACATAATACATATAAGAACAGGAGTAGTAATGAACGTACAAAGTATAAATTGTACATGTAATAAACCGAATTTCGGAGCAAGGATAAAGATTAGTAAAGATATTCCTCAAGGAATACTGGCAGACGGTTTAACGATGACTTATGTTCCGGTTGAATTTTTGTCCGATATTTGTATGTCGGGTAAACCGTTTCATAATTTGACAGATAAATATGTCGAAAAATTAGATAAAATGTCTTTGCTTAACAGAATTATGAGAAAAATCGGTAATAAAATTGATAATAATTTTCATTCATAATGAATGAATACGGTTTATAGAAAGAAAAATTATAACAGATATCGGAGGCAATATAAAATGAATATACAAGCAGTTAACAATTACAACCAACCGAATTTCGGGGCAAGAATTAAAATAAATAAAGCGGTAAAAGAAGATTTATTAACAGGCGGTTTAGCATCTGGAATAGGCTCAACTGCATCTGCAGCAGGTGTTTTGTCGGCCACTCCTATGTCTGACCCTGCTCATCATGTTCAAGCAGCAGCCAAAGTAATTGATGCCGTAGCCGCATCAACGGGTGCAGGCTTGTCTGTCGGCGGTGCGTCCGCATGGAGATTAGCCGTATCATTCTTTAAATCTGCCGTAAATAAAATTACGGGTAAAATCCCCTCTTAGTTTTAATGTATTTTTAAAATAATTTAATGTTCCTTTAAATGCGCAAGTATTTATTGTAAAATATTGTTATGGATATTTCGGAAGTACAACAGCTATGGGAAGAAGTTAAAAATGTTTTATCAAATAATATGCCTGCGCATGTTTTTGAAACATGGGTAACGCCGTTAGAGGCTGTCGATTTTGATAATAATACTCTTGTTTTATTATCCCCGCAGCAAATGTCTGTTAATATTTTAAAAAACTCGTGGACGGATACGATAAGAAATGCCATCCGTTCATTAAAAGGCGAAGAAGCATCTTTTTCACTTAATTATGATGCCGAACTCGGACAAAAATATATAAAAAAACAAAGGCAGAAATTCAAGCAAATGCGCTCAGGGCAAACTCCAGAGGATATAAAAAAAGAAGAAGTTAAAAAATCATTAGCGCAAATGCAATCGGATGCAAATTTGAATTTGAATTTGAAATTTGAAAATTTTGTAGTCGGTGAAAATTCTAATATGGCTTATCGGGCTGCACTTGCTGTTGCAAAAAATCCGTCAAAAAAGTTTAATCCGTTATTTATATACGGATCTTCTGGGTTAGGCAAAACTCACCTGCTCCAAGCTATCGGACATTATATTTTGTTTAATACAAAATTAAAAGTCCGCTATATAAGAATGGAAGAATATTTCAACGAATGGATAAAATGTTTTCAATTAAATGAGCTTCCAAACGGCAAACGCAAAAATTCGTGCAACAATTCTTTGATGCGAAAATTCCATCAAAAATTTCAAAATGTTGACGTTTTGCTAATGGACGATATTCAGTTTATTGAATCTCGAGCAAAAACAATGGAAGAATTTTTCTCGACTTTTCAGGCTTTGTACCAAAATAACAAACAAATTGTAATTGCTTCTGACAGAGAGCCCAAAAATATTCCAAACCTTGATAAAAGGCTGCGTACCCGTTTTGAAGAAGGATTGGTTGTTGAAATCGTTTCGCCGCCTTATGATACAAGGGTAAAAATTCTTGAAGCTTATGCTGATGAATTGGAAGTTAAAGCAGGCAAAGAGGTATTTGATTATATTGCGCAAAACTTTACGGATAATGTCAGAGAATTGAAAGGCGCATTTAACAAAGTAAGCTTTTGGGCAGAAATAAATAATTGTCCGATAAATCTTGAATGTGCTCAAAAAGCGCTCAAGCTTGAAATGAAAAAGCGTGAATTAACCCCCGAACTTATAGCAGAAAAAGTCTGCGGGTTGTATGGAGTCAACCTTGAAGATATAAAAAGTTCCGCTAAAAACCAAAAAGTTTCAAAAGCAAGACAGCTTTCAATGTATTTATGCAGGGAAGTTTTAAATCTTGAATTTGAAACGATAGGCAAATTCTTCAATAAAAAGCACACTACGGCCTTATATGCTTATGACAGCATAAGAAAGAAATTGAAAACGGATGATAAAATTCAGGCTGATATTGATACGATAATGCAATCATTAAAGGATTAAAAATGTACGATTATATTAAAGGAATAAATACTTATAAAATCTCAAATGCAAAAGGCAGTTTCGCTACGGTTGAAACTGCGGGAACAGGTTATGTTTTTGAAATTATGCCAAGAGATTTTGAACTTTTAAAAGAGAATGAAGAAGTTACGATGTATTCTGTTTTAATCCATAAAGAAGACAAAATGAGTCTTTGCGGGTTTATAAAAAGGGAAGACAGAGATATGTTTAATACATTGACTTCGGTGTCGGGTGTCGGCTCAAAAATGGCGATTGCTCTTTTAAATGAATTTTCGATAAACCGTCTTGTTAATTTTGTCCTTGATGCCGATTATAAATCTTTGACAAAGGCAAAAGGTGTCGGTCCGAAGCTTGCGCAAAAAATAATTTTGGAATTAAAAGACAAACTTAATTCATACAAAGTTACAAGTGCTTCATCTTCAAAATCAACAGATGGAAGTATGCCTGAAAACCAAAATATTGAAGATGCTCAAAATGTTTTGATATCTCTTGGTTATACAGCGGAAGAAATAAACAACGCAATTCAATCCGCATTGAATATTATCCCTGCTGAGTCTGCTGCGGAAGATATTTTGAAAAAATCTTTGCAGATTTTATCTTTGTAATTTTTTTTCTAAATCAAACTTAAAATTATCGGCAGGACAACAAGTGCAACAAAGCCTGATGTTGTCAATGCGGGGCCGAAAGGAATCATATTCATTTGAGTTTGATTTTTTCTTATGTTTTTCAAAAGTTCAAAACATAATCCGATACCCAGAGCAAATAAAATCAAAGTGCTTAAAATCAACAATACGATGTTGTTTAGCCAATTTTGTGTATTTGCATAAAAATATGCGCATGCATAAATTATAAAAGCGGTTAACAAACCGAGCAGATACCGGTTTTTAGCTTCTGCAAGTTTTTTTATGTATGACGGCAGCGTAAAAATAACAGCCAAAATTACGCTAAAGAAAAATACGCTTAAAAACATTGTAACAAGGTATTGAATATTATCCCCGCCAAACATTGCCATCAGTACGGAAATTACGCCCGCAAATATAAAAGAATCCCCGTCGCCGAAAGTTTCGGTTTTCAGTAAATAATTTGCGCCCCGTCTTAAAATTTCCATAAACAAAAATGCAATTAAAGAAGAAACAACGGTGCATATAACAGGTGCCATGAATGACATTACTTTAACTTTACCGATTTGTGCTCCCTGATAGTATAAAATCCCGCCGATAATGAGGCTGTATAGAACACCCGTACCGATTAAAAGATATGTGTGAGCATCAGACACTTTCATTTCAAGAATATCTGTTCCGGAAATTACGATGAAAAGACATGCTGCAATTAATGAAAAAACAAGCATTAGGATATAGGCAAAACTGCTGCCCATAGCATCATTCATAATCGACCCGAAATATAAATATCCGAACCATACAAATATTAAGCCTGTCAAAAATTCTACAAGCGGGTATTGAAAGCTTATAACTTCCTTGCAAAAAGCGCATTTGCCGCCAAGAAAGAAGTATGATAAAAGCGGAATGTTATGATACCACTTTAGCGGAGTTCCGCATTTAGGACAATGTGATGCGGGAAAAACTATTGATTCTCCGCTTACGGTTCTTAAAATTACGACATTTAAAAAACTTCCTATGACAAGTCCCGTAATGAACATAAAAGTTAAAATTATTATAAATGCGGTCATTATTCCTCCTTGTTATTTAAATCTTCTTCTATAATAACATACATTTTATTCAATGCTTTTTTTATAAGTCTTGATACTTGAGTTGCGGAAACATTCAATGTTTTTGCGATATTTTTTTTGCTTTCGCCGTCTATATAAAATTTACAAATAACTTCTTTTTCGTTTTTCGGAAGTTTTTTCAAGGCATATTCAAGCATTGTTTTATTTTCAAATTTTTCTTCATAATTTTTTTCTTTATCCGATTGTATTCTGTCTGCGAGGGTTTCGATACCATCGATTGAATAAACTTTCTGGTCAAGTGATACGATATTTTTAATCAAATCTATACTCAAAATATCATTAATTTTGTTTTCGGGGATATTGAGCGCTTTGGAAATTGTTTTTGAATCCGGAACATTTCCGTTTGATGTGTGCTTTTGAACATAATCTTTGACAAGTTTGACAGTTTGAGCAGCTTCTCTCGGGGGTTTTACCATATTGACCTTATCTCTTAAATATTGCAAGATTTTCCCTCTGATAAATTTTGATGCGTAAGTTTTGAAACTCCCTTTTTCCTGTATTTCGTAAGTATCAATTGCTTTTAAAAGTCCGACAGCGCCCGTTTGAACAATATCTTCCATAGACAACGCAGGCGGCAGGGGACAAAATGAGACCGCAATTTTTTTTACAAGCGTAAGAGATTCTTCAACAAGATCCAGATATAATACGTGCTTTTTTTTAGGGTCAGATTCGTTTTGGAATGATATTACAAGTTTTTGTAAATTATCTCTTGCAGGAATTTGCAGTTTCACCTTTAATTATCCTTTATCATAAATGATGCCGAAAATAAGCTTAAGCAACCTAATTATAGCATAAACGGCTTTACGTTTCAAAGAGTTTATTTCTCGTATAAACTTTGAATTTTTAACGGGATTTTTTCATTTTAATATGCTATAATTTTTTATATGAAAGTTGGAATTGTAGGTTTAGGTTTAATAGGCGGTTCAATATTTAAGGATTTAAAAGCCCTGGGATATGATGTTGTCGCCGTGTCGCAATCTCAAAACGGTAAAAATATTTCCCAAAATTATGGCGTTTTAAAAGATTGTAATTTGGTTTTTGTATGTTCTTCAATGAATAAAACCCTCTCTATTCTTGATAAATTGGAGGACGTATTGAAAAGCGATACCATTGTCGCAGATGTGTGTTCTCTAAAAAGTTTTGTTTGCAAAAAAACAAGACCGTATAAATTTATACCCTCCCATCCGATGGCAGGGACGGAAAATAAAGGCTATGAAAATTCTTTTTGCGGTATGTTTAAAGGCGCGAAATGGGTTTTGACACCGTTTCAGCATTCTCAAAATGAAGAAGATGCAATAAAATTTTTAACAGGTATTATAAAGCAGCTCGGCGCTGTTCCCGTATTTACGACAGCCGAAAAACACGATTGGGCTGTTGCTTTGATTTCTCACATGCCGATGTTGATTTCTCAGGCAATATTTAAAACGGCACAGGAAGATGATTTGGCAATGAATATCGCATCGTCGGGATTTCGTGATATGACAAGGCTTGCAATGTCTAATCCCGAAATGGCAAATGATATGATTACAATGAATTCTGAAAATATTCAAGATGCCGTATTAAAGCTTTATAAATCAATCGGTGATTTAACTTCCGAAAATTACCGTGAACAAATTGATCAAATTCGTTCTCAGCGCAGAAAAATGTTTTAAAATTCGGGTTTAAATTTTGCCCGTTGAACAGTTTATTCGCCTTTTAGGGCGGGTTGTTTTTTATCAAGATGAAGTAAATCTATCATATTATTTAATCTTGAAAATACTTCTTTAAACTGTTCGATACTTAAACTTTGTTTACCGTCGCTTAAAGCTTTTGCGGGGTTGGGGTGAACTTCTACCATTACGCCGTCTGCTCCTGCCGCAAGTCCTGCTTTAGACATAGGTTCAATTAAATATCTTTGTCCCGTTCCGTGGCTGGGGTCTACAATTATCGGCAAATGCGACAATTTTTTAATAACGGGAATTGCCGAAATATCCAACACATTTCTCGTAAACGTATGATCAAAACTTTTTATCCCTCTTTCGCAAAGGATAACTTTTTCATTTCCGTTATACATAATATGTTCTGCCGCAAGCAAAAATTCCTGAACAGATGATGCGGGACCTCGTTTCAAAATTATCGGTTTATTGCATTTGCCGACGGATTTTAGCAATCTGAAATTCTGCATATTTCTTGCGCCTATTTGAATTACATCAGCATAATCGCAAACCATTTTAAGATCGGAAGAATCCATAAGCTCTGTTACAACCAACAGCCCTGTTTCTTCTTTTGCTTTTGCAAGGTATTTTAAAGCTTTTTCGCCTAACCCGTCAAAATCGTAGGGTGAAGTTCTCGGTTTAAATGCGCCCCCTCTTAAAAATTGGCAGCCCAATTCTTTTGCAGCCTGCGCAACTTCCAAAAGGCAACCGTAATCATTTTCAACAGAACATGGCCCGGCAATAAATACGGGACGACTTTCGCCGCCTACTTTTACGCCGTTTTCAAATTCAATAACGGTATCTTCAGGTTTTCTGTCCCGAGATGCAAGACGAAACGGCTGTCTGATAAGCCTTACATAATTAACGCCCTCCATTGCTTCAAGTCTGTTTGGAGAAAGCGTGGTTTTATCTCCCAGAGCATCAATAACCGTATGCACATCACCTTTATGCAAAATTGCTCTAAACCCGTGCTCGGTCAGTATATCAATTACACCTTGAATATTTTCGACTGTTGCCGTCTTTTCCATTACTATAATCATAAATAAAATTATCCTCTACAATTTATATGCTAATTATAGTATAAATTAAAACTAACATACAAGTATGGCGAATTTTAGTTTATACAAGAATTTTAAGCTTGTTATTCAGATGAAAGTATTTTATCCCAATGCTTGATTGTGCCCAGATGCCATAATGCGGCAACAGCCGTAAATGCGGCGCTGAATTTATGCAGCTTTGCTTTATGCGGAATTTTAATCTGTCTAAACCCTGTAAGAGCGCAGACTCCTACTCCCGCAAGTGCTCCGTAGCCCGAATATTTTATATTTTTATACCTGCTTTGTGATTTTTGCACAACAGGTTTTGAAGTAACAGAATTTATCATAATCGGATTGTAGCATAAAATCTTTATAAATATTTAAAAATTTCATCGGGAGTTTTAATGATATGCGATGCGCCGTGTTCAAGCAGAAAATCTTCATCTTTAAATCCCCACAAAACACTTATGCAATCCATTTTAGAATTTTGTGCGGTTTGAATGTCTACTTCAGAATCTCCTACATAAACCGCATCTTCAGGGTTTAATTTAAATTCTTTTAAAACTTTTATAACCGTATCGGGGGCAGGTTTTTTTCTTATTCCTGCTGCTTCGTTTTCGCCCGCACAAAAATCAGTTAATCCCGCAAAATATGTCTTGCATAATTCTTTTACCGCTTCGTCAAATTTGTTTGAAACGACCGCAATTTTCAAACCTGATTTTTTTATCTTTTCAAGCATTTCTAAAATGCCGTCATAGGGTTTTGTTTTGTTATACATATTATTTTTGTAGTGCTTTTTAAAAGTATTTTCAATATCTGAAAATTTAGAGTTATTTAAACCGTCAGGGATTGCTCTTTCAATCAATTTGGCAACTCCGTTGCCTACGTAATTTCTAACCTGTACAACGGTTTTTGTCGGATAATTAAATTTCTCAAGCGCATAATTTGTGCTGTCTGTTAAATCCTCCAAAGTATTTAATAGTGTTCCGTCTAAATCAAATATTACTGCTTTTTTATTCATAATTCACCTTACTTTTGTTAAAATTATACAACAATCATTTTTTATGATAAAATATTTTGCGAGGTTTTTGTTATGGATAAAACATCTTATGAAGAAATAAACAGGGGCAAAAGAAATCTGGTAATCCTTACTCTGGTTGTGCTAACGGTTATAGGACTTATTATCGGATTGTTTACTAATTACAAATATGAAACGTTGATTTGCAACAAAATCAATGATATTTGTTATGTTCAAAAAACCAACATGTTAAACACGAAAACAAAAAAAGATTTGATTGCCGTATCAGATATAAAATATATGACATATATCCCCAAAACCGTCCCCGGAAATGCTTACGCAAGCGGGTATACGGTATACTATCTGGCTTTCGGTACTAAATGGGGCAAACCTGTCAGTATTTTTTCAACCGAGTATTATGATAAAAATGAAGTTGAGGCTGTTGTAGCTGATTTAAATGCAAAATTGAAAAACGGCAACATAAAAGTCGTAAAAATGATGCGGAAATTATAAATTTAAAATTTTGCTAAAATTTTACTGTGCTTGATATGCTAAAATATAGTCATATCAATATATTGATGTCTTAAAAATAAAAATATTTTAAGAAAAATTCTATAAAATTTCTCTAAAAATGCGATATTTTTAATTAATGTTTAAAAAATCCGCCAAATTTACGATATTTTTATTAATTTTTGTAATAAAATTATATTAAAGTTTAGAAATGTTAAGTTCTGAATATCAAGCGTATAAAGGATTTTAGGATTTCTTTTAAAATAATATTTGCTTATTTTTTAGAAAAGTCGTAATATAAAAATGTAGAAAAAAGGAGGCTCATAATGTTTACAACAGGAAAAAAAGAACAAAAGGCAATGCAACAACAAATCATTGAATCAGCAGGTAAAATTTACAATTACTTGTCTAACAAAGGTGAAGTAACTATCAACAAATTGAGAAAAGATATGGATTTAGATGATAACTTTACTTACATGGGTTTAGGTTGGTTATCAAGAGAAGATAAAATCACTTATACTCAAAAACCGAAATCTATTACGGTTCAATTGAGCTAGTTTTATCTCAAAATCGCAATTTAAAAGCCTCGCATCGGATGCGGGGCTTTTTTAATAAAATTGGCAAAAAATAAATTTTTCGGATTTTATATTTTAAACATAACAAAAACAGAGGTTTGGCATGCTAAAAATTTCTACACCCCCTGCAAATTATCAAAAAATTGACAATTACGTTTCCCGTTCGGCGCAGCCGACAAAAGAGAATATCGATTGGCTTAAACAACAGGGCGTAACTGATATCATAAATTTCAGAACGATGAAAAAGCCCGAAATTAATTTTAACGAGGAAGCTTATGTAAAGCATTCGGGTATGAAATATCACAATATCCCGTCTGTGAGCATGTACCCCTCAGGCGAAAATGTCGGCAAGTTCCTTGATATTGTCGATAATATCAAACATCAGGGCGGGAAAGTTCATATCCATTGTAAACATGGCGCAGACAGAACGGGTTTATATTCATATATTTACGAAAGATTAAATCATATAGGTTCCGTTTTTCAAAACGTCGGAGAACTTTTTGAACACAAATGGCATTTTGGCAGATATCCTGACATGCTTAATTGGGCAAATAATTTTTTGAAAAACTTTAAAAAATAATTTTATGCTAAAATACAAATATGATTAATTTAGCCGGATTAAATTTAAACGAATTGGAAGATTTGACCTCTGAACTCGGAGCTTCAAAGTTTCGTGCAAGACAAATTCATAATTGGATTTATTTAAAATCTGTCAAAAGTATTGATGAGATGACGGATTTATCTAAAAAATTCAGAGATGAATTAAAAAAAGTTGCACGGGTAACGGATGTTAAAATCAAAGTAAAGCAGATCAGCAGCGACGGTACGATAAAATATTTGCTTGAATATCCAGACGGGCAATGTGTTGAAACCGTTTTGATGCGGTTTGACAATCGTGCGAATTTAACTGCGTGCATAAGTTCTCAGGTAGGATGTGCGGTTGATTGTTCTTTTTGTGCAACAGGCAAAAGAGGGTTTATAAGAAATATTAATTACAAAGAAATCATTGAACAGGTCCTTACAATTCAGCGTGATACGGGGCTAAAAGTTACAAATATCGTATTTATGGGGCAGGGCGAACCTTTATTAAATCTTGATAATGTTTTAAAGGCAATGAAAATTTTTAATGAGGATTTTCAAATAGGTATAAGAAGATTGACGATTTCAACGTCAGGTATTATTCCGCAGATAAATAAACTTGCCGATCTTGGAATACATTCTACTCTGGCACTTTCTTTGCATGCTCCAAATCATGAAATCCGTTCAAAGCTTATGAAAATTGAAAACAAATATCCGATGAACGAACTTCATAAGGCCCTGAAGAATTATAACGACAAAACAGGGCACCGAATAACCGTTGAATACCTTTTGATTAAAGATTTAAATGATACGGTTCAAAGCGCAAAAGAATTGGCGCAATATTTAAAAGATATAAAATGCAATATAAATTTAATTCCTTACAATCCGACGGAAAAGAATGATTACCAAAGACCTTCAAATAAATCGATAATGAGATTTAAGTATTTGATGGAACATTCGGGCAAAAAAGTTACCGTCCGACTTGAAAGAGGGGCTGATATTGATGCTGCATGCGGTCAGCTGCGAGGGAAAGTTTGCACCGCTAAAAAAACTACACCGCAAGAATAATTTCTTTAATTTGTTTATTTGAAATTTTACGCAATGCGCAATTTTTATCGACAGGAGTTAGAGCATTCATTCTTTTCAAAACTTCTACGGATTTTAAAATTATAGTCTGGTTGTTTGAATTGTTTAACAGTTCTCGAACTTTATCGGCGTTATCCGTAAGCTCAAGAATGGTGTATACAAAAAGGCTGTCGGATTTTAATTCGTTTGATGCAAGATTTTGCAATTCGTTATAATTAAGCGAATTTAGTAAATTTTTTATATCGTTAACTTCTCGTTTTGTGTCTTTTGTTTCATCAAACAAGTATTCATCATTATCTGTCAGAGTGTTAAATTTATCAATCGCATTTAAAAGAACTACGGCACTTTGAGAAGTTTTTGGCTCATTTATCAGCGTTTCAAAATTTTCATACAGGTTGAAATCAAAAACCTGCGCAAGTGAACTGACTTCACCCAGTCCTTCGATAATAATATTTAAAACATAAAGCCCGTCTGTTTTGTTTTGTTTCATTAATTCAGAAACAGGCATCAAATACGGCAGTTCGATTGCAATATTATCGGCAAACGGAGATTTTTTCATTGTTTGGATAATATTTGGCACGGCATCTTTGTTGCCGTATGAAACAAGGAACTTTACTCCGCTCAATTGTTCGTACTCATCATTTGATTTTAATTTGCTTAATGCTGTTTTATAAGATTCGGTATCGCCGAAAGCTTTTAACGCAAGAACGCAATTATTGCTAAGATACGGATTCTCGCTGTATGCGTTTTCTTTCAAGACTTTTAACGCAAGCGGATCTTTTATGTACGAAAAATATTTGGCACAGTAGATTTTTTCATCTGTTGTTCCGTTTTCAAGTTTATCAAGCAAAATATCCGTTAAATCTTCGTTTGCATATTTTACAAAAACCGAAATTATAAAATTTTCATACGAGGGTGAATAGTATTTCAAAAATTGCAGCAAATTCATATAATTGTGCTCATTGCACTCTTTTAAAAGTCTGTCTGCAACGTTTTGTTTTACAAAGTCAAAAAGAAATTCGTCTTTATCTACAAGTTCTGCAAAAAGCTCAACATCAGGCGTATTTATTAAATTGTGTGCAATAGGCGTATAATCCTTTGGATTTTTGCCTATCAAAAGTTTCAGTTCATCAGACATAAAAGTACCTTAATTAAAGAATGTTAAGCTTTTTTATTTAAAAAGCCGCCGTTTAAATATAATATCCGCTAAAGATTAATAAATTAATCCAAATAAAATACGGTAATTACTTTATGCCCTTCTTCTGCATATTCAAGAGCTTTGTACAATGTTTTACTTGTATGAGATAAGAAACATATCAATTGATTGCATTCGTCAATAATTTCACGGTTGCAAACTCTTGAGGCATCGGCTAATGTCATCATTGCTCTGTCGGCATGTTCAATAATATGAGGAACTCCGATAAGCTGATCTTGAACGTCGCTTGGCTGTTGACCGATTGTTTGAGGCAAGATAACACTCAATTTATCGGGGTTAGCTTTCATAGCGCCTCTGATTGCAGCGGCATTGGTACCTGAGGAACCTCCAGAGGTAATAATTGTGTTGCCCTGCATAACAAGAGCTGTTGCAAGTGTTTCTATTATTTGTTGGTGGGTGATTGGAAGATTTCTGCTGCCGATAATAGCTATTCTTTTAGCCGATTGTTTGATTGTTGCAAGTTCCATTGCAAGTTCATCTACTGTATTAGGAGAGCCGGATTTAACCGTATCCATATCGTCGTCAATCGGTACAACTATCGAGTTTTCTTTGCTTTCCTTTTTGTCGTCAGTACTCATTAAAATTTCCATCTCACTTTCTGTCATTTTTATTTACCTTTTCATTGCGTTTATCGTATTTTTCGAATATGCTATAAGTATAGCATATATTTTTTGATTTGGGAAGAGGTCATGGAAAATCTGACAGAGAATTTAAATAAAGAACAGGCTGAAGCTGTTAAAACAACTAAAGGCCCGTTATTGATACTTGCGGGTGCAGGTTCGGGCAAAACTAAGGTCTTAACAACAAGAATAGCTTATATGATTCAGCATGGAGTAAAACCGTATAATATCTTGGCTGTAACGTTTACCAATAAAGCCGCAAAGGAAATGAAAGAAAGAATTTCAAAGATTTTGGGCGAAAATACGGACAAATATATGTGGGTCGGAACTTTCCACGGTATATGCGGAAGAATTTTGAGAGAAAATATCGATAAATACAATACAACTACCGGCAAAAAATTAGACAGAAACTTTACAATATATGATGATACCGATACAAACCAAATTATCACAAGAATTATAAAGAAATTGAATATTGATGAAAAGATGTATCCGACAAAACTTGTAAAATCCGTAATTTCAAATGCAAAAAACAAGATGCAGGATTCTGCGATGTTTGCTCGTACGGCAAGAGATTACAAAGGGCAAAGGATTGCTCAGATATATGAAGAATATGAAAAAGCTTTAAATGCAAATAATGCCATCGATTTTGACGATATGCTTATGATTACCGTAAAATTGCTGGAACAAAATCCTGAAGTCAGACAAAAATATTATGACAGATTTCAGCATATTATGGTTGATGAGTATCAGGATACCAACCTTGCGCAGTATCAGCTTGTAAATATGCTTTATACAAATATGTCCTCTAATGTGCCTGGTGAACGTTCATTGTGTGTTGTAGGTGATGTTGATCAGTCGATTTACTCATGGCGCGGTGCGGATTTTAGAATTATTCTGAATTTCCAACATGATTATAAAGATGTAAAAGTTATCAAACTCGAACAAAACTACAGATCGACGGCTAATATTTTGAATGCTGCAAATGCCGTTATTGAAAATAATGACAACAGAGTGGATAAAACTCTTTATTCAAATAACGGTGAGGGTGAAAAATTAAGCTGGTATGAGGCAGCTGACGAAAGCGATGAGGCAAATTATGTAGTTCGAAATATTAAGCAAAACGCTTACGGGAACTATAATCGCTTTGCCGTTTTATACAGAACAAACAACCAGTCAAGGGCGCTTGAAGAAGCTTGTATGGCAACAGGCGTTCCCTATAGAATTTACGGAAACACAAAATTTTATGACAGAGCGGAAGTTAAAAATGTTTTGGCTTATTTAAAATTGATAAATAATCCTGATGATTCGCAAAGTTTCAGGAGGGTAATAAATGTTCCAAAACGAGGAATCGGCGATACAACGTTAAAGCATTTGACGGATTTTTCAAACGAACGCAATATAAGCCTTTATGAAGCTGCAAAGGTTTGTGATGAAGCGGGGACAATTAATTCTAAAACCTGTACAAAGTTAAAAGATTTTGTAACTTTGATTTATCGTTTTAATCAGGCGCAAAACAGTTATTCGCTAAAAGATTTTATAACTCTTGTAATTGAAAAGACGGGCTATCTTGATGAACTTCAATCAAAAGCCGCAACTAATCCCGAGTTTCAGGATGATATCAATAACTTGCAGGAATTAGTTAACGTAGCGGAAGAATTTACGCCTGAAGATGAGCAAAATCCGTTGTCTGAGTTTTTGCAGCAGGTGGCTTTGGTGTCTGATTTGGATTCAATGGAAGATAATTCCAATAATGTTACACTTATGACATTGCATGCGGCAAAAGGACTTGAATTTCCCGTTGTATTTATTACGGGTATGGACGATGGAATTTTCCCGAGCCAAAGAACTCTTAATACTCCCTCTGAAGTCGAAGAAGAACGCCGATTGATGTATGTCGGGATTACAAGAGCTAAAGAAAAGTTGTACCTTGTTGGCGCAAAACGCCGTCAAATGTGGGGCGAATACAAGTATTACAATCCGTCAAGATTTATTGAGGAAATCCCCAAAAATCTTATTGAATCTTTTGAATCCGATTATGACGGGGAGCATTCATATTCAACATTTAGAAGTGCTGTTTCAAAAGCTAAGTCAAAAAGCTTTTCTACTTCTTCCATTTCAACGGATACAGACGGTTATGTAAGACCTTCAACAGGGTTTGGCGCAAATTTTAAAGCTCCGTCATTAAAAGGTAAATCTTTATCAAACAGAACTCCTAAAAAAAATATTATTATTAAATCTGCAGTAAATAAAAAGCGTGAAGAAGAAAAAATAAAAGAGTTTTTTAAGGATAACAAAATTAAACGAATGGCAGAAGAAAGACGTCAAAAACTTGCCAAAGAACAGGAAGAAATCCGTCAGAAAGAACAGGAACGAATTAATTCAAGAACCGTTACGGAAGTTTTTGAAGTCGGTCAAAGAGTCTTTCATGAAAGAATGGGAATAGGTCATATTACTGATGTTGCACGCCTTGGCGATAGCGTTATGTATACCGTAGATTTCGGCAAATCGGGCAAAAAAGCAATGGATGCGGCATATTCAAGATTGAAAAAATTCTGATTTCAAAAAACAAGTCAAAAAAAAACGACTAATAAAAGTCGTTGGAAAATCAATAGGAAAAAAGGGAAAGGAAAGTATTTGTATATGAGCATAAAGCT
>ONOE01000033.1 GCA_900319365.1 uncultured bacterium | reverse complement strand
TTCCAATATTCACTGTTTCCCTCAACAAGCTCTTTAACAGTTTGATCAGTTGTATTTGCTTTTCTTACCAAAGCACGTGAATAACGGTATGTAATATATGCTTTTGCAAGTTCAAATCTCTTATATTCCATTAATTTATTCTCTATTATATCTTGTATGTCCTCAACAAGTATTCTGTCTTTCTTCACTTTTTTTACATACTCAACAATTTTCTCAATTTCTTCTTCTGTAGCTCTTTCATTCTCGTCAACCTCATTATTAGCCTTTCCAATAGCTATTTTAATTCTTGATTCATCAAAATCTACAATTTTTCCATCTCTTTTTACAACTCTCATCTTTTTTGTCCTTTCTTTGAAATTCTGCAAATATAATATATTTGTTTTTTTATAATGTCAAACTTTACATATTATGTATATCTGCATATAAAATCAATCATAGCACCAACTTTCAAGTTTACTGTTTTTACCAATTATAGTCATTTTGATATATTTTTTTTGTAAAGTGCCTCCAAACCTTACTTTTATTTTTTTGTGGAGTAAAATTTAAAAATTTTTATATTTTTTTGAAAATGATTTTTTATAAAAATGTAAATTTTATTTTTTATTTTTGAATTTTAATTTTATATGTTTTTTATAAAATGTGCTTTTAATACGCCGTTTCTGTGAATTATAATTATGTTGTCCATTTTTATGAATTATAAAAAAATGATTTTTTTGAGGTTTTCAAAAAAATCATTTTTCAAAATTTTAATATTTTTAACATTATTGTAATATAATCTGTGAAAGAGCATTGTATGTATCTGTTGAAATCAAAGTCTTTGACACAATTATCCCATTTTTCAATAGTGTCTTATACGTTTCACTTGTTGCTCCATCTTCTCCGCTTCTTTCGCTCACACCACTACTTTTCTTAACATATTCCACTTTTTTAGGTATAATGCTTGTAACTTTTGAATCTATTAAAACAGTATTATCATCATCCTGCTTTATTCCATAAATAGAAACTGTTGCCACTCCGTCTCCTGCTTTAGACTCAATTTTTATTGGATATTTTCTATTATTTTTAAATTTAAAATCAACACTTCCCCAAGATACAGTTGCATCTCTTCCAGCTGGGACGTAAGATGTTAAGAAATAATGATTGTGTCTTTCTGTAATATCCAAATTTGTAAGTAATGCCGCATTGTATAATGTAGATGATAGCTGGCAAATTCCACCTCCTACATCAAGTACAACTTTTCCTCCTGCATATGCTTTTGCTTCCTTAAATCCAGATGCAATAGTTCTCTCTCCTATTGTTTTGTTATACGAAAATTCTTCCCCTGGTTTAACTATTGTACCATTTAGTTTTTCAGAAGCAAGCACCAAATTATTATTTCTATTTACATTACTAGCATCATAATTTGTAGTATATGTGGCTAATTTATTAGCAAAAGCCTCATTTCCTAAACTTTCAACAGTTACAGATGGATGTGTAATTTTTAATGGGATTACATACTCATCTTTGTCTTGACTTTCTTCACTATTTGCATTATTATCGTTATTTACATTGCCATCACTATTTTTATTTTCATTTCCACCATTATTTGCATTTCCATTGTTATTAGCATTTCCATCATTATTTTCATTGCTTTCATTTTTTTCGTCTATAATCTTTTGTGCATCCTCTATTGAACAAGCAAGTTCTACCCCATCTTGCTCAACATGAACCTCTAATGGATCCTTTGAAATATATGCATCTTTTGGCTCTTTTTTTATCTCATCAGCAATTTTCTTAATATCAATATTATCAGCCTTTTTTTCAATTACTGGAATCTCAATCTCTCCATTTACATTATTAAAATCATTAACATTTTTAATTATATTAGATTTTAATTCATCTTTATTAATTTCAACGCCATCCACTCCCTTTTTAATAACAAGATTACTTCCGTCAATATAATAAGAACTTTGAATAGTCACATCAGGCAATTTAGATTGAACATCATTTATAGCATTATTTATTGATGTATCATCAATATTTATTTCAAGATTAATATTTTTTCTTAAAAAGCAACTAAATAAAATTCTATAATTATTTGTAACAATATTTCCTTTTCTCCCTATACCATATGCCATATCAACTGCATCATTAAAATTTCTAGTAATCCCAAGTTGTTCATAAGAAATAGGCATCTCAAAATCATTATGTTTCAATATTATTTTATTTAGTTTTTTAGTTTCATAAATTTTACTTAACTTCTCTTTAGCCTCCTCCTGAGACATACCAGAAACGCTTATATTTTGAATATAAACATTTTTATGTATCTTATCATATCCACCATTAAATAGGCTAAAAATTATTGAAAAAACAAATATTGCAACTACCAATCCTATCACAATTATTACTTTAACTATTTTTTCTTTTCTTACTTCATCTGGAGAAAATTCCAAATTTCCCATCAGTTACTCCTTTTCAAATCACATTTTTTATTCATTTGTTACTACCATAAAACACAAAGCGTAATATTTATAAATGAGTAGGGCGCGTAGCGACCAACGAGCGTAAGCGAGGCGAATGTTTGACCAAACTTTATTAGTGCAATTAAAAATCTAATAAGATTTTTAATTGTCACATAGGAAGGGAGGTCAAACAACAAGCCCACGAATTTTAAATATAACGCTTTTTTTAACAACAAGCCCACGAATTTTAAATATTACGCTTCGTTTTTTTGATTATTAATGTAAACTTTTATTGATTCTTTCAAAATTATATCAGCAATTCTTTCAGGAATATCTGTTTGAATGTCTTCCAAAAGATTTTTTACCCATAGTTCTTTATTATCATATTCAGCATTTGATTCAATTATTCCATCACTACAAATAACAATAATATCTCCATCTTGTAAATCAGTGTCAAAACAGTCTACTTTTGCACTATTTATAATCCCTGCTGGTAGTGAATTTGAATTTATCATTGTTACATTTCTATTTCTTTTTATATATGTTGGGCATGCAGCATTCTTTAAAAACTCAGCTTTTCCTGCAAACAAATCTAAAATTTCCACATCAAGTGTTGCATACATCTCTTCTGAATTGGCATTTAGTATTGCGGAATTTATTAAATTAATAGATGTATTCTTGTCAAATCCAGAATTTAATAATCTCTCAAGCATACTAATAGCAATTTTACTATTTTTTCTAGCATAAGGACCGCTTCCCATTCCATCACTGATAGCAAGT
>ONOE01000012.1 GCA_900319365.1 uncultured bacterium | reverse complement strand
TGGCTTTCTTCCATGCTTTCTTCGCAGAAGATATTTCGCCAAATCTATATTCTTTTTGTAAATATATTGGTATATGGTTTCATGAGATATAGATATATTGTAATTTTTTAGTAATATGTGTGAAACTATAGTCGGAGAATATCCATACTTTAGATGTATGGATATATATTTACGGACATTATACATAGACAAATATTTATTATTTCTTCTGTGACATATTGACCATTGCCTTTTGACATTCTTATCCGTTTGAGAACCTATATATTTCCCTCTATAATATACTGCCTGTGGTCTATTTAGTTCTCTTGAAATTGTACTGGGGCTTCGACCAAGTTCCTTTGCTATTTTTCGGATACTTAATCCTTCTGATTGCAATATTGTTATTCTGTCTCGTTCCTCTGAACTCAGATGGCTGCTTGTTTTCATCTTTACTAACTCCTCTCTTTAGCCATTCTACTAAATCTTTGGCGTCAGTGTTGCGATTACTTCTTGAATTCACTCATTCGCATTAGAAATAATAATTTTTAATTAATTATGTTGACTATCGGGAAAAAATTATTAAATAAAAAACAGAAAGGATACCACACCAAATGTCAATCAATTCAATCGGAACACAAGTAAATTATGAAAGCTATAACAGTTATTCAACAACATCAAGCTTGTCCGAAGAAACGAAAAGAAAACTTCTTGCACTCGGAATTGACCCCAAAACGGTAACTTCAGAAGCGCAAGCGCAAATTCTTATTGAAAATGCGGTAAAAATGCAGAAAACGCAAAACCTGACCCCAAGCGTTAAATGTGAATGTTCAAGTTCCAATGAATTGATGACAAGAGCCAAAAAACTTGCTTCAAAAATCGGTATAGTAACAAATTCTTCAATGACGCTTGAAGAAATGTTAAAACTCATTAGCGATAAGATTGAAAAAGACCATTTAACCCAATATAAAACAGAAGCGCAGAATTTAGGCTGCGATATAAACAACCTTACAAGCCACGAAAATTCTATGTATGCGGCAATGAATTACAGCGCAAATTTAAATAAAATGATGCTCGGACTGTAGGTCCACACCTCGCCGCTTGCAAGAGAGGTCGCTATTACTTTTAAATATAAGCCTTAATAATTACATACCCATGTATGATGCGAACAATGGCAAGTACAAAGCTGATGCAAGGATTAATACAATCGTACCGATTACGATAAGCATTATCGGCTCAATCATTTTTGTCATGATATCAATAATATTATCAAGCGCTTTATCAATATAATTTACCGCCTGACCGAGCATATCGCCCAAACGTCCTGATTGTTCACCTGTTGCAATCATGAACAATATCATTTTCGGCATCGTTCTTGTTGCACGCAATGCAGCAGATAAATGTTGACCTTGCTGGATTTTAACAGTTGCTTCCTGAACCCTTTGTTCAAGAGTATGGTTTGTAAGGGTCATATTCGCAAGATACAAACATTCCAAAATCGGAACACCCGCATCATACGCAACCTGCAACACGGCAATGAAGTTTGCGAAGTTTGAGAATTGAACCAATTTAGAAAGTACGGGAATTTTCAAAACCCATTCATCAATTTTCCATTTACTGGGTTTCCACTTGAACAGAAAATTTATACCCGCAAACAATGCGATAAAGCCCATCGGAATTGTATACCAGTTTTTCTTTAAGAAAACACCCATATCAATCAATACTCTGGTAATCCATGGCAATTGCATTCCCATTTGATCAAACATATCTTTGAATACTGGGAATACAAATACCAACATGACAAGTACGATAAATATTGCAAGTAAAATAACGAATGCGGGATACATCAATGTACCTATAACTTTGCTTCTGATTGCTGACTGTTTATTCAAAAGTTCCAACAATCTGTCCAAAGTCTTTTCCAATTCACCTGTGTCTTCACCTGTTTTTACAAGACCGATATAAACATGTCCGAATTGTTCGGGATATTTTGCAATTGTTCCGGCGAATGTGCCGCCGTTCATAATTTGACGTCTTAATTCACCCGCAACCTGCCTGATTTTCAATTTTGTCGCATCATTTTCAATGAACAATAAAGATTCGATAATCGGAATACCTGCAGCAGCAAGAATTTGCATGGTTGAAGTGAAATCTATCTGCTCCGCCAAGCCCATTTTGGGCATTCTCGAAACTTCTTTTTTCTTCTTTTTGGTTTTATCTTCTTTAGCGGTTTCTTCAACGATATAAGTAGGTATAAGCCCCATTGAACGAACTTCGGTTCGGGCTTCACGCATGTTATTAGCCTCGACCTGTCCTTTTACAATGTTACTTGAACCGTTTTTGTATGCTGTATAATTATATCTGGTCATACTACTCGCCCGCCAAACCTAATACTCTGACAAACTCATTGATAGATGTTACACCGTCAATAATATGTTTATAGCATGAACCGTTTAACGTTGTCATGCCATGATCTACGGCGCATTCTTCCAATTCCAAATCGTGTGCACCCTGCGCAATAAGTTTTTTAATCTCTTTTGTAACAGGCATAATTTCATATACGCCCAATCGGCCTCTATAGCCCGTGAAATTGCAATGGTTGCAGCCTACGGGCTTATAAATTGGAGTTGCCATAAGTTTTTCGATTTCATCTTCATCAAGAGTAACTTTCATCGCCTCTGCTCTTGTACAATGGTATTCTTGCTTGCAATCATCACAAAGCCTTCTTACAAGTCTTTGAGCGATAACGCCTGACAATGTAGAAGAAACAAGGTAATCTTTTGCGCCCATTTCAATCAAACGTGTAATTGTAGCAGCTGCCGAATTTGTGTGAACCGTACTTAATACAAGGTGCCCTGTTAATGCGGCGGAAATTGCCGTTTCTAACGTTTCGTAATCACGAATTTCACCGACAAGTATAATATCGGGGTCCTGTCTTAAAATTGCTCTCATACAAGATGCGAATGTGATACCCGCTTTTACGTTTACCTGAGATTGGTTTATACCGTCAAGCTTGATTTCTATAGGGTCCTCAATCGTTGTAATATTAACGGATTCATCGTTTAAACTTTTCAAAATCGAATAAAGGGTCGTCGTTTTACCTGAACCTGTAGGACCTGATGTAAGGATAATACCGTTCGGGCAGGATACCATTCTTGTGATGCTGTCGATATCTTCGGAGTTTGCTCCGACAAGTCGAATTTGTTTATCTTCGGATTTCAAACTGACGGCAGGCGCAAGGACACGGATTACGACCTTTTCTTTCCCTGATACGGGTAATGTGTTGATACGGAAATCGTAAGTTACTTTTTTATAAGGCAAAGAAAACGTACCATCCTGCGGACGTCTTTGTTCTGCGATATTCATTCTTGATAAAACTTTAAATCTTGTAATAACGGCAGATTCCGCTTTATCAGGGATATCAAGAACTTTTTGTAAGATACCGTCTTTTCTGTATCGTACGATATAACCCGTCAATCTGGGTTCAATGTGAATATCGGAAACCTTGTTATCTATTGCGTTTGTAAGAATTTGGTTAACGAATTTTGCAACCGTACCCGTTGACTCCAAAAGTTCCGCATCAAGTTGATCGGAAAGACTCGTTTCTTCAGAGTCCATAGCTTCTGTTTTAATTTGTTCCAATATTTTTTCGGTTTGCTTCTTCCTTTTAGAAAAGAAAACTTCAAGTGAATTTTGGAACTCATAATGAGTCATTAAAAGTTGTCTGGGGTTCTGACCCGTTATATAAATAATGTCTTTTAATACATCGGTTTTAAGGGGTTTCAAAACACCAACAGTCAATATCTTACCATCTGAAGATATCGGAATAACCGAATTTGAACGGATAAAATCCTCGGGCAGAATATTTATAAAGTTCTTTTGTTCCTGCAAATCTTCCGAACTTACAAGCTTATACCCAGTTTGTTCTCCTAATGTGCTTTTCAAATCGTTTAAGGTGATATATCCCATTTCATACAAAGTAGAACCGATGGGAGTATTTGTTCTTTTAGATTCTGCAAGAGCATCTTTCAATTGTTCTTGAGTGATTAAGCCTTTTTTTAACAATAAGCTGCCGAGCATTCCGCCGACAGGCTTTGAAACCATAACAGGTGCATCTTTCTTTTGAGGAATATTAGATGGAAAGTCTTTTTTGAGTTGATCTTTTGTAACAAATCCGCTCAAAAGTTCCTGCAAATCATCATCACCACCGACAGGCATAAATCTTATGGTATTTTTGAAATACCTTTTTAAAAGCTTGCTTATTTTTTCCATATTTGATTTTTTGGAAATAGCAACGAAAAGCTGTCCCTGACGAATACTAATCGGGACAAATTTCATTTGTCCCATAGCATCTTGGTCTATCTTTTCGATAATGCTTTTATCTATGCTGTTTTTTATTCTCGTTATAACTTCATTCATTGGTTTTGATATTTTGTTTATTATAAATCGGTTGTTTCATCGTTTGCCGCATCTTCCGTATCAACCAATATTTCAGGTGTTAACATTATAATCATTTCTTCTTTTTGTTTTGATGCGATTGTACTTCTAAAGAACATTCCGATGAAAGGCAAATCACCTAAGAACGGGATTTTATTAACGGTTTTTGTTTCGGTTTCCTGAATCAAACCACCGATAATCAAAGTTTCACCGTCTTTAATTCTTACGCCTTTAAGGTCTAAGTTTCTTCTTTGAAGTAATGTTGCGGCAATATCCGTATCACCTGTTTCTGATGTAGTTGTCAAACGTTCCGCAATCGTTGCATACTCGGGTTTGATATCAAGAGTAACGTATCCGTCGGGACTGATGAAAGGTGTAATTGTAACTTTTATACCGTTATCAGACTGGATATCATAATCTTTTTGAACCTGAGATGAACCTGTTCCGGTTGAATCCAAATATTGAGATGTAGTTTTGGCGATATAATCTGAAGTCAAATCGATTACGGATTGCTGACCGCTTGTTAACAATATTCTGGGATTGGCAAGTACACGACCTTTACTGTTTTCAATCATGTATTTAATCTGCCAAACCAATTGCGAACCGCCTGTCCATCGGCTGTAGGACGGACTTGTATTGGTTGTTGTTCCGCCTGTTGTAGTGTTGCTTGTTTCATTACCGAGAACATCATCGGTAAACCCGTGTCCCGAGAAGAATATCGGGTGTTTACCCTGTTGAAGTGTTCCGTTTGCAGCATTGAATGTTAAGTTTTTACTGTAATACATCCAAGTGTTTGAAAACTCTTTACTGCCCTGTTCGGATAATGAAATTATCTGTACTTCAAGATAAGCTTGAGGAGATTTTATATCATTAGATGCGATATAATCTTTAATCACTTCCAACTGGCTCGGAGAACCGCCGATAATTTGAACGGTACCGATTGTAGGGAAGTATGAAACCGTAAGGTTTTTAAACGGAATGGATTCCATATCTTCGGTGTCGGTTTTTTGATCAACCGAGCAAAGCATTTTGCCGCCGCCTATTGATATACCGTTAGAGCCGCTGCTGCTTGAGTCAGAAGATGCGGCATCATCAGATGCAAATCCTGTAGGAATACCTGCAGCTCCGCCTGTTGCAGCTCCGCCTTTTGCAGCTCCGCCTGTTGCAGCTCCGCCGCCTGATGATGAACCGCCGCCGTTATCACCGCCGCTGCCGTTGCTCATAAATGACGGAATTAACGTTGAACATATTAACCCTGCCATTTCTGCGGGGGTAACATGGTTAACTTTAAAATTCGTAATCGGAGGTTTTTTATCAAACTGCTCTACGATTTTTTGTGCTAAAACCGCATCATCTCTTGTTCCCATGATAATAAGTTCGTTGTTGGCAGGGTTGACAGTAACAACAGGTTTTTTAGAAACACCCGGGTTAATACCGTTTTTAGAGAAGATGTTTTTATTCAAGAACTCTGCAATAGATGCTGCGCTGACATATTTTACGGGGATAAGAATCATATCTTTGTTATCCGCTTGAATTTCTATATCATCATCGGCACCTTCGCCCGAGCCTGAGAATATCAAAGTGTTTGCTTTGATGTTATATTTAATTTTTTGGGTACTTGTAACAAGGTTCAATGCTTTTAACAATGTAACGTTAACCAAATCCATTGTTACCGTGCCGCTGACAGACGGAGCAAAAATTACGTTCATACCCGCCTGATCGGCAAACATTCTCAATACCTGTTTTATATCCGCATCTCGCAAACTCAAATTTACCATTGAATTTGCATTATGAATTTGATCCTCCGAATTTACATCAAGTGTAGTAATCGCTTGTTCGGAACGAATTTTTGGAGTTCCGGCAGCCAATACCGCAGGGGTTGTATAGGTAAATACAAATGACCAAATCATTGTAGTTGCTATCAGTTTTTTTACGAATTTATTTTTCATATCAGCTCCCAATTGATTGTTTTTAAATTTTTCTTCCGCCGAATCTTTCTTTCAAATTGTATATGTCTGTTTGGTTTGTATTCAAACCGTCTTTGGAGAACAGTTCTCCGATTGCGGCAGAGTATACGTTGGAACCCATTGTTGCAGTTACCCACGTCGGAGTAATTTTTGCAACCTTGTATTCCTGACCGATAATTTTATCACCCGGTCTTACCAGATAATCTTTGTTATCGACATTTATAATAGCTGACGGACTTTTAGCGTTATACATAATTCCGACAACTTTTGTTTTTGTAATTTTTGCAGCCATCGTACCTGTATCAAGCCCTGTCGGCGGTACGGGCAGATTGAATTTATACGGACTTATATCATCCGCTTCACGTATTCTGTAGTTTCTTAATCTCTTTGCTCTTATAATTTTGGCGTTTCTTGCATTAGCTTCCGCAATAGCAGAATTTCTTGCCTTTTCATATTCAAGCATTTCATTATACGGCATAAAAGGGTTGCCTCTGCCTATTGTCGTAACATCATAAGATATCATTCTGTCGGGGGTGTCATCATCCTCAACATCAATATTTACGCTGCTATGAGGCTCGGGTTGATTTTGAGCCGCCACAGGTGCGGGAACATTCGATGCCGATTCATTCTGATCGTTTCCCGAATTACAACCGCTTAAAACTATACCGGCAAATACTAAAACGGATAACAATTTGAATATATGCAATATACTGTTTCTCTTAATTCTTGTTCGTATCATTTCCCATCAAGTCTTTAAATTAATGTTTGTCTGGTAAATACAGTAATAACCATACTACCTTCCATATTATCATATTCCCTGCTTTTGGGCAAAAATACTAATATTTATCATATATTTAGAGGATAAAGCCTAAAAATCCAACTATTACGGGTTTTTAGCCGTATTTATATTGTAACGGATTGTGTACAAGCCAAAAATTTCAACCTTCCGATTGAGAAGAATTATTTTCTGATTGTTAATCTTTCCAACCATCTTACAAATCTTACAAGTTTTGATTCCGTATCGGCTGTAATCGAATCAACAAGAATCGTTTTACATCCTAAAAGTTTACCGCACAAAATATCCGTTAAAGGTCTGTCACCTACGATTACGCAATCTTCGGGTTTTAAATTATATTTTTCCAAAAATTTTCGAACAACTCCCGTTCTCGGTTTGCACGCCTCAAATAATATCGGGAAATGCGTAATTGCCCGAACTTTTTCCATATATTCGGGGTTATGGTTGTTTGAAATAATCGCAATAAAGAATTTTTCTTCAACACTTCTTAAAAAACTGTAAGTTTCATCAGTATAAAACCCTGATTTTGATGCCATCAAAGTAGAATCCAAATCAAACAGTACGGCCTTTACGCCGATAAGTTTCAATTCGTCTAAATTTATATCATATACACTTTTTAAATTGTAATCGGGTTTTAAAAACATTTTACTCCTTTTTGTTTTCTTTTGTCGGCATAGTACCAAAAGGTGATTCCATTCTCTAAGGCTCACAAAGTTCGCCAATAGAATGCAGGCACAATGCCGACCTGATTTTAGTTTTCCATCTCTTTTATTCCAACGGTTCTTGCAAGTGCATATTGATAATTTTTCACCTCTAGGTCAAATTTTACATACACCTGCGCATTTGTATTGCCGACTTCCAGTTCATCACCTTTTTCATCATATATTGCAAGAATTTTTGTTTTGAACTGTTCGTCAGGTGAAATAATTTCTATTTCATCATCGGGTTTAATCTTGTTTTTGATTTTGACAAGATAAACAAAACCATCATCTTGAAATTGCGGACGTATAAAATTGAATTTTTCTCTGCCGTAAAATTCAAACAAGAAATCCGCACCCGCCAAACCTTTTGAAAGGTGATAGCTGTAGGAATCTTTCGCATTTCCGCCGCCCAATGCAAAGCCTGTTGTATAGCCTCTGTTTCCGACTTTTTTTAGTTCTTCAAAATATTTTGACATATCGGCATTCGGATTTTGGTATAATTCATCAATTGCCGAACGATAAGTCTTTGCAACAGCAGAAACATAATAAAGGCTCTTTGTTCTGCCCTCGACTTTGAATGAATCAACT
This sequence comes from uncultured bacterium, assembly GCA_900319365.1. Taxonomy (GTDB): domain Bacteria; phylum Cyanobacteriota; class Vampirovibrionia; order Gastranaerophilales; family Gastranaerophilaceae; genus Zag111. Next base: position 37,111 of record ONOE01000012.1, on the reverse strand, counting down.
CCCGCATCAATCATTTCTTTTAAATGATAAACAAGACATAAATCTTTCGGGCTCAAGATGTGTGTTCCGTGTGCATCTTCATTAATTTCATAGTATTCGTTCGGACGGGTTTCTTCAACGAGTTTATAACTCCACCTGCACGGCTGGCAACAATTACCCTGATTTGAAATCCTTTCACCGTTTGTAAAATAATCACTCAACAAACATCTGCCCGAATATGAAACACATTGCGCTCCGTGAATAAAACATTCAAGTTCAATATCGGGAACTTTTTGTTTTATTTCCGCAATCTCGGGGATTGACAATTCTCTTGCCAGAACAACCCTTGATGCGCCCATATCACGCCAGAACTTTACGCATTCGTAATTCAAAATATTTGTTTGCGTACTTATATGCAACGGTGTATCAGGCATATATTTTTTTAATATATTAATAAACCCGAAATCGCTGACAAGTATTGCATCAGGATTTGCGTCTTTTATTATTTCAATGCATTCAATCAAATGTTTTATATCTTTGTTAAACGCAAAAATATTCAAGGTTAAATATGCTTTTGCCCCGAGCTTATGGGCCAAATCAATTGCCGACTTCAGATTTTCAAAAGTGATAAGTTCACCTTTTCTCATTGCACGTAAACTGAAATCCACAACGCCCAAATATACGGCATCCGCACCATATCTTACAGCATATTCCAATTTTTCCAAATTGCCCGCAGGCAGTAATAATTCAACTTTTTTCATAACAATCAAATGATAATAAAAAATTGAACAATAATCAATAAATAAATATTTGCATATAATATTTATTCGCTTGCGACATTAAAAATTCCTGCATCAACTTTCGGTGCATCTTTTATAAATTCAGCCGTTTTTTCGTTCATTCCGTCAACAAAAGTCATAGATTTCGGAACCCCAAGCAAATCCGCAAGCTTTTTCGAATTTTCTACATATTCATCATAAGCCTTTTGTCCCGCAGCTCTGGCATCTTTTTCCAACAAATTTGCATGATATTTTTCATAACTGAACATCGGAGGGCAATAGAATATATCAGCTTTCAGCAGCTTTGGAGCCAACTGCTTTTCTTTCTTGGACAAAACACTTTTATCTTTTTTAAATATATTTAAAAGTCCGCCCAAATATTTTGATATTAATTTATACTGCCATTTGTGCCTGTACTCATGATTTAAAGTATCAACAAGATCGGCTTTGCCGCTTTTGTGCGGATCAATTGCAATGGTTTTGCTAAAACTTTGATAATAACCATGCGATAAGCCATTTATCTTTTGTATTTTTAATCTGCCCGCAACATCTGCAACATCCTGATATTTCTTTGCAAGTAAAGATACGGAGCGTATAAAATCTTTTTTACCATAATTCCTTATATATAAATACGGATCGTCTTTTACCCGTGCAACAATTTCACTATCACCCGAAATTGTTTTGTCGATGACTTGCCCGTTTTTAAGTCTTTTTGCGGTTGTTTTCAACTTTTCACAGCTTACTTTCTTTGGTGCTAGATCTTCATAAACTTGCGTTTCTAATCTCGAACCGTCAGACTGATATTTTCCTTCAAATTTCATTCTTGTCAAAGATTTTTTGCCGTCAGCTTGAGGCTTTACATGAAAGATTTCCCTTGTTTCATTCGTAGTTTTTCCTGTCAAAACATGCTTTGTATCGGTAAAAAGTACATCTTTAGAACGCTCATAATTTCTGATAGTCTTAGAAACTCGTTTGCCGTCTTTTTCTTTTATTACAACTTTTCTAAGCGCTTTGCCGTCTTTATCTCTGAAAGACAAAACTTTTGAACAGCCCTTGCCAAAATCAGTCGCAACGGTTACACGTTCAAAAACAGCTGTACCCGCAGGGATTTCATCGTAACGCAAACGCTCTATATTAAATTTTTCTTTTTTAAGCAGCTTAGAACCGTTTTTGGTCCATTTGGGAATAATATTTGCCGCCGGCTTGACAATATTCATGGAGACCACCTGTGAATATATAAAGTATTAAAAAAAATTTTTTGCGCATAAAAAAACTAATCCGAAAGATTATTAATAATCAACCAAATAGGTGATGAAGTTTTCTCATAAAAATAGAAAATATATGTATAAGATTTAAATAAGAAAGAGAGAATAAAATATGAGAACTATCACCCAAGCAACTGCAACTATCAAAGAAATCTGGTCATATCAACATCCTGTTATGCATACATGGTTTCTATTCAGCGCAGTTTCACTCGGGTGCATGTTTACTATCATGCTGATAGCATTCTAAAGATACAAAGTTTATTCGCAACCCCTTTAATTTAAACAAGAACACTAATAATGTTCTTGTTTTTGTTATTTTTGAACGGATAAATTTACCAAAAAGATAGTCTGATGCATCCACGGGCTAAAAAAATTTTGCATTAATAAAAAACGGGACGATGACATAGTCGTTGGCGAGCCTGTGAGTCTTACGAATATGGTATGCAGAAAGTAAATTTTTAGCGTAAGCGTAAAAAATTGCTTTCTGTACAGGATGTAATCCCGAAAAAACTATGTATTAATAAAAAAAAATCGGGACGACAGGATTTCACTTTAGCTCTTATGTGAGCCTTGGGACGAACATTAGAGATAATGCGTGCAAAAAGCTGTGGTTCTTTTTATCTTTTTATTAGAACCACGCTTGTTTGCTGAACCTGCGAGCAGGCGAAATATATACATAAAAAATCGGGACGACAGGATTTGAACCTGCGACCCCTTCGACCCTAACAAAGTGCGCTTCCAAGCTGCGCTACGTCCCGATTTTTAAACTTATAAAATTTTCAATGTTTTGTCAAATACATTTTTCGTACCGACAAATATATAATAACATAAACATAAAAAATGAACTATACAAAATTTGTATAGTTCAAAAAATTTTATTATTTCTTCATTTTTTTTAAAAATGCATATCAATTTTACCGCTTTTGCCGTTGACTTTTTCATCTTCCATTCGCAGCATTGAACCTATCGTAAAGTTCTGCGCCTGCGTTTTGTTGATTTCAAAAGCTACATCGCCGTTAAATACGTTTTCGTTTTTCTCCAAAAAGTCAAACAACGGTTCTGTCGGGGATTTAATAAGGTTTTCTAATGATTGCCCCGCCTGTTGAATCGTTCTTTCTGGAACCTGAATATTAAAGCCAAACGGTTTATATGGTCTGTTAAACGTGAATTGAGAATTTTCTGACATAATTTTGCCCTTATTTAAAGTATAAATGTATATATTATGTTATTCGGCTATATTTTTTTAAAAGTTTAATAAAAACACCCGTTTATTAAAAAATGTTAACATCTGAAAAGCAATCAGAAAAATTTCGGACACAAAATTTATGCTATGATGAAGATATGAATAGTTTAAACGACTACAAAAAAGAATTGGACAAATGTTCTAAATGCGGACAATGTCAAAATGCATGCCCCGTGTACAAAATCACCAGAAACGACTGCGCCGTAAGCAGGGGCAAATTCATAATGCTGCATGGCGTGGCGGTCGGAGATTTGAAGATGTCCAAAAATATAAACAAATACCTCGACATGTGTCTTAAATGCGGCAAATGCAACGACTTTTGCCCCGCAGGAATTGATGCCGTCCAAATCATTAATTGCGCAAAATACGAATATTCTAAAGGAAAATTTTCCGGCGCAATTATAAACTTTTTGCAAAGCCGTTTGATTTTTTCATCATTTGTAAAACTAGGGAAAATATTGAGCCGCCCTTTTAGAAAAAGATTCCAAAATAAAAAAAATACCCTCAAAGTCATGTACTTTAAAGGCTGCGTAAATGAAGTATTTCCGCAAAATGACAATTATTTATACAAGATTTTCAATAACAGCGATATAGAAATTATCACGCCCGATTTTGACTGCTGCGGACTGCCGTTTCTTTCTGAAGGCAACTTTAAACGTTTCAAACAGGCTTATGGAAAAAATATTAAATACCTGCAATCCGATTACGATTATCTGGTAACAGACTGTGCAAGCTGTGAAGATACTTTGCTAAGCTACAACAAATATTTTAATTCAAAAATAAATCCGCAAAATACCTTGAATTGGGGCGATATAATTGCCTCAAAAAATTTGCGATTTGATTTTAAAAAACCCGTAAAAGTAACTTTTCACAAACCATGCCATCTTAAAAACGATGACTTTTTTGAAAAAATTATATCCCGCTGTAAAAATGTGGAATACGTAAAGTGCGAAGATTACGACAACTGCTGCGGACTTGCGGGAAGTTTCACCCTGAAAAACAGAGATTTATCAAAAGAAATATCAAAGCAAAAAGCCCTGAATATTCAAAACACAAACGCCGACTATGTAATAACCTCATGCCCTGCATGCATCGTCGGGCTAAAACAAGGGCTTATGTTAATTAAAAACAAAAAAGTTAAAGTCGTAAGTCTGCTTGAATTTCTCGCAAAAGCTGACGTTATTAAAGGTTAAATTGCCGATTGTGCCTAAGTTTTAAAGTTTATATTAAGAATTGTAACAAAATAAGCCGCTTATGAAATATAAAAGATTGTATATACTTTATATATATGTAACATTAAATAAACACGAGAGAGAGATTTAAAATTCCGTTTAAATAGACAAGAGAGAAAATTTTATTCCTATTCCTAATTCCCAAAAAGAATTTTACCCCGCACAAGCGGGGCTTTTTTTTATGCGAAATTTGTTGTAAAATATATGCATTCAAAGAAGTTGCGGCAATAAAAAAGCTGCATCGGTATTTAAAATTTTATTATAAGTCAAAGGAAGAAAGAGAATTTAACTATGTATACAGGATTAATCAACAAATACAGACAATATCTGCCTGTCAGCGATACTACACCGGTTGTTACTTTAAACGAAGGAAACACCCCGTTAATAAAAGCGGACAATCTGGCTAAAAAAATAGGGCTTGATGCAGAGATTTATTTAAAATTTGAAGGCTGCAACCCTACGGGAAGTTTCAAAGATCGCGGGATGACAATGGCTGTAACAAAAGCCAAAGAATCGGGCTCAGGTGCTATAATTTGCGCATCAACAGGCAACACGTCTGCTTCTGCTGCGGCATACGGTGCTAAAGCAGGGGTAAAGACATTTGTTTTAATTCCTGACGGATATATTGCACTCGGAAAATTATCTCAAGCAATGATGTACGGAGCAGAAATCATTGCAATTAAAGGCAATTTTGACAGAGCGTTAGAACTTGTTCGTGATATTGCCGATAAATATCCGATTACCCTTGTCAATTCCGTAAACCCTTACAGAATTGAGGGGCAAAAAACAGGTGCTTTTGAAATTTGTGAAGCATTAGGCACAGCTCCCGATTATCATTTTATCCCTGTCGGAAATGCGGGAAATATTACGGCATACTGGAAAGGTTACAAAGAGTTTTATGATTCGGGTAAAATTTCTAAAAAGCCTAAGATGATGGGATTTGAAGCAGAAGGCGCTGCGGCAATTGTTAAAGGCGAAAGAATCTTGAATCCCGAAACAATTGCAACCGCCATAAGAATAGGCAACCCCGCAAGCTGGAAGAAAGCCGAGGCTGCACGTGATGAAAGCAACGGAATGATAAATTTTGTAAATGATGATGAAATAATAAAAGCTTACAAATTAATTGCATCAACAGAAGGCATTTTGGCAGAACCCGCATCGGCAGCATCAGTTGCAGGATTGATAAAAGTAAAATCACAAATAAAAGAGGGTTCAAAAATCGTTTGTATTTTGACAGGCAACGGATTGAAAGACCCTGACAGCGCAATTAAATATTCTCAAGATGAGGTTAAGAAAACATCTGACGATATGAACGAAATTTTAAGGGTAATGAATATATAAATTACGGATTTTATTATTTGTTAATTATGGATTGTGCGCAGATATAACCCGTAGACCAACAATTTTGCAGGTTATATCCTCCGCAAAAACCGTCAATATCAAGCACTTCACCGCAAAAATACAAACCGTCATATTTTTTTGATTCAAGAGTTTTGGAGTTGACTTCTTTCAAATCCACCCCGCCGCAAGTAACAATTTCAGAATCTTTAACTTTGTTTATTACGGTTACTTTAAAATTCGTCAAACTTTCGCATATTTTATTTCTTTGTTTAGAATTGATTTGATGGCAAGGAGTGTCTGGGTTTATGGCTGATATTTTTAAAATATATTCACCCAATGACTTCGGAACAAATTGAGATAACAAATTTTTAACCTCTTTATGAGAATTTTGTTCCAGAAACTTCTGTAAATCGATATCTTCCGTGAAGCGCAGGAGCATTTCAAGCGGCAATTTTTCTTTTGCATAAACAGAAGAAATCACATATATTAAAGGTCCGGAAATTCCTTTGTGCGTAAAAAGAATATCTCCGCAATACTCTTTCTTTTTAATTTTGATTTTAACATCTTTTAAAGACACCCCCGACAATGATGAAAAATTCTCTTTTGTTACAAACCCGACCAAAGACGGTACGGGCGTAATAATATTTATTCCGAGGTTTTCAAGCAGCTTATATCCCGCATGCCCGCCGATTGAAATTACAATATCATCAAAATAATATTCGTTTTTATCGGTTTTTAATTTGAAACCGTTTTCGCCTGAAATCTTTTGAATATTTACGACTTCTTCATTTGTAAAATGACATTTAATGGATTTTAATAATTTTTCACGAACATCAGATGAGGAATTTGAAATCGGGAAAACACGCTTATCTTCTCTTGTATAAGTTTTTACCCCGATAGAATTAAAAAAATCAATAGTATCACTTACTCCGAATTTTGAAAAAACCGAGTATAAAAATTTTTCGCCTCTGGGGTAATTTTTTGCAAATTCCCTAAAATCAGGCTCGTCATGAGTAATATTGCATTTTCCGCCCCCCGTAGGTAAAAGCGTTCTTAAAAATTTACCCATATCAAAAAGCGTAACGTCAAACCCCGCATCGGAAAGCAGCTTGGCACACATGCACCCCGCAGGTCCGGCACCGACAATACCGATACTTTTATATATCAACTCTTGTGCCATACAAAAATACCATTTCGGGATTTTCTAAATCATCATGCATTTGCGCAATAGTTTTATGCAACACCGGATGAACATAATCCGCATTAAGTTCCAACATCGGAACAAGATTAAAAGCTCTTAAATGAACGTATTTATGCGGGATAACAAGATTTTCATCATTTATAATATCGTTATTGTAAAACAAAATATCTATATCAATAGTTCTATCGTCATAATCCGCATTATTATTCCGAACTCTGCCCAGACGTTTTTCGACATCCTGGCAAACTTTTAAAAGTTCATGCGGAGAATATTTGGTTTTAATTTCAATAACGGCATTCACAAACCATGTTTTTGTATTCATATTCCATGGTTCCGTTTCATAAAAAGCAGAACTTCTGACAATCGAAATATTATCGTCATTGCCAAGCAAACTTGCCGCCTGCTGAACATAGCCGATTCTATCACCTTTATTTGAACCTAAACTTAAATATGCTATTGCCATATTTAAATTTTATAAATTTTAAATGATATTGTCAATATTTACAGACAAACAGTATAAAATATTTTGTAAAAATTTATTAATAAAATTAATTTTAGTACGCAAATTCCTGCTTTACGAGGTTTAATAGTAACGATACATTTAAACCGATACGAATTAAAGGAGAATAAATATGCAAGTAAATAAATGCACGCAGCCACAACAAAGTTTCGGTATGGCATTAAAAATTAAATCCGAAGCCGTAGATGCTTTGAAAAAAATGCCAAGAGCCGAAATTGAAAAGTTAGCTAAAATCGGCAGCGATTTAAAAGATACAAAATATTATGATTTAGAAATCGGCAAAGACGGCAACAGAATGGTAACATCTACTTTTGCCAACAAATACAAAGGCGGAAGCTTCAGCGTAAAAGAACCCGATAGTGAATTTTTGCCGTTCAATGCAACATGGGAAGGTACTGAAATTTATTATAAAAAAGGCAGCAACTACCATGATTATATAAAATTTGCCGATAAAGAAGCTGCATTAAAAGCATACAAAGACATTTCAGGTTCTCACGGAGTTGAAAGAGATGCCAAAATGGTAAAATACCTAGACTCAAGACAAATAGCAAAAGACAATGCCGCACAAGCTACAAAGCAAGAGCAGGGGCAAGTCAACGATATGGTTGATAAATTATTCAACGATTACGGCACAATCGCTTAACAATAAACAAAAAATAATCATAAAAAACGGGCTGCGGCAAAAACTGCACCCCGTTTTTAATATTAATAAGTTTATAACGATATTATTTGAAATATTTCATGTTTATGCGATAATTAATCTACATAGAAGTAGGTCGGCATTGCTATGCCGACATTAAAAATTAAAATAGCAAGGTAGGGTGCGATGTTTCGCACCAAAGGTACATAATAAAAAGAAAAGAAGGAAAAGAAAATGGGTAGACCGGCTCCACTGGAAAAAATTAGAAACATTGGTATTGCCGCTCACATTGATGCAGGTAAAACCACAACAACAGAAAGAATATTGTTTTACACGGGTAAAACTCATAAAATCGGTGAAGTTCACGACGGCGCAGCCGTAACAGACTTTATGGATCAGGAAAGAGAAAGAGGTATCACAATCCAATCAGCAGCAGTTACAGCTGAATGGAAAGGACACCAAATCAACATTATCGACACCCCGGGGCACGTTGACTTTACAATTGAAGTTGAAAGATCATTGCGTGTATTGGACGGCGTTGTTGCTGTATTTTGTGCAGTAGGCGGTGTTCAATCTCAGTCTGAAACAGTTTGGCGTCAAGCTAACAGATATAGCGTTCCGAGAATGGCATTCATTAACAAAATGGACAGAACGGGTGCTGATTTCTACAGAGTTGTAGATCAAATCAAAACAAGATTAGGCGCTAACGCTGTTCCTATTCAGTTGCCTATCGGTGCTGAAGATAAATTCACAGGCTTAATCGACCTTATGAGAATGAAGGCTGAAATCTATACAAACGATTTGGGTACTGATATCAAAGAGGAAGATATTCCTGCTGATATGATGGACAAAGCTAAAGAATACCATGATGCAATGGTTGAAGCAATCGCTGCTGAAGACGATGCATTGATGGAAAAATACTTTGAAGATCCCGAATCAATCACGATTGATGAATTGAAAGCAGTTTTGAGAAAAGCAACTTGCAACAACAAAATCGTTCCAGTTACTTGCGGAACGGCATTCAAAAACAAAGGAGTTCAGTTATTGTTGAATGCAATCGTTGATTATATGCCGTCGCCTCTTGACGTTCCCGCTATTGAAGGTGAACTTGATGACGGAACAAAAGTTGAAAGACACGCATCAGATGATGAACCGTTCTCAGCTCTTGCATTCAAAGTTATGACTGACCCGTTCGTAGGTCGTTTAACTTTCTTAAGAGTTTATTCAGGTAAAATTACGGCAGGTTCTTACGTTTTAAATTCATCAAACGGCAAAAAAGAACGTATTTCAAGATTGGTTCGTATGTATGCTGATCAAAGAATTGAAGAAGACGAAGTATATTGCGGAGATATTTGCGCTGCTGTAGGTTTAAAAAATACTACAACAGGTGATACATTATGCGATGAAAACGCTCCGATTATCTTAGAAAAAATGTCATTCCCCGAACCGGTTATTTCGGTAGCTATTGAACCGAAAACAAAAGCCGATCAGGATAAAATGGCAATCGCACTTCAAAAATTGGCTGAAGAAGATCCGTCATTCAGAGTTAAATCTGATGAAGAAACGGGTCAAACAATCATTTCAGGTATGGGCGAACTTCACCTTGATATTATTGTTGACCGTATGCAAAGAGAATTTCACGTTGAAGCTAACATCGGTAAACCTCAAGTTGCATACAGAGAAACCATTAGAGGAACAGCAGATCAAGAATCTAAATTCATCCGTCAGTCAGGTGGTAAAGGTCAATACGGACACGTTAAGGTTAGAATTTCACCTGCTGAAGAAGGTGCAGGATTTGTATTTGAAAACAAAATCGTCGGTGGTGCAATTCCTAAAGAATATATTGAACCTGCAAGAAAAGGTATGGAAGAAGCACTTGAAGGCGGTATTTTAGCAGGATATCCTATGATAGACGTTAAAGTTGAACTTTATGACGGATCTTATCACGAAGTCGATTCATCTGAAATGGCATTCAAAATTGCCGGTTCAATGGCTATCAAAGACGGTTGCAAGAAAGCTCAACCTTGCATCTTAGAACCTATCATGAAAGTTGAAATCGAAATTCCTGATGAATTTACCGGTACTATCATCGGTGATATCTCGAGAAGAAGAGGTAGAATCGAAGGTCAAGAACCTCAAGGCAATACAGGTAACGTAATCATCAGAGCTGACGTTCCGTTGGCAAATATGTTCGGTTATGCAACCGACTTGAGATCAAATACTCAAGGTAGAGGTACTTTCTCAATGGAATTTGAAAAATACGAACAGGTTCCTAAAAATGTTGAAGAAGAAATTATTGCAAAAGCAGGCGCTGCAAAAGCATAACTTCTTTAATACATTGATAAATATTACGAACGGGCAGAATTTACTTTTGCCCGTTTGTTTTTTATAAGTTTATAGGTTCATAAGTTTATAAGTGAGTTACTGTCATTCTGAGGGCTTTAGCCCGAAGAATCGTCTTGTCATGCGAATTAAAGCGGTGCGGGAGAGCAAACGCACCCTACTTTGCCGAGTTTATTTTAAAGCCGGTCGGCATTTTGCCCATATTCTCTTGTAGGTCGGCATTGCTATGCCGACATTAAACTATTTTCAGTAAGTCCTTAGGTTGCCCAACAGCAAAACAACCATTCGGGACTATCCTTTTCCTCTAACAAATTATACTTTAATAAATTATGATATCTATAATTTTATCAATAAAATTCTCTAACCGCTTTTTAAATGGTGTATGACACAACTGCTCTCTCATTTGAGCAGATTTTTGTACGATTTTATTCCTTTGCTGTGTCATTTCTTCTTCAGTTACAACAATAGTTTTAAAACTTTCCATAGGATTAACATTCTTTGTTGAATGTTTTTTAGCTGCTCTTACATCTTTTAAAGTTAATTTCGGTTTAATACTGTTTACCCGCATAAATATAAGCCCCTTAGAATTTATTCGCTAAAAAATAATAACATAGCTAAGGATATATTTCAAGATATCCGCAATATTATAAAAAAACAGGGCACTTAATATTTAAGCACCCTGTTTTCAATTCTTTGGCAAAGGTTGATTAACCGATTAAGTCATCACCGTTGTCATTATTATTTTTATCGTTATTATTTTTGTCATCAAAATCAGGAGAACCGAACATTCCTTCGATTTCTTCCAAAATAGCCGACGGTTTTCTTGCATGATTTCTTTGAGCAACGGCTTGTTTTTTCTCTGCCTTTTCTTTTTCTTCATTTGCGTTAATCAAATGATAGTAACCTGTCCCGGCAGGGATTAAACGACCGATAATAACGTTTTCTTTCAAGCCTCTTAACATATCTTTCTTACCTTCAACGGCAGCTTCGGTTAAGATTCTTGTTGTTTCCTGGAATGATGCTGCTGAAATGAATGATTCGGTATTCAAGGAAGCTTTTGTGATACCTAAGAGCATGTGCTCGCAGGTTGCAGGAGCTTTGCCTTCTGCTTCAGCTTCTTTATTTGCGTTCTCGAATGTTTGAACTTCAATCAATTCACCGGGTAACAAATCAGTTTCGCCCGCATCAATGATTTTAACTTTCTTAGTCATCTGACGAACAATAACTTCGATATGTTTGTCGGAAATTTCAACACCCTGAGAACGATATACTCTTTGTACTTCATCAACAAGGTATTGTTGAGCAGCTTCAGGACCTCTTAATCTCATAACATCATGAGGATCGGGAGAACCTGATGTTAAAGCCTGACCTTTAACAACCTTTTGGTTGTTGCCGACTATAACATTTGCATCAATTGAATATTTAATTTCGGTAGATGAACCGTTTTCATCGATTAAGTATAATCTCGGGAAACCGCTTTCATCAACTTCAATTTTGGTTGTTCCGTCAAATTCTGCCAAAATAGCGCAATCTTTCGGACGACGACCTTCAAGCAATTCTTCAACTTTAGGCAAACCTTGAACGATATCGCCTGTTTTTTCTCTTTCATAAGTCAAAGATACAATCAAATCGCCTCTAAGTACCAACGCACCCGAATTAACAAGTAATGTAGTACCCGGACTGATTAAGTAAGGTCTGCCGAGTCTTACAGAAACAGAACCTTTATTTACTCCCGTTACAATACCTGAGATAGGAGTTGTTTCACCTGAATCCGCAACCACAGAATCCATTTTAATCAAGTCGCCTTTTTTAACGGTTGCTTTGCCTTTTACCTTAACATCAGTTGAAGAATTTTCAGAGATTAATAACAATCTTCTTGCATCTTCATCTTTGTTTTTGATAGATGCAACAGCATCATTCAAAGCAAGAACCTGAGTTTTTGCAACAGGCGTTTTAGGATCAATAATTTGACCGTCTTTTACAAGCAATTCTGTTTGTAATGATTGACCTGCCGCACCTTCAATTTCACGACGTACAATAAGGTTTTCAAGAACGACAATTCTTAATTCGCCGTTTTGATCCAATTCAACAACACCTTTCAAATGAGATAAGTAACCGCCCATTTGAAGAACAAGACTTGTTCTTGTAATTGTTGCACCGTCAATATTTCTGACTCTTGCACCGTCTTTATACTGCAACTGAGTAACAAGTACAACATCAATCAAATCATCAGACGAGTTGAATTTGATAGAAACTTCTTTAGGTTTAATATCCAATACCTGGACAGGTCTGATTAAGATTTGTACAGGTTGGTTTTCGATTGAATCTTCATCCAATCCCATTGAAGAATCCATATCTTCATCCAAATCATCAATAGCAATATCTTCAACAGAAGAATCCATAATTGTAACAACAGAAGTTGTTTTAGCCTTGATGCCGTCAGCAATTACGGTACCTTTCTTGATTACTTCGCCTTCATCAACTTTTAATTCGGAAATGTTAGACAAAGTATGGACTTCGCCCGGTCTGATTGTTACTTCATGGATTACATCGTTATATTCTTTAAATTCAACAATACCGTCAATGTGGCAGTATACGTCTTTTACGACTTCTGTACCTGCAGTAACGGAAGTTCCGTTTTCAACCATTTTAAGTGATGAATCTTTATTGATTTGGTGAATTTCTTCAGGAATAAATACAACCTTGCCGGGTTTTGTAATGATTTGGTTTTCATCAACTTCAACATCGACATATCTGATTTCACCTGAAGAAGGAACAGAACAATCATCATCAATCAACTCACCGATAATCATACCGTTTTCAACAGTTGTATCGACAACGGCTTTAACGATATATTTTTCACCTGTACCGTCAACAGTCCAGATTTGTTCTTTCTTGGTTTGTTCAAATTTAGCATTTTCAGGCTGCAAGGAAGCTATAACGATAGTCAATTCCTTACCTGAAACGATTTTCTTAATCTTTTTGCCGTCAAATTTAGCATCTTCAACAACCAAATCCGAACCTACACGAACTTCGCCACCGTGTTCGCAAATAGTTAATGTTTCAGCTAACTTGTCGCCTTTAGATACTTTTTGACCGTCTTTAACAAGAACTTTTGAGCCTGCGGGTAATGTATAAACATCGCCGCCCAATACCCAAACAATACCTTGTGTATTGGTTGTTCTCAAAATGTTGCCCTGTCTGTCTTTCTTTTCATCAGCTTTAAAACCGTCAAATACAACTTCACCGCTGATATCAGAAATAATATCCTTTTGAGCTTTTTCGGTTAAGCGGTTCGATTCTTTACTTGATTGAGGAGAATACTCTGCCATTTTGAAACCTTTTTCAACTTTGTCGCCATCTTTGACAAAGATTGTTGCTCCTGCAGGAATGTGATATTTAGAAGTTCTTTTTGCACCTTTAACTTCCAATTCAGCTTCATACATAGCAACTTGAACGATATCACCATGACGGGTTCTGAGTTCTCTTGTTTTAATTTTTGATTGAACCGTACCGGCTTCATAAGCTTTGATTTCTTTCATAGCTTCTTTAACACCGACAGCACCGCCTGTGTGGAATGTTCTCATTGTCAGCTGTGTACCGGGTTCACCGATTGACTGAGCTGCAATAATACCGATTGCCTCACCAACATCAACAAGTTTTTGGGTTGTCATTGCCCAGCCGTAACATTTTTGGCATACACCGTATTCCAAACCGCATGTTAATGCTGAACGAACTCTCAATTCCTGTAAATCTAATCCTGAAATTTTCTTAATATCATCTCTATTTAATGTTGTACCATTGGTAATAAGAACATTACCATCCGCATCTTTAATATCTTGTGCAACCGTTCTGCCCAACAATCTGTCGATAAGTGGAACGATAACCGTATCACCGTCTGTAATAGGTTTTAAGTTGATATATTTGTCCGTATGACAATCATCAGCTCTAACGATAACATCTTGAGCTACATCAACCAAACGTCTTGTCAAATAACCTGAATCGGCTGTTTTTAACGCTGTATCAACAAGACCTTTTCTTGCGCCGTAAGATGAAATGATATATTCGGTAACGGATAAGCCTTCTTTAAAGTTTGATTTGATAGGCAAGTCGATGATTTGACCCTGAGTATCTGCCATCAAACCTCTCATACCGACTAACTGTGAAACCTGAGATAAGTTACCTCTGGCACCTGAGAACGCCATCATATAAACGGGGTTTAATTTGTCGAAATTTTCAACAACCTGTTCGGTTAATTTTGCCGTTGTTTCTGCCCAGGTATCGATAACTTTTGTATATCTTTCGACCTCTGTAATTTCACCTTTTAAATATCTGTTTTGTGATTTTTCGATTTCTTTATCGGCCTCAGCCAATAACTTTTTCTTTACTGACGGAACCGATAAGTCTGCAATTGAAATTGTAGTACCGGAAATAGTTGCATATTTGTAACCCAATGCTTTCAAAGCATCGCACAAATTTGCTTCTTTTGCTCCGCCGTATTCCAAGTACATCTGACCCAATAACTTCTTTAATGAACCCTTGTCCATCTGTTTGTTAATGAAATCAGGTGTCTTTTTTGTATGTGCATAAGTCATTTCCATTATTTTTCCCTTTATTATTTTTATCAGGGGGCAAAAGAATTGCCCCTCATGCTTTTTAACTACGCTAACGCTTTTCTTATTTCTTCATTGAAGATTATTCGTCCGGCGGTAGTTTCAATTCTGTTACCTTTTTCATCTCGAACAACAATCTTATCGTGAAGTTTAATTACTTTTACTTCAAATGCCGAAATAGCATCTTCGAAGCTGTAGAAGTAACCTTGTACATCCTGATTAGGATCTTTCATAGTCGTTAAGTAATACATACCCAAGACCATATCCTGTGTAGGAGATACGATAGGTTTTCCGTTTGCCGGAGCAAGTAAGTTGTTAGTAGCTAACATTAACATTCTTGCTTCTGCTTGAGCTTCAATTGAAAGCGGAATGTGAACAGCCATCTGGTCCCCATCGAAGTCGGCGTTGAACGGTGTACAAGCCAACGGATGTAACTGAATAGCACGTCCTTCTACAAGTTTCGGTTCAAAAGCCTGAATACCTAATCTGTGAAGTGTCGGCGCTCTGTTTAATAATACAGGGTGTCCGTCGATAACTTCTTCCAAGATATCCCAGATGACGGGATCGGATCTTTCAATCTTTTTCTTGGCTGATTTGATATTTTGAACATATCCTCTTTCTATTAATTTATTAATAACAAACGGTTTAAACAATTCGATTGCCATTTCTTTAGGCAAACCGCATTGATTCAATCTCAATGACGGACCTACAACGATAACCGAACGACCTGAGTAGTCAACACGTTTACCTAACAAGTTCTGACGGAAACGACCTTGTTTACCTTCAATAATGTTAGATAATGATTTTAATGCTCTGTTATTCGGTCCTACAACCGTTCTGCCTCGTCTGCCGTTATCAATCAGAGCATCAACGGCTTCTTGAAGCATTCTCTTTTCGTTTCTTACGATGATTTCAGGTGCACCCATTTCCAAAAGTCTTTGCAAACGGTTGTTTCTGTTAATAACACGTCTGTACAAATCGTTTAAATCTGATGTTGCAAAACGTCCGCCATCTAACTGAACCATAGGTCTGAGATCAGGCGGTGTAACAGGAATTACCGTCATAATCATCCATGTAGGATCTGTATTTGATTGAATTAAGTTGTCTAACAATCTTAATCTCTTAATCAATTTTGATTTTTTCTGAACAGATACGTTGCCTTCTAATTCGGTTCTGATTTCTTCAGCTAACTTTTTAACGTCGATTTCGCCTAAAAGTTCTCTGATTGCTTCTGCACCGATACCGACTTTCAAAGTGGTATCTTCATGTTCGGTCATATAATCTTCATATTCTTCTTCAGATAAGAGTTGAAATTTTTTAAATTCGGAATCACCGCCGTCTAAAACAACATAGCTGTTGAAATAGATAACCTGTTCAAGATTTTTTAAGGTCATATCCAAAAGTAAACCCAAATAAGAAGGGATACCTTTTAAGAACCAGATGTGAGAAACGGGAGCAGCAAGTTTGATGTGTCCCATTCTGTGACGACGAACTTTACTATCCGTAACTTCAACACCGCATCTTTCGCAGATGATACCTTTGTGTCTTACTCTTTTATATTTTCCGCAATAGCATTCCCAGTCCTTTGTCGGCCCGAAAATTCTTTCGCAGAACAAACCGTCTCTTTCCGGTTTTAATGTACGATAGTTAATTGTTTCCGGTTTGGTAACTTCACCGTGCGACCACTGAAGTATTCTTTCCGGAGATGCAATTCCTATTCGTATATAGTCAAAATAATCTATACTTGTTGACATTTTTTATATTTCTCCTTTTGGTTGACGGAAAAGGGAAAAATCCCCTTTCCGATTCAATACATAATTTATGACATATCTCCGTAAGTAGTCGGTGATCCGAAGAAGTTGATATTTAACAACTCTGAATCAACATCTGATAACGTTCTTTTAGGAGCTGCTTTTCTGACATCATCCATATCAGTCATCAAATCTACTTCCGTTCCGTCTTTTTTCGCAACGGTAATATCCAAACCGATACTTTGTAATTCTCTTACAAGTACCTTGAATGATTCGGGGATACCGGGTCTTGGTATATTGTCGCCTTTTACGATAGCTTCATAAGCTCTGTTTCTGCCGTTGACATCATCTGATTTAATAGTCAACATTTCTTGCAGAGTATAAGCAGCACCGTAAGCTTCCAATGCCCAAACTTCCATTTCACCGAATCTCTGACCGCCGAACTGAGCTTTTCCGCCCAAAGGCTGTTGAGTAACCAATGAATAAGGACCGGTACTTCTTGCGTGAATCTTATCATCAACAAGGTGAACTAATTTCAGGAAGTAAGTTAAACCTACCGCAACAGGTCTGTCAAACGGTTCGCCCGTTCTACCGTCGATAAGTGTAACTTTACCGTCCTCTCCGACCCAGTCAACGCCTGAATCTTTGATACCTTGTAATAATTCGCCTTTTGTTACTTTTTCAGATTCATTTTCTCCGTACATTTCATCAAATGCGGGAGCTTCGTAATATTTTCCTGTTAAGTATGATGCAAGACCCAACAACAATTCGTAAGTCTGACCAACGTTCATACGGGAAGGAACACCAAGAGGGTTCAATACGATATCAACCGGAGTTCCGTCGGGTAAGAAAGGCATATCTTCTTTAGGTAATATTCTTGAAACGATACCTTTGTTTCCGTGACGTCCCGAAAGTTTATCCCCGACAGAAACCTTACGTTTTTGTGCAATGTAAACTCTGATAATTGTATTTGCTCCGGGAGGTAATTCGTCGCCTTTTTCTCTGTCAAATACCTTGACATCCAAGACTCTGCCTCCGCCTCCGTGAGGAACTCTCAAAGAATTATCTTTAACATCTCTTGCCTTTTCAGCGAAAATTGCTCTTAACAATTTTTCTTCGGGCGGATGTTCAGATTCACCTTTCGGTGTAACTTTACCGACCAAGATATCATCAGGGTAAACTCTGGCACCGATTCTTACGATACCTCTTTCATCCAAATGACGAAGTGCATCTTCTGAAACGTTCGGAATTTCTCTTGTGATTTCTTCAGGTCCGAGTTTAGTTTGTCTTGCTTCAATTTCAAGTTTTTCAATGTGTAATGAAGTGAAGATATCATCGTGAACGCATCTTTCAGAAAGCAAAATAGCATCTTCATAGTTATAGCCTTCCCAAGGCATATATGCTACAATAATGTTTTTGCCTAATGATAACTCGCCGCCGCAAGTAGATGCACCGTCAGCAATTACATCGCCGACTTTAACCTTATCTCCTTCGTGAACGATGGGTTTTTGGTTAATACAAGTATCCTGGTTACTTCTTACATATTTCATTAATGTATATGTATGAGCTTTGCCCCGGTGATCTCTTATTACGATTTCTTCACCGACAACTCTTTCAACCGTACCGTCAACATCTGCCACAATTACCATACCCGAGTCTTTTGCAACACGAGCTTCAAGTCCTGTTCCGACTCTCGGTCTTTGTGTAATCAAAAGAGGTACTGCCTGACGTTGCATGTTAGATCCCATAAGAGCACGGTTGGCATCATCGTGTTCAATGAACGGAATCATTGATGTTGCAACTGAAATAATCTGAATCGGGCAAACACCGACAAAGTCAATCTTTGAAGCATCTTCCATAATGAATTCCGATCTGTATCTTGCAGGAACGATTTTATCAACAAATCTTCTGTCTTTTGTCAATTTAACGTCCGCAGGAGCGCAACGATAGTTTTCATCGGCATCGGCTGTCATATAAACAACTTCGTCAGTTACAACGCCGTCTTTAACTCTGAAGAACGGAGATTCAATAAATCCGTAATCGTTAACTCTTGCGTGAGTAGCAAGTGAACCGATTAAACCTGCGTTAGGTCCTTCAGGTGTTTCAATGGGACAAATACGTCCGTAGTGAGAAGGGTGAATATCACGAACAGGGAACCCTGCTCTTTCTCTTTGCAAACCGCCCGGTCCTAATGCCGATATTCTTCTCTTGTGAGTTAATTCTGCAAGAGGGTTCGTTTGGTCCATGAACTGTGATAACTGTGAAGATCCGAAGAATTCTTTTAATGATGCAACCAAAGGTTTTGTATTAAGTAAATTCAACGGTGTCAAAGTTTCTGAATCCTGCAAAGTCATTCTTTCTTTAACGATTCTTTCAATTCTTGCAAGACCGACTCTGAATTGGTTTTGCAACAATTCGCCGACTGAACGGATTCTTCTGTTGCCCAAGTGGTCGATATCATCCAATTGACCTTCATCATAAGTTAAATTGATTAAATATTCGATTGTCGAAACAATATCTTCAACCGTCAAAGTTCTTTGATTTTTAGGAATATTTAAATTTAACTTTTTATTTAATTTATAACGACCTACACGACCGATATCATATTTTTTTGCATCAAAGAATCTTGATTCCAAAATTTGACGTCCGCCTTGAGGAGATGCGGGATCTCCGGGTCTTAATTTTTTATAAATATCAATTAAAGCTTCATCCGTTGTTTCGGTTGTATCTTTGTCTAAAGTCTTTTTCAAGAAATCAAAATGAGTAAATCTTGATTCCATTTCGGGAACCGTGATACCCATAGCTTTTAACAACGTTGTAGCTAAGATTTTTCTGTTCTTATCAATTTTTACATGGATAACATCATTTGAATCGCATTCAAATTTAACCCATGCACCTCGGTTAGGAATCATTGTGGCATTGTACAAACGTTTTCCGTTCGGGGAAATCGTTTTGTCAAAATAAACACCGGGTGAACGGACAATCTGTGAAACGATAACACGTTCTGCACCGTTTACAATGAATGTACCTTTATCGGTCATTGTAGGAATATCACCGATGTATACTTCCTGTTCTTTGATTTCACCGCTATCACGGTTAACCAATCTGATCATGACTCGTAACTGTTTTGCATAAGTTGCATCATGTATTCTTGCTTCCTCAACCGTATACTTTGCATTATCGAAAGTATAATTAGGTAAAAAGTGCAATTCTAATCTTCCCGTATAGTCTTTTACGGGAGAAAAAGCAATCAATTCTTCTTTTAAACCCTCTTTTAAGAACCATTCAAAAGATTTTTTCTGCACTTCAATAAGATCGGGTAAATCATCCAAACGAGTATGAGGTATACCCATTGGTGTTACCCTTTTTTGATATTGTGTATCAGACATTAAATCACCTCATAAATTAAAATGGTGTACGTACTACTAAAAAATTTCTAACTTATGGCTGTAAACCCTCTGCCTAAAAATGGCAAATAATGCATATTTCATGGATTATGCAAGTTCTGTGCTAAAGTCATGCTTATTTGAAACTTCCCATCAAACAGGCATACTTCGCCCGACTTTACATTTTGCATGTTCCTAAATCATATTACATCAATATTAATAGTCAAGGAAATTCGCACTTTAATCGGGTTAAAAGTTTAATGTTTCTTAATAAAATCAAATAGACATGTTAAGATTTTTCATACATAAAAAAGCATGGTTTACATACTTGCCAAATAAAGAATCCACCAACAATAAAACCATGACATTTCCGCAAGATTAATGCTATAATTACAAAAGAAAATTACAGGTGCGGTTATGTTTTATTTTGACGAAATTGACGGACGAAAAATTTTAAAATCTGACTTTATAAAAAATGCGCAGGCTTTTTTCACAACAAGAGATATTTGCATTTGTGATAAAGCAGAAATCGTTGCACCATCTATTGAATTGCCGCAAGCAGAAATGAGTTTGGAAAATAACAAAAAGCTTATCGCAAATTATTTAAAAATTGAAGTTAAAAATCTTATATCGCCAATCCAAACCCACAGCGCAAATATTGAAATCGCAAAAGAAAAACAATCTAACTATCCTTATACGGACGGATTGATTTTAACAAACTCAACTCAGGCAATATTTTTAAATTTTGCGGATTGCACCCCGATAATTTTTTATGACCCCGAACTAAATATCGGCGCAATATCTCATGCCGGCTGGCGTGGAACGGCACAAGAAATTGCCCCTAAAACCGTAGAAAAAATGTCTGATTTATACAATTGCAACCCCCAAAATATCATTGCACTAATCGGTCCCGCAATCTGCGGAAAATGTTACGAAGTAGGAACTGATGTTTATGAAAAACTTCAAAAGACCATCACAGCACCGTTAAGCGAATTTTGCACCCAAAAAGGCGATAAATACCATATCGATTTAAAAGAAATTAATAAAATTCAGCTACTCCAAGCAGGGATAGAAAAAATTGATGTATGTCCGTATTGTACATGTTGTAATAACGAATATTTCTTTTCCTACAGAAAAGAAAACGGAACGACATTAAGGCATAGCGCCGTTATGAAAATCCGTTGAAATTATTAAGTTTCGTAAAATTATTACGACAATAGTAGCAAAATAAATTAATAAGTGATACTTATTAATGGTAGGGCAGAAGGTGGCGAATACTTATGAAAAAATTTGTATTACTGTTTTTAGTTATTTTATTTTCGGCAACAAGCGCAAATGCTGCGGACTTAATCCGCTACAATAACGCAGGAATGCCGATATCAATTCAAAGAAACATGGGAATGCCGGTTAGCGTAACAAGTCTGCCAAATCGTGCGGTAATTATGCAAAATCATGGCATTGCACATCCTGCCATGCCTGCTATGCCATCACGTCCGACACTTGCAAGATACAATTCTCCATGCTATCGCAGACCGCCGAGAATGATGAATTACAACTTCATGCCGCCCATTCGTCCGATTACAACAGTTTCAAGGTTAAACAGAAATTATTCTGCCAATATGCCCAGAAGAAGTTATACCCAAAACGGCGTAACTTACTATGACTAAGGCTGTCCGATATAATTTACGCTTCCCGTTTCTTCATCATCTTCAGGCTCATAATTGCGCACTTTTGCTTTTATTGTAAAAGTTCTTAAATCTTTGCCCAAAATATTTGGAGAATCTTTTCCGTTTACATCCATAATACCGTAAATATCGTTATGTTTAATCTGGGGCATCATACATATTGAAATCCCGTTTTTTAAAAGGGCGCACGCACCCTCAAATTTCGGATTGTATATTTTTGAATTTTCATCTTTGTATTTTGAGGCAAAACATTTCCCGTTAGAATTGCCGCAATCTTCTTTTATACCGATTGTGTCGGATAAAAATTTTGCGGGTTTAACGGAGTAATCATCAAGCTTAACATCTGAATACAAAGGCGATCTGAAATAATCATGACCTGATGCCTCCATTGCGGTAATTGCATCCTGCATTTTTGAAACAGTCGAGTTATAAGTTATACCAAACATTTTGCTTTTATATGCGTTTAAACAGCTGACAACTATCACTGCACCAAGTATTGTCGCAATACCGAGTATAAAGGGCAATTTATTATTCTCAAACATTTTAATAATCCTTTCATTTATTAATTATTATATATTTTTTATCTAATATTAGCAATAAATTTTAAAATTTGACCCGTTTTCATTGACCAAACGGAATTTTCGTATACCATGGAATGTGATTATGGATTGTAAAAAAGTAGAAAATACATTACCTTTCAAAGGCTTTAGCGTATACAATGCGACGTCTTACGTTCAAGAGCATACCCTTATAAACAGAGGGATAACAACCCTTGGCGGAAGCACCGTTCCTCAATGCATAATGTCTAATAACAAATACGAAGCAAGAGAAAGGGCTTTAATGGGGGTAATTTACCTTATAGCTTCATACCTCACCCCTATTATGCTAATCCCGTTATACAATAAACATTTTTTGAAAAATAAAGGTATAACAAAAACCCTAAACGGTTTAGGCAAAAAGATTATTCAGGTTCCAAAAAGATACCTTACCCCGAAAGCCGATTTGAAAAAAGGAATGGAAGAAACCGCAAAATATTTTGATAAAAACGGCGGGGACGAACACCAAAAGGCTTTTGAAGAAATTTATACAAGATATAACAACCCGGACAAACTCAAAAAAGATTTACTGTCGGTTCATGAAAAAGTTTTAATGACAGACTTTATAACAACGGCTGCTATGTGGTCTGCCATTCCGTGGATTGCAACCGAATACACGGAACATACCACCCATAGAAAAGATTTTTCGGCAGGGTTTAAACTTAAACAGGATAACAATTCAGAGCACAAATCCGATAAAATTTCTCAGCAATCTAAAAAAAGTAAACTGTTATGGAACGTATTATTTACGGTAGTTCCCGGGATATTATTTTCTAAAACGGTTACAAAAGGTTTAAGCACGGAAATTTCTAAAATCAAACCAACCAAAAACATTATTAAAAAAGGGTATAACAAGATTTTAAAAAGTATAGCAAACAAGCCTGATGATTTTAATTACGCATCGGGTACAAATATGTCAAAAACAATTTATGCTGCAATCTGGGTACTGGCAAGTTTTCCCGCAAAACTTATATCTTCAAGAGATAAAAACGAATGCAAAGACAGAGCCTTGCGTGATATCGGATTATTTACGATGTTCTTTGGCGGAGATTTTCTTATAAATAACGTTTTCGGAAGAATAACGGATAAACTGTTCGGTACAAAAATTATGCAGCCGAGCGACAAAAAATTAAACTTCTTCCAAAAATTCAAACTCGGATTAAGAAACTTCAGAACGCTTGACAAGGCAAAAGATATTCCGCCCGAGGTTCTTAAAAAAACAAAAACGGCAGGAGCATCAATATATTGGTTCTCACTTCTTGCAAATACCGCCCTTATCGGTTTTGCGCTGCCAAAATTCTTGAACAAATTTTTAAGATACAATATAAAACAAGAAAGCAAAAACTCTAAAAATACGCAACCTGACTATACTCCCAAAATATCAATATCAATGAATGAATTTATGAGCAAAAAAGCTTAATAATTTTTCTAATCTGGTTTATTTTGAAACGGTTTTAAGTAATAGTTGTCTAGAGCAATTTGAATTGATTTTTGCTGCTTTCAATAATTCCGTCACGGCGTAATTTCCCGAGTTCTGCCGACATTGCGCTGCGTTCGACCCCCAGATAATCAGCAAGAGCCTGTCTGTCATAAGGGATTTTAAACTCGTTGCTGGCATGTTTTACCGATTCCATTTCCAAAAAAGAAAGAATTTTTTCCCTTGTAGTTTTTTTAGACATACATTCAATTTTTTGAATAAGGTTAACATTTTTTTTCGCAAGAATCCCGAACAAATTATTTATCAATTTATTATGAAAAGTACAATTATTATGGCAAGGACAGCCTATTTTTGAAGATTGTAAAAATAAAACTTTGCTATCTTCCACCGCTTCAACATTTAACGGCATTTTTATTCCCGTATAAGAAAAAGCCTCACCAAAAATACGGTTCGGGCTTAGCGTTGATAATACCGCACGATTACCCGAATATTCATACTGAACGATTTGCAGCTTCCCTTCTACAACAATTCCTATAGCATCTATGATTTTCCCGTCAGATACAACCGTTTCTTTCTTTGAATAACTTTTCAGACAAGAATTTAAACATCCGAACATTGCCTGCAATTCTTCGGATTTAATACCGTCAAATAGTTTACAATCTTTTATTTTATAAATATAGTCTTGCATAATTCGCCTTTCAATTTTGTTGGATTTCCAACATACTTTATAAGAAATATATTATAAAGTAGAGTCAAAAGCAAGAAGAAAAATAGAAAGGTCGTACATTATGGAAAAAGACTGTTTAAGTTGCACAAATTCAAGAAAAGTCGTAATAGTCGGCTGCGGATTTGTAGGTTCGGCAAGTGCATTTGCACTTATGCAATCGGGATTATTTTCAGAAATGGTTTTAATTGATGCCAACAACGACAAGGCTCAAGGCGAAGCTTTGGATATCAGCCACGGTGTACCTTTTGCAAAACCGATGAAGATTTATGCAGGGAGCTATGATGATATCAAAGATGCATCGCTTGTTATAATAACGGCAGGCGCAAATCAAAAACCCGGAGAAACACGACTTGATCTGGTTAAGAAAAATATTTCAATATTTAAATCAATCATTCCCGAAATTAAAAAACGAGATTACAAAGGAGTATTATTAATCGTTGCAAACCCTGTAGATATTTTAACAACCGTCGCAATAAAATTATCTGGATTTGAAGAAAACAGAGTTTTCGGTTCGGGAACGGTGCTTGATACGGCAAGATTAAAATACGAACTCGGCAACCATTTAAATGTTGACCCCAGAAGTGTTCATGCATTCATTATCGGAGAGCACGGAGATTCTGAAATAGCTGCGTGGTCAAGCGCAAATGTATCTGGGATTCCTTTAAACAAATTCTGTGAAATGAGAGGTTATTTTAACCACGAACAAGCAATGAAAAAAATTGCAAATGATGTTAAAAACAGCGCTTACGAAATTATTGAAAAGAAAAAAGCAACATATTACGGAGTTGCAATGGCTGTTAAAAGGATATGTGAAGCCATAGTAAGGGATGAAAAATCAATCCTGCCCGTATCTTCAATGATGCATGGAGAATACGGAATTGAGGGTATTTCGCTGAGTTTACCCGCAATCGTAACTAAAGACGGAGTAGAAACTCACGTGCCGATTCAGTTAAACGACGAAGAAATTAAAAATCTTCAAAAATCGGCAAAAACCTTGCAGGATATTTTAACCCAAAACGGCATATAAATATACAAAAACCCTATATCAATCCGATTGTTAAACATCACCCCAAAAATCCACCCTTTACCCCCAAAAGGGTGGATTTTTTATTGTTTAAAATTTATGGAAAAATTAAAAATAATTATATAAAATTTTGTTGTATTTCCAACATACCAAACCGAATAACGGGTATAAAGTATTACTGTAGATGATAAATAAAAGGAGACCGATATGGATAAAACAGACAGACTTATAGAATTACTCGAGCGATTAAATGCGGGCGAAGATCCCTCGCAGGTAAAAGAAGAGGCACAGGAATTTCTTTCCACTCTTGAAGCACAGGATCTGTCTTTTGCGGAACAAAAACTTCTTGAAGCAGGTTTGGCACCCGAAGATTTAAGACATTTGTGCTCAATTCACATGGAAATGCTAAAAGATGAAGTAACAAAGATGACTTCACAATTAGAAAAAGGACATCCGATAAATACTTTTGTCAAAGAGCACGAAATCCTTTCAAGCTTTTTGGATAAGTTGGACAAATTGAATACCGAATTGCAAAAACAAAATTCTTATGATGAAAACAGTACCTTATATTCACAAATTGCACAAACAGCGCAAGATTTGCTTGACGGTGAACCGCACCACCAAAGAGAAGAAAAAGTTCTTTTCCCCGCAGTTGAAGCTCACGGAGTAGACGGACCGACAAAAGTTATGGTAATGGAGCACGAAGATTTAAGAAGATACAAGAGAAGTGTTCTTGAATTGGCAAATGATGTTAAAAACATGAATTTTACCGATTTTAAAAACAGAATCAATTCAGCCGTAAAAATCTTAGTTATGGCATTAAGAGATCATATTTTTAAAGAAAACAATATTTTATACCCCACGGCCGTTGAAATAATAACTGATAACAACGAATGGAAAGAACTTAAAGACAAATGCCGCAAATCAGGTTATTGCAAATTTACCCCCGAAGAATATAAATAAAATTCACAAAAAAAATAAACTACAAAAAACAGGCCCTTAAAAAATTAAGAACCTGTTTTTTAATTATCCTTTTAAAAAAGACTTATGCTCTTTCTTTAGCAGTAATAGCCAATTGATGACGACCTTTTGCACGGCGTCTGTTTAAAACTTCTCTGCCGCCGGGGGTAGCCATTCTTGCTCTAAATCCGCTGACATTTTGTCTTTTTCTTTTTGTTCCTTCTAATGTACGTTTCATTTTATATTTCCTTTGCTATTTATTTGTCATATAATACAAATGTTATAGTAAAAAAAATAAATAGTCAACATGCTAAAAAAGGAAGGTTAAATATTATGAAGCAAATAGGATTTATCGGCTGCGGAAAAATGGCAAGCGCAATTATCGGAGGAATTAAGCAAAATAAAAATTTTGTAATTAAAGGATCTGAAGTTAATGCAGTTTTTGCTAAAAGCGCATCTCAAAGGCTCGGCATTGAAGTTTTAACTGACAATAAAGAACTTGTTAAACAATCCGATATTATTTTTATTGCGACAAAACCTAATCAGGAAGTTGACGTTTTGAATGAAATAAAAGATTTTGCAACTCCCGAAAAATTAATTGTATCAATTTGTGCGGGCAATACTTTAACCAAAATTGAAAATGTTTTAAATAATTCAAAAGTTATAAGAATTATGCCCAATACTCCCGCACTTGTAAAACTCGGGATGTTTGGAGTTTGCAAAGGTTCAAAAGCAAAAGATGAAGATGTTGAAACGATTGAAAATATGCTGTCATCAATAGGTAAATGCATTACGGTAAACGAAAAACAAATGGATATCGTAACGGCAATTTCAGGTTCGGGCCCCGCATTTTTCTATCAGGTAATAGAAGATATGGCTCGTGCGGGCGAAAAACTCGGACTTGAATATGAAAAATCTCTTACCCTTGCCGCTCAAACAGCATTAGGCTCTGCTCAAATGGTATTCAACAGAGGCGAAACACCCGTTCAAACTTTGATTGATAACGTTGCAACAAAAGGCGGATGCACTTTTGTCGGAATTGAAGAAATGAAAAAACAAAATTCAGGCAAATTCTTCTACGACGTAATTGAAAAAACAACTAAAAAAGCAGAAGAACTGGGCAAATAATTTAATTTTTATATGACAAAATATAAACCCACAGGCAATTTTAAGCGCATCAAATACTTTATATATATACACAGGGGAAAATATATAAAGGATTTACCATGAACGTAAAATTGCTGCTTGGTGTAATGCGCAAATTTACACCTAAAGGTCAGGATTTAGCCGTTGATGTGCTAAAAAAACTGCGTAAAGAAAATTGCTTGGCAAGTATAAATGATATACCGAGCGCCGTTAGTTTCTTAGGGAAAATCGATGCTCTTGAAAAACAATTGCTTAATAAAAAAGACTCAGTAGAAAGCATTGTCGGGGACATATATAAAAGCATAAAAACAAAAGGGGTAGAACGAAAACCCGGAACAATATTAAATACAAAAACGCACTTACAAGAACCGATTGTCGTGGAAGAAATACCCGAATTAAACAAAAATTTTAAATCTTATGATGTAACGGCATACAATATTGAAAGGGAAGAAATCGGATTAGCCCGTTTAACTCCCGACCCGAACAATAAAATGAATAAATTTCTCGGCATTAAAGATAAAGATAGCCTGTATATAGAATATCTTGCAACTTCACCGAATTACAAAGGAATTGGAACTGAAATGCTGCGAAAAATAGTTCAGGCATCAAATCGTATGGGTTATAGCGGGAGAGTTTCGCTGGAAGCTTGCACAGGAAGTGTTCCGATGGAATTTCTTCGTATTTGCGGGTATGGCAAGCCTCAAAAATTTTCATGTGCAATTAAATATAAAAAAATGGGATTTAATTCAACCGTTCCCGAACTTGATGCCAAAATCGAACAGGGAATTAAAAACGGCGGAAACGGATTAGTTATTCAACATTTTGCATTCGGCGGTTCAGGGTATCGGGACGGATTATCGGGACCTATGGAATTATCACAGGAAGCCATCCGAAAATATCTCAGCCCGAGCAATTTGAAAGCTTAGACTAAATTTCTTGGAGCTTGCGGCGCTTTGCAAAATACATTTTAAGCTGCAAAAGCATTATTACACACAATGTAGCAGATGCCGAAAGCAAACCTATCCAAAACCCGCAGAGTTTCATATTTTGAGCTAACCCGAGATAACATCCCAGAGGAATGGATATACACCAGTACGCAATAAAATTAGAAATCAAAACAATTTTGGTTTGTTTTATACCTTTGCAAATACCTGATAAGGATATTTGCATACCGTCAAATATTTGATAAACGGAAAGAATAACAACGACAGGGAATACGATATTATACAACTGAACATCGCTTGTGAATATCGAAACGATAAATTTAGGGAACAAAATAAACGTTAAAGCTCCGAAAACCATAAACGTAAGCGACATGCCCGTACCTATGCACGAATACCGTTTCAAATCTCTCATATTGTTTGCACCGTTTGCAAATCCGACCTTTACCGCAATCGCATTTGATATCGCAAACGGAACCATAAACGTTGTATTTATGAACGTGCATAACAAATTTTGAGCGGCAGCATAAATACCCGAAATCCTGCCCATTATTATTGCAATTGAATTAAACGCAACAAATTCTGTCAAAATTGCCATTGAAATCGGCAAACCGATTTTTGTAAGGTTTTTGTAATAGCCTTTTTCGTGGTAATTGTGTAGCTTCATTATGCAAAGACAGTATATTAAAAGTGCAAATCCCATAAAATATCTTACGAAAAATGTTGCAAGTGCAAGACCTATAGCGCCCATTGACGGGATTATTCCCCAGCCGAAAACAAAAATTATATTCAATCCCAAATTTAAAAATACGCAAAATATCGTTAATAAATTCGGGAACATAACAATTTCAAACGCCTGTAAAAACTCTTTCAACGATTGGTGCAACCCTCCGCCAAATGTAGACAATGCGCTTATGAACATATATTGCTGAATAATTTCTACCAGAGGTTTTTCAAACCCTATCAAAGGAATTGTCGGAATAATTGCAAGAATTAATAACCCCGAAACCAACGCCCAGAAAAGCGCAAACCTGATTGACGGATAAAAATAACGCTTTATCGGAATATTTTGCCCTCTGTAATTTGATAAAAGAGGGGAAATAGCAGAAGTCAACCCCATTCCGAGAGTCATTACGCAATTGACAATAGCAGCCGCAATACTTATAGCGGCAAAAGTTTGAGTAGAATGTCTGCCCGCAACAATTACATCTCCCACACCGAGCAAAATAAAACCTAAATTGCCCATAATAATGGGGCCGGCTATTTTAAATAATTCTTTTACGTAAAAATTCATTTCTTGGGGTTTCATAATAATAAAATTTTAGCATAAAAAATTTGTTAAATAAAACGTCAGTCCGACAAACAAATACACACTAAAAAAGACGGCTCTTTATAATTAAAAACCGTCTTTTTTATTAAACCGTAAAACTTATTTGACTTAATTATTTTGAAACAGTTTCAAATAATACATCAAAAGCTTCAGGATCTTTTACAGCAAGGTCAGCGAGCATTTTTCTGTTAACAATAATGTTAGCTTTTTTGCAAGCGTTAACAAATTTTGAATAGCTCATGCCTCTTTGTCTGACCGCAGCATTTATTCTGACAATCCACAATCTGCGCATATTGCGTTTTGTGGTTCTTCTATCTCTGTAAGCGTATTTAAGAGCTTTCATTACAGCAATGTTAGCTACTTTAAATATTCTTGATCTTGCACCGATAAATCCTTTAGCAAGTTTTAATATCTTTTTGTGTCTTTTAACACCGGCATTACCACGTCTAATTCTCATTTTTCTTGCTCCTATCTTGAATACTTCTTGTATGGTAACTCTTTAGATACCAAATTTACATGTGACTCAGAAACATCAATCATCTTGAAGATTCTGCGTTTTCTCGACCCTGATTTGTGTTGGAGCAAGTGTCCGATGCCTGCTTGTCTTTTCATAATTTTGCCGCTTGCAGTAACTTTATAACGTTTTGCAGCAGCTCTGTGTGTTTTTAATTTTGGCATTTCGTTCTCCTTTTTATTAAAAGTGTAACTAAAGCTTCATAGGCATACCAAAGCCCATTTCGGCTACGAAAGAATAATAATATGAACAAACAAATTTTGCAAGCAAAATATTAAGACTTATAAATTCTACAAAATATTAATCATCATTAATTTTCGTATTAAGTAAAAAAGCAAAAGGTATCAAAATAAACGCCATAAGTGCAACAACCGCAAAAGTATCTACATAAGCAAACAAAGTCGACTGTTCAACAAGATGTTTATACATATACGCATTCGCCTTTGTTGTTGCGTAAACATTAGAAATATTGCCCATAAAAGTATGGGTTAAACTTGCCATTTTTTGCTGAAACGTAAGGTTAAATCTTGACAAATTTTCAACCAAAAAGCCTTGATGTAATTGCGAATGCTGCGCAACCATGGTTGATGACATTGAAACAACAAACGCTTGTCCTACTGTTTTGCACAAATTATGCAAACTTGATCCGTTTGCAAGCTCGGCTTTTGGCAATGTTCCCAAAACCAACGCCGAAACGGGAGTCAGCGCAAGAATTACCCCGACCCCTAACAATACGTTCGGAATAGAAACATACCCGAAAGATACATCTAAATTCAAATTTGTATACATAAACGTTGACAGCCCCATACACAAAAACCCCAGAGCAATCAAAAATCTGTTGTCATACAGTTTCATAAGTTTCGGGATAAATATCGTCATAACAACGCAGGATAAAACCCTCGGGGCTAGTGTTGCGCCGCTTAATAAAGCCGTATATCCTAAAACATTCTGCAAAAATTTCGGCATCAAAAACATTGTCGTAAATACAATCATACTAAGTGTTGCTGACAAAACCGTTCCGATTATAAAGTTTTTATCTTTAAAGACTTTCAAATTGACTATCGCATCATCATTTCCCGATTCCCAAACAATAAAAATCGTAAAGCAGCACAATGAAAATATAGACAACCAGAATATCCACGGACAATTGAACCAATCATACTGATGACCTTTATCAAGTACAATCTGCATTGATAAAAGCCAAAATATCATAGTCACAATTCCGACAAAATCAACTTTTTTAGCATGAGAATCTCTCGGGGTGTCCTGAATATTTCGGCTTATCATTATTATTGAAACAATCCCGACAGGCAGATTTACCATATAGATATCCTGCCAGCTCAAATTATCAACAATAAATCCGCCAAAAGACGGTCCTAAAATAGCGGAAACCATTGTTGCAAAGCCAAATAATGACATTGCTAAGCCCCTTTTACCTGACGGGAAAGCCGAAAGTAAAATTGTCTGCGCCATAGGCACCATAGGACCTCCGCCTATACCTTGAATTAACCTGCCTAAGACTAAAAAATTCAAACTCGGAGCAACAGCACAGATACAAGAGCCGATTGTGAAAATTCCTATAAAAATTTTCAAAAACCTTTTTCGCCCGAACAGATGCTCAAGCCACCCCGTCATCAAAATAAGACATGCATTTGCAATCATATAAGACGTTACAACCCAGCTTGCCTCGTCTACCGTTGCCGCAAAGTGCCCCGAAATATATGGGATTGCAACGTTTGTAGCTGATGTTGCAAGGGTAGAAAAAGCCGTAGGCAGCAGAATTGATACCGCTATTAACCATAGCGGAACATGACGTCTTTTTTTTACCTGTATTGCTGCATTTTCCATAATTTTACATTTCTATTGTGCGGAGAGTGAATACATCCTGCTTTTTTATCCCTCGCCCCTTGAGGGAGAGGGTTGAATTTCAACTTGAGCCGTTGGCGAAAGTTAGAAATTCGGGTGAGGGGTGTAAACCCTCTTTTATGTCAGGCAAGTACCTGACTAACTTTCGGTGCAGAGCGCAAGCGCACCCTGCTTTACTGATTAAAATCCTGTAATTAACTTATGAACCTATAAACTTATAAACTTTTACAACATTTTCAACTTTCAATTTACTTCACTTTTACCGTCGGAACAACGGACATACCCGGGACTATGTTGTATTTTGAAATATCGTCCGTGAACAAAATTTTAACGGGAATCCTTTGAACGATTTTTACATAACTTCCGACCGCATTTTCAGGCGGGAAAAGGCTCGCCTTGGCACCTGATGCCATTTGGATTGAATCGATTTTCCCGTTAAATACTTTTCGTCCGTATGCATCGACTTTTATTTTTACTTTTTGCCCTTTTTTCATATTGGCAACCTGTGTTTCTTTGTAGTTTGCAACAACCCAAACATTATCCTTTGCGATTGAAAATAACGGCTGCGCAACCTGAACGTAGTTCCCGAGTTCGACGGTACGGTTTGTAATCTTGCCGTCTTGAGGAGCATAAATTCTTGTATAAGACAAGTTTAATTTATTTTCTTCAACTTCTGCCTCAAGCCGCTTGATTGTAGCTTTCAATTCGTCCGATTTTGCTTTTGCGGATTTATTTTCAGAATCGGTCGTTGTCAATTTTGTTTTGGCAGAATCATAATCCTGCGTTGAAGAAATTCCTTTTTGATAACTTTGAGAATATCTGTTGTAATCATCTTTTGCAAAATCAAGTTCTGAATAAGTCTTTTTAACCTGATTTTGAGCATTTACAAGCTGTGCTCTGGCTTCTTCAAGATTTGCTTCGGATTGTCTTAATTTTGCCGCATAATCGTTGGGGTCAATTTCTAATAGCAAATCGCCTTTTTTAACTTTTACGTTATCGTCTATGAAAAGCTTTATTACGGGGCCTGAAACCCTCGGAGCAATTGTTACGATATGCCCTTCAACGTAAGCATCGTCGGTTGTCTTGTAAAAAATCGACCTTATTGATACATAGGCGCCCAGCAATATTATTATGGGCAATAAAATCATAAGCGTAATTACTCGCTTTTTCTGATAAAAATGTCTTGTGTCTTTCATTTTAATATAATCCTCAAATTCGTAATTTCACTTTTTCAATTGCATTTTGATAAATCTTTTTTAGGGTCGCAATGGTGATTTTCATTTCTTTAGGGTCAATACCGACAGAAAGAATTTTCCGCAACTCCATAGCGGTGGGGTGAATTTTATCTCGCAATTCTTTGCCTTTTGGGGTTACTATAATTTTATAAATTCTTCTGCCTCTTGCCTCGGGAATTTTTTCGATTAATTCTTTTTCTTTCAAAATATTCACAAATCTTGAAACGTTTGCCCTGTCTTTGAGGGTAATTTCGGAAATCTGCCTTTGGTACAGCTCACCGTTTTCGACAAGCAGATCAAGTATCAAATATTGCTCGGGCGTAACTTCAAAACCTTTTTCCGAATATATTTGAGAAGCCAGAGCTCTTGCTAAAATTCCCGTAGTGTACGCATTTGTGCCGACTCTTTTTCCAAGTGATAATCTTTCCATCTTTAATCTTCTAAAATTGAATTTATTAATCCTTGTGCTATAATTATAACACAAGGAAAATTTTTAAGCAGGCGAAATATGAAAAAGTTTTTTATTTTAATTTTAAGTTATTTAATAATCGGTTTACCCTCAATTGCAGCAAATAATACGGCTGCGTATATGAATTTGGACTGGTGGAAGAATTTTAACGATGATTATCTGGTTCAAAATTTGGTAAAAGTTTATGAAAGCAACTATGATTTAAAAGATGCGGCGCTAAAAGTTAAAGCAAACGAACAGGTAGTCAGAATGCAGTTTGCACAAGAATTGCCCGGAGTTTCTTTTTCAGGCGATATTTATAGAGATTTTCAAGCAGCAAGAAGGCAATACGGCGACTTGGAAATTTCAAAATATTCCCAGAATAACTATTATTTACCAATTACAGCAGGCTACGAAATAGATATCTGGGGCAAAAACAGATTAAAAACCAAAAGCAAAAAACAACAACTTGAAATAATCAAACAGGAAGAAAGATCCACATATATTTCGCTGACATCAGCATTTGCAACGGATTATTTTAACCTTATAAAAACAGATGAAATGCTGAGATTGCAAAACGAACTCGTTAATGTGCAGCAGCAAATCACTCAAATGATAAAAGACAAAAACAAAATCGGTCTTGCTCCGATTACGGCAGTATTGCAGCAGGAAGAAAACCTTAATACCCTGAAACAGGAACAAAATATTTACAACAAAACAAAAGAAGTTTTAATAAACAATTTGAATGTTTACCTTTCTGAATCAAACAAAGACATACAAAGAAACAGCTATAAAAATTTGACCCTGCTAAAAAATATTCCAGAAGAATATAATAGCAACATTATAGAAAACCGTCCCGATTACTTGGAACAAGAAGCAAATATTAAAAGAATAGGCTTTGACGTAAGGGTTGCGAAGAAAGAATTTTTGCCGACATTTACGATTTACGGTCAAATAGGTTTGAACGCTTATAAATTATCAAATTTGTTCAATAACCCGTCGCAATTTTTATCGGCAGGGATTGCGCCGAATTGGGATTTATTTTCAGGCGGCAGGAAACTTGCTATGTTGAAAATGGAAAAATTCCGTTATGAAGAAGCATTGAACAGCTTTCAAAAAACATATCTTGATGCGATAAGCGAAATAAATTCAAGCCTTGTGGATTACAAAACGTCAAATAGAAATTATAATGAGGCGCAAGAAAAACTGGCTAAAGAAAGAAAATTATACAATTTAGCTATGGATAACAGAAATATCGGCAACGGAAACAATGTTGACGTACTGTTTGCAAGAGAAGTTTACTTAACCATAAAAAAAGAGAGTGTTTCGAACAAAATAAACTCTCTTATTTCGGCAATCGGCTTGTATAAATCCGTCGGCGGAGTAAATTTGTATGATATAAACAAATCCGATAACCTGTAAATTTACGGTTCAAAACGGTATGTAACCGCATTTTCGGATGCTTATAATTAATTAAATAAAAAACCACTTGATTTTAAAAAATGTTTATAGTAGATTAGGAAGTGCGAAATATAATAAGTAATAGCTTGTTGTGTTTTGAGATATTTTAAAAGATATCGTAAAGATATCAAATAGTATATGGGCTGCTAGCTCAGGTGGTTAGAGCGCACCCCTGATAAGGGTGAGGTCGGTGGTTCGAGTCCACTGCGGCCCATTTTTTAATAAGATGACAGTCAGGTCATCTTTTTTTTATGCCAAGAAGTTCATAGATTTAATTATAGGTTTTCTGGACAGTTTGGATGCGTTTATATTGGCTATGATGCCGAGTTGTTGGGAGTTTAAGGCAGATTTATAGTGTAGAGATTTACCGGAGTATTCTTGCACTTTTGTCCCAATTTTTGCACTATTTTGCACCAAAAACTTGTTACCCTGAACTTGTTTCAGGGTATATTTAGCATGGAATTTAGCATTGAGCCAAGTGCAAATAAGTGCAATAAAGTGCAAAAATAAATTATCTTGCATTTTGATATGTGTCAAAATGTCTCTGAGATTGAGATTTAGGACTTGATGTTTCTACGAAACAGAGACATTAATGTGTATGCAAAGGAGCATACGCATGGCAGAATTTACTCCAGAAAAATGTAAACAAATCGCATTAGCAAGATTAGACATTGTGCATCAATGGCTTGAATTTAGGAAGCAATCTCAAAGCAAACTTCAAGCAGATTATGATTTTGTTAAATTGCATAATACTTTAACCTCTAACTTATTTGAGATTTTAGGTAAAATCTCCCGCGGAAGTTTACACCGTTGGTATGCGATGTTAAATGGTACTGAAGATTACACGAAACTTTTGCCACAATACAAATACAGTAGTGTTAATGATTACAGAACCGTACTTAACGATGATGAAATAAAAATATTTATGGGATTACTTTTGCACCCGAATAGACTTTCAATCGGCAAAGCTATTGCACTTACTAAATACAGATTAAAAGAGCAGGGACACAGCTTTATTCCGGCAGATATTACATTTAGACGTTATGCAAAATGGTTTAAGGATAACAATTATGACAAATGGATTCTTGCTCGTGACGGAGAAAAAGCACTTTCAGATAAAGTTGAACCATATATAAAACGTGATGCTTCGCTTTTAGAAGTCGGGGATATTCTTGTCGCAGACGGACATAAATTAGCCTTTCAAGTAATAAATCCGTTCACGGGCAAACCTTGTCGAGCAACATTAGTGGGTTTTCTTGATTGGAAGTCAACTGCACTTGTTGGTTATGAAATTATGCTTGAAGAAAATACCCAATGCATAGCAAGTGCTCTGCGTAATTCAATAATTAATCTTGATATGATACCAAAAGTTGTTTATCAGGATAACGGAAGAGCTTTTCGAGCAAAGTACTTTACTGACGACAAAGGTTTTACTGAATTAGGTTTT
>ONOE01000020.1:3963-50257 GCA_900319365.1 uncultured bacterium | reverse complement strand
CCCCAAGGGGGCGAGGGAAACAGAAATCGTCATTCTGAGCGTAAGCGAAGAATCGCCTTGTCGTACGAATAAGTTCATAGGTTTATAAGTTTATAAGTTTATAAGTTCATAAGTGAGTTACAAATTCATTTTCCTCCACCCCTTGGGAGTGAGGGAATACTTTTTCAACTAATAATTCACATCGGGCAAAAGAATTTTTGCTTCGACATTTTTCACCCCGCTTATGCTTTTGTCAAATCCGTTATACAGCTGCGCCGAAGTTTCCGCATTATAAAATTTCCCGCTTGTTACAAGCGCCGTGCATTGAAGTTGTTTTAAATCATCGTCATCTTTGATATTAAACGCAATCACATCTATCTGAACATCACGTCTGATTTTAATCAGCTCCATAACGTACTTGCAAGGGCTCTCATCACAATTTTCCCCGCCATCCGTTAACAAAATTATATGTTTCTTTCCGCCAAACCCCATAAAATCATACTTTATTGCCTGTTTAAGCGAAAACGTAATAGGTGTCATTCCTCTGGGTTTATGCTTTTGGAGGGATTTTTCAATATTAGCACTGTTATTTGCCATTATCGGATTTGATAGAGTAGTTGCTCTGCAAGCTTCAAACGGGGTAAAGCCCATTCTGTGTCCGTAAATCCTTAGTCCGACCTGTGTTGTCGGAGAAATTTGAGGCAAAATTCGCTTCATAACGTCAAGCATCAATTGATACTTTGAAGAATTTTCCAAGGTTTCATTCATACTGTTTGACAAATCGATTATAAATAAAAGCCGCTCACCGTCTGAAGAATTATACGAATAATTCTTCGGCGAATACACCCCGTACTCTGCCCCGTAACAAGGCAAAAATCCAATCAAAAACACTATCAACCCTAAAAATTTCTTCATAACAAAATTATTATTTATAATATTTTAAATTTCATTACCCGAAATATCTAGCCGCCCGAAGCGGAAAAGTCAAAGTATCTTATAATCGGATTTTTGTCAAATATATTTTACCATGGTTGCGGTTATTTATCGCAGCCGCATTTTACTGCCGTATCAGCGCAATTACATTTCTTTTTGAAAAATCTGAACAATTTTTTCTTGCAGCAATTACAATTCTCGCAATTGCAATTCTTGCCGCATTCGCATGTACATTTTTGACCGTCATTGCATCCGCAATTGCATTTTTCGCATGCAAATGCTCCGTTCATAGTGAAAGCAAATGCGCACAACAAAACTAAACAACCGAGTATTTTTTCATTTTTTATCTCCTTTCGATATACCCCTATAGGGTATCTTCATGATAAAACTTTTTTCTTTTTTTGTCAAGGTTAGAAATTCAAATAAAAAACGAAAAATTTAGGTTGTCTGCTTGAATGAATCTCTGCACAGACCACGTTTCCACCACATGCACCCCGAGCAAAGCTGCGAGTGAATTTCTTTGGTCATCTTTGCGTTTAAATCTTTGACAACATCGCTGTATTTATAAATTTTGCCTATAACAAGTCCTAGCAAATCTTTAACCTTATCATCGAGTGATTTGACGTTTTTTTCGATACATCTGCTTTTTGTACCCATTAATGCGGGGCATTTTGCGCACAAATCATCGCTGCCACTTACAGTTAAAACATCCGTATCGGGGTTATCTTTCAGCAGTTTGGTAATTCTGTTCCACGAATTGACCTGATGTGCGGAATAGTTGAAACCTTTATATCCCTGCAGGCATAAAAAATGATGAGGTCTTAACGAAATAACCATATTTCACCTGCTTATACATCTGAAACTTCAGGCAAATCAATACTTTTTAATCTCTGTTCGATTCGTCTGTACCATTTTAAATGTTGTCTGAATAAGATATCGTAATCTTCAACCTTGCCTGTTGAAATATCATGGAACTGTTCATCGCAGGTTTTTGTCAACGCCTGTTCAAGAACATGAGTATATTCATGCCTGTCGACTTTCGGATCGGTAAGTTCTATACGTTCACCGAAATTAGCCACAACTTCGGGTCTGTTATCCCTTAAGAAACAATACTCAATCGCAAGCGGAATTAAAGTAACTTTGCCATACCTTTTCGCAGCCTGTTTTGCAATATATGCAAGTCCCGTTTGAAATTCAATCGGTCTGTAGTGAGGCGGTCTGATAATCCCTTGCGGGAAAATGCACAACAAATTTCTTAAATCAGACAATACGTCTATTGAATATTTAAGCGCCTGCATAGCCGTTTGAGGGGATTTTTTATTAACGGAATATGCTCCGCCTCGTCTTAAAAGCGGAAATCTGTTCAATTCTTCGACCATTAAACGAATTTCTTTTTTGCAAATTCTGTGGGCTACATTGTAAAAAACTATTCCGTCCCACCAGTTTGAGTGCGGGGCAAAAAGAATCGTCGGGTGTTCTTTATCACGATTTGCATAATTTTCAAATCCGCTGTAACGGAATGCATAAAACCTGTTTTGGAGCATATTAAAGAAAAACAAACTTGCAATAGTAAGCCAGAACTTGTTTGTTTTAGCAGGTTTGAACTTCTCCTCTTTACCCCTTAATCTCGTCGGAGGAACATCCGAATACAATTTTTCTTTTTCTTTTGTAGCCATAAAACTATTCTAACCCAAAATAAATAAAAAATACATATTGTAAAAAAAATTAATGATATTTGTAAATCATCAATCGGTAAAATCGGGCATTTTTTGCCGGATAAATTTAATTTTCCAACAAAACTACCGCATTGGATTCTATGGCAAGTTTTTGTCCGACAGAATCCAAGTTTTCTTTAGTTTTTGCTTTTATTGAAATCTCTTGCGGCGAAATGCTCAAAATTTGCGACAACTTCTTTTTCATTTCGGGAATATAGGGCATCATCTTTGGTGCTTGCGCAATGATATTTGAATCAATATTAACAATTTTATACCCTTTTTGATTTATCAATTCAAAAACTTTTTTCAATAAAACCGTACTGTCTATATTTTTGTATTTTTCGTCGGTATCTGGGAAAAGTGTGCCGATATCGTCAAGTGCCGCAGCACCGAGCATCGCATCAATTATTGCATGTATAAGTACATCGGCATCAGAGTGCCCCAAAAGCCCTTTGTCATAAGGAATTTTTACCCCGCCGATAATTAAATCACGTCCGCTTACCAGTTTATGAATATCGTAGCCGAGCCCTATTCTTTGCATTGTGCCGTTTTTCTCCTTAACCTGTATTTTACAAATTGAATTATAAC
Source organism: uncultured bacterium (assembly GCA_900319365.1). Lineage (GTDB taxonomy): Bacteria > Cyanobacteriota > Vampirovibrionia > Gastranaerophilales > Gastranaerophilaceae > Zag111. The sequence goes on along the minus strand of ONOE01000020.1, from coordinate 47,042 downwards.
ATATATTAACGCAATATGTTATAATTTACTTATGAGCAAAAATACTACCATAATACTGACACGGGAAATAAATAAAAATCACCCCGTGCAAACACAAAGCACTCAAGAAGTTGCGCAGCCTAAAATCTTTGGCATACAAATTCCGCAAGGGAATTCGTTTGACTTGCTGCTTTTTTACATACTTATATTTCTGTTGGTGTTTGTTATCACTTTTATTTTGAAAGTCAGTCTGTCATATATTTTCGGAGCGTTGGTATTTTTACTCCCGACCCAAAACAAATGCCCCAAATGCGGCAAACTGTTTAAAACAAAAAATCTTGAAGAATGCCCGTACTGCCACGCCAAACTTCATGAAGAAATCCGAGGACACTAAGGTTTCATCGGTGCGAGCACTTCAAAAATAGTATTACTGTAGGGCATACTTGCCCGACATCAAAAATTATTGTTCGTGTAGAAACATCAACCACGTGTATTTAGCTGAGGTTGAAAAATTCTTTTGCAAGCTTCAATTCGTCGGCTTTTGTCATTTGGGGGTTTGGAATCTTTGTTTTTAATATGTAATCAAAACATTCACGATACTTCGCATTCGGCGCAATCCCCAGATTTTGCAGGTCTTTGCCGTTTAGCGTAAGCTTGATATTTTTCAATTTTGTCAAATATTTTTCTGCTGTTTTGTGATTTACTGTTGAATACATAATAACGGATTCTATCGGGGCAGCGTTAAAAGCTTTGCATATTTCAAAATCGTTATTAAAAATTGTTGATTTAAGTTTTTTAAATTCTTCAATTATTTTATTTTCGGCTTTAGTTAGCGGCAGATTGGAGATATCAGGCAGAAGCCCGACATATATTATCCAGATATTTGACTGTGAAATGTTGCTTAAATTCATCTTTATAAGGTTCTCAAAATCGTACTCGGGCAAAGTAAAATCAACGGGCGCAACGAGTTTATAAATTCTTTGTTTGATGAATTTTTCAAAAGCTTCCCGCTTATTAAGGTTGAATGTTTCAACCAGTTCTTTTTTTAACCTTTTGTATGACATATCGTAATTTATATTATCAAGGTAATCGTTTTGGAGCTTTCGGGTGTGTTCGTCTGAATCGAAGCCGAATCGAACGGCAAATTTCAGCCTGCGTACAATCCTTGTGGGGTCATCAATAAAACTTGTATCATAAAGGATTCTCAGGGTTTTATTTTTAATATCTTCAAGTCCGTTTGTATAATCAATAATTTCGCCTGTCAGGGTCGATTTGGCAAGAGCATTAATCGTAAAATCACGCCGCATAACATCTTCTTTTAGCGAACACCCGATTTTATCCACTTCGGGTAAATGACCTTTGCGGGGGTAAGTTTCTGTTCTTGTTGATGCAATATCAAATTCTTTCCCGCCGGATTTTATTCTTACGGTTCCGAACGGTTCATTTATTTGAAGAATTTCAATATCGGGTATGGTTTTGGCAAAATCAATCGCATTGCCACGGTAGGTCAAATCCGTGTCAAAACTCGGTTTGCCGAGAATTTCATCCCTTACGACTCCGCCGATATAGTACAAATTTTTATCTTTGATATTCATAAAATCATTTTATAGTAAATTTTGCTATCATACAAGAAATAGCATACAACTGTTTCAATTGTAACAACTTCTTAACAAAAGATGACAAATTACTAAAGATTATTAAAAAACATGCCGTAACCTGAAATGTGAGTAAACTAACAAGGAGTCAAAGGTTATGACAGTAGAATTTAATAAATTGAACCAATACGGAACATATAACATAAACATCGGTCAAAAAGCTTTGAACAAAGCTGAAGATGAAAAGAAAAAAGCCGAAGTTGAAGAAGTAAAAACCGAAGCTCCTGCTTTTAAAGGTCTTGAAAATGAAACTGATTTGCTTACACACAATGTACAAAATCTTTACGGTGTAAAAATCAGCAAATATACTGCCGCAGATAAAGAAATTGCGGACAGCACAAATGCAATTCTTGCAAGCTTGGGATATAACTACAAAGTTAGTGCAAATCAGGTTGCAAGTGTAGCAGCAGGTTTAAAAGAAACGGTCCTGCCGGGAATGAAACTGGCCGAAGATGGCGCTGTAGCAGCTCATATAGCTGATCCGAACGGACCGTTTGCAGATTTATTCGCATAATTTGATTTTTTAAAACTTATCAAATATATATTTACTCACACTTTTACACACGTTTTTAAAGTCGATTGAAATTTAATCGGCTTTTTTGTTATGTAAAAGTTTTTTGCTGTTTATCCTCCGTTTAATTTCTCCGTTAAATTGCTGATGTCAGGGGCTTGATTTTAACGTAAAATAGAATAAAATAAATTTAAGAGGAAGTTTTATATATGTTACAGGAAGCAACAAAGGCACTAAATTCGGCATTTAATAACAGCTTTATAAAAAAAGTCAGTTTGTATCTGCATGATTGCGTAAGGGAAGAAGTTAAAAGTTCTACTTTCCGCAATTTAAAGGGTGATAAGGATAACAAATGGATTTTCTTAAAAGAGAAAGAAACCATGTTAACGCAGGGGTTGGAGTATTTGAAGCTAGACGGCGCTAATCCCAATTTGACAGAACTTATGATTCAGAGCGAAAACAATACCCGTGATAAGTATCTTATTTACGGCTATATGTTTTTAATCGGCAGAAACGGCAAATCTAAACACAGAAACGAATTTTTGACCCCGCTTTTGTATGTTCCGTGCAAACTTGAAAGAAACGGCGTAAATATAAATTGTATAAGGCAGGAAGACGTTTTGTCGCTCAATACCGGTGCTCTTGCATCTTTGATGAAGAAAAGCGACGATGATGATGAAGTGGATTCTTTTTTGGAGGGAATATTGGACGTTGTGCCCGATTTGCCTATTACAAAAGAGAAAATGGATATTTTCTTAACGACCTTAAAATCGTTAATTCCTGATGTTGAAATCGTTTCAGACGATTCTCAAGATGCTGATGAAGATAATGTTTCGCATGATGATCAAGGAGAAAAAGATTATACTGACGTTGAAATTAACGGCGATAATTTAGATGAAATTATAGAAGATGATATTCAGCAGCAAAAGCAAAAGTATGAGGGCGATTTGAAAAAACTTTGCGTAACTTATCAAAGCGCAATTATATTGACTAAACGTCCCGCAGTTACGGCGGGTGTGCTGCATGAATTGCTTCAGATAGCGGAAAAACCGAGCGGAGTATATAGAGAAACAACGCTGTCGGTTATTAATGATGAGTACAATCAAGCGGTTGAAAGGGGCTCGACAAAAGATGAAAACGCACCTTTTTATCCGATTACTCCGTTATCGCTAAGCGATTCGCAGGAAAAAGTTATCAAAAATATTGAAAATAATAAATTTATTGCAGTTCAGGGACCTCCGGGGACAGGTAAATCCCAGACAATCGTAAACCTTGTTGCGCATTTGATTGCAAACGGCAAGACCGTTCTTGTGGCGTCCCGTATGGATAAAGCGGTTGATGTTGTGGCAGACAGATTGAATGAACTCGGTGCGCCTTATCTTGCTTTGAGGGCGGGTAGAACGAATTATCAACGTCAGTTGAGCCGTCAGCTGCAAGATTTAATCTCCGGCAAAATCGATTTAGATGATGATGAGGAAGATTATATTTTCGCTGATATCAAAGATATGAAACAGCATCTTGATATTATGAGAGAAACCGAACAAAAATGCGAAAATATTTTAAAACTTGAGCGCAAATGGCACGATTTGAGAAATGAAATTCAGGAACAGTCAAAAACAATCGGCGAAATGCAATATGTAAAAAGACCGTTAAAAAAATCCGAAATAGATAATATCAATGATGTAATAAGAGCGCTTTCGGATAATATGGAAAAAGCGGGATTTTTTGCGGGGCTTGCTAATATGTCGGCACTAAGACAGCTCAAGAAAATTCTTGATCTTAAACATTTTGACGTTGAACCCGAAAACCTCAACAGGTTAAAAGTCGAACTTGATTTTGTTACTCAAAAATGGCAGTTGCGCAAAATTGAATCAGATATTCAAAAAACGGGTAATTTGCATGTGATGATGGAACAAATCCGTCAGATGAAGAAAAAACAAAAGACTCTTGCCATTAATATTTTAAAAAGTACAAGACGTGAGGCTTTAAAAGCTTTGCTGCGTGATGATAAGAAAAAACGCAGGATAAAAGTTCATGCAATGTCGCTTGTTGAACGCAGAAAAAAACTTCAATCAAAAATATTGCAGGAAGAAGATTTCAAACCCTTGCTTGAAGCGTTTCCGTGCTGGTGTGTTACGACTTATGCGGTATCGGATTCTTTGCCGCTGAAACCCGGCATGTTTGACGTTGCAATTATTGATGAGGCTTCTCAATGCGATATAGCAAGCTGCTTCCCGATTATGTACAGGGCAAAAAAATCTGTTATAGTCGGTGATGATAAACAGCTACCGCATTTGTCGTTCTTGGAAAAAGCAAAAGAACAGTCATTCTTGAGCCAGTACGGAATCCCCGACAAATATCAGTTAATGTGGAGATTTCGCACCAATTCAATGTTTGATTTGGCTGATTACTATTCGATGAATAGTGTTATGCTTGACGAACATTTCAGAAGCTTGCCGCCTATTATTAATTTTTCTAATAAGGAATTTTATTCTAACCGTATAAAAGTTATGCGCAAAGACAGATTAAATTATAATGCGCTTGAACTAATCAAAGTTCCTGACGGCAAGGTTGACGGCGATGCGACAAGAAACCTGCCCGAGGTGGAAGAACTTGTTAAAACTTTGCACTCGATAATTATTGAAGATGAGAAAAATAATCCCGATAATCCGACGACAATCGGTATTTTGTCGCCATTCAGGGCACAAGTCGAACAGTTGAAAATTTCTGTTCCGAAAGTTTTGTCTGATTATATGATAAGAAAACATCAGATTGAAATCGGTACGGCACATACTTTCCAAGGGGACGAAAAAGATATAATGCTTATTTCGTGGAGCTTTGCGAATAATTCGCACCCTCAAAGCATTACATTTATTCAAAAACCGAATTTGTTCAATGTTGCAATCACACGTGCTAAAAATAAATGTATCAATTTCATTTCGCATGATATTGAAACAATGTCAGAAGGGCATTTCAGAAATTACGTTTCGTATTGCAAAGAGTATTTGGAACGCAAAAAAGCGCTTGCAAATGATGAAATCGATGCAAATATTTATAAAAACAAATTTGAAAGAGTTGTCGCTGATGAAATCCGCAACCTCGGACATCATGTTCTTGCGGGGGTTGATATTGCGGGATTGAGCGCAGATTTGGTTGTTGATGATAAATTCATAGTCGAAATTGACGGCGTTGAAGATAAACCGAAATCTCATATTTCTAATATGAAAAAACAATCGATTCTGGAGCGCAGCGGATTTAAAGTCAAAAGAATTACGTTCAGAGAATGGCAATATTCTCCAAAAGCATGCTTAGACAGAGTTTTAATTGACGAATAGCAGATAATCCGATAATCGGAAATTCAATTCCAAAAGTTATTCTTGCAAAGAGCCGCTTACATATTGGTATTCATCATACAATCGCAGGCAGTCTTTGTACGAAAATTCGTATTCCCCTTTGTGGCGTAATTTGTTGAAAAATACCCTTATTGTGCCCTGTTTATCCATTATGTCATAGGCTAAATCTACTACGCTGTTAAAGGTTTCGGGCGGAACTTCTTCTTCGGGGACATTCCAGTTTTCTTTAATAACGGCGCTTCCGTCCTCGTAAAAATCATGCCATTGTACCGCATCATCGGTATTTTCAATATCTGTTACCATTTTTAATACGTGGTCTTTTGTAAAATGACAATATATGATAAATTTTTCTTTGAGAATATTATTATTCGTCGAATATTTTTCCCATAATACGGGTTTAAGTAATTCAAGTATTTCTTGGAAAGTCGAATTTTCGATTTCTTTTTTCATTACTTTAAAAGTTCGTTCACCAAGAATTATTTTTGCGCAATACATAAGTTCTTCGGGCGGGGTGAATAAATCAATATTCGGAACTCTTACGCCCTCGCAAACCTCTCCGCCTTTCCGCATTGAAAATATAAAGCATTGATTGTTTGAGGACGGATAGGCGATAATTCTGTCTTTTGGGTCAATTCCGTCCACTTCAAACCCGCAGTATTCAAACACATATTTAAACATCTGTTCAATATTTTGTTTTGAAAGTCTTTTACCCATTATGTATGTCCTTTTTTAATCACCTTTATTTTACACAGTAAATCACTTTTGTAAATTTATGATATAATTTATTTATGAATTTTGAAGAAAAAACACTAAACTCAAAACTTATATATGACGGCAAAGTTATGAAAATCATCAGATATGAAATCGTAACCGCAAACGGCTACAAATCGTTTCGTGAAGTGGTTGTCCATAACGGCGGAGTTGTAATTGTTGCGCTTACAAACGATAATAAAATTATCCTAGTAAAGCAGTTCAGATACCCTTTAAAAAGAACTATTCTTGAAGTTCCCGCAGGTAAACTCGAAAAAGACGAAAACCCCGATGATGCCGCAAAAAGAGAATTGGAAGAAGAAACGGGCTACAGAGCCAAAAATTGGAAATCGCTCGGTTATATAAATACAACCCCGGGGATTTGCACCGAAAAGTTGTATTTGTATTTCGCATCCGATCTTGAATACGTCGGAGATCATCCCGATAAAGGCGAAGTTTTGCAATGCTTTGAATACGGTTTGGATGAAATCTACAAAATGATTCAAGATGGCGAAATTAACGATTCTAAAACAATTTGTGCCGTTACAAGAGCTTTTTGCAAAGGGTTTACCTTATGATAAAAATGGTTGCAACTGATATTGACGGTACAATACTGCCTTATGACGGGAATTTTCACCCATCTGTCATCAATTGCATAAAAAATCTTGACCGAAAAGGAATAAAAGTCGTGCTTGTTACGGGCAGAATGCATTCTTCTACCGTGCCTATCGCACGCAGACTCGGGCTTACCAATCCGATAATTTCCTATCAGGGCGGACTTATAAAAGATATTAACGGTAAAACACTTTTTCAAACCGTTCTTGAGCCCGATACCGCAAAAACGATTATCAATTGGGCAAGACAAAACAATGTGCATTTGAATTTGTATATTGATGACAAACTGTACGTTGAGCACGACGACGAAATAATAAAATCTTACATCAAGGGCAAATTTGTAGATTATACGGTTTGTTCGTTTGATGATTTGGAATTGAAAGATATAAATAAACTCCTTGCAATAGATATCGAAAACCCTGACAGAGTTACAAAATGGGTTGAATTTTTGCAAAAAGAATATCCGTATTTATACATTGTAAAATCCACTCCGTATTATTGTGAAATCGGCGCAAAAGATGCGACAAAGTCGCACGGGGTAGAATTTTTGTGCAATATGTGGGGAATAAAAAGAGAAGAAACTTTAACAATCGGCGATCAAAATAACGATATTGACCTTGTAAAATGCGGCGGAACAGGCGTTGCAATGGGCAACGCAACGGAAGAATTAAAGCAAAACGCTGATTATATTACAGACACCGTAGAAAATGACGGGTTTGTAAAAGCGGTTGAAAAATTTTGTATAAATTAATTTGGTAAGTTTTTTGCAGTTCGGCATTGTGCCGGCATTCTCTTAGTAGGTCTGGATTGTGCCAAGAGAATGCGGGCACAATTAAAAAACACCGCCTGAATTTGGGCGGTGTTTTTGTAAATTTTTGAGATAACAAGAAAATTATCTTTTTGAAAATTGGAATCTTTTTCTTGCTCTTTTTCTACCGTATTTCTTACGTTCTTTAACTCTCGGGTCTCTTGTTAACAAGCCTTCTGCTTTAAGAACGTTTCTGAAATCAGGATTAGCTTTAATCAATGCTCTTGAAATACCGTGTTTGATAGCGCCGCATTGTGCTACAACACCGCCGCCAAGAGTTTTTACTCTGACATCATATCTGTCTTGAGTTTCTGTTAAAACTAAAGGTCTGTAAACCAACATTTCAATGGCAGGTCTGTTGCCGATATAGTTTTTCAAGGTTTTGCCGTTAACAAAAATTCTGCCTGAACCTTTTACCAATTTAACAACAGCAATTGCAGTCTTTCTTCTGCCTGTAGCCATTATAATATTTTTATCTTCTGCCATTATTTGTTACCTCCCGATTTTTCAAGTACGATAGGTTTTTGAGCGATATGAGGATGTTCTGCACCCGCATATACTTTCAATTTTGTAAATTGCTGATCACCTAAAGTATTGTGCTGCAACATACCTCTTACAGCATGTTCAATTACAACTCTGGGATCTTTTTCCATCAACTCTTTGAATGAAGCTGATTTCAATCCTCCCGGATAACCGGTGTGGTGTAAATAAATTTTATCTGTTTCTTTTTTACCCGTTACCTTAACTTTTGATGCATTGATTACGATTACGAAATCACCTGTATCAACGTTAGGCGTATATTCAGGTTTGTTTTTTCCTCTCAAAATGTCTGCAACTCTGACTGCCAAGCGGCCCAATGTTTCGCCGTCAGCATCGATTACATACCATTTTCTTTCTACTTCAAGAGGTTTTGCCGAATATGTTTTCATATTGCATTTCTCCATTTATATTTTATTTGTACTTTACGTCTATCAATGTCAATCCGTACGGACTGACCGTCATTCCCGCTTTTGTGCGGTCGCATGCCTCAAGAACAGTTTTCATGTGTTCCGGAGGCAAGTTATGCCCTTCTATTTCTAAAAGAGTGCCGACAATTGTTCTTACCATATTATATAGAAATCTGTTTCCAACAATATCAATAATTACATGATCATCATTCTTTCGAACTTTGATACTTTCCATAAAACAAACTTTGCTTGGGTTAAGCGTTCCCGAACTTTTGAAACTCGAAAAGTCATGTTCACCTGTCAGATAATCAAGTGCCTTTTGCATTCTATCAATATCCAACGGATACTTCACCCTCATCAAATCGCCGTCAAATGCGTTCTTACATCTGCGATTTATTAATTCAAATCTGTAATGACGCCTTGTTGCACTTTTTTGAGCATGAAATCTTTCATCAACTTTTTTCAGTTCCGTAACGGAAATATCTTTCGGCAAAATTTCGTTCAAATGATAAATAAAGTTTGAAGCAACTAAATCTTTATCTGTATCAAAATGAACTACCTGCCCTAAAGCATTTACGCCTTTATCCGTTCTGCCGGAAAAGATTGTTTTAAGTTGTCGGTTTTTATTTTCGGTATCACCGAATATCAATGTACTGATTGCTTTTTCAAGTTCACCCTGAATCGTGGGCTCCTGTATCGGTTTTCCGTTTTCAAACTGGATTTGACTGCCGGAATAATTTTTCCCGATATACTGAACTTTCAAAGCATAACGCATAATCTGAAATTACACCAATTGAATTAATGCCATTTCAGAAGCATCACCTCTGCGGGGAGGTAAGTGGTAAATTCTTGTATAGCCGCCTTTTTGATCAGCATACTTTTTACCGATTACTACAAATAATTTTCTTAAAACCGTTTCGGGGGTCTTCTTCAAATCATCTGTATACTTTCCGTCTGCCGGTGCTTCAACATATTTTTTATCTTTTTTGTTATATGTCATGAAAGCACCTGTTTCTTTATTATAGATGTACTTTGATGCGTTACGGATAGAATTAAGGTCGCCTTTTTTTGCCAAAGTGATAACTTTTTCCGCATAGGGTTTAAGTGCTTTCGCACGAGCCAATGTGGTTGTGATTTCACCATGAACAAAAAGTTCCGTAGCTAAAGAACGCAACAAAGCCTTTCTTTGGTCCTGTGCTTTTCCAAGCGTATTTTTCTTAGTTTGGTGTCTCATTTTTCTTTCCTTTATTTTTTTATTTATTACTTATTTTTTAATTAGCCTACTAAATCTTCATCTTCTACAGGGTTCGGCTGTAAAGATAATCCGAAGTGATGCAATCTTTCGATTACTTCATCTGAAGATTTTTTACCGAAGTTTTTGATATTTAACAAATCATGTTCTGATTTTTTCAAAAGTTCGGACATTGTGTTGATGCTTGCTCTTTTCAAGCAATTATATGCACGAACCGACAATTCCAATTCTTCAATTGTCATTTTGGGTTCTTCTTCTTTTTCTTCAACTTCTTCTTTTACAGGAGCAGCTGCGATTGCAGGTTGACCCGTAATTGAAGCAATTTGCATGAAGTGTTCAATAAGAATATTTGCTGCCTGACTTAATGCGTTTTGAACATCAACAGATCCGTTTGACCAGATTTCAAGAGTTAATTTATCGTAATCCAATGAATCCCCTACACGAGTGCTTTCAACATTGTAGCTGACCCTTTTAATCGGCATAAATGTAGCATCGATAGGCAATACATCGATTGCATCCCCTTTGACATCACGAGGAACATCATGAGGAACATAACCTTTACCTGTTTCTACGATAACATCAGCATGGAATGAACCGCCGTCTGCAACCGTACAAATTAACCAGTCAGGGTTTACGACTTTAACACCCGCAGGTAATTGAATATCACTTGCCAATACAGGTCCCGGCTTGTCTACGTCAATTCTTAAATGTTGAGCTTCTTTAGAATCAGTCTTTACTACCAATCCTTTCAAGTTCAAGATAACATCGATTACATCTTCCAATACACCGGGAATAGCGGTATATTCATGAGTAATACTTTCGATTCTTGCACTTGTAACCGCTGTACCTTCAAGACTTGATAGTAATACACGTCTTAAGGCGTTGCCGATTGTAGTACCGAATCCTCTTTCCAAGGGCTCAATGACGAATTTCCCGTACTGTGAACCGTCTGAATTTGTTGCTGTATCAACGCATTTAATTTTTAATTCCATTATTTTTATCTCCCGATTTTATAAATAACTATATTTTGGATTTCTCCATGGATTATTTAATCCGAATCAGAACTTACTATTTAGAATAATACTCAATTACCAGTTGTTCTTTCAATTCAGGATCTAACTCTTCTCTTTCAGGTATTCTGTCAAATGTGATTTTGAATGCCTCTTTATCTATTGTCATCCATGCAGGAGCACAAGCCATATCAATCATTTCCATTACACTCTTGATGTATTTTGAACTTCTTGATTTGATTGTGATTACATCACCTGCTGATACAAGATAAGAAGGAATATCTACTTTCTTACCGTTTACAAGAACATGACCGTGATTTACGATTTGTCTTGTTTGTTTACGTGTGATACCAAAGCCTGCTCTGTATAAAATGTTATCAAGTCTTGATTCCAATAATTGTAAAAGGATAGTACCCGTAACACCTTTTCTTCTTGCAGCTTCGTTATAATATCTTGCAAATTGTTTTTCACTGACTAAATATGTTAATCTGATTTTTTGTTTTTCTTTTAAGTGAAGTGCATATTCAGAAAGTTTCTTTCTTGCAGCACCGTGCTGTCCTGATGCGTTTTGGCGCATTGAAGTTGTAAGCTTTCTGTTTGATAAATCTTTTACTCCGAAATTACGGAATAATTTATTACTTGGTCCTGTATATTTTGACATTATTTTCTCCTTTTCTTTTGGGCGGGGCATCTGCGACTTATTCTTTGACCGGTTGAACAAGCCCCCGCTATTTTTTGTGTTCGCTTTGTTGTTTTGTCAGATTAAGCAACCTGACAGATTAGCACAAACTATACTCTGCGCTTTTTAGGGGGACGGCATCCGTTGTGGGGGATAGGAGTAACATCTTTAATTAATGTGATTTCCAATCCTGCAGCCTGAATAGCTCTGATAGCTGTTTCTCTGCCTGATCCCGGTCCTTTGATATGAACTTCAACTTTTTTCATACCTTGATCGATTGATTTTTTCGCAACCATTTCTGCTGCTGATTGAGCTGCAAACGGAGTACCTTTTCTTGCACCTTTAAATCCTGAGGCACCTGCTGTTGCCCATGCAATAGCATTACCTTGAGTATCCGTTGAAGTTACGATTGTATTATTGAAAGTAGATTGAATATGTACAATCCCTTGTAATACATTCTTTTTTTCTTTTTTCTTTGTTGTTTTTGGTCTTGCCATTTTCCTTTTCCTTTATATTTTTTACTTATTTTTATCTTTTTTAAGCAGTTCGTAATGATTTAAAATTAATTCATTACCGATTTTTAACTACGCTTGCTTTTTACCTGCGATTGCTGCGCCTTTTTTACCTCTTTGAGTTCTTGCGTTAGTCTTTGTTCTTTGACCTCTGCAAGGAAGTTTTCTCTTATGACGAAGTCCTCTGTATGAACCGATTTCTTGCAATCTCTTGATATTCATTGCAACATCACGTCTTAAATCACCTTCAATATGGTAATTAGAAAGTTCGTTACGAAGCAACTTAATATCTTCTTCAGTTAAATTATCAGTTCTTAAATCAGGTGAGATACCTGTAGCCGCTAAGATTTTCTTAGCTCTGGTAGGTCCTATACCGTAGATATAGGTTAATGCTACTTCCATTCTTTTGTTGCGGGGTAAATCGACCCCTACTAATCTTGCCATTATATTCTCCTTGTTTTTGTAGTTATTTATTTAATTAAGATACTAGGATACTAGGGCACTGGGGCACTATGTTCTTTACGGTGCTTACGCACAATTATTATTGTCTTTTGTCCGAAGATCCGAAATATCTTGGTGCCTTAGAGCCTTAGTATCTTAGTATCCTTTAATTGATATTCGTTCCCATCGGATGACTTTATAATTAACCCTGTCTTTGTTTGTGTTTAGGGTTTTCGCAAATTACGGCAATTCTGCCTTTTCTTTTAATAACTTTGCATTTGTCGCAAATTTTTTTTACTGATGATCTTACTTTCATTGTTCTTTCCTTTATTTTATGTTTTACCTATTTTAATCTGAATGTTATTCTGCCTTTTGTTAGGTCATATGGTGTCATTTCAACTCTTACCTTATCTCCGGGCAATATTCTTATGAAATTTTTTCTTATTTTGCCTGAAATATGCGCCAATATTTCGTGATCATTTTCAAGCTTTACTTTAAACATAGCATTCGGCATCGCTTCCAAAATCGTGCCGACGAATTCTATTACGTCTTTTGCCATAAATACCTCATTTTTCGGCTTGTGAACCGCACGGTTAACCCATGCTCATTATATAATATATCTTATTTGCTGAATATTCCTTTGCAAGTGTTAATTTTTCAGATAGTACGCCGTTTTCAACATGTTTTAGACATGATTGTTTTACTAAACATACAAAACAACTAACTATGTAAGGATTTCTGCTAAAAGTGTATCATGTTTTGCTTTTTGGAATTTTTGTAAATTTTTATTAAGATTTTTAATGTGTGAATTATTAATTAAACAAAAGTTTATAAGTTGATAAGTTTATAGGTTTATAGGTTGATAAGTTTATAAGTTTATAGGTTGATAAGTTTATTTATAAGTTTATAGGTTGATAAGTTTATAAGTTTATAGGTTGATAAGTTTATAAGTTTATAGGTTGATAAGTTTATAAGTTTATAGGTTGATAAGTTTTTATCGGTGCTATCGCACATTAATGGATGTCCCATTATGCCTGAAAGGCTGAAATCAACTTATGAACTTATAAACTTATAAACCTATAAACTTATTGCTACGACAAGGCGATTCTTCGGCTCTGCCTCAGAATGACGATATTTTTGTCAGCGCACGCACCCTACAATTAATTTTGTCGGCATGGTACCCAAGGGTATTTCCATTCTATAAGGCTCACAAAGTTCGCCAAGAGAATGCGGGCACAATGCCGACCTACATTAAACTTAAAACAAATTCAGGACGACAAAGCCGATTCCCAATTTAATTACAAGTTACCTTTTTTATTAAATTATGGTACAATCAAGGCTATGAATGAGAAAGCTGAAAACATTACAATCAGAAAAATGGAATCTGAAGATATCGACAGAATTATCGAAATCGAAGAACAGGCATACGGTTCACATCATTGGTCAAAAGCTTCTTTTTTTCAGGAATTAAGCAATGAACTTGCGTGGTACTATTCATTAATTAATAGCGAAAATAAGCTCGTTGCTTATGCCGGAACATGGCATATTCTTGAAGAAGCGCATATTACAAATATTGCGGTTGCAAAAGACTACAGGCACCACGGATATGGCGAGGCGCTTTTGAAACATATCGTTGATGATTGCTATAAAGAAAAAATAAAATATATCACTCTGGAAGTACGTGTCAGCAACACTCCCGCCATAAATTTATACACAAAATACGGATTTTCTTCATTCGGGTTGAGGAAAAAATATTATCAAGATAACAATGAAGATGCTATGATTATGTGGACAAAAAATATTTTTTATGATGAATTTAAAATACCTTTTGAAAAATTGAGTAAAAAGTTGGAGGAAAAAATTTTAATAAATGGCTGAAGAAATCCTCATACCTAAAATGAAAAGGCTTAGCAGCAGGCAAAAGAAAGTAAAAATTCCGATAAACAATTTTGTACTGATAATTTTGTGCGTTTTGCTTATCATCGGGGCAACTTTTGTTAACATCACGATAAAGCATTTTGGCATTCCTGCGGGGTTTTCATTCGGTAAACATTTTGATTATGAAGATTATGTGTATACATTTTCAATAATTCCGCAAATACCCGTTTTAATGTTTGTGTGCTCGGGTTTAGGCAAGAAACTTGCAACAACATGCACGTTTTTATATATAGTTCTGGGGCTTGCGGGGTTGCCTGTTTTTGCGCTCGGCGGAGGATTGGGATATATCGGAGAGTATAGTTTCGGATATATTCTTGCATATTTGCCTGCGGTTTTTATTGCGGGAAGTATTTTGAGAAAAAAATATTCGTTTTTAAAAATGTTTCTTGCAACACTTGCGGGAGTTTTAATTATTCATTTCTGCGGAATATTTTATATGGTAATTCTTGCGCTGTTAAAAAGAGAAGGCGGAGTTTTCATAGGAAGTTGGATTGCTGCGCAAAGCGGATTAAAAATCATCTATGATATAGTTTTGAGTTTCATTGCAATTCTTATCGGAAAATATATCAATGAGTTTTTAAAATTCCTTTATCATTAAACATTTGAAAGAAACTTAAAAATATGGTAATATATTCTTAACATTACGGAGGCTTTATGAACTTTAAAGATATTTTTTCAGATATTCCGATTTTAATCGTTTTACTGACATTTTTATTATCAATTTGTTATTGTATATTCCAATATTTAAACGTAAATAAAAATTTAAAGGCAATAAATAAATTCATCTCGGGTTTCAAAAGAACGGATTTGAATTTCCGATTCAAAGAAATGGATACATGGATGCTTTCAAATCCTTATATCGCATCTATTTGGATAGAATTTAAAAATACTCTGGTATTTTCAGAATCCGTAGCTCTTAAAGACGGAAACGATTATCAGTATCAGGAAGTTTCTTCGACCGTACAAAACGTACAAACAACGGTTGACCCTTTGTATTTCTTTGATGAAGAAGCTCTTGTTACATCAAAATTCAACTACAGATTGGTTCAGGCAATCCCGACCGTTTTAACAGGTTTCGGGCCGTTATTTACATTCATGAAAATCGCTATTGCATTCGGTATGATTGATTTTTCATCTCCCGACAAAACGATTAATTCGGTTGCCGCATTCATGAACGGTATGCAATCGGCTGCGCTTGTATCAGTTGTTGCGGTTTCATCTTCACTTATATATTTACTCATCGATAAATTGTTATATCAAAAATTATGCAAACAACCTTTAGGTCAAATCCAGAATAACTTAGGCGAATTGTTCGCAAGCATTACATCAGAAAAATTCCTCTACGAACTTTTAAGAGAATCAAAAATTCAAAACAATTCTGCTGCGAACCTTATCGGTACAATGCCCAAGCAGTTTAAAACGGCTTTCAATGAAACAGTTGCCGCAAATTTAGTTCCGTATTTGGAAAACCTTATTTTCGGATTGAACCAATTGAATAAGCAAATGAAAGAAATCGCCAAAGGTTCCGGCGGCGGAGATGAAGTAGACGGCTTGTTCTAGGAGAATTTCGATATGGCAATGATAAAGAAAAAACACATTCAAAGCGACGATTACGGAAACATTTTCTGGGTAACAATGTCAGACTTGATGTTAGGTCTGGCGATTATCTTCATAACGTTGTTCGTGCTTGCCATGACAGGGTTTAACCAAAAATCCGTCCAACAACAAAAACTTAAAATGGACGTTGCAAAAAAAATCGAATCCGAATTGAAAAAAAATAATATCAATGCCGAAGTTGACAGAATGACGGGTGATTTAAAAATTCCGTCATCTGCTTTGTTTGAAGTAAACAGTTTCGTATTAAAACCTGAAGGGAAAGCCTTTTTGGCTAAGTTGACCCCTATTTACGTTAATACGATTTTTTCAAACAAAAAATTGTCTGACAATATCGAAAGTATTATTATTCAAGGACATACGGATTCTCAAGGGTTTGGCGGTTTAAAAACGGTTAACCAACAGTTTATTTATAATATGGATTTAAGTTCAAAAAGAGCCAATTCCGTTGCCGCATATATGCTTGAAGCAAAATATAATCCGCAATATAATTCGGGTTTCAGAAAAATGATTTCATGTGAAGGGCGAAGCTTTAACGATCTTATAAAAGACAAAAACGGCAACGAAGATAAAGTCAAAAGCAGACGTGTTGAAATCAAATTGAAAGTTCGTGATTGGAGTATAAAACAATTCTTCGGATGGGGAAGTTAACAATATGATAGAAACAGATAATATTCTTGAAACAATAAATATGATAAGGCTCTACAACCTCGATATCAGAACGGTTACTCTGGCTTTGAGCCTGAGAGATTGCATATCAAAAGATTGCGGCGAGGTTTGCGACAGCATTTATAACAAAATAAAAAAATACGCAAAAAATTTGGTCTCGTATGCAAACGAACTGGCAGACGAATACTCAATCCCTATTATTAATAAAAGAATAGCCGTTACACCGATTTCAATTATCGGAGAATCATGCAAGAATCCCGATTATGTAGAAATTGCAAAAACGCTTGATGCTGCGGCAAAAGAAGTCGGGGTAAACTTTATCGGCGGATTTAGCGCTCTTGTTGAAAAAGGATGCACAAAAGGAGATGACCTTTTAATAGAAAGCATTCCGCAAGCGCTTGCGCAAACGCAAAGATTATGTTCTTCGGTAAATGTTGCATCTTCAAAAGCGGGAATTAATATGGACACCGTATTAAAAATGTCCAAAATAATTAAGCAAAGTGCACAGTTAACCAAAGATCAAGATTGTATCGGGGCCGCAAAACTTGTGGTATTTTGTAATGTTCCCGGGGATAACCCGTTTATGGCAGGGGCATTTTGCGGTTA
The DNA here is from genome assembly GCA_900319365.1 of uncultured bacterium. Classification (GTDB taxonomy): domain Bacteria; phylum Cyanobacteriota; class Vampirovibrionia; order Gastranaerophilales; family Gastranaerophilaceae; genus Zag111. The sequence continues at coordinate 29,703 of ONOE01000020.1, read as the reverse complement.
CGCAGAACCTGAATGTGCATTAAATGTCGGGGTTTCGGGACCCGGGGTTGTCAGAGCGGCAATTGCCGATATGGATAAAAACGCCGATATGAGCGATTTAGCAAATAAAATTAAGCAAACAGCTTATAAAATAACTTCAACAGGCGAACTTATCGGCAGAAAATTATCTAAAAGATTAAACATTCCGTTTGGCGTAATTGATTTATCTCTGGCGCCTACACCCGCAGTCGGGGACAGCGTTGCGGGAATATTTCAGGCAATGGGATTAGAACATGCGGGCGCTTGCGGAACAACGGCAGCACTTGCAATGTTAAATGATGCGGTTAAAAAAGGCGGTATAATGGCAAGTTCGCATGTCGGCGGATTGTCGGGTGCTTTTATTCCCGTTTCCGAAGATGCGGGAATGATAGAAGCCGCAAATAAAAAATATCTCAACATAAATAAACTTGAAGCAATGACATCTGTTTGCTCCGTCGGACTTGATATGATTGCAATCCCCGGGGATACAAAAGAAAGTACAATTGCAGGTTTGATTGCGGACGAAATGGCAATCGGTATGATTAATAAAAAAACAACAGCGGTAAGAATTATCCCCGCTATAGGTAAAAAAGCGGGCGAAATGCTCACATTCGGCGGATTGCTCGGAGAAGCTCCGATTATGAGCGTAAACGAATTATCTTCAGACAATTTCGTAAACCGTGGCGGCAGAATACCCGCACCCATACACAGTTTGAACAATTAACCAACATAAGGATTTTTGCATAATGGTAATGAGTTTAAGTGAAATGGCAAATAAATTGCGAACATTTATTATTGATTCCCAAAACGATGCCCACAGCTCGCAAAATATGAACATGACAAAATACAATAACGTCAAATTGTCCATGGACGAAAGTAAAAACTATCCGCATATAACAATCGGTATAGGAATTTCCGAAGCTACTTACAATATAAAAGATATTGTACGAACAGAAGGCGGGCTCGGGTCAGATGAAAGATATGTAAGAAAATGGCTCGGGAATTTTACGATTTCTTATGATTTGAATGAAATTTATAAAAACTTCAGAACTTCACTTGCGGGCGTAAGTAAAATTGAAGAAGGCAGCAAAAACAGCGACTTTTCACTTGAAGCAGACGTTAACGGTAAAATTAAAAGGGTGTATGCCGCACGTGCAGCAAACAATTCGGGCAGAAGAAAAATTTCAAGAGAGAAAAAAGATCAAATCAAAAGCGATTTGAAAAATTATTTAAAATCCTCCAAACGTCGTTTCAGATAGTCTATGGGCTATATGTTCATGAATTTATAAGTGAAAATCGCCCTGCCAAACAAGTTTTAACGGTGCGGAGCACAAGCACAAACTCAACTATTCCTTTATACTGTTTTTGTTGCGAAGCTTCCTGTGATAAGTAATGGCAAATCTGTGCGCCTCATCTCTTATTCTTTGTATCAAAAACAATGCTCCCGATTCTCTTGGCAAAATTATAGACTCCGATTTGTGGGGCAGAAAAACTTCTTCCTGTCTTTTTGCAAGGCTGACAAAATCAATATCTTTTATCCCCATGTCCTCAACAATTTCCATAACACTTGAAAGCTGACCTTTGCCGCCGTCTATTATGATTAAATCGGGTTTATCCCAACCTTTGTCGCCAAGGTGATTTAATCTTCTCGTTAAAACTTCTTTCATCGAAAGAAAGTCATCGGGCTTGCCTTCGGTTGATTTTATTTTAAATTTTTTATACTCGGATTTTTTCGGCAAACCGTTGATAAACACAACCATTGAGGCAACCGTATTTGTCCCTTGAATATGCGAAATATCGTAGCATTCCATTCTGTAAGGGAAATTATTGAGGTGCAGAGTTTCTTTCAAATATGAGCCGATAAGGTTGAAATCCTCATTAATTTTAGACATTTTTGAAAGTTTTTTGTTATTCAAAATAACCGCAGCATTTTTATCGGCAAGTTTTTGAAGCTCCTTGCCTTGAGCGGATTTGCCGTAACTTATTTTAACCTTTTTGCCCGAAATCACTTCGAGCCATTGTTCGTATAAAGATTTATTGCCGACCTGTTCCAACACATCCGATACAATCCTGTCGGGAAATTCAAGCGCCAGAGTGCTGTAATACTCTTTGAAAAATGTTTCAAAATATTCGATTTTATCTTCTTCTTCCGCCTCGTAAGAAAAATCTTTTTTATCAATCAGTCGCCCTTCTCTAATCATCATTATGACAATTACCAAAATTCCGTCCTCATGTGCAAGCGAAATGATATCTTCATTGAGTTTGGTGTTTTCGTAAACGACTTTTTGCTTTTCAAGCGTTTTTGTTAAATCAAGATAACTGTCCCGAAGTTTTGCGGCTTTTTCAAACTGTTCGGCATCGGAATATTTTTGGATTTGTTCTTTTAATTGTTTTAAAAGTTCTCCCTGTTTGCCTGATAAAAACAATTCCGCCTGATGAACAACCGCTTTATACTCTTTACTTGAAACAAGCCCCTGACAAGGTGCAAGGCATTTACCGATTGAATAGTAAAGGCACGGTCTTGATTTAAATCTCGGAGTTTTGCATTGGCGCAGAGGAAAAATCTTTTTCAAAAAGTCCAGAGTCGAATGCATAGCGCCGATATTTGTATAAGGTCCGTAATATCTGCCTTTGAGTTTATTGATATTTCTTTTGCGCACAATCAAAATTCTTGGAAAATCTTCATCCGTTACAAGGAAATACGGATATTTTTTATCATCTTTTAACAAAATATTATATTTGGGCTTGTGTTTTTTGATTAAATGACTTTCCAGAATTAAAGCTTCGACCTCGGTATTTGTAATGATATATTCAAGGTGATCGATTTGAGAAACAAGCACGTTAACTTTTACGCTGTCGTGGTGTTTGCGATTGAAATACGATTTTACACGGCGTTTCAAAATCTTTGCTTTGCCGACATAAATTATTTCATTATCGGCATTGTAATAAATGTAGCACCCCGGTAATTCGGGCAGCATTTTTAAGATTTCTTTCAATCTGTCATTCATAAAAATATTATATCACATTATACGCTACATTTATTTGACCCGAATTTTAATTAATGCAATAATCAGGCTATGAATTATATCTTTGCATTTCTGATAATAATTTCAATAATAATCGGGGCGCTGAATGGAAAACTTGAAGATGTAACCCAAGCCGTTCTGTCAGGCGCAGACTTATCCGTCAAAGTTGCCATTTCGCTTATCGGTATAATGGCTTTCTGGCTCGGGATGATGAAGATTGCACAAAAAGCGGGAATAATAAAATTTTTATCAAAACTTTTAAAACCCTTAACAAAAGTTTTGTTTAATGAAATTCCGCCGGAATCTCCGGCAGTAGGCAACATAGCAATGAATTTTACCGCAAACGCTTTCGGACTTGCTAATGCCGCAACCCCTTTCGGCATAAAAGCAATAGAAGAATTGCAAAAGGAAAATATTGATAAAAAGTCCGCATCAAATTCAATGTGTATGTTTTTAGGTATGAATACGGCAGGGTTTCAACTGATTCCGACAACCGTTCTTGCCGTGCTTGTAAGTATCGGCTACAAAAATCCGACAGAAATCATTGCGCCGACTCTTATCGTTACAATTATTGCATTCACGTTTGCGATAGTTTTATCAAAAATTCTACAAAAAATCTGGAAACCGCAGCAAAGCACCATGGAGGTAAAAGATGGTCAAAATTCTTAACCTCATATCACTATGGGCATTGCCTGCAATTATATTGGTTGTATTAATCGTCGGGCTTATTAAAAAAGTTCCCGTATATGAAGAATTTACGGACGGAGCAAAAGACGGATTTAAAGTTGCCGTAAATATTATCCCTTATCTTGTTGCGATAATTGTCGGGATATCAATGTTTAGAGCATGCGGAGCAATTGACATTTTATCGGGTTGGCTTGCGCCTTTATTAAACAAGTTCCACATACCCGCAGATATTTTGCCTTTAACAATTGTGCGCTCTCTGTCAGGTTCGGCAGCATTAGGAGTATTTTCAGACATCGCAAATCATCTCGGGCCAAACTCATACGCAACCAAATTGGCAGCCGTAATGGTCGGAAGCAGCGAAACAACTTTCTATGTTCTGGCGGTGTATTTCGGTGCGGTTAAAATTTCAAAAATCAGATATGCGCTTTTGGTCGGACTTTGCGCAGATTTTGTCGGAATTGTCGCCGCAATTTTTGTATGCGGCTTGATGTTCGGATAAGTTGATCTTGAAAAATTTGTCTGAGAATGACCGACATTCTATTTTATATCAGGGCATTTTTCGTCAATTTGTTTTGCATATCTGCGAGCGGTTCGTATTGCCCTTGAAATAAGATATTGATGATCTCCGTCTTTTGGATTAATTGCGGATTTTAAATCAGAAATCTTTTGGCAAAATTTAAACAACGATTTAACTTCAAACAAATGCAAAGTCTGCGGATTCAAATCCTTTGCAAGTCTTTCCCATTGCTTTAAAGTATTCAATCTGTATGAAAAATTCAGTTTTCCATGTACCATCGGGTTTTTAAGCACACAAACAAATTCATCTCCCGCAGCCGCTTGATTCGGTGCACAGGTCAAAACAGTTTTGGGGTGAGCTTTATCCAAATTCTGCTCTATAATTCTGGCAATATTATTGCGTCTTTGTTTGAAAGCCCTTATTGTTGCGGGCTTCATTTTAGCCTTTTTACCTCTTGAAGTATTAATATAAGACTTCAACTCCGTAGTTACGGTTTCATCTAACTTGTTCATTAAAGATTTGTCTACATAACCGTTAAAACCGACATTATAAGAATTATTTTGGCAAGAAGAAATTTGCATGTACAACCTTTCTAAAAAACTGAACATCATATCTCAAAACTCATAAAAATAATTTTTGCTAAAAAAATACTGCCATTTAAAAAAAATGACAGTATTTTATTTTTTTTTCTCAAATTTTAAAATAATAAAATTACTTTGAAATTCTTCCCGGAACCACAACTCCGCCTTTTAAGTTCTTTTTGTAAAATTCAACATGCGGCTGCAATACGCTGTCAAGAACTTCAGGGAACGCAAATCCTTTAACGATTTTGGTTACGATTTCCTGATAAACCGTAGCAAATGCTCTTAACTGAGTTAATCTGCCTGCTGCTTCAGGTGTTAAGCCCATTCCGAGAGTATCAACTCTTTCAACGAACAATACGCCCGTTTGTGAATAAGATTTAACAAGGGCATCAATATAGCTTTGAGCATTTTCACGGCAAACACCGTTATCGTCAGGTACTGTTAATGCAAATGCAAATTTGTTTGCGGGGTTGAAATGAGCTTCTGCCGAATGGTGCATTGCATCAGGAACTTTTGCGATTTGTTTCAATGTATCTTTTACGGATTCATTTTGCATTTGTGAGTTCCAATTAACGGTATTTTCAAAAATTGAACCCATATATTCATGAACAGAAGTTTCAATTCCGTTTAATCTTGCATCAGCCCAGAAAATACCTTCTTTTAATGCATCGTTAACGTCCAAATCAGAAGTTAATGATTCTTCAGATACGCTTTGAGCAGCTTTCAACATTGTAATCATATCTTCTTTTTTCATGCCTGCAAAAGCAAGAGTGAACAAAGCATGATCATCAAATGCAGAAAATCTTCCGCCTACGTCATCATGAATATATAAATCACCAATCCAATGATTTTCATTAGAAGTTCTTCTGAGTTCTGATTTTTCACTATTTGCATCGGTTACGGCAACAAAATGTCTGTTTGCAAGCTCTTTTGCTTTTTCTTCAGAATTGCCTTGAGCTTTGTACGCATCAATCAACATATTTAAAACTCTCAAAAATCCGTCTTTTGTTTCAAAAGTCGAACCTGATTTTGATGCAACAAGATAGTTTGAATTTAAAACGCTGCCGCCGAGTTTGTATAAAAATCTTTCCAAACTTGAAGAATCAACGTCAGAATAAAATTCAACGTCTGTTCTGTTGACATCTAAACCGTTGATTGAAAGCATGTGTTCAACGGTATGTTTTGAACCGCCGATACCAAGAACACTCAATCTGTTTACGCCTGTTGCCGCTTTAAGTTTTGATGCCATAGAATAAATTTCGTCAACTCTTTGCAATTGAACCGACGGTAAATTTACCCAATTTAAAAATTGACCTTTTTTGTTTGCACGGGAAGAAAATTCATTTACAAAATCTGAAACTTTTGATGAATATTTGCTAAAATCAATTCCCGAGAAATCGATAGTTAAACTTGAACTTTTTGTCAACATAATTTTCCTTTCTTTTTTGTACCTTTCAATCTTTATTTTAGCACAAAAGAAAAGTGAAAAGTCTATAGGTTTATAGGTATATATAATGGTAGAGCACCCTGCAATATTAATCCCCATAAAAAAAGGAAACCGAAACATAAGTTTCGGTCAAGTAAGTAAATATGATATGATTAAAGTCTATAGTTTCGTGCCGACAGCCTTATATAGTCCTATATAATCAACCAGACAATTTATCTTTTGGTCAGCTACGAGTTTATCGGTATTCAAAACATTCTCTCTCAACTGGGTTAAATCAAGTTTTGATATTACACCCTGATTATATTTAGCGGTGCTCAAACCAAAATCACGTTTTTCTAATTGAGATTGAAGTTTTGTATCCTGCAATTTTTGATCGTCATGAGTAATTGTTGTCAAAGCATCATTAACTTCCTGTATAGCGGTTAAATTTGTTTGATAGTAATTGTTTAAAACTCTTTCGTACTCATCTTTTTTCAAATGAAGGTTTGCAATTCTTTTCCCGCCCGTAAATATCGGCAGCGTTGCACCGGCAGCAAGTGCTGCAAGCATGCTTTTTGTGGTAAACAAACTTCCGATTTCATTATTTAAGAAGAATGCAACGCCCGATAAATTGATAGTCGGTAAAAATTCCTTTCTGGCAACCCTTACATCTATTCCCGCTTTTTCAATCATTTTTTCTGCGGTTATGTAATCCGGTCTTTGGGCGATAATTTCGGATGAAATTTCTTTCGGAATAACACCCGTGAAGTTCAATTTGTCATAAGAAGTTCTTTGCAAAGTACTTGCTTTTTCAGGGCTTTCGCCAATCAAAACGCAAAGCTGATGCAATAAAATTTCTCTTTGTTTTTTCAAATCGGTTAATGAAGTCTGTCCTTCAACATGCGATTTATCAGCCCTTACCGTATCGGCAGTTGAAGTCAAACCGACTTTGTTTCTTGCACTCATCAAGTCAAATATCAATTTTCTGTCTGAAACTATTTGCTCTTGAAGTGCAATAATTTTATCAAGTTTTACTATATTTAAATAAGTTGTACCGACTGCAGATGCAATTGAAATATATGCGGTTCTTTCATCTTGCAAAGATTTTTCATAATCTTTTTTGGTCATCTTTGTTTTGTCATGATTTTTTAAGAATATATCCGCTTCATAATTAACAATCCCGGGGAGTGCATAGCTGCCTGTAGTATTTGTCATTCCGGGCATTTTTACAAGAGCCGGAGAAAATGCCGCACCGATTGTTGGCAATTCGTTTCCGAATTGGATTTTTATAAGCTGATAATATTCATCAACCGTGATGGTTGCCATTTTTAGCGAATAGTTATTCGTAACAGCCTGATTGATATAACCTTTTAAGATATCATCGTTAAAATTATCCCACCATGCATAATTAATATAGTCATATTTAAATTGATCGCTGTTTTTACGCATTTTGTGGCTTTTCGTAATAGAAACTTTTTTCGGCTGCGTATTTTTTCCTGCATTAATTGCATAAGCGCATGGAGTTATATCTGTTAACATAAATCCTGCCAAAAGCATGGCTGCTATTATCTTTTTCACTATGTTTTCCTTCTTTAAAATTAATTACTTGCTTTTTATATGACAATATGATAGCATATAACTGTTGTAAATGCAACACATTAATTTTGTAACAGATGTGATACAAAATATATCTGCACATTATGACAAAAGATACTAAGGCACTAGGGCACTAAGATACTAAGAGTTATCAGCCCTGCGGGCAAATAAAAAACAGAAATAGGACATTAAAATTATTATTTAATTCTAATATCAGGATTACTAAATTGTGCGACGGTACTGAAACGGACTTAGTGCCTTAGTGCCCCAGTATCTTAGTATCAGAAACAGAGCTTTAAAAAAAGCAAAAAAAATAACACCATGAACGACGATAAACATTATATTGACTCTATATATTACCAATTAGAATTGACCGCAAAATATTGCAGGCATCTGGGCAATCAATTGTTTGAAAAATTAAAATTATCAATTACGCCCGATGAATTTGCTGCGCTTGATACCCTCAATTCTAACGGCGAAATGAGCCAGAGAGATTTAGCAAAACTTATTTTAAAAGACAGACCCTCAACGGGCAGAATTTTAAGTTCGCTTGAAAAGAAAGGGTTTATTACAAGAGTTGCCGATACAAAAAATAATCGTTTGATTAGAAAAATTGCATTAACCGATGATGCAAAAAAAAGTTTGAAGAAAACAACGGTTATAATAAAAGAGTATTGTAAAAAAATTCCAAAAGCATGTTCTGAAATGAAAGTTGAAGAATTAAGACGTGCTATAATTGAATTTAGACAAAGTTTACAAAAAGTAGTAGAAATTAATATATAAACGAGGTTAAAAAACATGGAAGAAGAACAAAAAAAAGACGAGCAAGCTCCTGCAGAGGAAAATCATAAATCTAAAAAAATAAAAAGAAAAATAGCATTTGTGATAATTGCAGTTTTACTTGTGGGTGCAGGTTTATATTTGTGGAACGAAATGAAATATGTATCAACTGATGATGCTTATGTTCAAAATGTTTCCGTTAACGTTGCTCCCCGAGTTTCAGGACAAATCGAGCAGGTTTTCATCACAGATAACCAACGTGTACAAGCAGGTGAAATTGTTGCAATCATTGATGATGCAGATTATAAAGTAAAACTTGCGCAGGCTGATGCAAGTTATCAAAAAATTAAAATCGATCAGGCTAATGCAAGAGCTAATTTGACGGCTTCTCAATCAAATATAGCACTTGCTAAAAAAGATTTAGACAGATATACGACTTTGTATGATCAGGGCGCTGTTTCAAAACAAACCTTAGATGATGCAAAAGTAAAATATGATGCGGCTCAAGCTGATTTAACTCAGGCTCAACAGGCTTTGTTATCGGATAAATCGGGAAGAACCGTTCAAGATGCAAATTTGGCAAACGCTAAAGCTTCAAAAGATAAAGCAGCACTTGACTTATCTTACACAAGAATTTACGCACCCCAATCAGGTACGGTTTCTTCAAGACGAGTTGAAAAAGGTATGTACGTAAATGTCGGTTCTCCGTTATTTACACTTGTACCTGACGAAGTTTGGGTTGTAGCAAACTTTAAAGAAAACCAATTAAAAAATATGCACCCGGGACAAAGTGTTGATTTGAAAATCGATACTTACCCCAACCACGTATTCAAAGGAAAAGTAGACAGTATTCAAAGAGCATCGGGTGCTCAATCAAGTTTGTTCCCGCCTGAAAATGCAGTCGGATCATTCGTTAAAATCGTACAAAGAATCCCTGTCAAAATCGTATTTACCGAAGAAATTGACAGAAACAAATACAATATCGTACCCGGAATGTCAGTTGTTCCGAAAGTAAAAGTAAAATAAATTGAAAACGAAAAATGTAAAATTGAAAATTATTTCAGCCCCTCGGGCATTTTAGATTAATAAAATAGTGCGATAGCACCGTAATAATTTTCCATTTTCAACTTTCCATTTTCAATTATTCCGCAAGTCAGTAGGGTGCGCTTGCACTCCGCACCGAAAAAATAAACAAGGAAGTTATATGGCAGAAGAAGTACAAGTAGCAGCGTTTGAAGAAGATGACGAAAGTAAATATTTACCCAAAAATCCGTGGCTTTCGGTTACGCCCGTATTGATTGCGGTTATCATGTTTGCCCTTGACGGAACTATTGCAAACGTTGCCTTACCGCACATGGCAGGAAGTTTCGGCGCAACTCGTGATGAAAGTATGTGGATTTTGACATTCTACCTGATTGCTTCAGGTATTGTAATTCCGTCAGTCGACTTCTTTTCAAAGTTCTTCGGAAGAAAAAATTTCTTTACAATAAGTATTTTGTTATTCACCGTTGCATCATTCCTTTGCGGGACAGCAAAAAGTTTAGTTTCAATGGTTATTTTCCGTATCATACAGGGTGCGGGCGGAGGCGGAATCGTTCCGTTATCTCAGGCAATCATGCTTGAAAGTTTTCCTAAAGAAAAACGTGGCATGGCAATGGCTATCTTTGGTATGGGAACAATTATCGCACCCGTTTTAGGGCCTGTATTAGGCGGTTGGATTACGGATAACTGGACATGGCCTTGGATTTATTTCATCAACGTACCTATCGGGTGCGTTGCGGCTATTTTGTCGCACAAATACTTGTTTAATCCGCCTTATGCAAGACGTAAAAAAGGCGTTAAAATGGACTGGTGGGGATTTTTCTACCTTTCTATGTGGCTGTTATTCTTACAGATTTTCTTTGATAAAGGCAACAACAAAGACTGGTTCGGTTCGACATGGGTAAGATGGATTTTTACAATCTCTTGCATAAACGGAATTTTGTTCTTCATAACTCAAATTATTAAAAGACCGAACAAGCTCTGCGATTTGAGCGTACTTACAAATAAAGCTTTCTTGACGGGAACGTTTATCAGAACCGTAATGCAGGGGGTACTTTACGCATCGGTTGCGATTTTGCCGCAATTTTTGCAAAGTATGATGGGATATACCGCATATTTAAGCGGCTTGTCAATGATGCCCAGAGGATTCGGAGGTTTAACTTCCCTTATAATTTGTGCATTCATTGCAGATAGAGTAGACAAGCGAAAGATGGTCGCCTGCGGGTTGTTATTACTCGGGGCGGGCGCATTGTCATTAGGGTTTATGAACCTGCAAATTTCAAGTATTAAAATTATGATGCCAAACTTTGTCATGGGCATGGGCATAGGCCTTTCAATGATACCTATCATTAACCTGTCAATGGAAACCCTGACAAACCAACAGATGACAAACGCATCAGGTTTGCAGAACATGTTTACAAACATCGGAGGTTCAATAGGAACATCTTTAGTAGCCACCTTTTTAACCAGATTTTCACAGGTGCACCAATATATGATGGTCGGCAAGCTCAGCGATTTGAATAATGCATTTGTTACAAGAGTTCAGTCGACCGCATCGGTCCTAATGCAATACACAAGCCCCGATATGGCAACTCACATGTCGCAGTATACGCAGTATAATTCACTTGTTCAACAGTCAACTCTTTGGGCGTATATGGATTCGTTCAGAATATTCGGATTGCTTTGCTTTATGCTTATCCCGCTGTTGTTGTTATTCAAAAAAAGCAAAAGCAGATAAGGAATTATACGACGTTATTTTCCCTTATCCCTGCGGGGAATAATTAACACAATATCTTTCTCTCATATTGCGCAATTGTCTGATTTTATGCTAATATGTATCATGGAAGCGGAACTTTTATTAAATAATTTCGTCCTTAAAAAAAAAGGTGGAATTATTGGAGGTTTATAAAGATGAAAAATTCAATTAAAAAGAGCTTAATATCACTTGGTGTATTTGCGCTTGTTTTCGGTTGGACAATAAGTTCAAACGTTCAGGCCGCTACTCCGGTTGAAATGTATGATAACGTTTGGAGGCTTATCAATTCAAAATATGTTGACCAAACAAACAACGAACAGGATTGGAACAAATGGCGCCACAAATATGATAAATACATTCAAACCGATGAAGATGCTTACATTGCAATAGATACAATGATTGCAAGTTTAAATGATCCGTATACAAAATTTTTAAATCCGAAAGAATTTCAGGAAGAAACCAGTTCAATAAAAGGTTCGCTAAAAGGTATCGGGATTCAAATCGGAATGAAAGACGGCAAACTTATGGTTATTGCCCCGATTGAAGATACCCCCGCAGAAAAAGCAGGCTTGCTTGCCGATGATGAAATCCTTGCAATTAACGGTAAAAGCACAAAAGGTATAACCGTTGATAAAGCTGCCGACCAAATCAGAGGCGAAGAAGGCACTCAAGTAACCCTGCTTATCAAAAGAAAAGGGGTTGCCGAACCTAAATCTTATACAATAACAAGAGCAGAAATTGAAATTAAATCAGTAACCCAAAAAGTTCCGACAGATGTAAAAATTCCCGATGACATCTGCTATATCAGATTAAGTTCTTTTATAAGCCGTAATGCCGCAAAAGAAGTCAGAGATATTATTATCAACAATCCCGATAAAAAATCGTTTATCTTAGATTTGCGTTCTAATCCGGGCGGATTGTTAAGCAACGCAATCTATATTTCCGATATGTTCTTAAACGGTGGAGATATCGTAAGCACGGTTGACAGAGATAATTACAAAGAAACTCAAAAAGCATCAAACGCTATTTTGACGACAAAACCTCTTGTAATTCTTTTAAATAAAGGTTCTGCATCTGCAAGCGAAATCTTCTCGGGCGCAATGAAAGACAACAAAAGAGCCGTTTTGGTCGGCACACAATCTTTTGGAAAAGGTCTGGTTCAAGAAATCAATAAACTTCCGAATAATGCAGGCATAAATATTACCATTCAGAAATATTTGACCCCGAACGGAACAGATATTCACAAAAAAGGTATCACGCCTGATGTTAAGGTTGAATTAACCGACGAAGAAGTTAAAAATAAAGATGACGTTCAATTGAAAAAAGCCATTGAAATTGCGCACGAATTGGAAGCAGGAACATACGTAGTTTCAAACAAGTAAAATTTTTCAAGAACTTGAGAGCACTTGTCCAACAACAAAACCCTTACGGGGAAAAACCCCTCCTAACCTCCTCATGTCGGGGAGGAACAAAGGCGTCATAATGACGAAAATGCGAAACAAAAAATCCAACTTAAAACAAATTAATAATTTGTCTTTTTGGTATTCGTTTTTGCTAAAATTTTATTATGGCAGATGAAATACAATATGTACCGCTCCATCTGCACACGGAATATTCATTGTTAGATGGGGCAATCAGAATAGGGGATTTGTGCAAGTTTTGTGTCGAACATAACATGCCGGGCGTTGCAGTAACAGACCATGGCGTTATGTACGGTGCTATGGACTTATACATTGAAGCGGATAAAATTAACGCTGCCGAAAAAGCAAAAGCAGAACAAGACCCGACCTATCAACCGAAATTATTTAACCCGATTATCGGGGAAGAATTTTACGTTCACGACGGTGATATTACAGAACGTAATGCGGCGCACAACCCTCGTTATCACTTGATTTTGCTTGCAAAAAATAATACGGGTTACAAAAACCTCGTCAAATTGTCATCTATCGGACATATCAAAGGGTTTTACATGAAGCCCCGTATAAATTGGGATTTGATTGAGCAGTATCATGAAGGTTTAATTTGCTGCAGCGCTTGTATTGCGGGCGAAGTTATACAAAATCTGCTAAGAACCGATTATGAAAAAGCAAAAGCCGTTGCTAAGAAATACAAAGATTTGTTCGGCGACGATTATTATATTGAACTTCAAGACCACGGGCTTGACGAACAAAAACGCACCAACCCCGACTTGATAAAAATTGCCAAAGAGTTAGGCATAAAAATGATTATCACAAACGATTCTCATTACCTCAAAAAAGAAGATGCAGATTGGCATGACACCTTGCTTTGTATGCAGACAAAATCTTCAAAATCTGATACAAATCGTTTTCATTTCCCTAATAACGAATTTTACGTCAAAACGGTTGATGAATTAAGAGATGCTTTCCGTTGGATGGACGGCGACACTTTTAACGAATGTATAAAGAATACCGTTGAAGTTTGCAAAAAATGTTCAATTACGGTTGAATGGAAAGCGCCTTTGCCTGATTTCCCCGTTCCTGACGGATACACGACAGATACTTATTTAGAAGCCCTCGTTACAAAAGGAATGAAGAAAAAATACGGCGAAGAAAATATTACGCAAGAGTTAAGGGACAGAGCGAAATACGAACTCGGCGTAATCGAAAAAATGGGATTTAGCGCATATTTCTTAATTACGTGGGATTTCATTCATTTTGCCAAAACTCATGATATTCCCGTAGGTCCGGGGAGAGGTTCTGCGGCAGGTTCACTTGTTGCATACTGTCTTGATATTACGGACTTAGACCCTATCAGGCATCACTTATTGTTTGAAAGATTTTTGAACCCCGAAAGATTTTCAATGCCTGATATTGATACGGACTTCTGTATTGAAAGAAGGGGCGAAGTTATTGATTATGTTGTTAACAAATACGGAGCAGATAAAGTCTGCCAGATTATTACATTCAATACTTTAGCCGCAAGAAACGCAATGAAAAGCGTTGCAAGGGTATTTGATATTCCTTATGCAAGAAGTAAAGAATTGTCCGATATGATATCGGAAGATCCGGGGGCAAAAATTTCCGATGCTCTGCAAGACGGAATGGAACTAAAAAAACTTTACGATACCGACCTTGAAGTAAAGCGGCTTGTCGATACGGCATTGCATGTTGAGGGTTTGAAAAACGGCACGGGCATGCACGCTGCAGGGGTCATCATTTCATACAAACCTTTAGATGAAATCGTTCCCGTTCAACACGGGAAAGACGGAATTGTTATAACTCAATACCATAGAGAAATCCTTGAAAAGATGAAGTTACTTAAAATGGACTTTTTGGGACTTCGTAACCTTACAATGATTTCCAAAACCGTTAAACTTATCAAAAAATGCCAGAATATTGATGTTGATATAAACCATATTCCGCTTGATGATAAACCGACTTACGAAATGCTTCAAAGAGGCGAAACGGTCGGTGTGTTTCAGTTGGAATCTCAAGGAATGACAAATCTGGTTAAAAAGTTGCAGCCCGATGTGTTTGAAGATTTGGGCGCTTTGGTTGCATTGTTCCGTCCCGGACCATTAGGATCGGGCATGGTTGATGAATTTGTCGACAGAAAGCATGGGAAAAAGAAAATCACATATCCTCACCCGAGGTTAGAGCCCGTATTGAAAGATACTTACGGCACAATGGTTTACCAAGAACAAATTATGCAAATCTTTCAGGTTATGGCTGATTACTCACTCGGTGAAGCTGATAAAGTTCGTCGTATGATGGGGCACAAAGACCCTGTTGCAATGGCAGCACAGGAAGATAAACTGATTGCGGGTTCCGCAAAATACGGTATGAAAGCAGAAGATGCAAAGAAATTATTTGAACAAATTCAGAATTTCGCATCATATTGCTTTAACAGAGCGCATTCATCTGCTTACGCTTTTGTTGCATACCAAACGGCTTATTTAAAATGTCATTTCCCTGTTGAATATTTGTCGGAATTATTGACAAGTGTTGCGGGCAATCAGGAAAAAACTCAAGCCTACATTGAAGAAGCGCAAAAATACGGGATTAAAGTTCTTCCGCCCGATATTAACAAATCATTTTCAGAATACGCTCCCGACGGTCATAACATTCGTTTCGGACTTGCATCAATCAAGCAGGTCGGCGAAGGCGTTGTTGACGAAATTATCAAAGAAAGAGAAGCAAACGGCGAATTTACATCAATTTATGATTACATAAAACGAGTTGACATAAAATGCTCAAACAAAAGAGCCCTTGAAGGATTGATTAAATCAGGCGCATTTTCTCAAATCGAAAAAAGCCGCAAACAATTAATCGAAAATCTCGACTACATCGTTTCAACGGCATCTAAAGAGGCTAAAGAAAAAGAATCGGGACAGGCAAGTTTATTTGATATGCTTGGCGACAGCGCATCGGTTGATAATGCCAAGTTTCATCTTGGCGGCTCTGATGAAGAATACGACGCAAGACAAATTCAAATGTTTGAAAAAGAATTTTTGGGATTTTACGTTACAAGCCATCCGCTGTCTACAATTCGAGATAAGCTGCCTTTTTTGGAAACGCATAAAATTTCTCAAATCCCGAATATTCCAAACGACAAATCCGTAACAATCTGCGGGTTGGTAACTGCTATGCGCCAAATTCCACAAAAATCCGACCCGACAAAATTTATCAGATTTGTTACGATAGAAGATTTGACGGGCAAAATTGATACGCTTGCATTCAATTCAAAAATTAACGAATACGGCGACTTGCTCCAAAATGAACAAAGAATAATAATTTCGGGCAAAGTCAGCCGCAGAAGTGAAAGCGAACCGCCCATAATTTTGATTGATACCGTAAAACCCGTAGATAACACAAATATTTTCACGGTCGAATTGAAAGACGAATTTAAATATGAAGAAATCGTACTTTTGAAACAAATGCTTTGCAAATTCAAAGGTTCGGATCCCGTTATGCTCAAATTGCCTGATTTAACGGGAGAATCAAAGATTTTGACTTCATCGATGTTTTGGGTAAACACTTCAAATGACCTTGTAAATACGCTGAATAAAGGCTTTGGCGACAGGGTTGCGGTATCCATTAAATCAATGGATAAAAAGTGGTAAAGGAACGTCATTTTGAGGGCAACGCCCGAAGAATCGCCTTGTTATATTGCGCATAAGGTGATCTTTCGCTATCACTCAAGATGACAATAAAAGCAGGGTACGCTTGCTCTCCGCACCAATGAAAAACAGTAGGTCGGCATTGTGCCCACATTCTCTTGGTGAACATTGTGAACCTTAGAGAATGGAAATGCCCTTGGGGTGCCATGCCGACAAAAAAATTGAGAACGGAAACACACTTGGGGTACTATCCTGACAACGAAACCGAAAATTGTTCCTCCCGACATAAAATAAAATTTTTGACTTTCAAAAAACCATCATTATACAAAAAGTATGAAATGGAGCAAGATTTTAGGTTTTCACAAAGAATGTACTCATGACAAGGTTTCGCCCGACAAAGACTATTCATACTGTCCTGATTGCGGGGCGCTTATCGAAAATCAATGGTTTCTTGTCAGGTGCAAATCCTGCGGGCTTAAACAGGTCGCAACAATTAAAGACGGCGAAATAATTCCAGTTGACAAATTCTGCCGTAACTGCGGAGGAAAAGATTATACGGTCGAAAGACTGGAAAAAATAGATTGCATAAATATAAATTATGCCGTCTTATTAAAAGCCATTGTCAAAACAGAAGCCGAAGAATATTACCAGAGCTGGGCCGACGTAATTCAAACATCAAACCTGACCCAAAAATTGCTGCGATAATTCAGATTATTTTTTATTCAAATATCTCAAATTTGCCAAAAATCACAGATGATATATAATTATAATATGCAGGTCGGGTTTAATTTCCAATCTGACCTTATAAAAGGGGAAAACTTTTGAGCATAATATCTGATGATAAAGATTTTATAAATAAAAAAAGCACCAAAACTCCAAAGGAAAATCCGGTTATAAAACCCGACGAAACGGATAATGACAGGAATTTTGAAAACAGCATTCGACCGAAAAATTTTGATACATATATCGGTCAAACGGCTTTGCTTGACAGTTTGAAAATAACCATTGCAGCATCAAAAAAAAGAAACAGAACTCTTGATCACATGCTTTTTTACGGGCCTCCGGGGTTAGGCAAAACCACGCTTGCGGGCGTAATTGCCAATGAAATGGGCGTGCCGATAAAAATTACTTCAGCCCCCGCTCTTGAAAGACCTCGTGATATCATCGGTATTTTGATGTCTTTAGAAGAAGGGCAAATTTTATTTATAGATGAAATTCACCGTTTAAACAGGATAGCAGAAGAAATTCTCTACCCCGCAATGGAAGATTTTTATCTTGATATGACAACGGGAAAAGCTCAAAGTGCCAAAACAATCCGAGTTACTTTGCCAAAATTTACGCTTATCGGCGCAACAACAAAAGCAGGCAACCTGTCTGGACCACTAAGGGACAGATTCGGTTTTATTCACCGTTTAAATTTCTACAACAATGAAGAACTGTCTAAAGTGGTAAAAAGAACGGCAAAATTGTTAGATATTCAAATTGATGATGATGCGGCGTATGAAATCGCTTCAAGATCAAGAGGAACACCCAGAATTGCAAACAGGCTCGTTAAAAGGGTCAGCGATTACGCAATCGTAAAACATGACGGCAAAATTAATAAAGATATCACGGAAAAATCTTTGAATATCCTTGATATAGATAAATTCGGGCTTGATATAACAGACAGAAACCTTTTAAAACTTATTATAGAAAAATACGACGGCGGCCCTGTCGGTATTGAAACAATTGCGGCAGCTATCGGAGAGGACATAAGAACCCTTGAAGATGTATGCGAACCGTATTTGCTGCAATGCGGGTTTTTACAAAGAACCCCCAGAGGAAGAAAAGTTTCCCCTCAAGCATACAGGCATCTGGGATATAAACATTCAGCCTCATCTCAGCAAACATTGTTTTAAGGCATGTAAAAAATGTTTACATAGGATTACTTTTATATAAAAAATATTGTAAAATATTAAAAAAGGAGCGAATATGAAAAATAAAATTATGATTGGTATTGCGGCAGCCATTGCTGTTTTGGTTATTATTATAGGTTTTATATGCTTTTTAGTTCATAATAACAAAAACTTTATCCCCGGCATTGCAGGGTTAGAGAAAAAGAATATGGCAATAATTTATTGCACTCAAAATGATGCCATTCCTCAAGTTATAAATGCAGTTACTAAAAAAGCTAAGTTTGATGTATTTCAAGTCAAACCCGCCGCTCCTTATCCGACGGATGCAAACGCTTTTCAACAAAGAATTAAACAGGAAAACGCAGACTTATCAAAAGTTGTATATGAAACTCCGAGAATTAAATTAAGAAAATATCATTTCATCGCATTCGCAACTCCGTTAATTGACGGAAATGTTTGCCCCGTATTGAAAAAATACATCAAAGACCATAAATACGATTTCAAAAATAAATCGGTTTCAAAAATTATTCTTACAAAACCCAATGAAAATCCGCAGTATGCGAATATGTTCTTCTATTACGAACTTGATAAGTCATTCTCAAAACCCGGAATGGTTATAGATGATACTTCAGCAAAAAATATTGAATTTGTAACAAACATCTGGCTCGGGCAGATGGAATTTAGAAGAAGCGAACTTTAAAAAATAAATTTATCTGATAAAAAAGCATATAATTAAAAAATTATATGCTTTTTGTTACTTCAAAGGAATAAAAAATGCTCAAAGAAACCAAAGACGGATATTTGATAAATATAAAAATTTCACCAAACGCAAAGAAAAATGAAATTATAAAAACCGACAATGAAACCAAGGTAAAAATTACCGCCCAACCCGTCGACGGTAAAGCAAACAAAGCTCTTGTCGAATTTCTGTCCAAATTTTTTAAAATTCCAAAAACCTCAATTCAAATTGTCAAAGGGGAAACCTCTAAAGATAAAAAAATTCTTATAAAAACAAATATTGAAGAAAAGATAAACGAATTAAAAAAATATTTTGAATAATATAGCAAAAAATATTTTTACGAATTTTCATGCTGATGTGGAATAAAATCAGAAAGGTTTATTAAATCATGAAAATTCAACCGATTATTACAACAGGCACAACCGATAAAGGCAATACTTACGTAAAATCAAATGCAGGCAAATACTTTGCAGCAGCAGAATTAGGCGCTGTAGCCGTAACAACTGGACTTGTTGCAGCAGCAGAACAAAAAGCATTCAAAGGCAAAATCCCCGTAGCAAAATATTTAAAACCCGCATTTAAATCAGCAAAAGAAAGTGTTAAAGCTTTCTTCACTCATCCTATGCAATCATTAAAAGAATTTGGCAAAAAAATCAACATGAAATCAATCAAAGAAGCAGGATCTAAGTTTGTAAAAGATGCTAAAGCTTTACCTCCTGCAGTTAAAGCCGTATTATTCTCTGCAGCTTTGATTTTAACGGCTAACCTCGGTGTTGATTTTGCATTCAACAAAATGAGCGCTCACAAAGCTGATAAACATGCTTAGATAATTTCAAAAATAAATTTATATAATGAAAAGGTGCGAAATTTAATCGCACCTTTTTTATTGTTTTACAATTGATGTTTTACAAGAGCATAAACATCATTAAATATAACAAGAAACATAAATACAATTAATAATAAGAAAAATATTGTTGTTATATTTTCCATGTGCTCGGGTTTAAGCGGCTTTCCTCTCAATTTTTCAATGCAGAGGAACATAAAATGACCACCGTCAAGTGCAGGGATAGGCAAGAAGTTTACTAACGCCAAATCCATTGAAATCATTGCGGTTAGCAACAATCCCGAGAACAGTCCGCTGTTGTGAATAACGTCGGATCCGATTTTTGCGATGACAACAATTCCATGCAAATCTTTTGCGGGAATTTTTCCCGTAAACAACTGCCACAATCCGTAAAGTAGCATATAAGTCTGTTCCCAGATATATTTGCAGCTTTGAGATACTATGGCTACAGGGTTTGAAGTCTTAATCAAATCTTCTTTAGATTTCATCATTATGCCGATTAAACCGTTTTTATCGGGGTAAATCGTTTTCAAATTTACGAGCTTACCGTTGCGCTCAACCGTAATATTTAACGGCTTTAATCCGTCAGATAATGCATAAGCCAAATCATGCAATGTTACCGTACCATCTGACACCAGATATTTTGCATCAGGTTTTATAGATTTTTTCAAATCAAGCTGCGCTTTAGTCAAATGAGTTTCATTGTTTTTATAAATCGTATAGCCTTTGAGCGCCTCATCACTTATTTTTAAAGGCTGTTCGATAACTTCTTTATTTGCGGGAAGTTTAATTGAAATTCCCGCAGAAAACGTTTGAAACGGATCTAAATTGGAATTTAATTTTTCCAACTCTTTCAAGGTTTTATCAACCGTGCGTTTATCAACTTTTCCGTCATATCTTGCACTATTTTTCGAATATAGTGAAATTGCATAAGTATTTGTAATCTTTGAACCGTTGATTGATACGATTCGATCATTTTTTTGCATTCCGCTATCCCAAACGGAAGCTGATTTTGCGACGGCAATTTTGTTTACAAAAATCTGATAATTGCCTGATGGTAATTTTCCCCATATTGAGGCTGTCAAAATGACAAGCAAAATTGCCGTTATAACGTTTGAAATTACACCTGCCGAAATGACAATCATTCTCTGCCATACGGGACGATTTGTAAATCTGTCCTTTGAATCCGACGGCAAATCAGAATCTTTATCGTCATCGGGGAATGCAACATAGCCGCCTAAAAGGCACGCATGAATAAGAATTTCCACACCGCCTACTTTTTTGCTCCACAAAGTCGGACCAAACGGCAACCCGAAACCGAATTTATCAACTTTTATCCCGAGAGCTCGGGCAGCCAAAAAATGCCCTGCCTCATGTATGAGGATTAAAAAGCTCAGTAGTAAAATCATTATAATTAGCGACATTTAATTCTCTCCATTGTTTTATAACTTCAAAAATGATAATTTTTGCAGCACTACTGCATTTTTCTGTTTATCATGATTTGTTAATTTTCTTAGTGCCTTAGCACAGCGGTGTCTTTTGTTCAAAATTGCGAATCTTCGCTCA
Source organism: uncultured bacterium (assembly GCA_900319365.1). GTDB lineage: Bacteria > Cyanobacteriota > Vampirovibrionia > Gastranaerophilales > Gastranaerophilaceae > Zag111. The sequence continues at coordinate 8,148 of ONOE01000020.1, read as the reverse complement.
CGCTCAGAATGACCGCTTATAAACTTATGAACTCAATTACTTAAACTGTTGCGAAAATCTGACATCATTATTGAAGAACAATCTGATATCGTCAACCGCATATTTAAGCATTGCAAGTCTTTCAACACCGACACCGAAAGCAAATCCCGAATAAACATCAGGATCAATATCAACCCCTCTCAATACGTTAGGATCGACCATGCCTGCGCCCAAGATTTCAAGCCAACCCGTGCCCGAGCATGTTCTGCAGCCTTTACCTTTGCACATAATGCATTGAACATCAACTTCTACAGACGGTTCCGTAAACGGGAAGAAGCTGCTGCGGTATCTTGTCGGACGGCTTTCACCGAAATAAATTCTGATAAATTCATTCAATGCACCTTTCAAATCCCCAAGCGTGATACCTTTATCAACATAAAGCCCTTCAATTTGATGGAAAAAGTTATTTTTTCTTGAATTGATATTTTCATTACGATAAACTCTGCCCGGTGCAATAATTCTGATAGGCGGTTTTTTAGATTCCATCGCATGAATTTGAGCGCCTGAAGTTTGGCTTCTCAATACGACATTCGGTGCGATATTTGTAAAGAACGTATCCTGCATATCACGGGCGGGGTGATCTTTAGGAACATTGAGCATATCAAAGTTATAGTATTCCGTTTCAACTTCGGGTGCAAATTCATCTTCTACAACCGAGAATCCGAGCCCTCTGAATATTGAACAAATTTCTTCCGTCGTGGAAGTCAAAAGATGCTTATGTCCTCTGGGAATAAATTGCCCGGGCATTGTTACATCAATTTTTTCTTTTGATAATTTTTCGTTTAACTCTTTTTCATAAAAAGCTTTAAATTTTTCGGAAATGGATTTTTCAAGCTTTTGAGTAATGCTGTTTGCCAGAGCGCCTACCGTCTTTTTTTCTTCAAGCGGCAAATCCTTTAAACCTTTTTTTATTTCGTTAAATTCACCTTTACGGCTTAAATATTTATTTTTGATATCTTCCAAATCTTTTGTGCTTTGCGCTTTTTCAATATCTGATGCCGCATTTGAATAAATTTGTTCCAATTGTTCTTTCATTTTTTTAATCCTTTATGTTTGTTTTTAAAACTTTTTTTTACTTATGAAAAAGCTATTTCATTATGAGTTTTTTCATAACCTATCGTCGTACTCGGTCCGTGTCCCGTATAAACAACGGTGTCATCGGGGAGTTTAAATAATTTATTTTTTACACTATTTAGTATATCATCAAAACTTCCGCCTAAAAAATCCGTTCTTCCAACGCTTCCTTTAAACAAGGTATCACCACTGAAAAGCTTGCCGTCATTTGACAAATAGCTCATGCCGCCTTTTGTGTGCCCGGGGGTTGAAATCGCTTTCAGGCTAAAATCACCGAGCACAAAAATATCCTCTTCTTCAACGGTATTTTTTACGCATGTAACTTCGGGGATTTTTACTCCGCCCAGCATTAGGGTCATTTGAGGTGCATAATTTATCTGTTCGATATCATCTTTGCCTACATAAATATCGCAGCCAAATTCTTCATAAAACCTGTTGCACCCCAATATATGGTCAAAATGTCCGTGAGTAAGAATGATTTTTTTCAGGTTTACACCTGTTTTTTTAATCTCGTCAATATAAGTATCTTCGGGAGATGAACAGTCAATCAAAATACCGTCATTGGTCTTTTCGTCCATCAAGAGATAATTATTTGCATCAATAGGACCTTTTACAAAGGTAAACATTTTCATAACTTAATCAAGACCTCTTACAAGCTTGAAAATCTTGTTACAAATATCAAAAAGTTTGCGTGCATCTTTGAGCGCAATCATATTTGCTCCGTCGCTCAAAGCTTTGTCAGGATTGGGGTGAACTTCAAAAAACAAAGCATCAGCACCCGCAGCCATTGCAGCTTTAGCCAAAGTAGGAACAAATCTTCTGTCGCCGCCTGAAGATTCTCCGTTTGCCCCGGGCAATTGAACACTATGAGTAGCATCAAATACGACGGGATAACCAAATTCTTTCATAACGGGGATTCCTCTGAAATCCACAACCAAATTGTTATACCCGAAAGATGCTCCCCTGTCTGTTACAAGGATATTTCTATCGCCAGATTTTTCAACTTTTTCGATTAATGATTTCATCTGCGCAGGCGCTAAAAACTGACCTTTTTTTATATTAATAATCTTTTTTGTATGACCTGCAGCAACAAGCAAATCAGTTTGTCTGCATAAAAATGCGGGGATTTGCAAAATATCTGCAACCTTTGCCACACTTTCAGCTTGTGTGGGAACATGAATATCCGTAACTATGGGAACATCATATTTATCTTTTACAGCCTGAAGCATTTTCAAGCCTTTGCTCATTCCCGGTCCTCTGAAAGACTTTATTGATGATCTGTTTGCCTTATCAAAAGAAGATTTAAATACAAAATTTATATCCAAATCTTTTGCAATCTCTTTTAAACCCGATGCGGTTTCATCTAAAATTTCCTGACTTTCAATCACGCACGGTCCCGCAAGGATAGTTAATTTATCCCCGCCTATTTCAAAATCCCTTAATTTTATCTTGTGTTTACTCATACCCCGATTATAGAAAAAATATGCAAAAAATACAAGTTTTATGTGATGTAAAATACGAAAGAATTTGACTGTTTTTCGTTTTTAATTCCTCGATTGAACTATGGACATATCCGATTTTTTATACTACAAATTAAGAAAAAGAGGTTATGAACTTATGAAAATTGCAAATGATGTAACAGAACTTATAGGGCACACTCCGCTTGTAAAATTGAACAAGCTCAATAACGGAGGAGCTGAAATTGCACTTAAACTCGAATATTTTAACCCTGCAAATTCGGTTAAAGACAGGGCAGCTTTTCAAATGCTTTATGATGCAAAACAAAAAGGCTTAATCAATAATGATACGATTATTATTGAACCTACAAGCGGAAATACGGGAATCGGGCTTGCAATGATTTGTGCCGTTTTGGGGAATAAATTAATTTTGACAATGCCCGAAACAATGTCATTAGAGCGCAGGGCAATTTTAAAAGCTTACGGAGCAGAACTTGTTCTAACTTCAGGCGCAGGCGGAATGCAGGCGGCTGTTGATAAAGCTAATGAACTTCACGAAAAATACCCCGATTCTTTTATACCATCTCAATTTGAAAATCCGTCAAACCCGAAAGCGCACTACCTTACAACCGCAGAAGAAATATGGAACGACACGGACGGAAGAGTTGATATTGTAGCAGCAGGCGTGGGCACGGGCGGAACGATTTGCGGAATAGCAAAAAAGTTAAAAGAGAAAAATCCGAAAATAAAATGCGTTGCCATTGAACCTTATTCATCAAGAATTTTAGAGGGGAACAATGCGGGAGCGCACAAAATTCAAGGTATTGGCGCAAATTTTGTTCCGAAAAATTTTGATAAAAGCTTGATAGATGAAATAATTCCCGTTACAAATGAAGATGCGATACAAACCGCAAGAAATTTGTCAACGCAGGAAGGAATTTTGGCAGGATATTCGGGCGGCGCAAATGTTTGGGCAGCGATTGGACTTTCTAAACGTGAAGAAAATCGCAACAAATTAATCGTTACAATCTTGCCTGATTGCGGCGACCACTATTTAAGCTCCGAACTGTATAAGCTTTAAACCTAATCTTTTACAACGATTTTATACGCAATACCGAGGCTGTTTAGTTTATCAAGAGCTGCCTTTGTCGGCGACGGCAAATCTATTCTGTCGTTTCCGAATACAGCGGGAATCCTGCAATCGTTTACAACGTCAAGAACATCGTTGTAAAGGTATTTTATATTTTTGTTGTCTTTAAGATTCTTGGTAATTTTTACAGGATTAATTCCCGTAAAATAGTTTGAGGTAACAGGGTAAACTTTCATGATTCTCTCCTTAGTTTTTACAAGTATATTTAATACCAAACATGCAAAAAATACTATGATTTTATAATTATTGTAAATAAAAGCAGTTGCAATATTAGACAAATTTTAGTAAAATTAAAACAAATATTGTTCATTGAAAGAAGTACACAAATATTACACAAAAATTATTATATAATAGCTGAAAATACCGTGGGCATGTGGTACAAGCCGAGCAGAGGCATGAGCGAAGCGAAAGACGAGCAATTATGCCAATAATGAATATTTTGGCTAATTGCGAGCGGTGCCGTTT
>ONOE01000020.1:0-3935 GCA_900319365.1 uncultured bacterium | reverse complement strand
TGCCAATAATGAATATTTTGGCTAATTGCGAGCGGTGCCGTTTATGGCGAGGCGCAGCATACAACCTTACAAATTGACAACTAAATATGGGCATGTGGTGGAATGGTAGACACGCCAGTCTTAGGAACTGGTGCTAACGCATGGGAGTTCGAGTCTCTTCATGCCCACCATAAAGGACAGAAGTTAATTCTGTCCTTTATTTTTGCTTATTTTATAAGTTAGAGTTTTTATCTGTTTAATAAATTGAAAGCCGTTGAGTTAATAATTTCAGTACCTTTTTTCAGGACATTTGGTCGGAATGGGTAAATATATTTAATCGGCAAGACTGCCAATTCTAGTAAATCTTAGTAATTTTAAGAGGTCGGAAATCAGTTGACTCAAAATGTCCGAAAAGTCCGGTTTGGGTAAAATAAATGTCAGCATATTTGCACTTTTTGTCCTAATATTTGAATTAAAAAGTATGGTTAATTCCCATCAAATATAATGTGTCCGCAGATTAAAGTAGCATTCTACAAATTTATTGTTTTAAATAAATTGACTTTAAACTTATATATTGTATAATCAATACATGAAGGTATATAACATTTCAAGTAAAACAACATCAATTAATTATATAGTTGGATTAGTATTTTTTATATTTTTGATTTTAATAAATTTTTTAGCTTACGGGTATTCTGTTGAATGGCATTTATCGTTTGAAAGCTTTGTTGACTGGTATTTTAGCATTATAAAATTAATTTTCAATTCTAATGATGAATTAAGATGGGTTTATGCTCTATTAATTTTTTCGCCCATACTATTTTTTATTTTATTTATATATGAATTTTTTGTGCGAAAACTAGAAATTGATAAACTTAACCAAGAACTAAATTTAATATATATTGATTTCAAAGATGACGAAATCCTCTTTAAATTCAATAGAGAGGATAATGATTTTAGTTGTAATTATGCTCAAATATCAAGTACATATTTAGAAATATGCACAAGGCAAGCTTATAGCCGTTATGGCTGGCATTCTATAGTATGTGAGGTAATAGTTGAATTTAATATTCTTGATAAAGGTAAATATAAATTGAATAATATACCAAAAGATATATATACAATTATAAAGTATCTTGCTAAATCTAAAAATTTTCGATATGAAATAACCGGTTCCGGATACGATATTAAAGATAGGTTAAGTAAGAATATTGATGAATTTTTATCTAATGGGTTTAAAAAACCTAATATACACAAACAAATGTCCACTTTTTATTTAATATTTGCTATTATGTTCTTAGTTTTGGGTATTATCACATCATTTAATGGGCTATTTTCTTTGATTTTGGATAATCACATGTGGGGATTATTAGTATTACCAATAATATTTTTTGGAGTTCCGATTATTTTGCTATTGACAATTTTAAATAACAGATAAAATTCTACAATATTTGCACAAATATAATTCTCAAATTCTCTGTTCTTTCTTCTCAAACCGACTGTTGCTTTAGATTCAGCACTTTTTAAAGTTCTATCGACTCTTACAGTCTTTGTCCTTTAATTTATCAGACTCATGCAAATCTCTAAGACAAAATATCAATTTTGCAAATAATTTCAACTGTTCTTCTTTGGACACAACATTACCATCAAAGGCAATAGCATAATTTAATTTTTTATTTTTCATAAATATCTCCTATTTGTTACAAATGTTACTAATATTTATTTTGTAAAACTTTTGTGATAATATCCCTTTAGAGGGTCAAAAAAGTTTTTTATTTGTTTTATAATATATAGATACAAAGATAAGGATTTTTATTATGGTATTATATGAACCGATTATTGGGAATACTGTATTTAACAATATTTTAGAGTATCCTGAACTTATTAAGTTTATCAGGAATACCGATCTCAAAAAAGAGTATGAAAAATATACAACAGAACGTAAAGTAAAAAATAGAGATGGGCAAAACAAAAAATAAAAAACTCCATTATCTAGTTCAAAAAGAAAATGAAGTTAGTAGGTTATTTAAAGAGCAGAAATATATTGAGGTTTTAAAAACTGTAAAAAATATGCAAAAAACTATTGATTTAGGTTTTTTGGATTATTCATATTTTAACAATAAGATTTCTTGTCTTATATATGCAGCTTTAAGTTATGCTGAGTTAGGTTTTTATAAACGGGCATATAAAGTTTTTATAGATATAAGTAAAAGATTTGCATACTTAAAATTTTCTAAAATTACATTAAAGGGAATGACTAGATATCCTGATAATAAATCCCAAGCAGATATGGCAAAAGAACTTTTAGTAATGTTAGAAGAACAAATTAATATATTTTACTGTACAAATCATAGTAGATTTCTTTCAAATTTTGCATATATCTGTTATAAATTAGGAAATTATCGAGATGCAATTGTCTATTATAAAAAAGCTTTATGTCGTAAGAATAAAGATATACAACTAAATTTAGGTATTGCACAAGCTCAATATTACTTTTATAGAAAAAAGTTTAAATATGATTTTTTAAATAACCTCTTTTGTAACAAATTACCTAAAGAAATAGAAAATCAATATAAAAAAACTATTGAGATGCTTTTTAAAATGGAGACAAATTTTGATACTTTATTGGCATTAGGTAAAATGTATTATTTTTGTGGCAAATATTCAAGAGCTTTAATTTTTGTTCAAAAAGCCATTGAAATAGCAAAAGATCAACCAAATGCAAGAGTACATGCATACGATTGGTTATCAAGAATTGCATTCAAAACAAAACATCACGAGGTTGCAGCTGAGTATTATAATCAAATAATTAAAGAGATAATAGAATGTTCAGATTATACTCAAGATACAATACACCCAAAACCTAACTTATATAAGATGCTTGAATATCTCACTGAGAATAAAGAAAAAATAAGAAAGCATGATGTACATTATATCAATAAATCAATATGGGGTGGTATAATTGCAGCAATTATATTGGAAAGTTTTGAAATTTATTCAAATGGTACCCATAGTGCATTTTTATTATTGACAATGGTTGTGATTGTATTATTAGTATCTGTGTTTTATATAAATGTATATAAATGATATTTAGGCAGGGATTTTTATATTTTGATACTCATCAAGTAAAAAATCGAGGTATAGTATACTATCTGATTTTAATTTTTGCACGAAATTTTTACACAAAAGTTCTAGTTTAGCATCTTTCTGCCCAAATAAAAGTCCCGTTGGGTTTTAACCTGACGGGATTTTTATTTTGCAATGAACGAGGCGAGAAGCCCCGTTTTTCGGAGTTCGAGCGAGGTGTGGGTATTGTATGTTGGGCATACTTGCCCAACAACAATGCCATTGCGGGAAAAGCCCCCTCCTAACATCACCGAGCATGGGTGGTACAAATTTTGTCATTCTGAGCGCAAGCGAAAAATCGCCTTGTTGAACAATTTTAACGGTGCGGAGCGCAAACGCACCCTACTTGCTAATCTTTAATACATACTGCCTGTTTAATCGTATAGTACGGAATGTTATGCCAATATCCGTCTGTGCCAGATTTATTAAAATTTCTACCATGCACCGCCTGACCGTTACAGCAATTATTTATATCTGATGACCACAAATAAAAATCAGAAACAGAAGCATCTAACCCTAAACTTTTATATACTTCGTCTTTATTCTTCATCGTTAATCCCGATATACCGGTAAAATGATTATTAATCGTTTCAATGTCCGTATCATACAAGTATGCGGCAATTTGCGCAAGTTCCGCTCCTGTTGGCATGTGCCCGCCTTCGATTTTTTCACAATAATCCATCGCCATTTGCCAGTTATTATTTTGAAGAACATTATCATTATCAACAATTGTCGGTCTTGTATAATTCGGGTCTTTTTCTTTTAGCTTATTATACATCTCGTCATACGCCTGCGCACTCCCGCCTGCTGCTTTGCCTTTTATACACAAA
>ONOE01000011.1 GCA_900319365.1 uncultured bacterium | reverse complement strand
ATCCGCCAAGGGGTGGGGATTAATAATATTATCCGATGCAAATGCAGGGGTACCGATTATTATCAGACCCGCCAAAGCCGCTACAGAAAGAGGTTTCAAGCCTGCACCCCTCCAGAAAGCATTATTGTGAGCGGGTTTTAGTCTATTATAGTTTCTTTTTAATACAGTAATTCTCTTTTTACTCTTAATTCTTGACCCTTTTTGCATACAAATTCCTTTTTAACTTAAATACTATATATATATATAATAATAACATATTTTCAAAATTCCTCAACCCTACGCACAGCAAAAACTTTATTTATATATGCTTATACGTTTGCTTAATTAAACTTGATACTTGTCCCTAAATCACACTTTTGACACTCAATTTTACATTTTCCGCCAATAATTAAATAATCATTAAGCATAATTAAAAATTTATTTTTTTGGATTATAATATTGCCATGAAATGTAGTAAGAAGTATAGAAAGGGAATGTAATTATGTGGGATTATTCCGAAAAAGTTATAGATCATTACAGACACCCCAGAAATGTCGGGGTTATTGAAGATGCCGATGCCGTAGGCACAGCAGGTTCTATCGTCTGCGGAGATCAATTGAAAATATATTTGAAAATTAAAGACGGCATCGTTACGGATGCAAAATTCCAAACTTTCGGCTGCGGAAGTGCCGTTGCTTCATCAAGTATGTTAACCGAAATGATTATCGGCAAGCCCGTTGAAGAAGTTAAAAAAATTACCAACAAAGATATTGTTGATCAATTAGGCGGGCTGCCACCTGAAAAAATGCATTGTTCGGTTATGGGTTACGAAGCTTTGGAAGATGCTTTCAAAAACTACAAGTCCGAAGGTTACGTCGATTTAGACGACCTCAAAAAAGAACCCAAAGAAAAAATGATTTGTACCTGCTTTCAGGTAACAGATAAAGTTATCCTCGATGCAATCAAAACAAACGGTCTGAAAACCGTCGAAGAAGTAACAAACTACACCAAAGCAGGCGGCGGATGCGGCAGATGCAAAGGTGAAATTCAAAAAATCCTCGACGATTATTACAGCGGAAAAACCGAAGATAAAAAAGATGAAAAAATGACCCCGACTCAATGGGTCTTAAAAGTAAATAACATCATCGAGCACCAAATTTCCCCCGAACTCGTTAAAGATGGCGGAGATATCGAGCTTGTCGACATTAAAGATAAAGACATTTATGTAAAACTTAAAGGCATGTGTTCAGGATGCAAAAATTCAACCATGACTCTCAAAGTCTTTGTTGAAAATACCCTGAAAAATGCTTTAGGCGACGACATAAACGTTATCGAGGTAAAATAACTATGAGTAAACTTATTTATTTAGACAACAACGCAACTACAAAAATCGATGAAAAAGTTCTTGAAGCTATGATGCCGTATTTTAAAGAAGAATACGCAAACCCTTCAAGCATGTACGATTTCAGCATAAAACCTGCGCACGCAATAAAAGAAGCCCGCAGGAAATTGAAAGATTTCTTAGGTGCTAAAAACGAAAAAGAAATTATCTTCACTTCTTGCGGGTCTGAAAGTGCTAACACCGCTATACGAGGGTATTTGAGCACGGTCAAAAACAAAAAGCACATAATCACAACAAAAGTTGAACACCCGTGCGTTTTGAATGTTTACAAATACTTAGAAAAAAACGGTTACAAAGTTGACTACATCGGAGTAAATTCAAACGGCGAACTTGATTTAACCGAGCTTGAAAATGCAATTACTCCCGACACAGCATTGGTTTCCGTTATGTTTGCAAACAACGAAACAGGTATCCTGAACCCGATTAAAAAGATTTCGGAAATAATCAAAAACAAAAATCCCGAAACAAAATTCTACGTTGATGCCGTTCAGGCAGCCGGCAAAGTTCCGATAAACGTTGAAGATTTGGGCATCGATATGCTCGGAATTTCAGGGCACAAATTCCATGCCCCCAAAGGCGTCGGAGTTTTGTACGTAAATTCTAAAACAATGATTTCACCATTAATCATCGGCGGTCATCAGGAAAGAGGCAAAAGAGCAGGTACGGAAAATGTTCCATACATCGTAGGTATAGGCAAAGCTGCCGAACTTGCGGCTGACAACCTTGAATATGAAAATACCGAAATCGCAAGATTAAGAGATAAACTTGAAAAGGGCATTGTCCAAAAAGTTTATAACGCAAGAATAAATACCGGACTTGCAACAAGAGTTCCCAACACCACAAACATAGGGTTTGAATACATTGAAGGCGAATTGATTCTTCTTCATTTGTCTGACCTCGGGATTTGCGCATCTTCAGGATCAGCCTGCACATCAGGCTCTCTTGAACCAAGCCACGTATTAAGAGCAATGAACGTTCCGTTCACCTCACTTCACGGAAGCGTAAGATTCAGCTTGAGCAGATTTACAACCGAAGCCGAAATCGATTACGTATTAGACAAACTTCCCGCCGCAATCGAAGAAATCAGAAAGATTTCACCATACCAAAAAGAACTCCAAGCTCTTAAAGAAATGAAAACGGCAAACGTTTAGTCCGAAAGTATTATAAAATTATTTCAAACGGTGCTTTTGTCATAAGACAAAAGCACCGTTTTTATTTGCCAAAAAATGGTTTATTTATTGAATATAAACGGATTGTAAAATATTTTACTCTGCTTTTATGGAGAAATATTTTATGAAAAAATCATTTATAATCCTTTTAATGCTTTTGAGCTGCAATTGCGCTTTCGCCTCTAATCAAACACTTGATAAAATCGAAAATTCGCTCTATGGTTTCACATATTCAAACGAAAGCGACAGCACCCGTTTGAATCGTCTTGAAAAAAAAGTTTACGGCAAAACTTCAAGCGCAAGCACAAGCACCCGACTTGCAAAGCTTAAAAAAGATTTATCAGCCGATCTGATGGGACAGGAAATTAAACCTAAAACAGACACCTTTATGGAGGACGAAGATTTTATCCTCACAGAAAAAGAGCCGCCCGAAGCCGCAACAATGGACTATCCGATTATAGACGAACTCGAAAAACAGGTGTTTAAAAAGAATTTCAAAGGACAAAATCTCAAAACAAGATTATCTAACCTTGAAAAGAAAACTTTTAATAAAACCTACGATAAAGACGACCTTTCGACCCGCACCGACAGGCTGAAAGCTCAATTGAAGCCGCAAAGTTTCATGGCAAACGGCATGCAGCAGCAAGAAAATGATTTCTATCCGTTTGAAGCTGACAAAATGGCAACCGATTATCACCTTGATGAATACGGCAGCCCGCTTGATTATGATCTGTATAACAGGAGTCTAAACCGAAATACTGCCTCATCTCAAAAAATGTCCGGTTCAAAATCTCTAAACCTGTCAAAAATCGAAAAACAAATTTATCACAAAAAATTTGAAAACGAACCGACTTCAAACCGTTTGACACGAATTGAAGAATCTGTTTTTGGTACAAGTTTTCCAAACGACAGCAATTCCGAACGAATGGAAAGACTGTCGAGCGCAATCCAAGCGCAAAAATCTTCCGCACGCTATGACAGCAACAAATGGAACCAAAATGTAGCAACAGCCGTTCAAATAGGGACACTAATCCTTATGGTGCTTGCATGTATCCTTTAAATTAGCAAATACCCTCTCTTAATCTTACGACTGTAGCACCCCATGTCATGCCTGCGCCAAATCCGCAAAGTACAGCCGTTGTGCCGAGTTTGATTTTGCCCTGTTCAACACCCTCACATAAAGCTATCGGAATAGATGCAGCAGATGTGTTGCCATAATATTTGATATTTGAAATTACTTTGTCATCAGTATATTTTAATCTCTTTTGAATAGCTTCAATAATTCTTTGATTTGCCTGATGAGGGATTAAATAATCAATATCTTCCGATTTCATGCCTGAAGCTTCGATGCATTCTTCAACATATTTCGGAACCGTAGTAACAGCAAATTTATAAACCTCTTTGCCGTTCATTTTAATCTTGCCGTCGCCTACTTTGTCAGCCTGTTTTACAAGCGGGCAGCATTGTCCCGGCATATCTGTCGAAATATAATGCCCGATTGAGCCGTCAGCGCTGATTTTCAAAGATATGATATCATCAATACCGTCTTGCGCTTCGGTTACAACCATTGCACCTGCACCGTCGCCAAATAAAATAGAAGTCGAACGATCAGTCCAATCGGTAATTTTTGAATTGTTATCAGCAGCGACAATTAAAATGGTTTTATAAATACCCGAACCGATTAAACCTCTTGCAACCTGCATTGCATAGATTAACCCCGTGCAAGCAGCCGTCATATCAAATGCGGGAACATTCCCCGGGATTCCGAGCTTCATTTGCAAGGTGCAAGCAAGTGTCGGATACAATTGAGGGGGAACGGAAGACGCACAAATAATACAATCAATATCCTCAGGTTTGAAACCTGATTTTTTCATAGCATTTTGAGCCGCATCTAAACCTAAATCAATGGCGGTTTCATTACCCGATACCACACGTCTTTCTTTGATTCCGGTTCTTGTGTAAATCCATTCGTCCGAAGTTTCATACAATTTGGTTAAATCATCATTTGTTATAACCGCTTCCGGTACGCTATATCCTATACCTGCTATTCTAGTTGGTTTCATGCTATTTTTTGTTTCCTTTTATCTGTTTATGCTTTCAGAAATTTTTGTATTAATATCTTTATTCAATACTCTTACAGCAGCTCCGACAGCATTTTTCATTGCATAAGCCGAACTTCTGCCATGCGCAATAACCGAGATCCCGTTAACGCCGAGCAAAAGCATGCCGCCAAAACCTTCCCAGTTGATTCTTCTTAATAATCTTTTTACGAAAGGCTTTGCAAGTATTCCGATTATGCAGCCGAAAATATCTGATTTAAACTCGTTTTTAATCATTTTGATTAACATTAAAGAGCAGCTTTCGGTTACTTTCAATACGATATTGCCTGAAAATCCGTCAGAAACAATGACATCAGCTTTATCCTTAAATACCTCTTTGCCCTCAATATTGCCGACAAAATTAATTTTTCCGTCCTCATGCATTTGCTTTAACATTGGATAAGTTTCTTTAACAAGTTCGTTTCCTTTGCCTTCTTCTTCGCCGATACTTAAAATACCGACTTTCGGATCGTCCATTCCAAGACTCAATTTCGCATAAGCAACGCCCATTTCGGCAAACTGGGTTAACATTCCCGGAGTACAATCGCTGTTAGCTCCGCCGTCAATAATAACAACGGGCTTATCCATTCTGGGTAAAGTTACGGCGATTGCCGGTCTTGTAATACCATGTATTCTGCCCAAACCGAAAAGACTTGCAGCCATAGCAGCACCCGTTGAACCTGCAGAAACAACAGCTTCGCATCTTCCTTGAGCCACCGCATTAACGGCTGCTACAATAGAAGAATCTTTCTTTCTTCTGATAGACTGACCGACAGCCTCGCCCATACCGATAACTTCCGAAGCATGGGTAATAACGTAATCAATCTTGTCTAAATCAATTTTAATTTTTCTTTGTCTGCCTTTTGTTCCGCAATCTGACAAAATATATCCGACAGAACGAATATGATCAAGTTCTTTTTGAATATCTTCCTGACGTCCTACAAGTTCCAAGCCGACTCCGTATTCCTGAGCCGCCCACAAAGAACCCTCAACTATCTTTCTGGGAGCATAATCACCACCCATTGCATCTATTGCTATTCTAGCCATAATCCCTCTTCAATTTATCCTTAAACTCGTTACAAAATCCAAAACCATCGGACTCTGTAACAAGTTCAAGGAAAGCATTTTACTGCTTTCCTTATGTCTTGCTAAACTTACTCGGCTTTTTTATCTTCTTTTGAAGATTCTTCAGCCTTAGTTTCTTCTTTTACTTCTTTAGTTTCTTCAGCTTTAGCTTCGGCTTTTTTAGAGGTTTTCTTAGGAGCCGCTTTTTTAACTGCCTTTTTAGGAGCTTTTACTGTTTTAGCTGCTGCTACTTTATCTGCCAATTTTACCGGTTGACCTTTATATGTTCCGCATTCCGTACATACGGTGTGTGCTAAAACTGTTGCGCCACAATTAGGGCATTTAGTTGTTTCCGGTTTTGTTGCTTTCCAATTTGATCTTCTGCTTCCTTGAGCCGAATGACCTGTTCTTTTCTTTGGTACTGCCATTTTTAGCCTTCCTTTATTCTTTTACTGTTATCTATTCTTTTGGGTTAATTTGGAGATTTTTAAAGACATCCAGTCTCGGGTCATAATTATCATCTTGTGATAAATATTCTTTCCCTTTACAATTTATACCACAAACCTTTTTATTTGGGAAATTTAATATTACGGATTGATACAATAAATCATAAATATCTATTTCCTCCGCACCGTTAAGGTCAGTTACAAACTGCCCGTCCTTAATTTCGTACTCTTTTTCGCCGTTTTGCGAATCTTCATCAATAAGAGATTTTTTTGAAAACAATTCATCTATGTCAAAATCCAATTTATATTTAAATTTGTCCAAACACAAATCACATTCCAAATTTACCGTTCCCGAAATATGACCTTTTATTTCAATAAACTCTCCCAAAGATTTTGCCGTTAATTCGGCTTTTATCGGAGTAACACAGTCAATTCCGTCAATTTTATTTTCAAACGTAAAATGAATTGTTTTATTTTTTGAATCCTCTATATCTTGAATTTTTAAATATCTGTTCATATTCTTAGTTTATAAGTTTATCGGTTTATAGGTTAATAAGTTGATATTATGTTCTTAAATTTTCTAAGTCTTGCTATATGCGGTAAATCACTTATGAACTTATAGACTTATGAACCTATAAACTTTTATATATATTGTTCTTCCTGAATTGCAACCGCACTAAGCTGATTAGACAAGAAACAAACTTTTTTAATAGGTCCGTCAGTTTCTTTTTCAACCATTACTGCTTTTTGTGATTGAATCAATCCGACAAGTTCGTCATACAACTGTTGGGGTTCTTTTACATAAAGAACCAGAGGTGCTGTTGAACCTTTTATAAATGCAAGAACAGCATATCTTTTTTTAATGTTCTGAGCATTCGGATTATTATATTGTTGAGCCATAACTTCTCCTTTACTGCTTACATCCAATTCTATCAAACAATTTTTCCAAAATCAAGGATATTGAGAAGTTATTTTATTTTTTCACGGGGACTAACGGTCTTTTTACAGACAAAATCATTTCATCCGGAACATAGAAATCCGTCATTCCGTAATTTGCATTTATAAATAGAAATTCCAACGTTTCGCCTGACGATACTTCCAATAATTCAAACGGGATCTTCAAATCCAAAACATCATCATAAGCTATTTCCATAGTTTTGGAATTTCCAAGCGCCCACATATTGCCCGGAAGCGCCTTTATCATTCTCAAAAATCTTAATTCGTTGCTTTTAATCGAAATTTCTACTTCGTTATGAAATTTTTCATACGCTATAGGCGGAATATTTGACGATTTATTAATTAATCTTATGGGCGAAAGATTTTGAGTTCTGCCCGATTTTCTGAAATAAATATACATTTGATAAGCCTGAGTCATAGGGAACGGATTATTCTTTATATATTTATTTAAATAAAATCTCAAATAAAAATTATCGCAATCATTACCGAAACAAATTTTGTCAAACAACTTTGATTCTCTTAAAACGGGACCGTCGGGAATTTCAATACAGCCCGCATTTTTCCATTGTTCGGAATCTTCTTCGGTTGAATCTTTCCCCGTAATGTCGGGCGAAATCAAATCCGTAGGATAATTTGACGGACGTGTAGGCGAAATGCTTATCAAAGGTTCGTCTAAATATGCGGGATAATCCTGATTTAAATATCTGTAAATATTTTTCAAATGATTTCTGTATATAAAATCAAACAAATTGTCATGCCCTGAAGAATTAGGCTCCCCGTACCACCAGAACCAATCGCTGCCTTCGCAGATGTAAAGTTCTTTTTTAGCATTTTGAATGTTCGGCTTATCGGGATTTTCCTTTGCGAAATTTTCTAAATCATTTCTTACACGCTTTAAATAAGTCCAAGCAATATCTTTGACGGGTTCATTTATCCAGAGTTTGTAACCTCGATTGAAACTAGCCCCCTGAGAAACTTTTTTCAAGGCTTTATGCTCTTTTGTCTTTTCTATATAATCGCTTATTAAGACTGTTTCTAAAGTTTCGTCTTCACTTATTAATTTATACAAAGTTTCCAAAAACGTATTTCCGTCATCTATGTAATCTTCCCAACAGTTTTCGCCGTCAAGAGCGATTGTAAGCAAATGATCCTCATCAGGAGAGGACAAAATTTTACCCTGAATGATTTTTATTCTGTCATACAAATCATTTGCCGTTGCAACGGGATTATGGTGAGCATACTCAAAACTTATAAGATTATGAATGATTGAATCTCTGTAAATCATTTTGATATCGGAGTTTTGAGTTTTATAATCGTAAGTTTTTAAAAGATGATACGGATCTTCAAGATATCCTTTAAAATCATGCTCAAATTCAAAACCTATCGAACTTGCAAGATTTCCCTCATCAGATATTGACCATTCAACTCCGAGCTTGCTGAATAATTCCAAAGTATTCGGACTTATGCATTGCTCTGATGCCCAGATACCTTTCGGACGTTTGCCGATTAATTGTTCGACTCTGTCAAGAGCAGATTTTGTCTGTTCGTAAGCATCCTGCTCCGTATTTAAATTTTTCAATTCATCATCAGGAAACGAATCTTTTCTGATTTCTTTATAATCAAGAAGTATCGGTATTATCGGATGGTAATACGGACTTGTCGTAATTTCGATTTTGTTTTCTTTTACGAGTTTTTTTAATGTCGGGATAATTTTCTTTATGATATTTCTTTGGACATTAATTATAGTTACTCTGTCCTCGTATGAATAATTCTTTCCTTTTTTAACAAGTTTTTTTAATTTCGGATTAGACTTTTTAAAAGAAGGATCAATCCAGACAAGATTAAATAATGCCATCAAATCGGAATATTCCTGATCGGTCAATACATTTACATCTTCAGTACCGTATTCCTGCACGATTTTATACAATCTGTGATATTCGGGGTTTGGCAAAATCATTGTTTGATAATTCGCATCAAAAAAATTGTTTAAGATAAAGATTTTATCTTCGTCATTAATTTGATCCATAGGGGTAACGGTTAACCTCGAATGAATATCATGCGCTCCGTTTTGGTAGTCTATAAGGGAATCTAAAAGAACGGGAACATAGTTGAAATTCAATTTCAAATTGTCAAACTTTTTTACCCACAAAGCCATATCAAGATAATCTTTTACGGCATGGAGTCTTACCCAAGGCATTAAAAAATCACCGTCAGGCGTAAGCTGATATACCGGCTGATGCATATGCCAGTAAAATGCTATGGATAACTTTTTCGTCAGACTCATCATAATTTAAGACTCACACTTTTTATGAACATTGTAGCATAAATTGTCGAATTTTAAAAGGATTATTAAGCTTTAAAACAGATATTTGACATCAAAACATATCTAAAATAGACTACAAATATGGAAGTTAATGTTATAGGCGCAGGTTTGGCGGGTTCTGAAGCAGCTCTGCAGCTTGCAAAAAGAAATATTAAGGTTAATTTATATGAAATGCGTCCGTTGGTTCAAACAGGCGCTCACAAAACACGGGACTGTGCGGAATTTGTATGTTCAAACAGCCTCGGGAGTGCGGATATATACAACGCAAGCGGACTTTTAAAGCATGAAATGGAGATGCTGGGCTCTTTTCTTATAAAAATAGCCAAAGATTGTTCCGTTCCTGCAGGAAATGCGCTTGCCATAGACAGAAAGAAATTTTCTCAAATTGTAACCGAACAAATTGAACAAAATCCGAACATTACTCTTTTACGCAAAGAAATTACACAAATCCCGAGCACCCCGGCAATAATTGCATCGGGGCCTTTAACAAGCGATAAATTTGCGCAAAATATAAAAGAATTTACTCAAAGCGAATATCTTCATTTTTTTGATGCAATCGCCCCGATAGTAGAAAAAGACAGTATAAATTTTGATATAGCTTTTTACGCAAGCCGTTACAATAAAGGGGAAGCCTCATATATCAACTGCCCGATGAATAAAGAGCAGTATGATAAATTTTACGATATTTTAATCCATGCCGAAAGAATTGAGCAGCATGACTTTGAAAAAGGCGCAAAATTCTTTGAAAGCTGCCTGCCCATAGAAGTAATGGCATCTCGGGGCTATGAAACCTTGAGATACGGGCCGCTAAAACCTATCGGGCTGGTTGACGACAGAACTCATAACGTAAATTATGCCGTTGTTCAATTAAGGCAGGACAACAGCGCCAAAACTCTTTACAACCTTGTAGGATTTCAAACAAACCTTAAATGGGGAATGCAAAAAGAACTTCTGCACTCCATCCCCGGGCTTGAAAACTGCAACATTATAAGATATGGAGTTATGCACAGAAATACGTTTATTAATTCGCCCACCCTGTTAAATCCGACATTGCAAACCCGCAAAAGGCATGACCTGTTTTTTGCAGGACAAATCACGGGGACAGAAGGCTACAGCGAATCAATCGCATCAGGAATGCTTGCGGGTATAAATTTAGCAAAATATCTTAACAATGAACAACTTATCGAATTACCGAAAGAAAGCATGCTCGGAGGTTTGACACATTACATTACAGACCCCGTCAACAGCCATTTCCAGCCGATTAATTCAAACTGGGGGATACTGCCCGAAGTCGAACTGCCCAAAAACGAGCGAAAGAATAAGAAACTTAAACACGAATTAATGGCAAAAAGATCAATTGAAACACTGGACAAATACCTGCAAAATCTATAGTTTTCGCTCATTTTAATTAAATTTTGTTAAGAAACTGTTATATTTGTAGTAAATAACTTGAAAAATTTACAAATATTAAGTATAATAAGTACACTTGTTCCAAAAGAATTTATTTTGTTGTATTAATAAATGTAAATATTTTGAAACATCACCCGATAGAATAACAATTTTGGAATAAACATTGTTTTTATCTATTATGTAGAAAGTTTTTTAAAGTACAGTAGGGATTATGCAGGTAAATTCAATAAGTCAAAATATAAATTCCGTAAACAACAGGAAATATAAAGCCGGAAGTACTAAACAACAACCCCAAAATCAAAACTCAAAGGCTAAAAACGGAGTTGCATTTACGGGGACTTTAAAATCCCCGAATGCAATTGTCGGACTTATGGATTTCATCGTAGCAGGCGGATATGCAGCATCATTTTGTATTCAGGACGGTTTAGGTTTCGTTGCACCCAGAGTCGGTAAAGGTTTACTCAGAGGCGGCAAGAAAAAGCATGACGAAAACGGAAATGAAATTCTTGATAAAAACGGCGAACCTAAACGTGAATTGAATTGGGCTTATGCAAGAAAAGAAGGCATAAGAGAAATCATTACAGGACCCAGCGCATTTGTTATCCCATGGATCTTATTAAAAGGTATTAATAAAAAATTCGGCAGAGGCAACAGCGTAAGACTTGATTATATTGACGGTTTCCAAAAACCGTTCAGCGAATTTGCACAAAACAACATTGATGCAATCAAAGCAAAATCTGCAAATAAACAAGAATTTTATAAAGACGTATTCAAAGATGTTTTACAAAAGAGTATCAATGACCAAAACGGCGCAACCCCGATAAAAGATATTGATGCTGTAGCAGAAGATCTTGCTCGCAAACAAATTAATACGGAAGAAATTACGAACAATAAGGATTTAAAAGGTCGTAAGAATAAAGCTGCAAGAGAGCAGGCATTCAAAGAAAAAGTCGGTACATCCGTAGAAGATACTTACATGGCTTTGCGTAAAAAGCATGTCGGCGGAGTTGCAAACGATATGGAAATTGCAATCACCGCATCTGACGGAAAGACGTTAAAGCATGGTTCAATAGGTGAATTAACTACCGCTATGGGTAACTACTTTGATGATGCCGTTAAAAATGTTCATAACGCATTGAAAGATGCAAAAAATACCGATATTAAAGAAGTATTGAAACATTTCACAAACAAGAGAATGGGTTCAAGATTATTAACCAATTTCGGCTTGTTCGCAACAGTTGCATTGTTCTATACTCAAATCCCCAAACTTTACAATATGGGAACTCACGGTAAAAATCCTGCATTGATGAATGATGAAGCAGAACAGCAACCCGCACTTGCTAAAAATAATGACACAAAAACAGCTGACAAAAATAAGAAAAATGTTTCATTCAGCGGTCGTGCATCGTTCCTTGAAAAAATCGGCGATCGTGTATTCAACAGTAAAAAAATGAAATCCGTATCAGATATTTACGAGCTTAACGGTCCGGTTATTCAAGGTAATGCAATGGCTACATTGTTATATGGCGCATGCATTCCGCCAAGACTTGCAAATGCTCAGGATAAATACGATTATGGAGAAATTCTTGTTCGTGATATGACGGCATTTACCGCATTGTTATTCGGCGCAAAAGCTCTTGCAAGAATATTCTCTGATGGTTTCACAAAATTAACCGGTCTTGCATTGAATAATAAAGATTTAGAAGGAAGAAACTTCTTCCAAAAAGCATGGGATTATTTGAATCCTGCAGACAAACGTCATTCAATTTTATCAAGCAAACAACTTGATTATAAATACACAGATATTGAAAATTACAAAGGCGGCATCAACGGATTTGTTGAATTTATCGAAAAATCAGGCGGCAACATTAAGAAAGCCATTTCAAACGATTCAAAATTGGTTGAAATTGTAGATGACATAGTAAAAGATAACAACAAAGGTAAAACTTTTGCACAGTCAAGCGCTGAAGAAATAAAAACCGCATTGGCAGAAGAAGCTAAAAAAGCTAAATCCGCAAAACTCGACAAAGTATACGAATATTTCAAAACACCTAATAAATTGCTTAACAGAGCTAAAACATGCAACAGCTTATTTGGAGCATTGTCAACATTAGTTCTTGTTCCCGGCTTAATCATAGCTTTAACAGACATTTGTAAAGCAATGACTGAAAAAAGACAGGCTAAAGAAAAAGCAATCAACAATACAACACAAGCTCAACAATCACCTTTAGTTCCGTCTAACAAACCGACAATGGCAGGTTTTTTGAATAAAACCGTTGCTTAAAAGTTTAGCTATTGGGGATTATGCAACTTTTCTTCTGTGAGAAATTTGTCTTACGGCAACTCTGCCCGTACCTGTAGAAACTCTTTGGTTTTGTTGATTTTGCTGCATCATTGAACCCAACATCATAATTGAGTTACCATATTGCATAATTTTTTCGAATGTTTCGGAAGTCTTTTTAGTGCCTTCTTTTACTGATTCTTTTGCTCCGTCTTTTGCAGCTTCTTCAGCAGTTTTTTCTGCCGCACTTCCTGCTGCTTTATCAGCAGCTTTATCTGTAACTTCTCCGGTAGCTTTATCCGTTGCTTTATCTGTAACTTCACCTGCTGCCTTATCAGTTGCTTTGTCTGTAACTTCACCAGCTGCTTTGTCAGTTGCTTTGTCTGTAACTTCCTTAGATCCTTCTTTTTTAGCTTCTTTAGCGGCTTGTTTTTCTGCCTTTTTAGCTGCTTTTTCAGCTGCTCTGTCAGCTTTAGCTTTTGCATTTTCTTTTAACTGTTCAGCTGTAGCTGTTTTAAGGTTCCCGACTTTGCTCCAGGTTTGACCGAGTTCTTTAGTTCCTTTAACAGCGGTTGCACCTGACATAATAGCTGAACCTGCTGAAGTTAAAGCTCCTGCGATATTACCTTGAGCTGCATAAACTGCTGTTTTGGTAACGTTTGCTGCGCATACGCCATAGTTACCTGCAACTTCTGCAGTTTGACCTACGGCATGCATTACGATACCTGCCGAAACCGTCGGAGGCCAACCTGATTTTTCCATTAATTCACCTGTCATCTTGGTGATTGTTCCGACAGTTGCAACCTGTTGAGAAACATTTTCAACTTTAGTTGCTACATCAAGAGTTTTGTTTGTTTTATCTTGATTGCTTGCAAGTTGAACCTGATTGCTTTGAATAGTTTTTGTATAAGCTTTTGCATTCTTCGATAATCTTCTGATGCTTGCATTTGTTTTTGCAGATGTTTTTGAAATAGTAACGGTTGATTGACCGATTGCAGTAGCATTAGCAGCCATCTTAGTTGATCTGGTCTGTAATTGAGCCTGCAAACCGCTAATTTGACCTTGTGAATTTTCATCACCCGTGCTGCTTAATTCAGAGATTTGATCATTAATTGAATCAATTTCAGCATCAATTGTATCATTTTCAGCGTTTAAGTTTTCGATTTTTGCATTTTCTTTTTCAATAGTTTTACCGTTTTTAGCAATGTCTTTTTTGCCTTTATTTTGTTCTGCTTTTAATTTCTTTTCTGCTGATTCTGTATCTTTTTGGATCCCTTCACTTTCAGAAGCGGTAGATTTCATTTCAGAAGTACCCTTTTGAGCTTCTGATTTTCCTGCTTTAGCTTCTTCGGCACCTGATTTTGCATCAGCTTTCATATCATCTTTGCTTTTTTCTTCTGTCTTTTTGTTATCATCAGATAACTTGTTGCCGTCTTCAGATGCTCTTGTTTGAAGTTCATTATTAACTTTGCTTAATCTTTTTTCCAACGGTGCACGTAAAAAGAAAGGAGCATCACCGTCAATATCAGATTTTAATTGACTTTTTAATTGAGTCAATTCATCTGATGATACATCTTTTAAATTATCAAAATCATAAGAACCGTAGTCTAAATCTTTTTGTTTATCATCTTGAGAACCTTCTGTTTTAGAAGTGTTATTTGAAGTACCGATTTTAGAATTTTGAATATCTTGTACGGATCTTGTTGTATTAGCTTGAACAACGGAAGATGCGGTAGCTGTAGATGCTACGTTTGATTTTGCGCCTACACCTTTTTGACCGAAGATAGATTCATTCATTGACATGCCGGGAGCTTTTTTAGTCGTACCAAGACGGCTCGGCTTGCCATTTTGCATAGTCTTAAGCAGCTTTTGAAGATTTATTTGATTTTGATTGCCGTTAATACCGATTGCCATGAATAATCTCTCTTTGTAAACTCTCTCATGTATATAAAAAATTTTGAGAGAGCCTGATTTCAAGACTTTGGCTTTTATTTACATTTCTTTACAATATTTTTAATATTTAATATCAACATTTTTTAAGTTATAATTTTTTAAATGGAGAAATTTATGAACAAAGGATTATTTATAACATTTGAAGGAATTGACGGCTGCGGAAAAACAACCCAGCTGAATATGTTAAACAAATATTTGCAAGACAAAGGGTACGAAACAGTCTTAACAAAAGAACCGGGAGGAAAAGGATTAGGCGAAAAAATCCGAAATATTTTATTAAATTATGACGGAGAAGTTTCTGACAGATGCGAATCATTTTTGTTTTTGGCAGACAGAGCTCAAAATATAGATTTAATAGTTAACCCTGCAATCAGACAGGGTAAAATAGTTCTTTGCGACAGGCATACAGACAGCACACTTGCTTATCAGGGTTATGGCAGAGAACTTGATTTAGCGCAAATAAAAAAGTTAAATGACCTTGCAACAAACGGAAGAAAACCGGATATTACTTTTATTTTTGACGTAAGCCTTGAAACTTCTTCAAAAAGAGTCGGGAAAGACAAAGACCGTATGGAAAAATCAGGAAAAGACTTTTTCCAAAGAGTGAGAAACGGCTATTTAAAAATTGCACAAAATGAGCCACAAAGAGTAAAAGTCATCAATTCCGAAAAATCAATCGATGAAGTTTTCGCTCAAGTTTTAAAATATATAAATGAAATTATTTAAACTCTTTTTAAAATGAAATAAGCAATCGCAATAATTACCGATGCGTTAAATCCGCTCAATAAATTATGAATATGATAATACGGAACAAAATACGATATCGCATACAATATAGCGAAGTTCAATAACAAGTTGAATATTCCGAACGTCATCATATTAATGGGGAATGTTAACAATTTTATTAACGGTTTTATAAAGATATTTATAAGAGTTAAAATTGCGGCAATAGCCATTGCCCATTCAAATCCGTCGACCGAAATCCCCGGCAGATAGCAAGTTGCAGAGATTACACCCGCAAATATTAACCATTTTATTACAAGTTTTACCATAAATTTAACCAACCTTTAGATTTAATCTATTTTTTATCGCTGTTATTTTCAATAATTTTAGAAGAATTTGATTCAATTCCCTGAATTTTTATACTTCCGTCAGCGCCTTTTGTAAATTGCATTTGGACGGGGTGAACGGGATGTAAATATGTTCCGCCGTAATTGGGAGCATAATTGGGATTAAAATTAGAATTTCTTACTTTGTTTTCGTTTTCCAAATCTTTTTGTTCACGTTTCTTTTTATAGTTTTCGGAATCGTTAACAAAATCAAGTGTATCTTCTCTTTGCATTTGTTCCTGCATCATAGGATAAAAATTCATTGTTCCCGCCGTCGGATTCATATATGTCGGAGAAACCGCAATGGCAGGTACAGCCGTAACTACAGATAAACCTAATACATATAATAACTTTTTCATACTTAAACTCCTTTTTACGGATAAATTCCGACTACATTATAACATATAAAAACAAATATAGTTCAATGGTTTAAGGTTTTATTACAAAATAATTAACATTATGTTCAATGAAAAATCGAGCAAAAAACTTTATGCTTATAATACAAATCCTCAACTCTTCTGATTGCTCAGCCGCCCTCATAATTGTATGAGGGCTTTTCTTTTCTTAACATTATGACAAACACTAAATCGACTGCAATAATTAGAGCAATATTATATTTATAAATAGCAAGCGGGATACATTAAATTTAGGAATTACCGCCATAGCAAAATTCGACAATAATTTCTTAGCGAAATAACAACAAAAACGGTCATTGTTTGAACGATAGTGAGTTTGACCGTTTTAAAATTGAGCATAGAAATTATAAGAGAATTTTGCGTGCGGGGGCTTTTGTGAAACTTTTTGCCTAAAAAGTTTCCGCCGTCTGCGTAAGACAATATTATACAAGTTAAGTTCGCTCAGACCTCCACACCGAAAAGAAATTATTATTATAAAACACTTTATATAAAATTTTCTTTCTTTTCTTAACATTATGACAAATCTTTCAAAAATGTGTATAATAAATTTAAGGTATAGTAACAATTTTGAAAGGACAAATATGAGAGAACTTGTTTCAGAAGGTCAGGAAGTTTTAATTATTCCGCCTGATTATAAATACGCAAATAAAGGCATTGTAAAATCTGTCAGCGCAGGAGATTTCACGCTGGAACTCGAATATGATCCGGGCAAAATTTTGCTTCACACTTTCTGTGAATTTTATACCCAAACAAAACATGGGAAACTCTATTTTGATTCTTTTGCAACCGAAATGAACGGCAAAACATTAAAAATTGCATCACCCGCTAAACATAAATTTTTACAAAGACGACAGTATACACGTATCAAATACGTACACGACCTTGAAATGGGATATAACAATAACAAATGCAAAATTTCCACATTGGATATTTCAGCAGGCGGTATGAAATTCAATACCGATAATAAAATTGATATTGACGGGAATTATGCCGTTACGATTCCGTTAACGGATACAAAATCTCTTGACTGCACATTCAGCCCGATAAGAATTGAAAAGGCCGAAAATGGCGGATACAGCGTTTCAGGTCAATTTATATACAAATCAAGCTACGATAAAATGGTTTTAACTCAATTCTGTGCAAAAAGAAACGTAGAATTGAAAAATAAATAGGAAACATCTGCAAAATGAGTCTTGTCAGATTACTGGAGAAAAAAACAAATAAAACTCTTTTTACAACTCCGTCCCATGGTCAAAAAAGCGGGATTTACGCACCTTTAGACGGAATGTATAAGATTGATATTTCTGAAAATGAAGCCTACAATCCGCAAGAAGAACTTATTCGCTCCCAATTGTGGGCTAAATCGATTTATCAGACATATTCGACCACCTATTTGACTAACGGTTCGACAAGCGGAGTTATTGCTGCCGTAATGTCCTGCACAAAAGTGGGCGACAAAGTCCTTATTGCAAAAAATGCTCACCCGTGCCATTTTAACGCCGTCAGACTTGCAGGAGCAAGAGCACTTACTTACGAACCCCAAATTGATCCGGAATGGGGCGTTTCGCTTGAAACAAAACCCGAAGTAATTGAAAACTATTTAAAAAAATATGATATTAAAACGGTAATTATCACCTCCCCGACCTATGAGGGAATAATTTCCGATATAGAGGAAATAAAAGCTATTTGCGAAAGACATGAGGCATATTTAATTGTAGATGAAGCTCACGGAGCATTATATCCGTTCTCTGACAAATTGCCTTTATCTGCCGTAAACATTGCGGATTTTACGGTTCAATCTCTGCATAAAACAGCAGGCGGCTTAAATCCGACGGCCCTTTTGCATTGCAATTGCGAAATTGACGTTAAACCCGCTCTTGATATGTTTATGACAACATCACCCTCTTATCCGCTTTTGGCATCTATTGAAGAAAATATCGCATATTTGGATTCACGGGACGGTAGAAAAGAAATTGATAATTTGATTAACAAACTCGATAATATGAGAATGAAAATCCACGGATGCCAATTTTTCGGGGATGATCCGACAAAATTGTTAATTAAAGTTCCGGGGCTTTCCGGGTATGAATTATCAAGAATTTTATACGAAGATTTTGATATAGAAGATGAAATAACCAACGATAAATCGACTATGCTGTTATGCGGAATCGGAACGGATAATAAAAAATTATCCAAACTTGAACACGCCCTTTCAAAATTTTAAATTCTAAAAAGCAAAAAAATAATTTATGAGTTTTAGTACCGATAATTATGGAAATTACAGGTACCGAATTTTATTCATACAATCCCCACACAAATAATAATATCAACTTTAGAGGGCATATCGGGTGTGATGTGATAAACCGTTTCGGCAAATCGCAAAGACTGACAACAGAAACCGCATTTTTTAGAGAATATGACACCTTAAAATTTGCGGTAAATTATATTAACGAAGTTTTTAAAAACATTAAAGAAAAGAGATTTCTTGTAGGCGCCTGTTCAAGCGGGGAAGAAGTATGGTCATTGAAAATGCTTATGGGAAATACACCTGTAAAAATTACGGGTTTTGATCTTTCTCCAAAACAAATTAAAAATGCCCAAAAAGCCGTTTACGAACTAAGCAGACCCGAAAGTGTCGGCGGGCATGAATTTATGGAAAAATACAGCCCCAGCGGATTTAAAGATTATTTCTTAGGAGTAGAGCCTGACAAACTCACAGATTCCGAAAAAGCTCAAAAACAAATGTTTGACAGAATGTTTGAAAACATAACAGACAAGCCAAACAACATTATTCTCGGGCTTAATGAACGAATCAGAAAAGTTTTTGATATCAGTTATATGGAACTTAAAAAACTTCACTATAAATTGAGAGATATGAAACAGCAAGATTGCAAATTCATAACGGGAAATATTGAAGATTTAAACAAAATTAACGGCTGCAATAAAAATCAATTATTCAGCTTCAGAAATGCGCTCTATCATATTACAACAGAAAGCGACAGCATAGGCAGATACCCTTACGACCCGGAAGAAATAAAACCTAAACTTGATAAGATTTTTAAACAGGTAAATCATACGCTTATGAAAAAAGGTCTTTTTATTCTGGGAGAAAAAGAACACAATCAGGGCGGAGATATGAATATTGTATGCGCATCTTTATTAGATAACGGCTTTGTACCAATCAGGACAAAAGACAATCTTCCCTATTACAACGTTTGGGCAAAATACAAAGACGTAAACTAATGTTTACAGGTAATTTGCGAGAATATTTTTTACGTAATTTTGGGTTTCTTTATAAGGAGGAACTCCGGAATATTTGTCAACGGCATTAGGACCTGCATTGTAGGCTGCAAGTGCCAGAATAATGTTACCGTTGTATTTGTTTAACATTGATTTTAAATATTTAACGCCGCCTTCGACATTTTGTCTGGGGTTAAACGGGTCTTTAACGCCCAATGACTTAGCGGTTGAAGGCATCAATTGCATAAGCCCCATAGCGCCTACTTTTGATTTTGCTTTAGGGTTAAATCCCGATTCCTGCTTAATTAAAGCCTGAACAAGTTTTTCATCAACGCCGTGCTTTTGCGCAACGCTGTTTACCATATCAAGTATCTGGCTTTTTGATGAACTTATTTGAGGTTTTGAATAATCTCTGCGTGCATCATTTACCTCTTGAATGGCTCTTTTCAAAATATCATT
Source organism: uncultured bacterium (assembly GCA_900319365.1). Classification (GTDB taxonomy): domain Bacteria; phylum Cyanobacteriota; class Vampirovibrionia; order Gastranaerophilales; family Gastranaerophilaceae; genus Zag111. Next base: position 25,792 of record ONOE01000011.1, on the reverse strand, counting down.
TGAAATCGAACTTGTATCTATATCATCAGATGAATTGTATACGTTGCCGTTTACATTCAATGATGCGGGTTTTAAAATTTCGGGGTTTAATAATAAAGAACCGAAATTTGATTGGGTAGTTTTTGACAAAACCTTTTCAAACGACTGAACATTATTATCTTTTGAGGGAGGGTAAATCGTATCAAGGGCAGATGCTCTTGCCTGTTCGGGATTTAAAACCCTGTTAACATTTGCAGCATAAGAATTTAGCTGTGCCGCTCTTTGCATAGCCGCACTCTTGCCGCTTGAATTCAACAAATTTCTAATCATTTGTGAAAACATAATAACACTGCCTCCCGTATACATAAATATGATACTCAAAATTTCATTTTTATGTATCCACCAAATGATTTAATAATTTTTTTTAATAAGTCAATAAAAAAAGTTAAACGGTATAATCTATTCCATGCTTTTTAAACAGTTCGTTATAAAAAGATGCAAAATGTTTGATATCTTTTTTAGTAAGAACCATTGGAATACTGCGGGGAAATTTTGCATAGTTCCAGTTGTACGTATATTCTTCTATATACCTTGAAATAAAATTATTAACATGTTTTGCCTGTGCATATTTTAGTTTTTTTGAATCGTTTTTATAGGATATTTCTTCAACAAGTTTTTGAGCTTCTGTTTTGTATTTTTTATCGATAGCCGATTTATGCACAATATTTAAAAGAATATCAAGCGCTCTCTTTTTATCTTTTAAGCATGGTTTAAATTTGTACTTAAAATGAAAAGGAATTGCGCTCGAAACAGATTCCAACGAAAGAGCTTTTATATTATTTTCATTAAGTTCCATTATACTTGAAAGCCTTAAAACCTCTCCTATACCCTTGTGTTGGAAACCGGGTTCCGTCACAATAATCCCGTTTTTTATACTTTTCCTGTAAGTATCTATATCATAGGTATAAGTTCCCATTTTTTCTCCACAGGAATTTAATATCTCTGAACAGATTGTATGCAAAAGATTATTATTATCTTCATATATGTTGGTCGACAAAGTCGCATGACTACCGCCTTTATAACTTATGGGTATATCCGTATGAACGGAGCAGCCGTCTTTTGTTACTTTTTTAAATATCGGAGTTGCTAATTGCGACGGGGTTTTTCTATGTATTAAACTTAATTTTGGTAAAATCTTAATCACGCAATAGTTAAAACATGTAAAAATATATTTTGCTATTCGATAAACATACAATCGCCGTAACTGAAAAATCTGTATTTGTTATCAACTGCCTCTTTATAGGCTTTAAAAATAAAATCTTTTCCTGCAAATGCGCTTACAAGCATTAAAAGCGTACTTTTGGGCAAATGGAAATTCGTCAACATTTTATCTGTAACATGAAACTTGTAAGGCGGATAAATAAATAATTTTGAAGAATTGTGGCACGCTTTAATTTCTCTGTAAATATTATATGCGGTTTCTAAAGTTCTGACGGTAGTTGTACCGACAGCCACAATGTTTTTCCCCTCGCTTTTTGCTTTGTTTATTTTATCGGCTGTAACTTGAGGAATAGAAAAAGTTTCCGAGTGCATCTTGTGTTTGAGAACATCTTCACACATTACGGGGCGGAAAGTGCCCAAGCCAACATCCAGAGTAATGTATGCAATATCGGTTCCTTGAGCTTTCAAACGCTGCAAGATTTCTTTTGTGAAATGCAAACCCGCAGTAGGCGCTGCAACAGAACCCTCATTTTTTGCATAAACCGTTTGATATCTTTCACGGTCATACTGTTTTAATTCTTCCGATTGAACCTTTCTTTCAATATACGGAGGCAGGGGAATATTTCCTACCCTGTGCAAAATTCCGAACAAATCTCCGTCATAAATAAGTTCTACAAGCCATTCGCCCGCATCTTCGAGCTTTTTTATCGGAACGACTTTCAGATCCTTGCTTATTTCAATTTCGGTTCCTTCTTTTACACGTTTTGAGGGTTTTATTAAAACCTCCCATTGAGCAGAATCGCCGTTATCTTTTGAGGCGTTTAGCAGGAAAACTTCAATTTTTGCGCCCGTTTCCCTTTTTGTGCCAAAAAGCCTTGCGGGCAAAACCTTTGTGTCATTTAAAACGAGCAAATCATTTTCGCCCAAATAATTAACGATATCATAAAAATGCCTGTGTTCAATTGATTTATCTGCCCTGTTTAAAACCATCATCCGAGAGTTTTCCCTTTTATCAGCAGGCATCTGCGCTATTAAATTTTCAGGCAATTCATAATCAAATTCCGATATGTTCATAATTCTTTAGTTCAACTTCTTTGCGTTTTTCAATTCATCATTGCTGACGGCTTCTTTTTTCTTAGCGGTTTCGTCATCAATTTGCTTGTTTATCATAATCGTTTGAGCGATTTGGATAATGTTACTTGTAATCAAATAGAGAAAAACACCTGCAGGAATGGGAATTACAAAGAATGTCGCTATAATCATAATCGGCATAAATGTACCCATTGATTTTTGCAAAGCTGCCTGAGTCGGATCTTGGTTGTCGGTTTTTGTAGCGTCCATCATAACTTTTTGAGAGAGCCACATTGTTACGGCAAAGATTGCAATCAAAGCAAATACATCCCAATGGAACCCGCCTTTAATCGGAACAGTCGGAATGGTTGCCGTCAAGTTATCGGTATCGGTTCTTTCAAATGTAACCTGCTCATTTTCTCTTATATTTGAATTTGTAACGGTAAATTCTGCTTTGTCGATTTTTCCGAGTTCGCTGAATTTTAAACCGTCAATGTTATCAAGACTTACGGCTAAATCCAAATCCTGTCCCGGAACGATATCGCTTTTTATTTGCAACGCCTGAGCACCGTTTTTAATTTTAGCACTTCTTTTTACACCCGCAATATAAACAACGGCATTATTGCCTAAAACGAGCTTGTCATTAGGTGCAACACCGAGTTTTCCGTTGTTGGAAATCCCTGCTGTCGCTCTGAGAGTAGTCGCAAGACTGTTTATAAATAAGAAATGCTGATTACCCGCAACCTGAATAAACTGCGGACTGATTAAAGCCGAATACAAAAGAATGAAGATAGGCATCTGGATTAACAAAGGTAAACAACCGCCCATAGGGTTGAAGTCATGTTCTTTGTAAAATTCCATAAGCTTTTGCTGCATAACCTGCGGATTATTTTTGTATCTGTCCTGAATAGCCTTTAATTTCGGCTGCAGATTTTGCATCATTTTCATTGAACGCTGTTGCTTAACATTCAACTTCCATAAACCGAGCCTTACAACGATTGTTAAAACAATAATTGCAATGCCGTAACCGCCGACTAATAAAGCCAACATGCTTAAAAACTTTACCGTTAATGTTATGAAATCCATTCCCTAATCCTCAAATTATAGTGTAAAATCTTCTCTTATAGACTTTATTATAAACAAGCGCCCAAGTCAAGGAATGCGATAAAACCCGAAAAAACGGGATGACAGGATTTCACTTTAGCTCTTATGTGAGCCTTAAGGCGGACATTAGAGATAATGCGTGTAAAAGCTGTGGTTCTTTTTATCATTTTATTAGAACCACGCTTGTTTGCTGAACCTGCCAAGCAGGTAAAAATCCATTTTTACAAAATTTCAGACACAAAAAATCGGGATGACAGGATTTGAACCTGCGACCCCCTCGTCCCAAGCGAGGTGCGCTACCAAGCTGCGCTACATCCCGATATACCATTTTATTATAGCACCAACAAAACTTTCGTTTTGTTTTTCCGTCTGTGCAATCAAAGATTGCTTCGTTCGTTTCGCTTTTGCTTCACTTACAACGGCGGTTATATTATGCTGCCCTGCTAGTATTGCTCTCGCAATCCGATATCGGCAGCACCGGCTTTCGCCTTTGTGTGCGCTACCCTTTCCGAAAAATGATACTCAATCATTTTTCGTCGACAGAGTGCTACATCACGATGTTCAAAGGCACAGACAGAATATTATTATAAACAAATAAACTCGTCAAGATGACCCCTTTTTTAAACTTTAGCTTTTAAATGATTCTTTTATATGATATGATATTTTTGTTATGGTCAGACTTATTAATAAAAGAAATATTCCGTTTATTTCTGAAATCGTATACAGAATATTAAAAGTTCAAGAGATTTTCACATATATTCGTAATGTGGATCTCCAAAATGTCGAGCCTTGCATATACGTTATGTGGCATGCCAATCAATTCCTTGTCCACGGATTGCCCGACAGAAAGAAAATAAATATTCTTATAAGCACCTCGCTTGACGGACAAATTGTTGCTCACGTATGCGAAAAATGGGGCTTTATCGTAAGGCGAGGATCGGCAGGACGAAAAGGCAGCATTACTGCGACTAAACAAATGATGGAGGCTCTTGAAAAAGGCGAAGATGTCGCAATTATGGTTGACGGTCCCAGAGGTCCTTATCACGAAGTTAAAAAAGGTGCCGTTGCGCTTTCCAAAGATACGGGATGTCCGATTATTCCCGCTCATTGGTATTCGGAAGATTTCACTTTTAAAACTCTGCCCTCATGGGACAAAATGAAATCTCCCATAGGTCCGTGCAGAATTATGAATCTTTACGGAGCTCCCATATATCCCGAGAATTTATCGGAAGCCGAAATCGCAGCCAAAATAAAAGGATCTTTATTGGAACTTGAAAAAATTGCTCCTCAAAAATACAAAGAAGCGAAAGAAGCAAAATTATGGAACAAAAAACAGTAGATATCTCAATATTACAAATGTCCTCAATTATCGGAAACGTTGAGGAAAACATTAAAAAAGCAAAAGATTTAATCGAAAATGAATTAAACCCCGAAACAGATATCCTTGTTTTGCCCGAAGTGTGGACATGTGGTTGGTCGTGTTCAAATTTTATAAAAACAGCTCAAGAAATAAATAAAAGTTCCGTTATAGAATTTCTTTCACAAACCGCAAAAAAGTACAATATTAATATAATAGGCGGAAGTTTTATTGAGCAAAAAGGCGATAAGTATTTTAACACCTGTCCTGTTTTTAACAGAGAAGGAAAACTTGTTGCAACGTATTCAAAAAATCATTTATATTCATATTACGGATGCGATGAGGGGAAATATGTTTCGCACGGCGAAAATCCCGTTATGGTAAAATTAGACGGGGTAAATTACGGTCTGACAATTTGCTATGATATCAGGTTCCCCGAAATTTACAGAGCTTACGCAAAACAGGGTGCCGATGTTTTGGTAAACTGTGCCGCATGGGGTTCTAAAAAACCGATACCGTGGGAGATGATGACAAAATCCCGTGCGATAGAGAACCAATGTTATATGGTTGCATTGACTCAATGCGGATACATTGAAAACGGGGAATATAACCTCGGAGTATCAAGAATTATCGATTACAAGGGGGAAGAACTTTCAAAAATTACTGACATTGAAGGAATTGTCAACGCAAAAATAAATTTGAATGAAATGTACGATTTCAGAAAGAAAAACCCTGTACTGCAAGATATTAAAGACAAATATGAGGTGAAAAAATTATGAAAAAAATAATAACAGCGCTTTTAACAATGCTGATTACCGCAATACCCGTAAAGGCTGATAATATTTCAAAAATTTTTCATCAAAGCCATATCAATGAAGGCGCTGTATCATTAAGCGTAAAAGACATAAATACGGGAGCAGTAATATATAATTTAAATTCAAAAACTCCCAGAAACCCTGCCTCAACGCTTAAACTAATCACAACCGCAGCATCGGTCGATGTTCTGGGGTATGATTATAAGTATTCTACAAAGCTTTATAAATCGGCTGAAAATATTTTATATATGAAACTCGGGGCTGATCCGTTTTTAAAATCATCAGATCTTAACGACTTGATGAAAACCGCAAGCGGCAAGAATATAAAAGAGCCCAAGAAAATATACGTTGATAACAGTTTGTTTGACAGCACCGAATGGGGCGAAGGGTGGCAATGGGACGACGATTTAAACCCTTTGATGCCCAAATTCAGCGCCTATAACCTTGATAACAACCTTTTAAATATTGAGGTTATACCCGCTCAAAACGGAAGAGCCCCGTCAATATCGGTTAATCCGTTCTATCCCGTTACAATTATGAACCTGATTAAAACAGATTACACCGAAGACAATAATATAAAAGCAGAGCGCAACAACAGTATTGCGCCAAATATAATCAATCTTTCGGGAACGGTTTCAAAGCAGGAAATCCTTAACCTGCCCGTTAATAACCCCAGAGTTTACTTTAATTTGAGATTAAATGAAGCAATACAAAATGCTAAAATCGAGTATGACGGATCTTTGCTTAACGCAAAACTTCCGGCAAAAAATGTTTATCTTGTAGATGAAGTAAAGCACGATTTGGGCTTATCCGAAACCCTAAAAGACAGCAACAATCTTGTTGCCGAAACAAACTTCAAACTTGCGGGGGCAAAATACGCAAAAGCCCGTGGTTCTTTGACCAACTCATTAAATATGCTTAACGCTTACTTCAAAAAAATCGGTTTGAATAATGATGATGCAAGAATAGTTGACGGCAGCGGGGTTTCAAAAAATAACCTTGTAACAGCGGACTTTATGACAGATTTTCTTATAAAAATTTCGCAAGAAGAAAATTTTGAAAAATTCAAAAGCTATATGCCCGTCCCCGGAGAAGGAACTCTAAGAAACAGAATGCTTTATTTCAAAGAAAATCTCAGCGCAAAAACGGGAACTTTAGCTAACGCAAGCGCTATTGCAGGATATATTAAAACCCGCAGAGGAAAGATTTACGCATTTGATATAATGATTGAAGATGCAAAAACTTCCGCATACGACAAAAAGAATATTGAAGAACAAATTTTAAGACAAATTTATATGAACTAAAAAGGAACGAACTATGTATGAACCCGAGATTACGGTAATCACACCGACACGTAATATTGTAGAAGCAGGCAAAGCTGATGACTTTACGCTTTTATTAAATATGCTAAACAGGCAGACATATCCTTATGTTGATCATCTTATTATGGATAATGCTTCAACTGATGACACTATTTCTTTATTGAAAGATTACAAAAATTCGGGTTATATAAATTTCTTTTCAGCACCCGATACGGGGAAATATGATGCGCTCAATAAAGGTTTAATACGAGCTAAAGGCAAGTATGTTGCATTTTTGAGCTGCGATGATTTTTATCACGACATAACAGGATTAGCAGATGTTGTTAATGCAATGGAAGCAAACAACGCTGATTTTTGCTACTTCCCGTCATACTGCGTAATGCCGGACGGTCAGGCATTTTTGTTTGAACCTGCAGTATACAATGTATTTCAGGTTATGCCGTTTCCCCATCAGGCATGTGTATTTAAAAAAGATACCCTTGCAAGACTCGGAAATTTTGATGCCAAATTCAAAATGTTCGCAGATTACGATTTAATGATAAAACTTTTCTTAAACAAATGCCACGGAATATACTTTGACGGCTGTATAGTTACTTATCAAATTTCCGAACAGGCTAAGAAACACCCGACGCAGGTAAAAGTCGAATGCAACCATATTTATTATCAGGAATTCAGGCACCTTTTCCCGTTGAATGAAAACCAGCTTGACAGAATGGTTGAAATTGCGGAAATTCCTAAGCCTTTGCTTGATAAACTTGCGACTTGTTTCCCGGGAGATGAAAAGATTTTTTATGAAAGATATGAACAAATGTATAACATGCGTCTTGAAGCGGCAGAAAGAGCAAGACAGCAGGAAAGACAAAGAAACGGTTAAACATTGCAAAAAATTTTGCATATACTATAATTGAGTTATAAGGAAGAAATAAGAAGGTTTGGAAATATGAGTGAGAAAAAAATTGCCGTACTCGGATGCGGGATGTGGGGAAGAAATGTTGTAAGGAATTTTTATAATTTGAACGCTCTTGGTATGGTTTGCGATTTAGATGAAGAAAATTTGGCAAAAGTTAAAGAACAATACCCCGGAGTAAAAACAACCAAAGATTTTAATGATATTTTGAATAATCCCGATATAATGGGAACTGTCGTTGTAACACCGAGCCATACGCATTTCAAGTTTGTAAAAGCGCTTTTAAATTCGGGCAAACATGTTTACGTTGAAAAACCCATTTCGACGGTTGCACAGGAAGCCAGAGATTTAGCCGATTTAGCAGAAAGCAAAGGACTTGTTTTAATGGTCGGACACTTACTTTTATATCATCCTGCCGTTAACCGTTTGAAAATGCTTATTGAAGAAGGCGAACTCGGGGATATCGTATACGCACAAAGCGACAGATTAAATATTAACTATTTCAAAAATGACAGAAGTGTAATGTGGGATTTAGCACCACACGATGTTTCAATGATATCTTACGTTTTGGGTAAAGATCCCAAGAAAGTAATTTCTGCCGTAGGCTGTTCGACCGACAGAAACGATATTATGGATATAACTCATATCACAATTGAAATGGAAGGCGGAGCAATGGCTCAGGTTTCAGACAGCTGGATTACTCCGAAAAAACACGTTCAACTGCTTGTCAGAGGAACTAAGAAAACAGCTATTATGGACGATACCCTGCCTGAAAACAAATTAACGATTTATGATAATTTCAAAGCAAATTCTGGTGAAAACATTGCGTGTGATTATCTTGAAATTGAGCCGTTAAAACTTGAATGCCAGCATTTTATAAATTGCTGTGAAACTGGTAAAAAAGCAAGATCTGACGGGGAAAACGGATTTATTGTCGTAAGCATTCTTGAAGAAGCTGAAAAGAAAATGCTCGGCGATAGAGCAAAAAACCTTGACAAAGTAGACTATGCACTTTCAAGAACAAAGAAGAAAAAACAATAAGCAGGGTGCGTTTGCTTACGCACCGATAAAAAAACTGTAGATTGGCATTGCTATGCCGACAATGACATATAGGGGTCGAGCGGTTAAACCCTCCCCAAAAAATAGAGGGGAGCATGTCGGGATTGCTATCACGACACAAAATATAAACGGAGAGAACAATGGATATAAAAAATAATACTGCAAATATAGTATCAGTCAGCAGAATATTTGTTGCCTTTGCGGCAATCGGATTGTTATTCATAAACACAACCACAGCTTATATCTGGGCTGTCATTTTAACAATCATAGCTTTTGCAATGGACGGAGTTGACGGATACATTGCAAGAAAATATAATCAGGCTTCAAAATGGGGTTCGGTGCTTGATATTCTGGGCGACAGAATTGTAGAATCCTCATATTGGATTACGTTTGCGGTTTTAGGTTGGTTAAATATTTTGTTCCCGTTGATTTGTGTAACAAGAGCGTTTACAACAGACGGTATAAGAAGCGTTGCTTTATCTCAAGGAATGACGGCATTTGGCGAACACTCAATGCAATCTACAAAATGGGGAAAATTCATTTGCGCATCAAAATTTATGAGAATCAGTTATGCGGTTGCAAAAGTCAGCGCATTTGTTCTTTTAATTTTTGCATATATTCCGGGATTAAACCCTGTTATTGCAAATCCTGTTGAAGCAATTGCGGTTGTCCTTGCTTGGATTGCAATTATATTCTGTGTAGTAAGAGCAATTCCCGTTGTTGCGGAAAGCGGCAAACTTTTTAATAAGGACTAATCAAATGCCAAAAATTAATGTAGTTTTATATGAACCCGAAATCCCGCAAAACACGGGAAATATCGCAAGACTTTGCGCCTGCACGGGAGCATCATTGTATCTTGTGGGTAAACTCGGGTTTTCGCTCTCGAGCAAATACACAAAAAGAGCGGGCTTAGATTATTGGGACAGCGTAGACATTCACAAAGTCGAATCAATGGACGAATTATATAAAATGTTCCCAAACGGAACTTTTTATTATTTAACGACAAAGGCCAAAAAGCTTTATACGGATATTGAGTTTAAAGACGGGGACTTTGTCGTATTCGGTCCCGAAACAAGAGGCTTACCCGATAAATATGTTAAAGATGAGCACGCAAGAACAATCCCGATGAAAGAAGGACAAAGAAGCCTGAATTTATCAAATTCGGTTGCAATAGTAGTATATGAGGCTGTAAGACAAAATGGAATTTAAATTACCGCAAAGAATAGAAGAATCAAATAAATCAACATTCGGCAGAGTTTTAAACATTGCGGGCTCTGATTATATGAGCGGAGCGGCATATCTTTCGAGCGTATCGGCTTTAAAAATCGGTTGCGGATACTGTTTTTTATGCTCAACAGACAGAGCAATCGATGCGGTTGCGGCAAAAACTTCAAATGTTGTATTTGTTCCACAAAACAAAGTTGATAATTATATAAAAACAGCAGATGTAATCTCAATCGGCTGCGGGCTCGGAACTGATAAACATGCAATAAATATGTTTTCAAAGGTTTTAGACAATGCAAGTTCTGATACTCCGCTTGTTATTGATGCGGACGGATTAAACATTTTATCGCAAGATGAATACGATCAAATTTATGATTTAACAACAGAGAATTTCAAAAAACTTGTATTCACTCCTCATCCCAAAGAAGCGTCAAGGCTTTTGGGCGTAACTTTAGATGATGTTCTTAGTGATATTGAAAGCAGCGCTAAAAAAATTACTCAAAAATTTAACTGCGTAACCGTTTTAAAAACTCACAGAACTTTTATCTGCGCACCTGACGGCAGAGAATACACGAATACAACAGGCAACAGCGCAATGGCAAAAGCAGGATCAGGCGACGTTTTGACGGGAATGATTACGGGTTTAATCGCTCAAAAAGCCGACGTATTTGAAGCCGCATGCTTAGGAGTATACCTCCACGGACTTTGCGGAGATTTGGCAAGAAAAAAGCTTACCTCATATTCCGTAATGGCGGAAGACTTGATAAGCTTTATTCCCGAATCTTTATCTGCTTTGCTTTAATTATTAACCATAGTAGTCAATTACATGATTTTCTGCAGGTTTAATAGTTGCAGGGTCAGGCATAGGAGCTGACGGTGAAAGGTATTCATGTAATTTATTAATTTTAGCTTCTTGAGCTAATTTTTCAGCTTGTGCTGCGGCGAACGGTTGTTCACCTTTGATAAATTTCATTGCAGATTTAGAAACTTCTGCGATTTGGGGGGCTATAATTTGTCCTTGCATTCTATTCTCCTTTTTTGCTACTTATATATTCTAACTAATCCATCCGATTAAAAAATAGCCTGAGCGGCTGATTTCTTAACCACACAGACTATTTAAAACTTAAAAAAAATATATTTGCTACCTATGTTGCAATTTATTAAAAAAAATTAATTTTGAAATTGCTGCATAATTTCAAAAGGTTTTTCGGCAACTTTCATCGTATCGGGCGATAAAATTCCTCTTTTTAATTCCGTAAAACTTGCATTTTTAGAGCAGAATTTTTTCTTCAAAAATTCATACGCAACTTTAGGGTCGCATTTTGACCCGCAAGTGAACAAATCAACTGCCGCATACCCCAGTTCGGGCCATGTATGTATGGCAAGATGACTTTCCGAAATAATTACAACCCCCGATACTCCGTACGGACTGAACATGTGAAAACATTTTTGCACAATGGTTGCACCACATTCCAATGCTGCTTCCATCATAAATTTTTCAACTTTATCAAGATTATTTAAAGTATTTGGATCGCATTCAAAAAACTCCGCCAGAACATGTCGTCCTAAACATACTTCTCCGTTCATAGGAAGATGATCGTTGAGTAAATCTAAATGGGAACAAGTGGTCAATTTGCAATCTCCTTTTTAAATAAATGTATATTGTACAACTATAAAATAATATAATAAAAAATATTTTTTTGACAGAGAAATTTTATAAAAATTCTTATCAAAGCCATTTAAATACAATATAAGCCATTCTTTACTTATACGCATTTATTAAGTTTTATGAATAAGATTTATTATACCTATGTTTATAATAGAATTATACTATGAATAACAAAATTTTAGTAATAGACGACGATACATCAATCAACGAGTTAATAAAAGTAAACTTGGAACTTGCAGGGTATACCGTATTTCAGGCGTATGACGGGATTAAGGGTTTTGCGCTTGCAAAACAGGAATTGCCGTCATTGATAATTCTGGACGTTATGATGCCTGATGTTGACGGGTTTACGGTTGCAAAAAGAATAAGAGAAAACCTCGAGACCAAGGATATTCCGATAATTATGCTAACGGCGCTTTCTCAATTGAGCGACAAAGTTAACGGATTTAATATAGGCGTTGACGATTACCTTGTAAAGCCTTTTGAGGTTGAAGAACTTCTGGTAAGAGTAAGAGCGCTTCTAAAAAGGACAAAACAAATCCCGGAATCCGCATCTACAAGAGATTTGCAAACTCTCGGGGATATAACCTTGCTGCCCGAACAATACAGTATAAGAATAGGCGATAAACAGGCAAAACTTACCCCGATTGAATTTGAAATATTCAATTTGCTTTTCCAAAACCATGGCAACATCGTGTCATCAGCTAAGCTTTTAAAAGATATCTGGGGATATTCGCCCGATGATGACATTGAAACCATCAGGGTTCATATAAGACATTTGAGAAGCAAAATCGATAAAATTTCCAACGGCAAAAAGTATATTGAAACTGTTTATGGCGGCGGATATAAATTAAATATTTAGTTTTATTACATTTTAATGCGCAAATAAGGCAATTAATCCATCAAAAAATCCTTTATATATATACAAGGGGATATGTTATAAGGATTTTTGGGGAAAATGTCATTAGTAAGTTTTGCGACTAATTATGTATTAAAAGCAGCTAAACCTGCAATAAAAGAATTTAAAATAAAACCGTATGTATCGGATGTAGTCAAATTTACCTCATCAAAAGCAAAAGATACGGCTAAAGCGGTAACTTCACCCGTTAAACATGTAAGAAGCGAATTTGATGAAACTTTAAACATGTATAATATTGAAAAGTTAAGAACATCGGAAAAATTCAATACGGGCACAAGAGAACTCAATAATTGGATGAATTCTTACGGGTTTAAGGATAACAAAGGTCAATATTCCGTTGCGATTAATCATTTGAATGAAACGGGCGCAATTGATAAATATATAGCAAAAAGATTTCCGAATATTAAAGACAGCCGCCAGATTGCCAGATTAAGAGGTGTTTTGAACAATTACCTTGAACATAATCTTGATATCTATACATATCCGAGAATTACGGATATTTTGACTAAATTCAATAAAGAAATTTCTCAAAAATTAAAAGACGGCGCAATTGTATACGTTCCGAGCAAAACAAAAAGCTACGGATTGATAACAGAAATGTATCGTCAGATTAACCCTGATGCAAAAATCGTTACGGGCTGGAACAATTTGAAAAAATATATGGCATCGAATAAAGACCTTAAAATTGTAACCCTTGATGACTGCTTGGGAAGCGGGAAATCGGCACTTGATTTGCAGCAAACAATTGCCAATGCGGCAAAACAAACAAATTCAAAGGTAAAAAGTTTGGATTTGTACGTATTAAGTGCGTATGAAAACGGCTTGAAAAAACTTGCAGATAAGAATATAAACGTTCATTATGATTCTGTTAAGACTTTTTTGAATAAATCAGATTATTTCAAAAACGAAGTAAAGGGCAGCAATAAACAACTTTTGCTCGGGGCTTTGGGTTCACCTGACCCTAAATTTAATGCTTACGGCGCAATAATGTTTCCTTATATGGCACCGAATAACAATTCTTTATTCTCTGCTCAAATGATGAAAGAATTGTTTACGGGTCCCGAATGCGCAATTAAAAACGTATTTGCAGCTTTGGAAGCGAACGAAAAAATCAGCAGCAGCATTTTGAGAAACCTTGAAAATACAACATCTCAAATCGCTTAAAACGATATTTTAGTTTTGGGCTGCCAACCACTTTTCATTCTAGCGTAAGCCGAAGAATCGCCTGATTTTGCAAATATGACAAATTCCATCGCCCCCATGGGGCGAGGGGAAATATTGCCATGCGCACGATCAGGCGATCTTTCGCTATCGCTCAAGATGACAAGAATAGAAGATTAATCCCCACCCCTTGAGGGCGGGGATGCAATTCACCTTGAGCAAATTGCGAAAGGTAGAATTGCAGGGGCGGGGTATATAAAGCCAAGCAAATACAATACCCCTCCTCATCGGTCCTCTCGCAAAATGATACTCAATCATTTTGCTCGGCAGAGTATCAAGGGGAGGACATTATTTTTTTTAGTCATTGGGGAGGCTGAAAACCAAAGAATCGCCTTTTCATACGCACAATCAGGCGATCTTTCGCTAGCACTCAAGATGACAGAAAAGAAGATGTATCTCGTACCATTTTTACCCACCTCCCTCATGCGCAAAAAAATTATTGTTCGTATTTAATATCTTTTAAAAGGAGTTTTTTACCGACAATGATTCACATCCCCAACAAGCCCACAGCAAAGATAATCAATATAAATACATATAAAGTTACCTCGAACAACACGCCCTGCGTTAAAATGCAGCTTCCGAAAGTTTCAAACATCGTAAATATCAAAGCAAGAGGGAAATTCCCCGCAAACGTTTTAAGCAACTTTGCTCCGACGGATTTCACTTTTGACGGGGTGAAAATCAAATCAATAGAAGGATTTTTGCAGTCGCTAAAAATCAAAGACCCCGAAAAGCAAAAATATGTCTGCTCACTGGACGGGTTTGAAGCTAAAAAGTTTTCTAAATCAATTAAACGTAATGATAAAGACATTTTGATGTTCTGGAAAGGCAAAAGCTTTACTCAAGGGTCTGAAGAATTTAAACAGCTCAAAAAATCATTAATTGAAACAGCAAAAAAATCTGGCGGAGAGCATTTTGAATTTCAGGGAGTGGAAGTCGGTTCTATCGGGGCGTTTTTGATGTCATTAAAGGTCAAAAACCCCGTATTGCAGGACAAAATCAGGATTTTATCGGGGCATAACGTTGAACATATCGCCCATTGCGTAGATCCCGAATATGCAATAAGAGATTTGTACTGGAACGGCAAAACTATCAAAAGAGATTCCGTTGAATATAAGAAATTGTTAGATGAAGTTTATAACAAGCGTTTTGAAAATGATTTTATGTTCAGAGAGGCATTGAGAGCAACAGAGGGCAAGACCCTTGAACATACCAGAGGGAAATCCGATATTACGCAAACCGTTTTGACAAGGGAAGAATTTCTTGAACAACTTAACAAACTGCGTTCAAGAGCACAAGCCGAACACAAAACAGGCGACTTTTTCAAACGCATTATGTCAAATATTACGAATCCTAAAAAAGATTAGTAAGGATAATCCTTTTTAAATACCCAACCGTCATAAAGCAAAAGAGTAGAACAATATGCAGGTTGCTGCTTACATAAACTCAGAGCTTTTGCTCTTGATTCTGCTTTTCCGGGACCATATGTACTAAACACGGCGTTTGAGTTTCCGTGCCATTCTTTTCTTTTATTATCATCAAGGCAAATCGTAAAACGAAAACGATCTTTACCCTCTTGATTTGGTCTGTCTACAGCTCCGTTTGTATCATAAATAATATCTAAACAGCCGCCGTTCCATAAATAAAAAGAAGAACCGTCATTAAAATAGTATGCGGTATTGCCTTTTTCATATTTTTTATACTTATATCTCAAATATGGAGCCAGATAAGTATCAAAGAAAGTATCACCTATTCTGTTATTTTCTTCGTTATTTTGCTTACCTTTATCATCATATACGGTAGCCTCTTTGCTCCAGTTTACGGCTCTGCCGTTTTTGATTTCTGACATCTGGATTGCGGTTTTCATATTCAAATAGAATTTCTTTAGTCTGACTGATGCAACATGCTGTCTGTAGCTTGAAACAAGTGTCGGTACGGACATCACCGCAATAGCGCCGACGATTGCCAATGCTATAAGTAATTCCGCAAGAGTAAAACCTTTTTTCATATATTCAATTCTCTTTCTTTTACTTTTCCAAAGTGTCTTTCAAATATTTTACTATATTATCAAATCCCTCAAGTTCGCCTAAATTGCCGTTTCCTTGCGGGGTGATGCTTTTACCGTAAATCAGTACGGGAACTTTTTCTCTTGTGTGATCTGTTCCGGGAACACACGGATCGCAACCGTGATCAGCCGTTATGATAAGCAAATCTTTATCATTCATTGCTTCAATAATCGGTTTTACGTAAGTATCAATTTCTTCAATCGCATGACCGTAGCCTTTGGCATCGTTTCTGTGTCCGTAGAGCATATCGGTATCAACGAGGTTTGTAAAAATCAACGTTTTATCCGTATATTTTTTACCTTTAACATAGGCAATATCTTCTAAAGGCAATTCGTTTCTTACGGCTTTAAGAGTAAGTTCAAGACCTTCTTTGTTTGAGCCCGTATGAATTGCGTGGGTAATGCCCGATTTTGCAAATATATCTTCAATCTTGCCTATACCTACAACCTTGTCGCCTCTGTCTTTCATCGTATTCAAATACGTATGAGAAGGAACCATCGAATAATCACGTCTGTCTTTTGAAATTCTTGTCGGTTTGCCGTCTATAACTTTGTAAGGTCTTGCAATTACCCTTGCAACGTAATAGTTGCCCTCATCAAGGATTTTTCTTGCAATGGTGCTCCATTTGTACAATGTTTCAAGCGGAATCATATCCGTATCTAACGCAATCTGGAACACGCTGTCAGCAGATGTATAAACAATCGGGAATTTTGTTTTGTGATGTTCGTCATTCAATTCCTGAATGATTTGAGTACCGCTTGCGGGTTTATTTGCAAGCACTCCGCCGCAGCCCGTTTCTTCTATAAATTTATCAATAATTTCTTTTGGGAACCCGTCAGGGAACGTTGCAAAAGGTTTGGGCGAAACAAGCCCCGCAATTTCCCAATGACCTGTTGTGGTGTCTTTGCCTTTGGATTTTTCTCTTAACGTCATATTCAGACCCAAAGAATGCTCAACAGGTTTGATACCCTCAAAATCCCCGAGATTACCAAGCCCCAATTTTTCCATATTGGGAACATTTAACCCGTGGTTAAATTCACAAACATGATGCAGCGTATTGCATTCGGGAATATCTCCAAAATCCTTGCAATCAGGCATAGCACCTATACCCATTGAGTCGATAACCATTATAATTGCTTTTGTTTCCATATTTCACCCCTTGTAATTTATCTGTAGTCATCACCTGACATAATTTATTTTAGCACACTTTTGCCCGAAATAAAATATGCTCTGAAGATATTTTACATTTTTATTTTTTGCAGAAAGTTCACACAGAATATTAAATTCTTAAATGTCGGAATTGCTGTACAGGTGTTTTCCTCGCCCCCTTGGGGAGCAGGGTAGAATTTCGACTTGAGCTTTTGCGAATGTCATAAATTCGGGTGAGGGGCTATTAGTCAAATTTGTCAAATTTGTCAAACTTTTCGTAGCCCCTCTCCTGTCCTGCGGACATCCTCCCCCCAAAGGGTGGAGGAAAATGAATTTGTAACTCACTTATGAACTTATAAACTTATTAGTATAACAAGGCGATACTTCGGACTTTGCCCTCACCAATGGTCGAAAATTATTCCTCCACGACACGAGAATTATCCTTGGCGGTGAGCTTTTTTCCAATCTTTAATCTCTTTTAAGCGAGCTTTATATTTGACTTCAAACCCCTGTTCTGTCGGGAAATAATACTCCGTTCCAGCAAGAGAATCAGGCAGGCATTGCATTGCGGTTAACTTATCTTTTGTATCATGCGCATACTGATAGCCTTTACCGTAATTTAATTCTTTCATCAATTTTGTCGGCGCATTGCGAATTTGCAGCGGTACAGGTTCTGCAAAATGCTCTTTGGCATCACGTTTTGCCAGATTATACGCAACTTCCATTGCGTTAGATTTCGGCGCCATTGACATATAAACCACCGCCTCGGTCAAATGAACCGTACATTCGGGCATTCCGATAAAATGACATGCCTGATATGCGGCAATTGCGATTTCAAGAGCTCTGGGGTCTGCAAGCCCTACATCTTCACTTGCAAATCTCGCCACCCTACGGGCAATATACAATGGATCTTCACCCGCTTCAAGCATTCTGGCAAGCCAATAAACAGCCGCATCGGGATCGGAATTTCTCATAGATTTATGAAGTGCCGAAATAATATTATAATGTTCTTCTCCGTTTTTATCATACAAAAGATTTTTTTTAGAGATACATTGTTCAAGCGTTTCTTTTGTAACGTTTATCGTGCCGTCGTTTGAAACATCACCGTTTAAGATGACCATTTCAAGCGTAGAAAGTGCCGTTCTGGCATCACCGTTTGCAAATTCGGCAATAATTTTTATATATTCATCGTCAATATTAACTTTTTCATCGCCAAACCCACGCTTGTCGGTAATCGCACGTTTCAAAAGCTCAACAAGCTCATCAACCTCCAACGGTTTGAAAACAAAAACTTTACAGCGTGAAAGCAATGCGGAGTTGATTTCAAACGAAGGATTTTCCGTCGTTGCACCGATTAAAATGATACTTCCTTTTTCGACAAAAGGTAAAAACGCATCCTGCTGCGCTTTATTAAATCTGTGAATTTCATCTACAAAAACAATGGTTCTTTGTCCGAGTTTGCGATTGTTTTCAGCCTGCTGCATGACTGCTTTAATCTCTTTTATCCCGCTTGTTACGGCAGAAAAATTGATAAATTCCGAATGCGTTTTATTGGCAATAATTTGTGCCAGAGTGGTTTTGCCGATCCCCGGATTTCCCCAGAAAATAATCGACGGAATATTGTCGCTTTCAATCAGTCTGCGCAAAATTCTTCCCTCGCCGATTAAATGTTTTTGACCGACAAATTCATCCAAAGTTCTCGGTCTTAAACGAGATGCCAAGGGTTGGTTTTTATCATTTTCAAACAAAGTTTTTTGTTCCATAGTAATATCTCTGCATTATAAATACCTGTTAAATATAGCATAAAATTAATTTAAGTAACTATATTTTTTTATGTTAAAATTTGATTATGAAATATTGTTGGGAATGCGGAAATAAATTAATTTTAAAAGAATGTTTTAACTGCAGCGAATCTGAAGGACTCGTTCCGTATTGTGAAAAATGCGACACTTTCAGATTCCCGATATTTAATACTGCCGTAAGTATGGTTGTATTTAATAAAGATTTTTCAAAAAGTCTTTTAATTCAGCAATACAACAGAGGAGTATACGGGCTTGTTGCAGGTTATGTTGAAAAAGGAGAGAATCTTTCACAAACCCTTATAAGAGAATTGAAAGAAGAAACAAACCTGAATGCGATTTCTTTTAAATTTAATGAAAGTAAATATTTTGATAAAACAAACACTCTAATGTGTAATTTTATGGTTCAAGCAGAAAGCGAAGATATTAAAACCAATAGTGAGATTGATGAAGCACATTGGTTTGATATAAGTACAGCATGTAAAAATGTTTATCCAAACAGTCTTGCCGGTTATTTTTTGGATTTAGCTGTTGAAAAAATATCAAAAATTCAGCCTTAATTATTCTAAAAATTCGGACATTATTGTGTTGCTTACAAGCACTCCCTCAGGAGTTAAAGAATAGTTCCCGCCTGACTTTTTTAACAAATTTAATTCAATATATTTTTTTAAAACAGAAGAATATTTTTCTTCAAAATTTATATCAAATTTTTGAGAAATTTTATATGAATTTATACCAGACATTTTGCGAAGCCCGAGGAATATTTCTTCCTCAAGTTCTTTTTGAGGGGTTTCGATAAATTCTTCAATCTTTACCAAGGGATTTTCAATATACTTTGTCAGAGTTTTTTGATTTGTATAGCGCACACCGTTTAAATATCCGCTTGCAGCAGCGCCGAATCCGTAATACTCGCAATTGTCCCAATAATTTAAATTGTGTTTTGATTCAAAACCTTTTTTGCAGAAATTACTTATTTCATAATGTTCAAAACCTGAATTTGTAAGGGTTTCAATCGCTTTTAAATACATATCTGCCTGAGCATCGTCATCAGGCAAATTCTTTGGTCTGTGAGATGCAAAATAGCAATTTTCATCTATCGTTAAGCCATACAACGAAATATGTTCAACTCCGAGCCCGACAGCTTTATTGAGGTCAGACACAAACATATCAATCGTTTGAGATGGCAAACCGTAAATAAAATCAAGGCTGATATTGTTAAATTGAGCATTTTGGGCATTTTTTACAGCCTGAACGATTTGAACGCCGTTATGACGTCTGTTTATTTTTTCCAAAATCTCATCATCAAAGCTTTGCGCCCCGAAACTCAACCTGTTTACCCCGATATCAAAAAGCTCTCTTAAATAGTCATAATTTGCATCGTCAGGATTGATTTCAACCGTAATTTCACTATCATCTTTTAAATTAAAATGCTTTAAGATGTTTGAAATTTCGACAGATGAAAGCGTTGATGGCGTACCTCCGCCAATATACAAGGTATTTAAAACTTCTTTGTTGTAAGTTGAATTTATTTCATTTTCAAGCGCTTTAAGATACTCTCTTTTCTTACTCATATCGGTATATGAAACAAACGAGCAATAATAACATTTTGACTGACAAAACGGAATATGTATATAAGCGCTTTTAACCATAAACTGCCAAATTAAATTACTTTAAAATTTCATCAAGCAAAGCTGCATTTTTTGATGCGTTTTCAATCTGGGATTTAGAAAGACGGCGCATATAATTTTTTAAAGCTTCCCTGATAAGTTCACTTCTTGAACAGTTTTCGCTGCCTGCAAGCCCGTCAACCTTGTCTAAAAAATCATCTGGCATTGTAACCAAAACTTTAGCCATGAAAGCCCCTTTCCCATGATTATTTTCTTACTTGACTGATATTGTAGCACATGCCTCGAATTTTTACAAGAAAGTTTTTATGCTATAATTTGCGTAAAATATTATAGAGGAGCTAAAAAAATGAAAGTTAACGAAAATTATAAAAATATTGCGCAGAGCTATTTATTTTCAACCGTCGGCAAAAAAGTCAGCGAATATATGGCTGCAAACCCCGATAAAAAAGTTATCAAACTCGGAATAGGCGACGTAACTTTGCCTTTATGCAAATGCGTTACTGATGCCCTAAAATCCGCATCGGAAGAAATGGGACACAAAGAAACATTCCACGGCTACGGTCCGGAGCAGGGTTATGATTTTTTGAAAACCAAAATTGCAGACTATTATAAAAGCCATGACGTTGAATTGGACAATGACGAAATATTTGTATCAGACGGCGCTAAATCAGATATCGGAAACATTTTGGACTTATTTGATAAAGATAATACCGTACTTGTCCCCGATCCCGTTTATCCCGTTTATGTTGACACAAATACCATGGCCGGCAGAAAAATCATTTACATCGATGCAAACGAATCTAACGACTTTTTGCCTTTACCCGATGAAAATTTAAAAGCGGATATTATTTATATATGTTCGCCCAACAACCCGACGGGAGCCGTTTACAATAAAGAGCAATTAAAAAAATGGGTTGATTTTGCAAACAAAAATCATTCGATAATACTTTTTGATGCTGCGTATGAATGCTTTATTTCAGACGATAATCTGCCAAGAAGCATTTATTCGATTGACGGCGCTAAAACATGCGCTATTGAATTTTGTTCATTTTCAAAAATGGCAGGATTTACGGGCACAAGATGCGGTTGGACGGTTGTTCCGAAAGCTTTGGTTTTTGGAGAAATGTCTTTAAACAAAATGTGGTTAAGACGTCAGACAACCAAATTCAACGGGGTATCTTATATCGTACAAAAAGGCGCAGAAGCCGTATTTACCCCTGAAGGTCAAAAGCAGATTATGCAAAATCTTGACTACTACAAGCAAAATGCAAAAATGATATCCGATGTTTTGACAAAACACGGCATTTACCATACCGGCGGAACTCATTCCCCTTACATTTGGTTGAAATGTCCGAATAATATGAAATCATGGGACTTCTTTGATTATTTATTAAATAACGTTCAAATCGTAGGAACCCCCGGAGTCGGCTTCGGACGTAACGGAGAGGGATTTTTCCGCTTAACTTCTTTCGGCAGCAAAGAAAATACCAAAGAAGCCGTTGAAAGACTTGATAAATTTTTAAAATAGAATATTAATATAAAATTTTAAGCTCAATCTAAAAACGGTCAAACTCGCTAACGCTCAAACAATGACCGTTTTTGTTGATATTTCGCTAACAAGTTATTTCCGAATTTTGCTATGGCGGTAATTTCTATTGTACTGTAACTTTGTATATAATTTCCAAATTTTAAATCGACAGATTAAACCTTAGCCTGCTTTCGGGCGTTTAATCTGTTGGTTTTTATTGCCTTAATTTCATCTCTTAAATTGTCAATTTCCCAACTGAGGTGATCAGCCTTGTGATGATATGTATAAGAAATCGAACGCCCTATATATTTGCCCTCAAGAAAAATATATTGAGCTCTTTCTATATCAAGCTCGGTAATACTTTGTTCTAAAGCTGCAATTCTTTCTTTTTCGGCTTTTGTAAGTTTTAATATCTCGCCTTTATAATCTTTCAACGGCACAAGAGCGCCGAATGATGTAATATATGACGGAAGCACGGGTGCTATGTTCATGAAACAAATCCTTTCAGATAGTATTTATAAGTAGCGTGAAAATAAAATTTGCGCCAATATTTATTTTTTTTCGGAAACATTTCTTCAGAGATTTACAAATTGCTCACTATGAAAAAATATTCTATAATTTAATTATGAAAAAGTTTGATTTTTTTAACCGGTTCAGAGATCCTGTTTTTGTTGTTAGAGATTATGATGATGTGGTTTTTAAGAACAACACTTTTTGCCGTGTATTCAACCAATTTACGGACATAAAAAAATTCGCCCACAAGATGACCTTTGAGATGTGCCCTATGGATAGTGAAAATGCGGATTTATACTCCCCGTTATTTCAGGCAATCACATCAAAAGAGAACTTTTTTGCAAGAATCTGCTACACTTCAAACGCTGAAGATACAAGGTATTATGACCTGACATCGGTTAAAAGAGGTGCTTATACCATAATATTTTTATCAGATGTAAGCGCAGATATTATATTAAAAGACAATAAAACCGAACAAAAATTATATTTAGAACAGCTTAAAAAACTCAAAGAAGAAAATAACGAACTTCAAAAAATCCGTCAAAAAGCCCAAACACAGGCGTTTAAAATCGGTCTTATCAACAAAGTTTCAAATATCATAAGCGAATCCATGGACATTTCGGCGATTTTAAATTCCGTATTAAAAGAACTTTCCATGATGTTTGGCTGTTTCAGAGCATATTATGCAAAATGCAGCGACAATATATTTAATATAACGGAAAGCTACGGCGAAAAAAGTTCAAGCATCAATACGGTTATCTCATTTGACGAAACCGTAACAAACAAACTTTTAAACAGAAAAATATCCGTGGGGTATGCCCTTAGCGAATACACGGGAGCAATTCCGTTTAAAAAATCCGTGCTGCGAATAATTGTTCCGATTTACCACATGCAAAAAATGATTGGCATAATTGTTCTTTTAAGCTACCAGAAAAGAGAATTAAATGAAGAAATTGAAATTCTAGATGCGGTAGCTTCTCAGCTTGGCAGCGCAATCATAAGGGCAGAACTTTATAAACGAAATGCCCAGAATGTTCAGGAATTAAAGCATACCCTTAAAGAACTTAAAGATACACAGGTTCAATTGATTAATTCTGAAAAAATGGCATCTTTAGGTCAGCTAATCGCAGGTATTGCGCACGAAATAAATACCCCCGTAGCCGCAATAAAATCCAACAACGAAATGTTGTCTAAATTATCCTCAAAAATAGAAAATTCTGATATTAAAGATATGTTTAACCAAATTCTTTCAACCGATAAAGAAGCCATAACAAGGATAAGCAAAATCGTGGTTTCTTTAAAAAAATTTGTAAGACTTGACGGAGCCGAACTCCAAGAAGCAGACATAAATAAAGAAATTGATCTTACTCTTGATATTATCAGCCACGAAACGAAAAACAAGGTGGAAATCATAAAAGATTACGGCAACATTCCCAAAATCAAATGCTATCCGAATTTATTAAATCAGGTATTTACAAATATACTCGTTAACGCATGCCAATCAATTGAAAAAACGGGAACAATAACCATTTCAACACATGTTGTAAGAAACACCCTTGAAATAAGGATAAAAGACAGCGGTTCGGGCATTCCGAAAGAAAACCTCAATAAAATTTTCACGGCAGGATTTACTACAAAAGGTGTAGGAGTAGGTACGGGATTGGGGCTTGCAATCAGCCAGAAGATTATAGACAAACATCACGGAAAAATCCGTGTCCTGAGCGAAGTCGGGGTTGGTACCGAATTTATTATTACTATCCCTTGTTAGTAGTAAATTGTTAAGACAAATTTTCACCATTACACCATTAAACAGTCAATGTGCAAATATTAAATTAAACATGTTACAAAAGTTTTTAAAATATTGTATTCAATTAGTGAATAAAATTTAAAAATGTATTATAATAAAAATACTGAAAGAATAAGTGTCAGTATTACCCTTAATAAATTTCTGACCAATAGGTAGCAGGTAAAGGAATTTCAGAAATAAAGTATATGAATTGTAAACAATTTTTAATAAATAAGTAACAAAAAAGCAATAATCTGCGCAAAGAATTTTTTATATATAAGTAGTTGTGTAGATATTGTTATAGTGTCGGAGGCAAATAATGACAATTAGTGTGAACAGTAAGAAAAAACAAGTTAAGAAAACTTTTGATGAACTACTAAACGATTTAAGAAGCAGTAATTCAGAAAAAGTCAGATACAATGCAGCTCGTATCCTTGGTGAAATGGGCGATCCGAAAGCCGTTGAACCTTTGATAGATGTATTAAAAAATGATAAAAACGGTTCCGTCAGATTATATGCGGCAAGAGCTTTAGGCGAGCTCGGTGATTCAAGAGCAACAACTCATTTAATTGAATCTTTAAGAGAAGACAGAAACGTTGATGTAAGAGTTCGTGCAGCAAGAGCATTAGGTCGTTTAGGCGGCGCAATCGTTGTTGAACCTCTGGTTGAAGCTTTAAACGATGAAAACCCTCAAGTTTGCATTACCGCAACTGATGCTTTAATTGAAATCGGTGATGTTGCAACCGATGCTTTAATCAAATCATTAGATCACGAAAAAGTTAACGTAAGATGCGATGCAACAAGAGCTTTGGGCGAAATCGGCAACAAAAAAGCCGTAGATAAAGTTATCAACATGTTATATGATGAATGGGTAAACGTTAGAATTTACGCTGTTACATCATTAGGCAAATTGAATGATACAAAAGCAGTTCCCGCTTTGATTGATGTTATGAAAAACCGTAACGAAAACGAACTTGTCAGAGCAGGTGCAGCTGCAGCCTTAGGGGTTCTTAGAGATACAAGAGCTTTGATGCCTTTAAGAGAACTCATTATGGAAGCTGATGAATTAGGCGAATTGGAAGATACGGCATTGAAATCATTTAAAAAGATTATGGCTGCCAATTGGCAATCAATCCCCGGTGCAACTCCGGCTAAAAAACCCGCTGTTTCTTCTGCGTTTTAATATATATAATTAATAAACTATCAAAAAAAGGAATACCTAAATCGGTGTTCCTTTTTTTTATGTGTATTATAAAAGCCTGTTATGCCTGACATTTCGATTTTATAAGTAAATTCAAGAAGTAATCGCAACACTGATGCCAAAGATTTAGTAGAATAGCTAAAGAGAGGAGTTAATAAAGATGAAAACAAGCAGCCACCTGAGTTCAGAGGAACGAGACAGAATAACAATATTACAATCGGAAGGACTAAGTATCCGAAAAATAGCAAAAGAAC
>ONOE01000006.1 GCA_900319365.1 uncultured bacterium | reverse complement strand
CAATTAGCCAAAATATTCATTATTGGCATAATTACTCACCTTTCGCTTTCGCTCATGCCTCTGCTCGGGTGCAGCTATTCTGTTTTCAATGTTCCGATTAGTTTCGCCATCCAACGATTATAAAATTTAATTTATATATCCTTTGGGGCATTAAAGACTTTTTGAGGTCTTTATCATTATCACATACATTTGCTGTAGTGATTATTTACTCATTCACTTACCTTAATTCTTTTATAAAACTTTGTTTCCAAGTTACCGGTTTTAGTAAATCTGTTAAGATCTTGTGTTCTGAACTTTTTAATCATAATACATCAATAATAAAAAGCAAGTGTTAATTTTTTAAAGCTTAATAATTCGTTACAATATAAGTTTGCACTAAAAAAGAGGAGCACTTAGCCCCTCTTTTTGATAATTATTTAATGAATTATTTTATATTTGCATAAGTCCAAGCATCAAATGTCGGAGCTTCTTTTACCTGCAATTCATGGGTGTCTGTACCTGAGCATTCACCGTCATGAGCGATAGGTTTATACAATCTGTTGAAGTATTCAATTACCATTCTGTCTGAATTGAAGTAAGCTTCAGATGTTCTTATTGCCTGACGCATCAATCTTGCCCATTCGGGTTTATTGTCATAATATGTCGGGATAATTTGGTTTTCAATAATATCCATTAAGCACTTATGGTCTTTCCAATGTCTTTCTTCCCATGACATGTCATCATCAATTTCAGGATATTCGATTGCGTAGCCGTTGATACCGGTGAAAGTACCTTCAACAGCCCAACCGTCCCAAATTGATAAGTGAACCGCACCGTTTGCGTTAGCACTCATGCCTGAAGTCCCTGATGCTTCAAAAGGTCTTAACGGTGTATTCAACCATACATCAGATCCTTTTTTAAGCATGCTTGATAATTGCAATTCGTACCCAGGTAATACTACAACGTTTTTCAATGTATGTGAACGATGAAGTAATTTGTTGAACATGTCTTTGCCCATAACATCATCAGGGTGGAATTTACCTGCGAATATAATCTGCAATTTGTCTGCATTTAACAGTTTTTCAATTCTGTCTTTATCCATCAAAATTAACCATGCACGTTTGTAATCGGCAAATCTTCTTGCCCAAGTGATAGTTAAAATATTGGGATCAAATTTCTTACCTGCAACATTAGCTACATACTGGAACAATTCGGCTTTCATCTGTTTTTTAACATCAAGAAGTTTGTTCAAATCGCCTTCAGCTTCTTTAATTCTCGTATCCTGCCAGTAATGAAGATTTACCGCATTGGTGATAGCTCTAATCGGGCATCTGCCTTTAACCCATTCCCACATTTTGTTAGCAACAAGACCATGCAACTGAGAAACGGCATTTGCAATTCTTGACATTCTCAAAGCCGCAACGGTAAGTGAGAAGTTCTCTCCGCCCAAATCAACAGCAGTTTGACGGGATGCACCTGCGAAGTAACCGCCTTCCATAAGAGTGTCAACCCAATGTACTTCGTTTCCTGCCGCAACAGGGGTATGAGTTGTAAATACGGTATGTTTTTTAACTTCTTCAAGGTTGCCGTTATATTGTCTTAACAATTCAAATGCTGCAGGTAATGCGTGCCCTTCATTCATGTGAATAACATCAAACTTGTAACCTGCCTGTTGCAAGATTCTTACACCGCCGATACCAAGTACTATTTCCTGTGCAATTCTTATTTTTTCATTACCGTCATACAATTTATAAGAAATACTCTTTGCCCAATCGCTGTTACCGTCAATATCGGTTGTCAAAAGATAAACGGGGCAAGTTCCGAACAATTCGGGTTTTACAAGATATGCTTTAATCTTTACCTTTTCGCCGAAAATATCAACTTCGGTCTGCAAATTAGGATCATTCAAGAAGTCATAATATTTTCTGATATATGCAACTTCTACATCTCCCGAATGGCTGATTCTTTGGTCATAGTAACCATAAGACCACAAAATTGTAACCCCTGTCATCGGCATTTGCAAATAACCCGCTGATAACATGTGTGATCCCGCAAGGAAACCCAAACCTCCCGAATATGTATGTAAAGATTGATCAATAGCCATTTCCATTGAGAAATAAGCGACATTAGGTAAAGACATAATATAATCCTCTCTTTTCTAACTTCTGTATACTTTTTTTTAGTTTGCGCATAATGCTATGCAAAAACATACTAACATATAAATGAAAAAAAGTGTAGCTTTTAATATTAAATTTTTACACGGGCAGTTTTACGCAAAATTCCGTGCGAACATTTTCTTCGCTGTTTAAGGTTATTTCGCCCCCATGAGCAAGCGCAATCTGCTGCGATAAATATAAACCTAAACCCGTTCCGACTTTTCTTAAATTTTTACTTGCCGAATAGTATTTGTTAAATACCATTTTTATTTCATCTTTCGGTATTCCCTGTCCGAAATCGATAACGGAAATTGTTACATAATCGGGAATAGTATCAACTTTTACTTCAATATCTTTTTTAGTATCGCTGTGATTTATCGCATTTGATAAAAGATTTTTCACAACCCTTTGGAGCTGAAGCCTATCGGCATTAATAATAATGTTTTGCTTAGAGGGATAAAATTTAATTTTAAAACCTAAATTGTTTGTTAAAGGCTGCATTTCTTCAACTATTGCGCCCACAAATTCATTAAGATTAAATTTTTCTTTAAAAAGTTCTATCCCTTTATCACTGATTTTGTAAGTTTCAAGAAGAATTTGCACAAGTTCAAGAAGTTCATCATTTGAAGACTTCATACTTCTTAAAGCAAATTCCTGTTTATCTGATATTTCGCCGAACTTCTTATCTAAGAATAGGTCAATCATATTGGCTGCCGCAATAATAGGAACTTTCAAATCATGGGTCAAAGTTGCCACAAAATCAGATTTTAGGGTTTCGATTTCTTTTTCAACGGTAACATCTTTTATAATCAGAACATATCTTTTCTTTTCAATATGCACAAGCGGCTGAGCAGAAATTATAAAATTGTTTGTGGGGGTATGTTTTATAAAAACTTCCGTATTATTAAGTTCTTCCGCATTTGCCGTTTCATCGGGCAATTGAATATAATCAAGAATATTTTTGCCTATAATATCTTTGCCGTTTTTGACCCCGAACCATTTTAAAATCTTCGGGGTTGCTCTTAAAATTTCGTATTTATTATTAATAATTAATATACCGTCAGACAAAGAATTGATGACAGACTCAAGCAATCTGTTCTGGTTCATTAGTTCGGATTGATATTCGGCAATCATTTTTTCTCTGTCATTCAGAGTTTCAACCATTCTGTTAATACTTGCCGTTACATTTTTGTAGGTAGGGTGTTCGGTATTTATTTTTTTATTCAAATTCCCATATCTGATAGAATCAACGGTCGTTGTAACTTTGCCCAGATAATCGTTGATTTTGGACCATCTTTCGGAGGTTTTCCTTGTTATAAAGAAAAGGCATATAAAAACAAGTATTACTCCTATATTAATTATGTAAAGATATAAAGGCATAAGCTCTCTCAAATTTTATATTAACATGTTATAATCTGATTATATCAAAGTATTCTAAATTTGTGTAGGGAATTTATTATGAGCTTAAATTTACCTGATACCATAAAAATGGTTATTACTGATTTCGACGGAGTTATTACGGATAATTGCGTTTATATAGGCGATGACGGAATAATGACAAGAAAATTAAATTTTAAAGATATCATAGGATTTTATATGCTGAAAAGAAACGGGATAGATGTTGCAATAATTTCCGGTGAAAAAAATGCGGCAATCGAAACTATTGCCAAAAACTGCGAACTCAATGAAGTTCATCAAAGAATACGTGTAAAAATAGATGTTTTGAAAAATATTATAAAAAAATATAATCTGTCGCCCGAAGAATTTGTATACATCGGAGATGATTATAATGATTTTGAATGTTTAAATTATGCAAAATACAGAATTACCGTTCCCGATGCGATAGAAAAAGTAAAAAGTATCGGCGGTATTCAAATTACCGAAAACAAAGGCGGTAGCGGTGCTTTTAGGGAGGTTGCGGATTGTTTGGTAAATTAAAAAAGCTATATGACAACATAAAACATATTAATAAATCCGTAGATGATTACAATAAAGATTCCGTAATCCAATCTCTGCCGTCGGTTGCTTATGTAAACAGGGCAAAAAAATTTATTGAGGCAAAAGATTACGACAATGCGTTGAATATTTTGCAATCTGCTCTTGATATTTCAAATAAAGATCCGCTTGTTTATAAATATCTGGGGAAAATTTATGAATTTAAACATGAGTTTTTAAAAGCATGCGAATATTATGAACAATCGGCTCTGCTCAATGCAACGGATAAAGAAATTTGGCTGCGCATGGGAATGTGTTATTTGTATTCTGATGTTTTGGATAAAGCAATAGAAGCTTTTGAAAAAGCCGACAAGGTTACGCCATTGAATACGGACATTTACACGGGCTGGGGTATGGCATTTATGAAGCAGAAAAAATATTCCCTTGCTAAAGATAAATTCGTTATTGCAGCTCAAATAAGCAAATATAATTTTACGGCAATTTTATTATCAGCCGTTATGGAAATGAGGCTTGAAGAATACACTTCGGCAGAAGAAAAGCTCACTTTCCTTGTAAAAGTTGCACCAAACGAGGGCAGTTTATATGAATATGCGCATTTAAAACTGTTACAAAACAAATACGACGAAGCAGAAAAGTATGCTTTGAAAGCTTTGGATTTAAATAAACTTATGCTGCCCGCATATTTAATTACGGGGGAAGTTTATTCCATTCAAAAAGATTACGAAAAAACAGAACAAAATTATAAAACGGCAGAAGACTTAGGACTAGACAGCGACCTGTTATATTATGAATGGGGGAAAAGCCTTTTGAGATTGTTAAACTTCGAACAGGCTCGGGATAAATTTGAAAAAGCGCTTGAAAAAGATAAAAATCTGACGGAAGCAAAAGCTGCACTCGCATTACTTGATGCTTACAACGGAATATTTAAAAATCTTGATGAATTAAAAGAAAAGAATGCTGATAATCTTTATATTCAAGAGGCTATGGGTGTTCAATTTATGAATGAGCATAACTATGAGCTGGCAATCGAGATGTTTAAAAAAGTAACCGACAAAGACCCGTCGGCATCCTACGTAAACTATCTTCTTGCGCAATGTTATATTTATTTAAACAGACCGTATAAGACAAGAGAATACTTTGACATGTTTATCTCCCAAAATCCGAAATACATAAAAGGTCTTATTGATTATGCAAAATGGTTAATAAATGTTTCCGATTTTGAAGAAGCTCAAAGGAAATTGAAAAAAGCCCAAAGACTTGATTCCGATAATGCGGAAGTTATGAATTTGTTATTTTTGACACATTATACCCTTGTCAAGAAAAACATTTGTGAATATAATATAAAGGAAGCAATTCTGATTGGGAATAAAGCCCTTGAATTAGGGAAATTTGATTATTTACCTCAAAAACAAGAGCTTGAAGATATACTGTTTCAAAAGTATCGTGAAAAGGTCGATTAAATTGAAAAAGATTATTGTACAGAAATTTGGCGGAACATCTGTTGCAGACACAAATAAAATCAAACATGTTGCAGATGTAATCATAAAAGAAAAACAAAACGGCAATGACGTAGTTGTTGTAGTATCTGCTATGGGTCATACAACGGATCATTTGCTTAAATTGGCGCATGAAATAAATGCCGCACCGTCAGAACGTGAATTGGATATGCTTTTATCAACCGGTGAATGCGTATCAATGTCGCTTTTAACAATGGCGCTGCAATCAAAAGGATATGATGCAATAAGCTATAACGCTTCACAAATAGGTATAATTACCGAAAATGTTCACACAAAAGCAAGAATTGTCGACATAAAAACCGACAAATTAAAAAAGAGCCTTGAAGAAGGTAAAAT
The DNA here is from genome assembly GCA_900319365.1 of uncultured bacterium. Lineage (GTDB taxonomy): Bacteria > Cyanobacteriota > Vampirovibrionia > Gastranaerophilales > Gastranaerophilaceae > Zag111. The sequence goes on along the minus strand of ONOE01000006.1, from coordinate 78,578 downwards.
AATAGTTATTGCAGGATTTCAGGGCGTAACACCCGAAGGCGAAATTACAACACTCGGCAGAGGAGGTTCGGATACTTCAGCCGTTGCAATCGCATCTGCACTCGGAGCAGAAAGATGCGATATTTATACAGATGTTGAGGGTGTTTACACAACCGACCCCAGAATTGTCCCGAATGCTTCAAAATTAGACGAAATATCTTATGAAGAAATGCTTGAACTTGCCCACGCAGGAGCTAACGTTCTCCACCCGAGGAGTGTTGAAACGGCAAAACAGTATTCAATGCCTTTAAGAGTTCGTTCTACATTCAAATACGATGACAAAGGAACCTTAATATTAGGAGTTGATAAAATGGAAATTTATAAACCCGTCGCAGGAGTAGCACAGGATTTATCACAGGTCAGAGTAGTTGTTTGCGATATTCCCGATACCCCGGGTGAAGCCGCAACACTGTTTTCAAGCCTTGCAAAAGAAAACATTTCCGTAGATATGATTATTCAATCTTATGCAAGAAAAGTTTCACAAACAAACGATATTGCATTCACAATAAACAAGGAAGATCTTGAAAAAACGGAAGAAATCGTAAATAAAGTCAAAGATAAATTGCACGCAGGCGATGTAAGTTTTGATGATAATATTGCAAAAATATCAATTGTCGGAGCAGGCATGATTGACCGTCCCGGGATTGCATCAACTATGTTCCAAACACTTGCCGATGCAGGGATTAACATCAGAATGATTTCAACTTCAGAAATCAAAATAAGCTGCCTTATAAATAAAGAAGATTCTCAAAAAGCGGTAAAAGCCCTGCACAAAGTGTTTAACCTCGGATGTGATACAATTGCGGAGGTTAAAGGCACATTACCCGATGTTTAAAATTCCATGTTACAAAATATTAAAAAACACATCAATATAGGCAAAAATTCATATTGATGTGTTTTTTGTATGGTATCTTAGTAGTATGAAAGTAACAATAATATGTCAGGAATAAAAATTCCCCAAGCAAAAATATATCCGACATTTTCGGTTAATAATATAAAAAAGACATTTCATCCCCGCAATGTGGTATCTGCTATGTCGAGCGGCGGCTTTTTGCCCGTAATAACTCTTGAAGCATGCGTTGAAGCTGGAAGAACATATCAAGCGTATAAAAGAGGCGGCTTTGATGAAGCAAGAGAAAGAATAACCGAAGAATTTTCGGGTGCTGTTTTCTGGCTCGGCGGCGTTACGGGATTAAACTGGTTATTTGAAAAAATGGGACAAAAATTCTTAAACATGCCAAAACATGTAGTTGATATTGCACATGATGATGCCCGCAACCCGCTTAATTCTTATCTTGAACATGAAACAAAAACCAATGCTAAGCACAGCAAAATCACAAAAAGCTTTATGTCTAAATACAAATTGACTAAAGTTATTTCAAGTGTATTAATTGCAAACGCATTTATCGGTTTTGCCCTTCCTAAAATCAACCAGCATATTACAAAATGGTATCACACAAAAGGAAAAGAAAAACCGCAGAATAACAATGCTCCTACAGCAAATAATACAACCGCAAATAATAACACAAATCCCGCATCTGATAAATTCGTAAAAAAACCTGAAATTTCGGATTTCGTAGATAATAAAGCATCTAAAAATCCGTCTTTCGGCGGCAAAACAGATTTATTATCAATCGCTAACCTGTTTGAAAACAACAGAAATTGCAGATTGTTATCGGTTGATGCAGGTACGGCTTCAGGCAGAGCAATTTCTGCAAGAAATAATGATGAAAGAGTTGAAATTCTCTTTAGAGATTTATCATCAATTTATTTCTATATGTTCTGCATGGGCAATATGAACAGCGCTCTTAACAGGCTTGAGCAGGGCAAAGGTCATACAACAAGACTTAATCCCGCATCAGCGAAATTTGTATCAGATTTCATCAATATGAACCTTGGCGAAAACAAAAAAATAGATGTTGAAACTTTCACAAAAGAATTTATGGGTAAAAACCAAGAACTTCCGCAATGGACAAAAGATTTGTTCTCAAAATCGGGAGCGATTGAACTTGATAAATTTAAAGAAGAATTAGCAAAGCATTTTTCAGCAGATGAACTTCAAGAACTTAATAATTTAGCTGATAAGATGTCAGAACTTCAGCCTAAAATGGCTTTTGAAAATACAAAAGAAGCCATAGCTTCAGGCGGAAAAGATTTCATTGATAAAAGTATTATAACCAAAAATCAGGCAAAAGACCTCTTAAACGGCGGGCACATTAATAACCCCGAATTTTTGAAACAGTTCTTTATTGATGCAACAGGCAGCAATAAATTCCTCAACCGTTATAAATATGTTGCTCAAAGCAGTTTAGACGGATTGAAAAAAGACATGGAAACCTTTGTTCAATCAATTATTGAAAAAGCAAAGAAAACAAATTCAAACGAAATCACTTCAGAACTTGTTAACAAAATGTCAAAACAGAACTTCAAAATGAACGCTATCAACTGGGGTTCAGGATTTGTCGTTTCGGCATTGTTCCTGTCAACATTAATTCCTAAAATGCAGTATTTAATAACAAAACTCAGAACAGGAAAAGACGGATTCCCCGGAACTGAAGAATACAGAAAATAAACTTGATTTTTAGACAGATTGAATTTTACTCGCTAAACTCTCCGCCTATTCTGTAAAAATGAGAACAAGCTACACCCGAGCCTTTTTCGGAACAATCTTTTCTGAGTTCTTTGATATTTTTATCCTTGCCGAGGGCAGCGATTTGACCCGTTTTATATACATTAACCCCGTAAATATCTTTGCCCCATCTGTTAGGTTTTTTAATACCGTTCATATCAACCATAATCATAAAGCCCGGGGCATCTTCTGCCGTGTCGGGTATATCTTTTATGCCGACAATTGAATCAGTATCAGATTCATACAAATTGCTAAAATAGTAAAAGTCGTCTTTTTTTACGGGCTTACCGTTCATATAATGCGGGACGTAGTGTTCTTTTATTATAGGATTTAAATTTTTAAGTCTTAAATACGGCTTTGCGAGTTTAATCATATATTTTTCTTTTTGCTCGCCTGATTTTGCTTTTTTGAAATTTTTTATAATATCAGATTCCGCATGAGCACTCATTGCGGTAAACGTATATTCGATTTTATTGTATTTGGCGTTCCATTCGGACACAAACACCGCCTCTTTTGAAGAAAAAGATGTCGGTATCAAAAAGAGTAATACAGCAAATACTACCAGTAATACCAGAGTATATTCCATTTTCCAAATACGTTTTTTCATTTTGTCACCTTAACAAAGACATCACAATGATACATTAATAGAAAATAAAAATTTTGATTTATTCTTAGTGCCATAGTGCCTTAGTGCCTCAGTATCTTTAATTTACAGCCGCCATATCAAGGCGTTTTTTCTCGGCAAGAAGTTTGTCAAATACCCATTCGGGAACAAAATTTTTGCCAAGAACAATCTGACCGTTCAAGATATTCGGAGCGTGGAAATCCGAACCGCCCGTAACAATCAAACCTAAATTTTCCGCCATTGATGAGAAATATTCAACCATAGCGGGTGAATGTTTCCTGTGGTAAGCTTCAATTCCTCTCAAACCGTAATTCATCAAGTCTTTGATTAAAGGTTCGGCAAGACTTTCCAAATCATGCGGATGCGCAATAACAGGGATTCCGCCCGCATCGTAAATAATTTCAACCGCATCTTGCGGAGATACTGTTTTTCTCGGGACATAAACGGGTGAATTTATATGGATATATTTTGCATAAGCATCCATAACATTGTTTGTTCCGCCTGCACTTGTAATTGCTCGTGCAATATGAGGTCTGCCGATACTGCCTCCGGGAGCGACAAGCTTTTTGACATCTTCAAATTTTATTCTTATTCCCTCTTTTTTGTAGAGCAAATTCAAAATTTCTTTAGCTTGTTTAATTCTTGCCTGCTGCTGGGTTTTAATCAGCTTTTGAAAATCAGAATTTGTTACGTCCATTAAATAACCCAGAATATGTACTTCATTATCTTTGTAAAGTGTATTTACTTCAATTCCTCTGATAACCCGTATTTTGCCTTGCAAACCTTTTTCTTTGATATGCTTTTGAGCTACATCATAAGCAAGTATATTGTCATGATCTGTTATGGCAATAGCGCCGAGCCCGACATCAACTGCGGTATCCACAATTTTTTCGGGCGAAAATACACCATCAGAAAAATACGTGTGAATGTGTAAATCAGTTTTCATCCTCTTCTTCCTCTATCTTACTGCTACTTAAATAAACTCTTTTTACTGATACGGCGCTGCCTGTATTCACATCAATTTCGACTTCAACGGCATTTACCTGAGTGATTTTGCCCTCTGCAACCTCATATCTTTCAGGGATTGAGGTTAAAAATCTCGAAAGCGAAGTGTTATAATCCATACCTATAACACCATCAGATGCTCCGCAAAATCCTGCATCCGTAATATATGCCATGCCGTTTATTATTTGTTCATCGGCTGTTTGAACATGTGTGTGCGTTCCAAAAAATGCACTCGTTCCAAATTCGGAACAATATTTGCCGAAACATATTTTTTCGGCGGTAGCCTCCGCATGAAAATCTATTATTACAATCGGAGTAACTTTTTTTATTTCCTCAATTTCGTTTTTAACAATTTCCCATTGAGAATCGAGCAAATTCATAAATACTCTGCCCATTGCATTTATTACTCCGATTTTTATACCGTTTTTTTCAACAATTCTTGAACCCGCACCCTTTGTTCCTTTGGGATAATTTATCGGACGTACGAGCTTATCGGCATTATCAATATATGTGAAAATATCCTTTTTATCCCAAATATGGTTTCCGCACGTCATTACGTCAACTCCGTAATCAAGAATTTCATTATAATTCTTTTCTGTCAATCCAAACCCGTGAGAGGCGTTTTCAATATTTGCAACAACAAAATCATATTGGTCTTTATTTGCGGCAAGGTAATCCCTCAAGGCAAACCTCCCCGGTTTTCCTACTATATCACCGAAAAATATAATTTTGATATTACCATTCTTCATTGTTTTTTCTATCGTTTATAAGTGGATAAGTTTATAAGTGGATAAGTTTATAAGTTTATAAGTAATTTACAAGTTTTTAAATTTTAAAAATTCCGTTAGGCTGAAATTCACTTATAGACCTATCAACCTATAGACTTATAGACTTTTTATTATTTAGCTATTTCTGTTGCTCTGAACTCTCTTACTACCGTAACTCTGATTTGTCCCGGGTAATCAAGTTCATCTTCAATTCTTTTTGCAACATCTCGTGCAAGTTTGCCTGATGCCAAATCATCAAACATATCAGCCTGAACTATAATTCTTACCTCTCTGCCTGCCTGAACCGCAAATGATTGTTTGATACCCTCATAGCTGTTTACGATTTCTTCAATCTTTTGTAAACGTTTGATATAAATTTCCAAGGTATCACGTCTTGCTCCCGGTCTGCCTGCTGAAATCGCATCGGCAACTTTAACAAGTACAGCCTCAATAGTATTTGCGACCACATCATCATGATGCGCTTCAATTGCGTGGATAACTTCGGGTTTTTCACCGTATCTTGTTGCAAGTTCAACACCCAACTGAATATGCGTACCTTCTTGAGTTTGGTCAACCGCTTTTCCGATATCATGCAATAAGCCTGCTCGTTTTGCGACTTTTTCATTTGCGCCTAACTCTGCTGCAAGCATTCCCGCAATATGACCGACTTCAAGCGAATGTTTTAAAACATTTTGACCGTAACTTGTTCTGAAATATAAACGTCCGAGGGTTTTGATAAGTTCTTTATGAAGTCCGACAACGCCCATTTCTAAAGCTGCATTCTCGCCCTCGTTCCAGATTTTTTTATCAATTTCTTCTTTGGCTTTAGCAACCATTTCTTCAATTCTGACAGGGTGAATACGACCGTCAACGATAAGTTTTTCAAGTGCAAGTTTTGCAATCTCACGTCTTACGGGGTCAAAACTTGATAATACAACGGCTTCAGGGGTATCATCAATAATTAAATCAACACCAGTTAAAGTCTCCAAAGCCCTGATATTACGACCCTCACGACCGATAATACGACCTTTCATTTCATCATTTGGCAATGCAACAACAGAAACCGTTGTTTCAACAACCTGCTCTATCATGCAGCGCTGCATTGCTGTTGATAAGATATCCTGCGCCTTTTCCAAAGATTTTTCTCTTATTTGAGCCTCATTTTCTTTTATTAATTGCATTTGCTCCTGCGCAAGGTTATTTTTTAACTGCTCAAGCAAAGTCTTTTTAGCTTCGTCTGTTGACATCCCCGAAATTCTTTCCAATTCCTCGGTTTGTTTTTGAACTAACTCTGCCAGATAATCTTCTTTTTCAAGTAATTCATCTTTCTTTTTGAGAACTTCCTGTTCTTTATCCGTATATTCTTGAATTTTTGATTCAAGAGTATCTTCTCTTTTTGCTAATTTTTGTTCCTGTCTTGCAAACTCCTGACGTCTTTCTCTTTCTTCCTCATTAAGAGCATCTCTGTCGCCCTGTAATTCTTCCAAAGCCTTAATTTTTGCTTCTTTTTGAAGGATTTTTTCTCTTTCATCAAGTGCTTTTTTATCTTTGTTAATCGAATCCAAAGCTGCACTAACTTTGTTCTTTTGAATTACCAGCATTACAACTAAGACTATTACCGCAATAGCTGCAATAACCAATAGCAAGGTTTTTGCTTCCATAAAGTTAATACCTTATCCTTTTCTATTTTTTATTTATAATACATACAATCCATGTACATATAGCCTACATGGTTTTTATTCGTTTTTAAATTTAAATAAAATTATTGCATATATTACCTAAAAAATTTATATACTACATCTGATAATAATATATCATGTTTTTCAGATTTTGTATAGTCATTTAAATATAGGAAAAATCTTTTTACGCAAGCCGACATCAATGACAGGCTTGTTTTTATTTACAGAGCAAATCTGAAGTGAGCCAAATCGCCGTCCTGCATAACGTAATCTTTACCCTCAAGACGTGTAACGCCTTTTTCTTTACAAGCAGCATAAGAGCCTAATTTTATAAAATCTTCACAAGGCGTAATTTCTGCCCTGATAAAACCTTTTTCAAAATCCGTATGAATAACGCCTGCTGCCTGCGGAGCTTTTGTTCCCGCAGGAATAGTCCATGCTCTGACCTCTTTTTCGCCTGCCGTTATAAATGTTAAAAGTTTTAAAAGCTTATAAACAGATTTAATCATTTTATTTATACCGCTGTCGCTTACGCCAAGTTCTTCCAAATACTCTTTTGCCTCCTGCGGATCTAGCTCGGATAAATCTTCCTCAATCTTTGCCGAAATTATAACCGTTTCAGCGCCATGAGCTTTTGCGTATGCTTCAACTTTTTTTGTATAATCATTACCGCTTTTAAGATCTGTCTCAGATACATTTGCGCAATAGATAACGGGTTTTGTAGACATTAAGTTCAACTGTTTAACATACGGGATTTCATCTTCGTCAAAATTATCTTTAATATTTATAAATGTGCAATTTTGCAACAAATCCATCAATTTATCAAGGACTTTGTTTTCTACAGCCGCATCTTTTTCACCGCCTTTTGCGGCTTTTAAAATTCTTTGCTGTCTGCGCTCAACAGATGCCATATCAGCAAGCGCAAGTTCTGTATTGATTGTTTCAATATCGCTAATCGGGTCAACTTTCCCCTCCACATGAATAGTATTTACATCATCAAAGCATCTTACAACCTGAATAATTGCATCAACTTCTCTGATATTTTGCAAGAATTGGTTTCCCAAGCCTTCACCCTTACTTGCCCCTTTAACAAGTCCCGCAATATCAACAAATTCAATTGCCGTAGGAATAATATTTTCAGTTTTACAAAGTTTTGCCAAAATCGGTAACCTTTCATCAGGAACCTCAACAACTCCGATATTCGGCTCAATCGTACAAAACGGATAATTCGCACTCTGCGCATTTCTTGTACTTGTTAATGCGTTAAATAAAGTTGATTTTCCGACATTGGGTAAACCCACTATTCCTGTTCTTAACATTTATTCTTCCCTTTCCTGATATTATCTAAACTATAACCCTATAATACCCCAAACATATAAGAATGTATTTTTATAAGGAATATTAAATTTTGTAAAAATTAATATCGACATAAGCAATTTTTAGAATTATATATACATATTTTAACAAAGTGTTGTGCACGCAAGAGTATAAAATGAAAGGAGTTTGCATGAGTGATGGATTTAAAATAGGCAAAAGCGGTTTTCATGGTGGCAATTTGCCTGAAAATACTAAACTTACTGACATCAAAGATAAAAAATTAAGTAAAATTTTAACTGTTTTTGAAGCAAACGGAGATGGAATATTATCATAAGATGAACTCGGGAAAGTTTCACTATTCTTTAATACCGGCGAAGCAAAATTCACGACCAAAAATAATAACGGAAGTATTGATGAACGAACAATAAAAGCCGAGGAAGCAGGGAAACAGCCAAAAACGGTAACAGATGAACATATCAACAGTTCGGATCAATTGGAACAAACCGTTGAAACAACCTATAAAAAGAATATGGATGAAAAAAAATACAAATTTATATACCTACGAGCATAACGACGATGGAAGTGTAAGAACAACTCATCAATATATTAATGGTAAAGGAGATCTGAAACAAACCGATGAATCTCTTACTGATGCAAACGGTAACAACAAAATGGAGGACACCTATAAATATAAAGATAAAAATGGACATGTTGAAGTAGAACATACTTCATATACAAACGGAACAACCGAAAAATATCATTATAATAACGAATAAATTTCAACTCAAATAAACACATATTATTTTTAAAAAGATGCGCATATTCGTGCGCATCTTTTTTGTGCTCAAAACACAAGTCCTTTGTACGAACAGCTTTCAGTCAAATGTGAAGTTTTGTAAAGTAAAATATACAAATTATTGCAATTTTACACAACAAAAATACTTTATATATATGTAAGGGAAATATAAAAAGAGTATAAAAAGGGGTCAAATTATGAGAAACGATTATGAAATGGTTACAGTAAAAGAATATGTTGAAGAATTAAGCGAATCTGAAAAATATGTTTTAACTTCAGTTGAAAATTATTTAAACGAATTAACAAAAGATGAACAAGCTGCTTAATTAAAGATTAAAGTTTTCAAAGAAAAAGACGTTATTATAAATAAGCAATAAAAAAGGTAAGAACATGACTGCAGGAAATTATATAAAATACGAACAGGAAATTGAATTAGAAACATATTCACCGTGCGAAAGAGCCTGCGGTTATTTACAAGATGTAAGAAAAGAATTAAACTCAAACCAATCTCATAATTTCTCAGGATTTATAACGGTAAAAGAATACTCTAAAAAAATTGCGAAAGCATAAATATAAAAGGTTTTAAAAGACTTAGTAAAAAACAAAACTAAGTCTTTTTCGATTATTTATGGCAGATATGGTTATTGCATTTTTCGATTGTTTGTGATACACTAATTGCAGTAATAGTTGGGGTAAATTTATAATGTTAGTAGATTCAGCGGGTTATATTAAGAATAGTAGTGTTATTGCAGGTGTTGATACTAATAAAGTTCAGGCAAAACCTGTAATTAAAAAGGTTTCTAACGATTTTAAATATAATTCATTCACCAATAATCCTCAGCCCGAAAAAGCTGAACCGACTGCCGAAAAATCAGTTGTCGGCAGATTTTTAAACATTTTTGCATAGTTTTATGCATGCAGCTTTAAAATAAAAACATTATTTATGCTAAATAATGTTTAATTAAACATTGCCGTTTTTGTTATCGGGAAACAGATATCTTACAAGATACGAGCACAATGCGGGAATTGCAGAAATCCCGACAAGTACGGGAACGATACTTATTTTTTCCGCCGCAAAACCTATCATTGACATCAAAATAGCAACAACGCCCCAAGAAAATCCGTTTATAAATCCGCCGATAATACTTTTATACTGAGGCAAAACATTTTGTGCCATATTCATTGTTATAGGGTTTGCAAACATCGTAACAAACCCCATTAAAGCAAAAATTACAAATGACAATACAGGCATAGTTTTGTAGGTGAACATAAATAATATCATTAGCGGAAATGTTGTTATCATTGAGAAATAAAACACATTTGCCGTGCCGATTTTGTGCTCGAATTTCGGACTGAGCAAAGATGCAATACCGCCTAAAAAGATAAATGTAAACAGCGCAAGACCTATTTGGAATTTTGAATACCCCTCTGCTTTCCACAAAAACGGCAATAATATTGAACATGACGTTTGCATTAAAGATTTGAGCATCGCAATTAAGTTCAAAATATTCAGCCTGTGATTTGACAATATTTCCTTTATTGCTTTGCCAAAATTTATATGCGGTTTTGCTTTTTTATCATGCGAAAATTGCGGCACGCATTTAAACATAAATAATGCCCAGCATACCCCGAGCAATGCAAGGTAAGGCATTTTATTCAACCCAAAATACTGTGCCATTGCTGATGAAAATAAAGGTCCAATCGAATAGCCTAAAGTTCCGCATGCCATAAATATTCCCATATTTTTTACAATATCGGACGTTGAAAATTTTGATATCAACCCGAGTGCCTGCGGGTGGAAAAGACTTGAACCCAAGCTTCCGAGCATTATGAATAAAATCATAAAAATCAAATTGCTTTGTGCGGGCGCAAACGAAATAAATATTGAAGTACAAATAAGCCCCCAAAATATAAGCGCACGCTTTCTCATATTATCGGCAAAAAATCCGAAAAACGGCTGCAGCAGAGATGAAAAAATATGCGAACAGCTTAAAATTATTGTTGCTATAGGCATAGAAATTTTTACCTGCTCGGCAATAAAAGGCATAATAGGATTTAAAAATCCCGTGTAAATGTCATTTATAAAATGTCCGCCGCAAAACCAAACCTGTGGGGCTCTTTCTTTATCAGAGTAAATCATAAAATCATTTTGACACTAAATTATTCGAAATGCAAGATTTTCAGGCTTTAATTCAAACTCAAATATTTCGGAATAATTTCGAAAAAATCACCGACAATACCGGTATCGGCTATATCAAAAATTTGCGCCTCGGGATCATTATTTATTGCAATAATGTAATCGGAATTTTCCATTCCGACGGTATGCTGAATAGCGCCCGAAATTCCGCAGGCTATATAAATTTTGGGGTGAACTGTTTTGCCCGTCTGTCCGATTTGAATATCTTTTGAAGCAAGTCCTGCTTCAACGGCAGGTCTTGAAGCTCCGACAGATGCGCCTATTTTCTGTGCAAATTGTTTTAAAAGCTCAAAACCTTTTTTATCTTTCAACCCCATTCCGCCCGACACGATAATTTCGGCATTATCCAGATCGTTTAAAACATTTTCAACGGACTTTTTAAATTCCAAAACCCCAATATTATCTTTTATGCCGTCTAAAGCCGAAACCTCTTTTTTAATTAACTGTGCAGGAGCACTATAATCAACGTTATGAACCTTAAAAACATTCGGACGAACTGTTGCCATTTGAGGATATTTTTTAGATAAAATCGTTGCCATCAACTGACCACCAAACGTCGGGCGGGTTGCAGCAAGCTGACCTTTGTCATTTATATCAAGTCCCGTACAATCAGCAGTAAGTCCTGTCCCGAGAGCACTCGAAATTCTCGGCGCCAAATCTCTGCCCTGATTTGTTGCTCCTATCAGTAAAATTTCAGGCTTAATTTCTTTTACAAGATTTATAAAAAGCGTTGAATAATTTACGGTCGAATATTCATTTAATCGCTTATCGTCAAAATAAAATACCTTGCTTATACCCATGTTTTGAAAAGATTCTTTTAACCCCGAAATATTTTCGGGATTTTCAAACATTACGGCATTAACTTCAACCCCGTCGAGCTTTTGCGCAAGTTCATGCGCTTTGTCGGCAAGTTCAAAAAACACTGTGTGAATATAATTATTCTCCGTCAATTGCGCATATAATAATATTCCCGAATTTTCTTTGTCCGTCATTTATAAATTTCCCTTTTTTAACTATTATACAAATTATTAAAGATTTTTTCAAATTATCCTATTTTATACATTTTTAGAATTTTCTGTTATAAAATTAAATATAGATTGAAAGGTTAAAAGGTTTGAATATATGTCTATAAAAATTTTAATGGAAAATTTAAGCAAAATTCACATACCTGCCCGTAATATAAATCCTATCAAGACTTCTTCCTTTACAAACCTTAGACCTGCAGCCCGTTTAAGTTTCAAAGAATTAAAAAATCTTCCAGAAGAACCTCAAATAAAGACTTATCTGTCTAAACAGATAAATAAAACGGGCAAAGGTGATTATGAAGAAATTATTTATCATAAATCAGGCAAACAAATAAATTATTACAATGAGAATGACAAAAAAATAAAATCTACAGACATAAGAGTTTCTGCCGGGCTAAAAAAAATAACATCAAAAACTTATGATAACTCAGAACATGTTATTCATATAGAAACGGAAAACATATCATGTGCTACGGGAAAAAAGAATATTCAAAAATGCGATATCAATCCCGAAACAAATAAAATAGTAAAATATGAAATGATAGATTCAAAAAACAAAACTTTTGTTATGTTTGAGCGGGATAATGATGGCACGATTACACATATAATTAATAATAACGGAGATGAATTCAAATGTGATTCCGAAATTTCTGCTCAGACCGTAACTTATAAAAATACCGGCGAAACAAAAAATGTAAACTACTCTGAAACTGCCGGCGAATTTTATTCTTATATCGCCCCTCAAATTCATATTGATATGAAGCGGTATCTGTAAATAAGACTTTATATTATTTTTCGAATTGAGATATTTTATTTTTCAATGTTTCGTCTAAAAGTTTTGCGCTGTCATCAGCTGACAATTCGTATTTTTTCGCATTGTGTGTTGACATATTGCGAAAAGCACGGCTTACAAAAGTCGGAGAGCCTTTTAACCCGACCTCCTGCCCGTCAAGCCCGATAGAATTTGCATCACAAACCATTATTTCAGCTTTTTGTGCTTTTTTAATTCCGTTAATCAGCGGACGTCTTGGTTCAAAATTCCCCTGCAATACGCACACAAGAAGCGGGAAGTGCGCTTTTAACTTCTTTGTACCGTTTTCAAGTTCCTGATTTAAAACGATAGATTTATCATCAACTTTATCAAAATCTTTTACATAAGTAACCTGCGCAATATTTAAGAACTGCGCAATGCAAGGCCCTGTTTGAGCGGTATCGCCATCAACAGCAAATTGACCGCACACAACCAAATCAAAATCGGGAAGCTCGGATTTTATGGCAGCAGAAATCGTTTTGCCCGTAGCATAAGTATCAGCACCCGCAAATTTTTTGTCAGAAATTAAAACCGCTCTGTCGCATCCGATTGCAATAAGTTCACGTAGCATATCAGATGCCTGATTTGGTCCCATCGTAAAAACGGTTATTTGCGCATCTTTTTTTAATTTTTCTTTTATATTTAGCGCAAATTCTGCAGCATAAACATCATAAGGGTTTATAACACTTTCAACCCCGTCCCTTTGCATTGTATTATTTTCCGTCCAACGGATATCCGTTGTGTCGGGAACCTGTTTTACACATAGTGCGATTTTAAACATAATGGAATTACCTTTGCAAATGTTTGTGCTTAATAATTTAAAACGAAAAATTGAAAATGAAAAATTATTTAGGTGCTATCGCACAATTAGGATAAATTACACCTGTCAGAAACAATTATAAAATTTTCAATCTTATACCCGAAGTTTTAATATATTTACCCCTGTTTTTTGGCAGCACGCTGTTTTGCGGTTGCATCAAGCAAAGCATCATATGCAAGCAGATATACCGAGCATTTTTTTACATTCGGTACATACCACGCACATTTATCACCCGAACAAACCATATCAATTCCCGTGCCGATACTTGTCAGCGGGCAGGATTTCATATTAATATCAATTGGAGCCATAATTTATCCTCGCACTTTCTGTTTGAATAAGTTACATTCTTCATCTCTTTTGTGTTCTTGCTCTCTGTAAATTTTATTTCTGTTGATAACTTCATCAAAATCAACTTCATGAGCATTGAAATCAGGTCCGTCAATGCAAGCGAATTTTGTTTTTCCGCCGACAGTCAGCCTGCAAGCACCGCACATACCTGTTCCGTCAACCATAATAGGGTTCATGCTTGCTTCGGTATAAATCCCTTTATCTCTCGTCAAATTAGCAACCGCTCTCATCATCGGCATAGGACCGACAGCGATTACATAATCAACAGGTTCTCTGTCAATAATTTGTTGTAAAACGGTTGTACCAAAACCCTTTATGCCATAAGATCCGTCGTCGGTCGTTAAATATAATTCGGTGCATGCGCTTTTCATTTTATCCTCCCAGAAAAGCAAATCTTTTGTTCTTGCACCTGATATCATATAAACCTTGTTCCCTGCTTCTTTAAAAGCTTTGGAAATCAAATAGCATGGAGCTGCACCATATCCGCCTGCAATACAAACAACCGTTCCGTATTTTTTTATATCGGTTGGTTTGCCCAAAGGTCCTACGATATCAACAAGCTCATCACCCGCATTTAACATTGCGAGTTTTTTTGTTGTGTAACCGACAGCCATAAATACGATTGTTAAAATACCTTTTTCTTTGTCAACATCGGCAACGGTCAAAGGAACTCTTTCGCCGTCTTGTTCTACTCTGAATATAATAAATTGTCCTGCTTTAGCATTTCTTACAACGTAAGGTGCCTCTATTTGCATTTCATATTGATTAGGACAAATTTCTTTTTTTGATAATACTTTATAACCCATAATTTCACCTCGTATAACAAGAATTATACAACAAAGTTCAAGTTTTGGGAAGTAGGAAACGGGTTAATTGGTTTTTTGTGCGATTTTTTGATTTTTAGTTAATAAATCTTTGTAAATATTTTTTATTTCGGCGGGAGCATTTTTAAACGCACTATCTCTGTCAATATGATAATTTGAAATATCAATGTCAATAATTCCTTCGGATTCATTGAAGATTTTTTCTTTTAAAACATAAGGATACCAATCGCAGCCTGTCAGACGATTATCTTTTATCGCAGCCATAATATCTTGTGCATACTGTTTAGTATTTTCGGGTATATCAGGGTGTCTTTTTATATATTGGGCTAAAGGCCTGTTTCTTCTGCTTGCATTCCAATCTTTTGAAACCGTCATAAAGTTTGCAAGATTGCAACCGCCATCACGTAATGCGGGGGTAATATGTTCAATAGAGGCAATAGACGGCTTTAAAAGTCTTGCCGTAATTTCATCGGAAGAATAACCGTTGGAATATTTTACGACAAAAGCTTCCGTTTTTGTTTTTGATTTTGGAAGTTTATCGGCTTGCGCATGTACTTTTTCGGCAAAATCTCTGTCGGAGTTGTTTTTTAATATTTTATCAAGCCCGACTATAAATCTTTTTCGTTTGAATACTTTGCCTTTTTCGTTTGCGGTAATTTGTTCTTTTGATGTAAGAATAAATTCATGTATCTGTTTAGCGGTACTGGTATCAGTTTCTTTTGACATAGCGTCAATTTTATTTAGAATATCAAATTCTTCCTGTCTTAACTTTGCCAGAGATTTTGCATTTAATTCTTGCAAACAATCACGCATAGTTCCTGAAGGATTTTTTTGAGCATACTTTTGAATTTTTCATGCTTTTGCATACTGCTTTCATAAGGTTGTATTATTTTTAATTTTGCCATAACAACATTTTGATCAGGCAATAAATTGTTAATAATAGGCATGGATATTGCCGTCAGTATTGCTATTACGCCTAAAGCTATTAGTAATTCTGACAATGTAAAAGCGGATTTGTTATTTTTACCCGATTGGAATTGGTTTATTGCCTGATAAAAAGAATGTATGCGATGTTTATTTATATTTTGCATGGCTTAATTATAGAGAATTTTTATTTCATAGTCAATATATAATACTACATAATGTATTATTTTAAATTGTTTAATGATAGTTTAAATACTCTTATTATTAATATATGGATGACAAAGAACTTTTTAACCGAATAGGATTAAATATCAAAGTCGAGCGGACTATTAAACAGCTTACACAAGCTCAACTTGCGGAAATCATAGGGGTTCATGAAAAATATATCGGCAAAATCGAAACGGGCAAGCAAAATGTTACGATAAAAACGCTTAACCGTATCGCACGTGCACTAAATATCAGTATTCTACGGCTTTTTGAAGATAAAAATTCAAATTAAAAATTTACCTTATATTTAAAAATTTATGCATTTGGGGGATAAGTCTGGTATTTTTATATTGTGAAGTGAATTTATCCATTATCTTTTCGCAAAAATCCGCATCAACCGACGGTTTATCTTCTACCATTTTGGGCTGCAAAATAAGTTCTATATCAAAATCCTTTGCCATTTGAGTGCATTTTGAAACTTCATCTTCCGTTATATTTTCATCAAAAACAACTTTTGCAAAAGTTTGAACGCCATTACATTTTTCAAAAAACTTACGGTGCAAATAAAACGTATCCGTTCCCGAAGAAGAATTAAGTTTGATATCGGCAGCCACAATATCGACATAATCTTTAATAAGCGCAAGTTCATCTGCCAATGTTGCATTTGTTTCAAGATAAATTTTAACATCAGATTTTTTCTTTAACAGAATTAAAAATTCTTTTAGAAATTCGGCATGCAGCAACGGTTCACCGCCCGTCAGCGATATAGAATGAAAGGTTGCCAAATCATAATTTGATACAATTCTGTTGACCAAATTTTCGGGAAGATAAGATATTCCGCCCTCGCTTTTAAAATCCGTATCGCAATATTTACACTTTAAATTACAGCCGCAAAACCTTATAAACAACTGTTTGCAGCCTATAACCAAGCCCTCACCCTGAATTGAGGGGAATATTTCTTTTATCTTAGCTTCCATATCTTAAATTTTTCCTCACGTTATCGTTTGATAAATTTTTCAACTGTTCATACAGTCTGATTTCATCTTCCGACAAATTGTGAGAAAATTCAATACTTACGGTTACAATCAAATCACCGATTTTGCCCTGTCTTTTTATACCCTGCTTTGCAATACGGAATTTTTGCCCCGAACATGTGTTTTTAGGCAGCTTCAATTTTATTGTTCCGTCAAATGCGGGAATGGTTATTTCTTCGCCCAAAGCCGCTTCAAACGGAGTAATCGGAACATTATAATAAATATTTAATTTATCAAGATGAAGTTTATTTCTTGATTCAATTCTTATAACAACATAAACATTTCCGTTTGCTCCGCCGTTTTTTCCGCAGCCGCCTTCTCCTCGCAGGCAAAGTTTTGTCCCGTCTTTTATACCTTTTGGTATGGTTAAAGTTATTTTTTTTGTTTCCGTAACAGAACCTTTGCCATGGCAGTATGAACATTTGTCGCCATTGGTAAACCTGTGCCCCGAGCATTTCGGGCAGGTTCTTGTGGTACGGATATTTATAAGTCTTTTTGCACCCGTGATAATTTCTTCGGGTGTTACGGTTAATTCGGTCGTTATGTCTTTCCCTTTTTGAGGCTTTTTATCTTTTACTCTTGCTTTATTTCTTTTAAATTTCGAAAGAAAATATTTAATTCTTCTTAATAATGAATTTTGTTTTTTAACATTTGTTTTCGGTTTGCCGGCTTTATTTTCGGTTTTAGTATAAGTTTTATAAGTCTGAGATTTGGGATTTTGTTGTTTAGCCTCGGTCGTCGACTGCGAAGAAGTTGACTGCGAGGATTTTGGAGTATTTGTTTTGGTTTGGGTTGTTTGTTTATAAGTATACGGATTTTTCGGTTTAGAAAAAATGCCGTTTAAAATATTATAATTTTCTCTATCCTTATCATTTGATAAAGTTTCATAAGCCTGAGTGATTTCTTTAAAAATATCAACGGCTTCGGGGGCTTTGTTAATATCGGGGTGGTATTTGCGGGCAAGTTTTCTATAAGCAGATTTTATTTGCGCTAAATCTGCATCTACACCGACTCCTAAAATTTCATAATAATTTTTTATACTATTAAACGCCATACTATCCATTTAATAATATTTTTTCAAATATCAACATATCCTTTGGAATTAAGTAATATTATTTAACATTACATTCTTGCCGTAATTAAACTTGCCATGCTTTGATTTTTTGAATAAAATTGTTTTAAAAGAGGGGAGCAAGATTTATTATGGAAGAAAGAAACAATAAACCTGTAGTTAAATTAATATCAAAACCGAACAATATGTTAAGAACGGTTTATACCGCTTGCAGAACATGTTACAGCGCAGATTCTCCCATAAATATTTATGACAAAGCAACAGATGAAGAAAAAATGCTAAAACTCATAAATAACGTTATCGCATCGGGGCATCATTCGACAATTGAACATATTCAATTGAGTTTTGCGATTTCAAACGTTTCAAGAGCCTGCACTCATCAGCTTGTCAGACATCGTTTAATGTCGTTTTCTCAAAAATCTCAAAGATATGTTCAGGAAAAAGGACAGTTTGATTTCCTTATCCCGCCGACAATCGATAAGAACCCCGAATTAAAAGAAAAATTCATTTCTTTTATGGGCGAAATTTCAAATAAATATCAGGAATTTATTGAGGCAGGTATACCTGCAGAAGATGCAAGAGCTGTTTTGCCCAACGCTTGCGCAACTTCACTTGTTGCAAGTTTGAATTTAAGAGAACTTATTCACCTTGCACAATTAAGACTTTGCACAAGAGCTCAGTACGAAATCAGAACGCTTGTAAAAGGCATGTGCGACGAAATCACAAAAGAAGAACCATGGTTAAAACCTTATCTTGTTCCGAAATGTGAATTTTTCGGATTCTGCGACGAACACAAATCATGCGGCAGAAAAATCACAAAAAAAGAATTGTTTGAAAAAGCAGGTTTATAAATAATGAAAGCGCTTATCCAAAGAGTAAAAAGAGCCTCGGTAACAATTGATGGGAAGCTGTTTTCTTCAATAAAGGGAGGATTGCTTGTATTTTTAGGGGTACAAAAAGGCGACGGCAAGGAAAATGCCGACAAATTAGCACAAAAGCTCATCAATTTAAGAATTTTTGAGGACGACAACGGCAAAATGAATTTATCACTCCTTGATACAAAAGGCGAAATGCTTATCGTTTCTCAATTTACCCTTTGCGGAAACTGTGCAAAAGGAACCCGTCCGAGTTTTGACAATGCGGAAATCCCTGACAGGGCAAATGAATTATATGAATATTTTATTTCCTTGGTTAAAGACAAAAATATTAAAGTTCAAACGGGCAAATTCGGAGCAATGATGGAAGTTGAGCTCCTTAATGACGGACCCGTTACATTTATGGTTGAAAAATAATTTTTGCAGATATCCTCCAAATGGAGGATTTTTTTTAAAGTATTAAAGTTTTAAAGATTTTTGACCGTATATACAAATAAGAAGGTTTAAGACTTTATAAGGAAATATTATGAATAAAGAAGATAAAAAGCAATCGGGTGTTTCAATTTTCGGACAATCCGAGCATTTAATGGGAGCAGATCCCATAGAAGAAATGTTTGCATTGAATTTAGGGGATTTCCTGACAAAAGATTTGATATCGGAAGATCTTGCAAAAAAAATAAGTATTGAATCAAGCAAAAAAGAACGATTGATAAATCAGTTAAAAGAATTGACGGATTTATATTCTTCAAAAAATACTTTGCATGTACTGGATTTTGATAATAAAGAAGAAACTGCGATTTATACATCTATTGCAAAATCTATTGTTCAAATGTTGGAAGTTGAACAATGCAGAATATTTTTCGAAAAAAACGGCAAATTTTCTTTAATCGGAAACTCCGGCAAAGATACAACCGAATTTAATTTCAACCCTTATGAACTTATTCATAATGAAACTCTTGAAAAAGACGGATACCTTTGTATTCCTATCAGAAATTCAATCACTCCGATAGGCGCAATCGAATTAAAGATTTCACACAAACTTGAAGATGATTTTCTTGATGTTGTATTGAGTATCGCAAACCTTTTAGGTACGACAATTACCTTGCAAAAAGTTATCGAACAGACTCATCAAGAAATTAATGATGAAAGCGTTTCAGAGTTTGAACTCAAAAAATTAAGAGGGGATTTGACCGTACTAATCGGCGATTTGTGCGACTATCAGCAGAATTTTGTAGAATCCCTTGCAACAGCGGTTGACCGCAAAGGTCAATATACTGTTTCGCACTCAAGAAACAGCGCAAAACTTGCAAGAAACATTTGCGCAAAACTCGGTTTGAACGAAAAGACTACGGATTTGATATACTATGCCGCATTGCTTCAAAATATCGGCAAAATCACATTGCCCGAAAAACTCTTTGCAACAAACGGCAAATTATCTCCGCAGGAATTAAATAAAATTAAAAACCATACAAATATCGGTGTAAACTTATTGATGAACATTAATTTCTTGTCAGAAGTCGTGCCGTATATTACCTATCAAACAGAAAGAGTAGACGGTTCGGGATTCCCCGAAGGCTTAAAAGGTCAATCCATACCTTTAGGCTCAAGGATTATTGCCGTGTCCGATGCATACAGCGCAATGACTTCTGACAGACCGTATAGAAAGGCTATGGATAAAGACAAAGCCCTTGCAATTATGAAAGAAGAATCAGGCTCAAAATGGGATCCTGATGTTATCAATGCGCTGTTTCAGGTCGTAAAAAATCAGATCTAGAGCGTAAATATTTTCTAAGCTCGTTTTCCTTTTTTCTTTTTATGCAGCCCGCTCAGTTCAAACTCATCAAATACAATACCGTCTTTTGACATCAGACGGTCATCTTCGCCGCCTATTTTTACTTCGGCAACGTATTTTTTATTGTGTTTTACGAGTTTTATTCCTGGTCTTGAATCTTTATCAGAGGTAAATCTCGTCATTGCTCGTTCAAATTTTCTCAAATATAATATATTTTTCGGGAGTTAAAGGTATCGTTGTATTAGGCGTAACTCTGTCTAATTCGGTTTCTGAAGTTTCATACCCCTGATAAACCTTTTTCTTATCAGAGAAATGATATTTGGCGACTTCGCCCGTTGCTTCTTTTGATGTGGAATAGCAGCCGCTTACAAGGCTTGAAGTATCGGTTCTTAAATTGATTGAAGCAATATTGTAATTAGATTTTGCTTTTGTTGCTATATCAAGCGTTACACCTTTCTTTTTATCAAGACCGAGTTTTAGCCATACGCCAAAAAGTTCGGGGTTATCGGGATTGTTAATAAAACTGTCCAACTCTTTCCCGCTCATACTATATTTAATTTTGGCACCTTTAGCTGCGCTGAAACTCTTTGTTACATGCTCAACCAAACTGCGCCCGAAATTTACAAAATCTGCCATTCAACTTTCCTTTTTCTTACATAAACATACAAACCGAAAGTAATCGGTTTTTGCTATTTGAACTAAATTCATTAAATTTTGTAAATTAAGATTATCTATCATTATTTTATTGTATATATTTATTTTTTCCTTGCATTATTTCAAAAAATGTGTACAATTAAATTTGAGTAAAGGTCAAAAGACCAAAGTACACAAATCAGGAGAAAAACAATGTACGAAGATGAAAAGTTAGTCTGTGAAGACTGCGGCAAAGAATTTGTATTTACTGCCGGCGAACAAGAATTTTATGCGGAAAAAGGCTTGGTAAACAAACCCAAAAGATGCCCTGAATGCAGAAAATTGAGAAGAAAACAACATCGCAGATCAAGAAAAATGTATGATGCTGTATGTTCAAAATGCGGGGCACAAACACAAGTTCCGTTTAAACCCGTTCCGGGCAGAGAAGTATACTGCAAAGAATGCTTTAAAGAAGTAGAAACATCTTCTGCTCCGCAGCAGTCTGAAGAAAGCGCAAACACAGCAGAGTAACGAGTTTTATAAATATAATTAAAAAAGACTTTCTGATTATTTGTAGAAAGTCTTTTTTTTTGCACTATATCATTATACAATTATTCAAATATTCAATCGTATTAACCTTTTCATCGTATAAATATTTTACGAAATTCAAATACGCAACATTTTTTGCCGACAATACAAGATTTATCTCAAATCCGTCCGTACAAAACGGTTCATAATCATAGACAACATAACTGTTATACTTGCTTTTCCATTCTTTGCGTTCGATTTTACAATTGTTTTCATAAATAATATCTTCAAACCACGATAACAAATTTTTATTAATATTTTTCATTTCCATACGGCTAATTATGCAATTATTTTCCAAAAACATAATAATTTACTCCACTACAATCTCTATACAAAAATTATAATCTCTTAAATAAATAAAATAATTGCCATAAATGCTATATTTGATAATCAAAAATACTTATACAAAAAGTATATGATTAATATATCTTTACAAAAAGTCAAAAAATAATCAATTTTTGTCAAAATAAACACTTTATATATTAAAGAGGTACAACTGTAAACATACGGAGAGATATGGGTCACGCTGAAACAATGAGAACATTGACAGGCATAAGCTGCGGATTGCAATCGCTGAACAGCTACCTTGATGCACGCCAAAAAGGTCAGACTCCGCAAGTTGCAACAACAAACCTTGTCGGAAACATCTTTAACGGTTTAATGCGCAATGAAATGGCTTATGACATGCAAAAATGCGGTAATTCAGCGGGCAATATTCTCAATTCAACGGTCGGATACGGCAATCCGACATCAAACGCCATCGGAACTCTGGGAATGATGAGCGCATACGCATACACTCCGTGGATGTTTTTCAATTCGCCATGCTGCTTTAATTACAACTACAGCATGAATTACAGTTACTTCGGAGGCGGAGGATTTTATTGCTGATAATTTTTATCCCCGACAGGTAAAATTGATGTTATTACGGCAACAAAAGTCCAGAAAATAAATTGCAGCTGTGGTCTGAAATATATCGTATCAACAAGACCATGGAACAATGTTGCACAAATTGCGGTTATGCAAGAAGCCGCAAATATAATTTCCGTTATATTTTCCGAATGCAAAATGAATTTAAACGTGTCATAAATCAATTTGCCCAAGAATGCCAGAAACGCAAGCAGAGCAAATATTCCGCTTTCAACGGCAGTTTCAAGGTAAATATTATATGAGCTCAATGCATCATAACCCGTTTTCATATACAATCCGTAGATTTCACGGAAGTTTTTATTGCCTACCCCGATACCGAGCAGCCAGTTATCTTTAAACATCTGCCACGAAGAATGGTAAACATTAAATCTGAACGAATTTGACGAATCGTTGCGCATTGCAAATATTGACAAAAATCTTAATCTCAAAGAATTAACAAATGTCATCGCAAATATAAAAGCCAATGCGCATAAACTTATTATTGATACATAGATTTTTTTATAAGTTTTCCAGAAGAATTTTGCAGATATCAGAAATACCAACCCGAATACAAGCATCATTGATAAATATGCCCCTCTGCAACCCGTTTGCAAAATTGCATAACAAACGGTAAGCGAGCAAATCAATGCAAAAATTTCCGATTTATAGTATTTTTTATACAAAAAGTAAAATGCACTACCCATAACTATAGGCAAACCGCAAACCAGATAACCTCCGTACAAATTCGGATTTAGCGGTTGCAATGTTCCGTAAATTCTTGATATTACATCTTCAGGATTAATATTTGAAGTATCCTGCCATGTTGAAATTTCATCAAGATGCATCGTACTTTGCAATATACCGATAAAACTTTCAACAGCAACACAAGTTGCAATCGTACCGAGTATCAACGGGATATGTTTCTTGTTATCTTTCAAATACACAACAAGTGAAAAATAAAAACCGATATAAATGAATGTTTTTATAAATCCGTGCAGGCTCAGCGCAAATAACGTCGACCCGAACAAACTTACAATTACTATCATAAAATATATCAATAAAAATACTTCATAAGCTCTGAAAGAAAATTTCTGTTTCGGGGTAACAAGCATTTTAACAAAGGTTAAAAATATTACGCCGAGCGCAAAAACACCGATTATTTCAGACCCCATAAAAGTTGACGAAACAAAGGTTAACAAAATTAATGGCAAAACAAGTTTGTCCAAATTTTGTAATACTAAACTGTTTTTATATAAAATATTTAATTTATCCTGTAAAAATTCTAAAATATTATTGAACATCATCCGTTGTATTCATATCTCTATTTATAGTTTCATCATCAACTGCATCAATAACTTTCAGGTCTGATACCGAACCGGTAAATTTATAATTTTTGCCTTCCAATGTGATTGGCAAGCCAATTTTGATTTTGTTACCGCCTACAACAGCACCGTCTTTTGTGATTTTTGCGGTATCTGCCAATGTTACGACAACATCATACAAATCAGGTTGAGAAGCATCTTCAACTTCTACAACAAACTTTTTGCTTGTCGGAGTAGGAATAACAATTTTTCTGCGTTCTGATTTTACATCTACGATATCTAAATCGGAATAAGGCACATTTCTGATACTGATAAATGTTTTGTCGCCTTTTTTGATAGGAATTTCATCCCCTGAGAAAGTTATACCTCTCATATAAACTTTGAAAACAATTTTTGAAGTAACTTCAATCTGCTTATCTGCTGTTTGTCTGAAGCCTTTGTGGGTGTATACACCGACTCCGCATGCGATAATTAAAAAGCAGATGATAATCCAATCTATCAATTTAATTTTTTTCAAAAATTCTTTAATTTTATTCATAAAGTTCTCCTTATATAATGATTCGGACTTATTTCTGAACTGTCGGTTACAATTTTTCGATTGCCGATAAAAGATCTTCTATCGTGGTTGTAGCGCAACCGTATTGCCTTACGACAATACTTGCCGCAACATTGCCGATAACAGCGGAATACACAGGATCAATGCCTGATGCCAGAGCAAGCGAATAAACAGCCGTAACCGTATCCCCCGCACCCGTAACATCAAAAACTTCCGATTTGTTAAATACGGGAATTTTTGTATATTTGCCGTTCGGTTCGGTCATAAACATTCCGTCAGCCCCGCAGGTAATCAAAACCGATTTGGCGTTTGTTTCTTTTAACAATTTATCGCCCGCTTTTTTCATATCATCAATCGATTTTATTTCAAAACCTACCGATTTTTCTGTATCGGGAAGATTCGGGGTCATGGAAGTAACATTTTTATAGGTATTCAAATCTCTTTGAGCATCTACAACAATAACTTTGCCCAATTTGTTTGCAAGTTCAATCGTATAATCAATAATCTTTGGCGTAAGCGTCCCGATATGATAATTCGAAATTATAACAGCATCATACAAAGGCATCAATTCGGTAATTTCTTTTATCAACTTATCTTCCGTTTCCTTTGATATAAAGCCTTTTGACTGTCTGTCAATTCTTACAATCTGCTGAGTAATAGATGTTGTGATTGAACCTGAAATTCTTGTTTTTACAATAGTTTTTCTTTTAGGGTCATCAACTATACCGTCGCAATTAATCCCTGCATCTTTAAATGTTTCTTTTAACAAATCAGAATGATAATCTTCGCCCGCAACACCTATTACACCGACTTTTCCGTCGTTTAGAGTTGCAACGTTGTGAGCAGCGTTTGAAGCGCCGCCCAAAATCAATTTGGTTCTCGTGTGCTGCAGAATCAAAACGGGTGCTTCTCTTGAAATTCTTTCCGCATCACCGTATATCATTTCGTCAAGCGCTAAATCACCGACTATCAAAATGCTGCTGTTTCTCAATTTCGGAACAGATTCTATAAGCTTTGCTTTGTCAAAATTCATAATCTCTCAACCTTTATAAAACTCTTTATGCATAAATTATACCACAAAGATTTTTTATAAAAGAAAACAGTTTTTTTTCGGCTTTGCAAAACCGTTTGCCCGACACGCTCGCAGGCTTAAATTATTTGCACAAAGACAACTGTTTTCCGCAGGTTACTTCTTTAGGAGCATAAGCGTTTGTCAAAGTATTGATATTTTGCTTCAAATGATATTGACCCGTAAATGTCAACGGAGCATTATCAGGATTGCTTTTCAATACAAGTGATACGTCATTTACGATTATCGGGAACCCGCCTTCTTTTTTTATATAATATTTCCCGTTGCTCATATTTACGTAATATTTTGCATGATCATCGGGATTTGAAGCGTTATAAAATACCGTGTCAGGCTTTATACCCTGAATACCGATTCCCATTGAGCCGTCCTTGTCGCCTTCATTATCAAAGTTCAAAGTGATTTGAGGAAGTTCGACACATTTTGTGTGAAGCGGTTGTTCGTGGTCATAATGAGGTTTTCTGCTGTCGGTATTTCTGTGAAGATTGAACAAAGATATTGTCATTCTGCCATCGGTACTTTGCTGAATTACGGCAGGAATATTATACTGAGTATTATCTCCGCCGAACGGATTTTTGCCGTACTGCATAGGCAATACAAACGGTGCACCGTTATTAAGGGCATTGTTTGTCGGGTCTTTTCTCAATGACATTACTTTATCAAAATCTTTTTTATACTTGGCAAGAAAAGCTTTATACTTAGGATTTTTCTCATCTTCAACCCATTCATTATGGATTCTTTGTCTGCCTTGAAGATACATGTTTTTGGTTTCCGTATCGTAACCCGTTGCACCCGCATCATCACCGTCATACAACGTCGGCATGCCGGGCATTGCAACAAGAAGTTTCATCATTGCAAGAACTTTTGTTATTGCAGGAGTCATTACATTTTCAAATACATCATCTTCAAATTTTTCATTTACTTCTGGATTTGAAATGTGGAAACCGTGATGCTTTTTAGCTTGTTCAAGAACTTTTTTGATGTTGAAATCAATCGGTTTAACCCCGAATGAATCGCCGTCAAATCTAATTCCGTCAAATTCGCCTCTGCTCAAGTCCGCAACAGCCTGACTTATTGCTTTGAAGTTGTTATCAAACTCCTCTTGCGACATTTTATTTTTATACATATTCAAAACATCGATAAAACCTTTTCTAAGAGCCATACCCATTGCAACGGCTTTGGGCGAAATTACGTCAAAATCATAATTAAGCAAGTCATTATCCGTAACAGGACCCATTGAATTATCGGTTACGAGTCTGTATGCCTGTTCTCTGAATTTTCTGTTTTCGGGATAAGTTAAATCCGTATAGAACATATCCATATCCAATGCGGCGCAATGAAGAACTCTGGGTTTATCATGGTTGCCGATGAATGTATATGCAAATTCTATTGCGGGGAGTGAAAATGCTTTTAAAAATGCTCTGTCGCCTGACATCAATGCATCTTTTAAGTGTTGAGCAAGTACAAAAGAGTTTTCCTGACCGCCGTCAATTGTTGAACCGTCTTGGAAAGATTTTGCAAACAGCTTTGCTATATCATAGAAGTAGAACGAATATTGAGCGTTTGCGGTAATCCCCGTATTGCGGAAGAACTTGGGCAAAATATCGCTTTTGTTTCTGTAATTCGGCGATTGAGAACCCCAAGCGCTGTCATGCAAGGCATCTTCATCCGTAACTTCTGCTACAATGTATGAATTAGGGTTCTGTTCATAAATACCTTTTGAGAATTTTGACCAAAATCCGCATACATCATTCCAAATATCTTCAAACGGCTGTTTATGAGTTCTCAATGCATCAATATCAGCGATATCTTTTGTAGCATCAATTCTCCAATCCAAACCCGATTGAGTTTTATCAATGATTAAATCCGCAAGTTTAAAACTTTCAGCACTTGTTCCTTTTAATGAAGTCAAGATACTGTCTGTTAAAAGTTTCTTTGAAGAATCCGAAATTGCGGGGATTCCTTTTTTCATTTTATCAAGTACAAGTATTGCTTCATCCTCGGGCGATGCGGCTTTCGGAAGTTTAAGGCTTTGAAGATGAGTATTTAATAATGCGTTGTAATCATACGAAATTTCGCCTGATTTGTCATCGTATTTAACTTTAACTTTCGGCGCAAGAGCCTGCACTACAGAGAATTTTGCAATTCTCGGGACAATCAAAGGCAAAGCATATTGACCAAACTCGGTAACTTCATTGCCGTCAAAAAGTTTATTTTCTTTAGGAAGTTTATTATTTACGTCATTAAGGACATTCATTGCAAAATTCATCATTTCATGCTGATAAATACCGTCCATTTCATCGTAAGATTTTTTATATTCTTCGGGTAAATTCGGATTGCCCTGTTTGAATAAATCGTATCTTGAAACACCGATTTCATCTTCTGTTGATGCTCTTTTTGAAACAAGAGGTGATGCCAGAACCCCGACAAGATTTGTTCCGAATTCAACAGATTCCAACGGAGTATTCATCAACTGTTCAAGGACCTGTGATTGTTTATCTTCATCGGATAATTTTCTTGAAGTCTTGTAAAGTCCTGACATTACGTTATCTACTTCATTTTCGTAAAGTTCGGTTTTTAAAGATTTCGGGAATACCTTTCCGTTTGAATTATCCATGATTTCTTTAAATACTTTTCTGGGATTTTGAGAATCAATGTTTTTCAAATTCTGAGCAACATACATTCTTAAAATATCGTCTGTTTTCTTTGTCCAATATTTGCCGCCTTCTACCGTGTAATCCTGAACCTGCCAGTTTGCAAGTCTGATTTTATCTTCTTCCGCTTCAGCTTCGTGAGGAGTCAAATTCTTAAGGTTTTTCAAATCGTTATTTGACATTACAAAGCTTAATTTGGCAATATCGGTATTTGCATCCCAAGTTTCAAATCCGCTTTCAAATTTGCCGTCAACAACGAAGTTTTCGTTTTTGGACATAATTCTTGATGCTTCATAGCTGTTGAAAGGTATTCTTTCATCTTTGGGCAGCATATCGTTATGTTGATTAAACCTTTTTAAATTTTGAGATATAGTTTTGGGGTTAACCTCAAAAGAATACGGGAATACGGAATCATCATGAGTATTGAGGTCATAATATTTATCGGTATTTAATTTTGAATAAGTTTTGATTAATTTTTCGGGATCATTAACTTCTTTATCCGTTACCAATCTTTTATCAAAGAACTGGATATAAGTCGGTTTTGAGGGATCGTATTTGTCGTTATTGTGTTCGGTTACTTTTCCCGAAGAATTTTGAGTATAAATTTTAGGAGAGTTTACGAATTTGAATGAAACATTTCTTGTATCTTTAGGATAAATACCTAAAGACAAAGGAGCATTTTTCAAATTGCTGGCTCTAAACCATCTGAAATAAGGAGAATCGGTACCCCATCTTAACAGGTTGCTGAAGTGAACCCCTTGAAGTCCTTCATTTACAAATGCACCGTCTGATACAAAGTTCAGGTCATGTGCAAACATTTTTTTCTGCAATGAAGAATAATTGTTAAGGTTTAACAAGCTGTTGCAAGGTTGGAAAATATCTTCAATCCAATATTTGTGAGCAGAGAAATCATCTCTTGTAAAAATAGGTAAGGAGATAATTCTTGAATATCCGTCATATTTGCCTGCATCAATATCTTTTTCAAGACCTGCAACCGTTCCGCCAAATACGTTGGTTAAAGTTTTTATTGCATTTTCGCCACGAGCCTTTAATGCTTTATCTAATTTAGGTTTTCCGTTTTCATCATAAACAATACCGACATTTTGAGAATCGACATTGACAAGTTTCATCGATCCGCCTTTTGAAACATGAGAACCGTTTTGAGCAACAACGTTGAATGAAACGCCGTTTTCTTTAATACTGTCGCCTGCATCTATTGCGACGGTTTCTCGTCCGCCTCTGTCCCGTACGACATAATGGTAAGCAAACGGTTTGTCGGGCAAAATGCCAAATGTTTTGGTAAGGTTGACTTTATTTGAGCCGGGCTTCATTTTAATTCTATCGGCACCACCCTGTCTAGATCTTGCCTTATCGCTGATGTAATAATTACCGTTTTCATCGGTATTCAGCGTATAAATCTCTAAATAACAATCCTGATTGTTTTCATCGAAAATGTAAGAGGTTTCAAAATTCTTAAAACCATGCTCGTCTTTTGTCCATTTGTAACCCGTGAAATTCACATTTTTAGTATTATTTACAGGGTTTGAAATTAAATTTACTTTCACACCGTACTCCTTACCAACCAGTATAACAATGATAAAGGTTATTTTTTGACATATATTGTAATTTTATTAAGAAAATTTTACAAATATTATCGTCAAAGAATTTTTAATGTGTTTTTAGGTTATAATCAAACAATATAAGGTATAAAGAGGAGAATTCTATGAACAATACTTTAGAAGTAAAATGCGATGTTAAAGATATGAACCTCGCAGATCAAGGTAAAAAACAAATTGACTGGGCATTTAAAGATATGCCCGTATTAAAGGCTATAAGAGAGAGATTTATAAAAGAACAGCCGTTCAAAGGTTTGAAATTATCGGCATGCGTTCATGTTACAAAAGAAACGGCAGCTTTATGCACGGTTATGCAGGCAGGCGGAGCAGATTCTTTGCTTGTTGCTTCAAACCCCTTATCTACGCAGGACGATGTTGCGGCAGCTCTTGTAAAATATTATCACATGCCTGTTTACGCAATATCGGGAGAAAGCGTTGATCAATATAAAAGCCACATTGAAGAAGCCGTAAAATTTAACCCGGACATTATTATTGATGACGGATGCGATATGGTTTCAATGATTCACGAAAAAAGACCCGATTTGATAAGCAAAATTATCGGTTCGACAGAAGAAACCACAACGGGAATTATAAGATTAAAAGCAATGGAGAATGAAGGGACTTTAGGTTTCCCCGCTGTCGGAGTAAACACAAGTTTAACAAAACATTTATATGACAACAGATACGGCACGGGTCAAAGCGCTTTTGACGGCGTTATGAGAGCCGCAAATATTTTAATCGCAGGCAAAACGGTTGTTGTATGCGGTTACGGCTGGTGCGGCAAGGGCGTATCAATGAGAGCAAAAGCGCTCGGTGCTAATGTTATCGTTTGCGAAGTTGATCCTTTGAAAGCTCTTGAAGCTGCAATGGAAGGATACCGTGTTATGCCTATCGCTCAAGCCGCAAAAGAAGGAGATTTGTTCTTATGTGTAACGGGCGACAAGCATGTAATTGACGTTGAGCATCTTTTAACAATGAAAGATGGTGCAATGGTCGGAAACGTAGGTCATTTCGACTGGGAAGTAAACGTTGAGGGTTTAAGAGAACACACCCGAGAAATTAAACAGGTAAGACCGAACCTTGAAGAATACGTATTAAATAACGGTAAATCGGTTTACGTTCTGTGTCAGGGAAGATTAGTCAACCTCGTAGCAGCAGAAGGGCACCCCGCAAGCGTTATGGATATGAGTTTTGCTAATCAGGCTTTAGGTATAGAATTTCTTGTAAAAAATAAAGGCAAATTAGAAAATAAATTGTATACCCTGCCTCACGAAGTTGATGTCAAAATCGCTCAATTAAAACTTAAATCTATGGGCATTGAAATTGACACTCTGACTCCCGAACAGGAACAATATTTAAACAGTTGGAAAATTGATTAATTTTCGGATTGAATTTTAATTAAAAAATTATCAACAGATTACAAGAAGCCCGCACAATTAAAATTGTGCGGGCTTCTTATTTTAAATATTTTGTATCTTAAACTTTTCTTTTACGAGCAGCTTCAGATTTATGTTTTCTTTTTACGCTGGGCTTTTCGTATCTTTCACGCTTTTTTACTTCAGACAAAATCCCTGCTTTTTGGATTTTTTTCTTAAATCTTCTCAAAGCGCTTTCGATTGATTCGTTTTCGCCGACTTTAACTTCTGCCATTTTATATTTTCACCACCTTAATAGCTGTTAGTACCCGATAAATATACTACAAAGCAAAATAAAATTCAAGTACAGGCTTGAATGTGCGTATTTACAAGCATTCTGAGCTTAAAAAACTTTTATTTTGTTTGAGCTATTTTGTTATTTTCATCAACAATAACGATTGTCGGTTTATGGTTTGCAACTTCATTTTCTTCTAAAATTGCATAAGTTACAATAATAACTTTATCGCCTTTTTGGACTTTTCTTGCTGCCGCTCCGTTTAAACAAATGCACCCTGAATCGGCTTCTCCTTTGATAATATAAGTTTGAAATCTTTCGCCGTTATTGACATCAAGAATTTCAACTTTTTGCCATTCACGCATATTTGCGGCTTTTAATAAAGTTTCATCTATCGTTATTGATCCGACGTAGTTTAAATTTGCATCAGTAACAGTTGCTCTGTGTATTTTTGAATTTAAAAATTCTAATTGCATATTTATACCTCGCCATATATTATATAACAAACAAAATTAATCAATAATTTATACTCAAGGATTAATTTTTGGATAATATTTCGAAATAAATATTGCGGGGCGTTAGCGCTCCGCACCCTATGTTTTATTTATAATAAATCTTTTATATTAACCTGCAATTCTTCGGCAATATCAAAAATTGTATTTAAGCTGGGCAATTTTTCAGCTCGCTCAATACAACCAATGTAATTGCGTGCACTTGAAATTCTAAAAGCCAGTTCCTCTTGAGAAAGTCCACGCTCTAACCTATACTTTCTTATGTGTTCTCCTAATTTTTTATATTTCTCAAGATGTCTGTTTCTGTCTTTACTCATGACACCTATTGTGGTATATTAATTACAAGTTATCTACCACCTATTGGGGAGCAATAAATGAACAATTGCAAAAAGAAAATATTAATAGATTTAGATGGAGTATTGAATTATTACGATGGGAAATTTAATGAAAACCTCATTCCACAAGTAAGATCAGGAGCAGATGAATTTTTAAAAACCTTGAATAAGTCTGCTGATTTATACCTTTTTACAACCAGAAATTTAATAATGTCTGTTAAATGGCTTATAAAAAATAAATTGGATATTTATTTTAAAGATGTAACAAATGTAAAAATCCCCGCATATTTGTACATTGACGATAGAACAATTTGTTTTGACGGAAATTACAATAAGATGTTGAAAGATATCAAAGAATTTAAAGCATATTGGAAGCATTGATACATTTTATCGGTGCGTTAGCTCTCCGCACCCTACATAAAATATATTAGAAACTATATGCGAAAATGCAGTAATCTTTATTATCTTTGTCTTGCGCAGACAGCGGAAACTTTTTAAGCAAAAAGTTTCACAAAAGCCCCCGCACACAAAATTCTCCTATAACTTCTAAGCTCAATATAAAAAACGGTCAAACTCACTATCGTTCAAACAATGACCGTTTTTGTTGTTATTTCACTAACAAGTTATTTCCGAATTTTGCTATGGCGGTAATTTCTATTGTTCTATTTCCAAAATATTTAATATATCACAAGATATTATTTGTAGTAAATGCTAATCAATACTTGTTATCGGATATTGCAATTTCATTTTTTCTAAAACGTCAAGGTCAACATCAAAATATAATGCGGTTTGTTCGTCTTTGGCATCCGCCAAAATCTCCCCTTTAGGTGAAATAATTAATGAAGATCCGAGCGAACTTACATTTTCATTTGCCTTGCCCGTTTCATTAGACACAACAACATAAACCATATTATCGTAAGCTCTTGTTCGGTTCATTGCAAGCCATATATCACGCTCAAACCGTTTTGATTTATCATTATTATAAATTTTATTGGGAATTACCCACGCTGTCGGAAGTACAACAATTTGTGCACCCATTTGAGCAAGTTTTCTTATCAATAAAGGATATCTCATGTCAAAACAAACAGATAATCCGACCTTGCCGAAATCCAAATTCGCAACAACCGCTTTATCCCCGGGAGTAATAAGTTCGCCCTCATTTCCACCCGTATAATTAAATAAATGGATTTTGCTATATTTGCAAACAATTTCACCCTGCCTGTTTAAAACAAAGCATGTATTATAAAAATTATTTCCGTTCTTTTCTATCACGGTTCCGCAAACGATATTAGTTTTATATTTTTTTGCCAATTCTGACAAATACGCTATCGTTTCGCCGCCATTTGCATCTTCGGGAAATTTTTCAAATGCATCATGACTGATACCTGTTGAGAAAAATTCAGGTATAACAACCAAATCGAGCTTTTTATCCGAATTTTTTGCGATAAAATTTTCAACCGTTTTTAAATTTGCCTGTTTATCCCCTATTACAGGGTTAAACTGTATATCAAGTATTCCGACCATAAATTCTCCTCATATTTAAACTTACGCACAAAAACATCCGTGGGATATTTTAAAATATTCCATATCTGTTTTTAAGACTTTTGAACTTTTTAAAAGCTGCTATTTGGTCTTAATCATATTAGTATTGGTATTGTATTGAGCAACATTTTCTTTAATGTTGATTTTATTAACGATTGATGCACGTTTTTTACGGAAAAGCATATCAACAAAAGCTTCAATTCTTGTAACAAAGCCTGCTTCACCTGTTTGTTCATCAATTGTTAAATTCAACAACGGCTTGCCGAACTGTTTTGCATGTCTTGTGATTCTTTCAATCATCAAAGAATCAGGACCGCAACCGAATGCAGTAATCGTAATGATACCGTCAATTTTATTATCTTTTAAATAATGACCGGCAGTACCGGTTACTTCATCTTCGTTAGCCCAATACTTATCGTTGCCTAAACTTGCAATACCTTCATTCAATTGTTCTGATGATAATTGTAATGATGTACAAACTTTAACATCCATTTTTTCCAATTTATCGGAAATCTTCATGCAAACTCTGTCATCAAAAATATTATAACCATGTCCGACAAGAGCGATTGAAATCGGATATTCTTTCTGGCTTGAAGAAATTACGACTTTGCCTTGAAGCGCATAACTCAAAGCTTTTGAATAAGGCATTCCCGATTTTGCCATAACGTGGAAATTGTTATAGCATCTCCAGCCTGCTTTTGAAGCTTTTTTGATAAGCTTTTTATCCGTTATACCGAAAGGTCTGACGCAATCTTCAAGAAAATCATACAATCCGTGATGTTTTTCTGATTTATCAAGCGTCGCTTCTACCAAATTAAAATCTTCTTTTACAACATTTCTGATTAAATCAGGCAATCCTCTGATTTTTGAGCAGTTGTAAATTTTCACGTCAGTTGATTGAATTGACGGGATTAAAATATTCTTTACACCTTTATGTATTAAATTTAAGACATGCCCGACATAAACTTTTATCGGCAGGCAAGTTTCTGTAACAACCAGCGCCGCACCGTCAGACATTGTTTGTTTTGTTGTAACATCAGACAACACAATTTTTATCCCCAAATCGTTAAAGAATCCGTAATAAAACGGATAATTGTTATAAAACGACATTGCACGGGGTATTCCTATTACTTTTTCTTCATTTGATAAATTAGCCATGACACACATTCCTAATTTTG
The DNA here is from genome assembly GCA_900319365.1 of uncultured bacterium. Classification (GTDB taxonomy): domain Bacteria; phylum Cyanobacteriota; class Vampirovibrionia; order Gastranaerophilales; family Gastranaerophilaceae; genus Zag111. The sequence goes on along the minus strand of ONOE01000006.1, from coordinate 43,213 downwards.
CTACTATGGTTATAATAACACAAAATAATTTTATTTGTTAGTTTGCAACATATTTTTTGAATATTAATTTGATATCCAATTTTATTAATACTAAAAAGGTGTATTGTAATTGAACAATACACCTTCTATAGTTATTTATATCGCTTTACATTACTTATCATCTTTTAAGAACGATTCATAATTTCTTGCATAAAGATGAGATCTTACCTGATTTATCAAGTCCAGTGCAACACCGACCATAATGATTAAGGATGTTGCACCGATTCCCTGCAAGGTTTCAATCTTTGTAACATAACTTCCGAAAGACGGAACCAATGCTATTATACCAAGACCGATAGCACCGATAAATATAACTTTTGATAAGATTTTATCAAGAGCTTCGGCAGTCGGTCTGCCGGGTTTGATACCGGGGATTGATGAACCGTATTTTTTAAGGTTGTCAGCAATGTCTTTGGGCTGCATATTGGGCATAATTGATGCATAGAAGAAAGTCAATGCAATAATCAAACCTACATATATCAGATAATAAGGCAATCCGTCAGGGCTTAAAAAGTGATTCATACTGATAATAATATGTTTAAGCTGAACAGATTTAATATTAGCCTGACCAACCATTGCAAGAATTGTTGACGGGAACAGAAGTATAGCAATTGCAAAGATTATCGGCATAACCCCGCCCGGGTTAAGTTTGAACGGAATAAACGAATTCATACCGCCATAAACCTTGTTACCGATTTGTCTTTTAGGGTTAACGATAATAACTTTTCTTACTGCTTCCTGCATAATAACAATCAAAATTGTTGCAAGGAAGAAAATCGTAAGTAAAAGCAATAATGCTAATTGCATACTCGGGCTTGATTTAACAAGCTGATATGTTCTTGAAGCATATACGGGGATTCCCGATAATATACCGCAAAAGATGATGAGCGAACCGCCGTTGCCTATTCCTTTTTCAGTTATTAATTCTGATATCCACATTACAAGTACGGCACCTGCCGTTAATATGATTATTGAATTAATATAGAACATTATAGGATTTACATTCGGTATAACCGCTCCCGGTAAATGATGCAGGAACAACATAAAGATAAATCCCTGAAACAACCCGAGAACTACCGTAAATATTCTCGTATACTGCGACAATTTACGTCTGCCTTCTTCACCTTCTTCTTTTTGCAGCTTTTCCAATGACGGTATGACAACCGAAACAAGCTGAACGATAATTGAAGATGTGATAAAAGGTCCGATACCTAATGCAAGTATAGAAACTTTTCCAAGTGCACCGCCGGTAAATAAATCTAAAAATCCGATTATGTTATTTCCTGATGCGATAGTAGAGAATACCTGATTGTTGATACCATACAAAGGTATCTGAACCCCGAATCTCCATACTGCAATCATTAAAAATGTAAACAGGATTTTTTGTTTTAATCCGGAGGCATTCCACATAGACATTAAGTCTTCAGCAGAAGGCGCTCTATAATCGTTTGCCATTATACTATTTCAACCTTTCCGCCTGCGGCTTCAATTTTTGCTTTTGCTGATGGTGTAACATAAGCGGCTTTAACCGTTACCGCATTTTTTATATCACCATTGCCCAATACTCTCAATCCTACACATGACGAATGTATTGTTTTTCTTTCGGATAATGTTTCTAATGAAACTTCTTTAAGATTCAAAGCATCTAATCTGCCAACGTTGATTTGAGCATAGTTAGCTTTTGAATACAACTGAAACCCTTTCAATTTGGGTAATCTTCTGTATGCGGGCATTTGACCGCCTTCAAAACCTCTTTTGGATGAGTTGCCGGATCTTTGTCCTTCACCGTTGTTACCTCTGGAAGAAGTTTTACCACAGCCTGAAGCACGGCCTCTGCCTACTCTTTTGGATTTAGAAGTAGCGCCTTTTGCAGGTCTTAAATCTTCTAATTTTATATTTGCCATATTATTTCCTTCTTTCTTTACTTTTTATTGTATAAACTTTCAAACGGTAATTACTTAACAATCTCAACAAGGTGAGAAACTTTGTTTACCATTCCTAAAATTGTCGGAGTTGATGCATGTTCAACAACCTGATCTTTTTTGGAAAGACCTAAACCTTTAACTACTCGTCTTTGTTTTTCGTTTGAACCGATTAAACTTTTTACGAGTTTAATTTTAATCATTTCAGATTTTTTATTTGCCATAATTCTATTTCCTTATATAATTTCTACTTCAAACTAATTTAAAAACTCAGCCATTGACAAACCGCGCTTTTTAGCCATTTCGCTAAACGGAGTCAAAGATTTAAGAGCTTCGATTGTTGCGTTAACGGCATTCAAAGGAGCTTTTGAACCTAAAGATTTGGCCAGAATGTTTTCAATACCTGCAAGCTCTAATACTGAACGAACAGCACCGCCTGCGATAATCCCTGTACCTTGTGATGCGGGTCTTAACATAACGCAGCCTGCACCTGATTTTCCTTGAACGGGGTGAGGAATTGTTGTCTTGAAGATAGGAACCGTGATAACGTTCTTTCTGCCGTCAGCGATTGCTTTTTGAATAGCAATGATAACTTCTGAAGCTTTAGCACAGCCTACACCAACCTGACCTTTTTTGTTGCCGACAATAACAATTGCACGGAAAGATAATTTTTTACCGCCTTTTACAACTTTTGTTACACGGCTGATTTGAACAACATTTTCAGTCCATTCCGATTGAGGTTTTTCTTCTGATGTTGTTTCGATTTTTTGTTTTCTTCTGCGGCGTCCTCTTGCAGGTTTTTCATTTTGTTCTGCAGGAGCATCTGCCTGAGTTTCAACAGATTTTTGTTCATCTGTTGATTCTATTTTTTCAGCGGAAGTTTCTTCTTTAACTTCTACCGCTTTTTCTTCTTTGTTTTCCATAGATTTTACCTTTCATAATTTTACTCTAGATTACTTTTAAAGGTTTTCAGGTATTAACCTTTATTTAAATTTTAATGAATATACCAAAAACAAACCTGTTTTTAAGGTTTTTTGGAAATATATTCAATTGTATAACTTCTGACAGGTCAAATTTACCATGGACACAAAACATTGTCAACTTTTAAGGCTGATTAATTTTCTTTAATATAAATTGTAGAAAATTTGTAAGCTTCCAATGTATGAGAGAAATAATCTTTCGGTAAACCCGCTTTGACTTTCAATGAATTTAAAAATTCTTTTTTGTCGGGCAATTCGTCCCAAACGGCAGGCAAATATACAGCCTGATGACCATTATCTCTTATAATGATACCGTCTTGATGAGGAACGATTTTTTTCAACAAATCTTCTTCGTCTTTAAAAGCTATCATTTTAGGGGTAGTAAGAATTGAAACGGCATATTTCAAAAGCGGGAGTTCATCTTCCGTTACGGGATTAAACCTTGTATCCTTGAAAGCCGCATCTTTTACGTGTTCTACCAAATCCGTTATTAAAGGTCTGTAAGGTGCAATTGATCCGATACAACCTCTCAAATGTCCGTTTTCTTCAAGCGTAACAAAGCAGGCTCCGGGTTCATCAAATACCTGCGGATAAATTATCTGCATAGGTTTATGATCAAATTCGGATTTTAATATAATTTTGCAAATATCAATTACAAATCCGGGGTGATATTGAGCGATAAAATCATCTTTGCTGCCTTCAAATAAAAACCAGCTTCCGTATCCGACAACTCTTGATTTATCCTCTGAAATTTCCGATGAATTTGCCAAATCAATTCTAATCATTGAATATTTATTTGAATTGGCAAACGAAACCAAGCCCATAATTCCGACAGCACCGCACGCATTTTCGTAAGAAAATTTTCTGATATCACCCGATTCAATCATGCGAGCCGTTACTTTATCGGCTTTCTTAGCGTTGTCATCAGTTAAGAAATGACTTAAATCCGATGAAATAACAAATGCATTGTTTTTATCGGGATAATAATGTGAAATAATTTCGCTTATTTTTTCGGGCTTTTCTTTCCCTATCAGTACCGGAACAATTTTTACATTTTTGAAAAGATATTGAATAATCGGCAATTCAACTTCAATTGAATGCTCGCCAAACATTGCATCATCATTTACGTTTGCGCCGAATTTATCATGCAATTCCTGCCCTATTTCATGGTTTACTTCCGTAATCCCGAGAGGTGTTTTCCACGCATCATAACACGTTAACGCAAGTCCGTCAAAACCGACTCTGTGAGCAGGAGCAAAAATGAAAATATTTTTAACGTTTCTGTCAATCTGGCTTATTCCCTCATAAGCAATACGCCCCGAATAAACAAATCCTGCATGAGGAACGATAACAGCTCTTGTCGGACACGTATAGAGATTTTTACTTATGCTTTTAAAGTAATCTATATGTAGCTTTAAATCTTCGACATTCGCCGTATAAAAAGTATTTGCAACTGCGGGTTCTTTTATCTTCATAATAGTATTATAATATATTTTATGAAATATCAAAATATATTAACAAACAGTAAAGTTCAATGCTTAATCTGTCCGAGAAAATGCGTTTTAGCTCCGACACAGAGCGGGTTTTGCCATGTAAGAAAAAATGTTAAGGGAAACATTGAATTAACAACTTACGGTTACAATACGGGGCTTGCAATTGACCCGATAGAGAAAAAACCGCTTTATCACTTTTACCCCGGAAGCTTTGCGCTGTCATTCGGGACATTAGGCTGTAACATGGGCTGCCAATTTTGCCAGAATTGGCAAACGACAAAAAATAATTCAAACCCGCAGGATTTTAATAAAACTTCGCCGAAAGAAATTGTGGAAATTGCCCAAAAATACAATTGCAAAAGCGTTGCATTCACCTATAACGATCCGATAATATTTTTTGAATATGCGATTGACTGTGCAAAACTATGCCGTGAAAATGGGATTAAAACAGTTGCGATAACTTCAGGGTTTATAAACCCCGAACCCGCAAAAGAATTTTTTAAATATATGGATGGGGCAAATATTGATTTAAAAGGGTTTAGCAAAGAATTTTACAAAAAAAACTGTCTTTCGGATATTGAACCCGTTTTAAAAACAATAGAATACACGGTTAACAAAACGAATTGTCATACGGAATTAACAACCATGCTGATTGAAGGCGAAAACGACGGCGAAGAAATGCTCAAATCCGAATGCGAATGGATTTTAAAAAATTTAAACTCTGACATTCCGCTGCACTTTAGTGCCTTTTTCCCGAGATATAAATTTTCAAACAAAAAAGCCACGAGTTTTTCAACACTTTTAAAAGCTTATAAAATCGCAAAACAAGTCGGGCTAAATAATGTTTATACAGGCAATCTCACAAATATTGAAACCTCAAGTACATATTGCAAAAACTGCGCCAGACCGTTAATTGTAAGGGACGGGTATCAAATTTCAGAATACAACCTTGTAATAAACAGGTGCAAATTCTGCGGAAGCGAATGCTGCGGACAATTTGTGTAGCATAAGGGTGTTTTGAAAATTTATTGTTGGGGTAGAAACCCAAACCCAGTAGAAATACCGACATTCTGAGGCAAATGCCTTATATTTCGTACATCTGACGGTCTTTCGCTATTGTTCACTTAAATAATGAGAATTGATTACATCGACTATCGCATCAAAATAATTATTATCAATATTCAAAATCCCGTCATCTTCAAACGCCACAGCAAGCACCTTAAGCAAATTTGAAAAAGAATATTTCTTTTCCGCATTACCTGAATTTAAGTTTTCTTTAATTCTTTCAACTTTTGCAAGCAGCAATTTATGCTGATACGACTTTGAAATTTCACCGGTTTTATGATTCGGATGTGCGCAATTTAAATGCTGGGTCGGAGTAAGAGCGATAAGATTTTCCAAATAATATGAAATTTCGGGATATTTGCTTTCGGGAAATATATGATGAATTTCCGTTGCGGGAGCATTTGCGTATTCATCATCATACTCGCTTTTATCCCTGCGATAACGGGTATTAAAATCATGCAAAACCCTTTTTGCTTTTTGAGATTGATATCTGTAATAAGCCTTGTTGAATACGATTTTATGCGATTGCATATATTCTTTTCTTGTTACATTTTTCGGTTTCTCGGCATTGATATCACGGAAATTATTTCTGTTGTACATCAACATATCATAGGTTATTTTGTCTTTTGACAATCTGCCTTTTACCGTGCCTAAAGAATTTTTGAAGTATGCAAGAGGATTCAGCACCTTGATAAAAATTCTGTTGCATTCAAGCTCTTTATTTATGGGAGTGTTTTTTATCGTAAAACTCGAAAAACCGCTTTTCATTTTTGAATAATTTTCGGGAGTCTGATTATTGAAAAATGTTTCAAATAAAGGATAAATCCCGCTGTCTTTAAGAGTTTTTGTTATATATTCTTTCAAAAAATATAGTGAATTTTTCTCTCTTAGCGCAAGATAATCCAAAATCTCAATATCGGATATTTCATAAACATTTCTGTTTTTAACCTTGTATTTTGTCAGAACATGAGATGCCGCAAGCAATTCCATCGGCTGCTGGAAGAATTTATCGTATTCATGTTCTGCTTTATCAGAATCCACTTCGGGCTTTTTAAAAATTTCAACAACATTACTTCTTGCATAATCGGAAAATCTTATATCTGACGACGTAAAAAATTTTTCGGAATTATTTAAGTGAAAATTATATATACAGTCAGATATAATCGTAATGACATCAGGCGTACATTTCTGGTCAATCCAGCGAGCGTTGCCCGTCTTTCTTATATCATAATCGTATTTATTTAAAAATTCAGTTATATCTGTGTTTGTTAACATATTAGCGTTTTCTTACCCCGAAATAAAACACGGCATTTTTATCGAGATTTAGCGATCTTGTGCTCAAATTTCTTGCTATACCGTAAAATTTTCTAAATTCATCAGTCGAAAAATATTCCAAATCTTTTTTGGATATTCTCTTTTTATTTTCCGTTTCAAAAATAGCGACAGAACCGTTCACAATAGTATTTTTGGGCTTTTTTATGACTCTGGGGTAATAGGTCATATTCGGGCTCAAATACACATCATCTCTGCCGTAATACTTTGCAACGGATAAATTTTTAATATCTGCCCTATCATCAAGATATGCATCATAATCGGGCAAATGCTCAATTTTTGAACCGTTTTGCGCAATGTTGCGGGATTTTATAACCCATATTTTTCCTTTATGCTTTAAAAGTTTATTTGTAATTTGCCTGTCCCTGAAACTTTTAAATACCCCGAAGCACATTTTATCGGCGATTTTGTCAAAATTTTCGTTTCTGTATAATAACCAATTCGGGAAATTTTCGTCAGTAAGCTTGGATTGTAAGATTTTGTTTGTTTTTTTATACGGAACCGAATAACAAAGGGTATATCTCGGAAGTTTTTTATTATCTGTTATCAGACAGATTGTTTCTATCAAAACGCCTTTAAATCCGTTTTCACCAAAATCAATAATTGAATCTATGCAATATTTTTTTGTATAGTCCCTGCATTTTGAAAAATCAGTATTGTGCAAGAAGTATTTCGGTAAAATCAAACAAATTTTATCCGCAGTTTGCAGGCATTTTTCGACAAAAAACGCCGCAATATTATCTGCCTCATCATCGTTATACAATTTGCGGTATTTTGACAGCAATTTTTTATCTTTAACCTTGCCGTAAGGCGGATTGCCGATTGCCAAGTCATAATGAACTTTATTTTTTGCAAGTAAAAAATCTTCGTTTTTAATACGGATAGACACATTTGACGGAATACCCGATATTTTATAGAGTTCCCGCAAAATTTTCAAAGCTTCGGAATCCTTATCGCAAAGACAAATATCAAGTTTTTTGCAATTAGAATATTTACCGATAATTAAAGGCAGAAAATTTCCCACACCTGCTGCGGGTTCTAAGATTTTAATGTTTTCTTGTTTAAATTCGGGCAAGTTGTTATAAATTTCAAAAAGCAGTTGTTTATTTGTATAATAAGCCGCCGTTTCGGTGCGTCTGTTATTTGAAAGTTCGGCTATTCTTGAAAGAGTGCTCAAAGCATATTTATTTTTATTTTTCTTTATAAAATCAATAATCGCAGAAGTATCTGACAGATTGTCCGATTTTATAATCTTTTTAATATCCTTGTCTTTTAATTTTTCCGTATCAAGGAACTTTTCTATTTTTGACGCCACGCAGGATATAACAGCTGTCGGAATAGCTTCTCCGATACTTTGTCTTATATTTATATCATTTTTCTTTAGAAAAGCTTTTTTATCTTTTAGAGGGAGTGCATTTATTGTTTTTTCATCTTCTTCGACCCATTTAAAATCATCAGGAATTGACATCATCCGCATCAATTCTCTTATGCTGAAAACCCTGTCATCTTCAGGGTGAACAGTATTTTGGCTCGCAAGAATATCATTTCTTGTATGAACACATGGCGCAATCTTATCCCAGCATTGGCGCTTATATTTATCGCCGTTTTTATTTACGTTTTGAACGATTTTACCGTCTACGATTTTATGTGGCCTTTTGCGCTCATCTTTATTGTCGTAAGCCGACTGTCCCTGTTTTATATATTTTATCCAATCTCTCATCTGAGGAGAATATTCTCTGAAATAATGGTAAATATCATTTTTTGAAATCTCGCCCATTTTCTTTAAACGCGGGAGATCATATATGACATCTTTTAAGGTCTTTTCAGGAGTATAATCGGGAAAAAGTTCAAATGGTAAAACGTCATCGGATAAATCTTTTCTTACACCTATTACAAGAGTTCTTGTTCTGCTTGAATTTGAGCCGTAATTTTTAAAATTCAAAATTTTGTCCGTATAAATGTAATTTTCCGACAAATTATCTTTAATCGCCTGCGATATAGGTTTTAAAACCCCGTTATCATAGCAGTTTGTTTTCATAAATGCCTGAACATTTTCAAAAACAAAGAATTTCGGTTTAACTTTTTTTATGATGTTAATTGCAGCAACTACAAGAGAGTTTCTGTTAATTTCGTCTTTTGCTTTTTTATGATTAGCAACCGACATTCCCTGACATGGCGGTGTTGCAATAATAACATCAATATCACCGGTTTTATTTTTCTTTTTATAATCGGAAATTTGAGTGTACAATTTTTTCAATACGGCTTTATCGGTAATATCACCGCAAATATACCCGGAATCCATACTGCACTTGTGATTATACTTTTGAATATTTAGACGGCGTTCAATGAGTTCACTTGTTGCAACACAATCAAAGCCGTGTTGTTTAAAACCGTAACAGCCTACGCCTGCGCTACTAAACAGGCTTATATATGTTTTTGCACTCCTTACTTCAGACATAGCTAAATTATAGCATAAATTACTCAAAACTGCGAAATATTAAGGAGTTTGAACATTTTTCAAGCTTTTGATGTTTCTTTGCAAACAAGCATTCTCATTGAATTTAAAACGGCAATAAGAGTAACGCCGACATCAGCAAAAACGGCACCCCACATTGTCATTAAGCCGATAGCACCGAGCAGCAGGAACAATGCCTTAATTCCGAGCGCAAAAACAACATTCTCTTTAACCGTAAGCATGGTCCTTTTTGAAATTTTCACAGCCTGAGCAACTTTCGAGGGTTTATCATCCATTATGACAACATCTGCCGCTTCAATCGCCGCATCAGAACCCAATGCACCCATTGCAATTCCGACATCAGCCCTTGTCAAAACGGGAGCATCATTTATTCCGTCGCCCGTAAATATTACGCTGCCTTTATGCTCATTTATTAATTTTTCCAATTGTTCAACTTTTTGATTGGGCAAAAGTTCAGAATATACGTCCTTTATCCCGAGAACGTCTGCCGTATATTTTGCGGGAGCTTGCGCATCCCCTGTCAGCATAACCGTTTTAGCACCGAGTGTATTTAATTCTTTTATTGCATCTTTTGAATCTTGCTTTATTTCATCGGATATAGTTACATAGCCTGCGAATTTGCCGTTTATTGCAATATAAACGGTTGTCCCGCAAGAATTTGCCTCAGCAACATCAGCTATATTGAATTTTCTCATAAGCTTGATATTGCCTGCAAGGATTTCATCATTTTCAAGCAATGCTTTTACGCCATGTCCTGCGATTTCTTCCACATTTTTAATTTTTGAAGTATCAATTTTATCTTTATAAGCATCTTTTATTGATAGCGCAATCGGGTGAGTAGAATAATTTTCGGCATAAGCCGCCATTTTTAATAAATCATCTTTATCCGTGCCGTTTGCGGGATTTAGCGCAGTAACTTTAAACGTTCCTTTTGTCAAAGTTCCCGTTTTGTCAAAAACAACCGCATAAGGCTTTGCAAGAGATTCTATATTACAAGCGCCTTTGATTAAAATTCCGTCTTTTGATGCTCCGCCGATTCCCGCAAAGAAGCCCAAAGGAACCGAAATAACAAGTGCGCAGGGGCATGAAATTACAAGGAATGTAAGTGCACGCTCAAACCATACACTAGATACGGCGCCTTTTATAAATAAAGGAGGTATTAGAGCTAAAAATACCGCACCTATAACAACCGCCGGTGTATAATATCTTGCAAATTTTGTTATAAAATTCTCGGCTTTCGCCTTTTTGGAACTTGCATATTCAACAAGTTCAAGAATTTTTGAAACCGTGGATTCGCCGAATTTCTTTTCAACTTTTATAGTTAAAAGTCCGTTTGTATTGATGCACCCGCTTACGGCTTTGTCGCCTTTTTTAACACAGCGTGGAACACTTTCCCCCGTAAGAGCAGATGTATCAACAGCCCCGCAGCCGTCAATTACCAATCCGTCTAAAGGAATTTTTTCACCCGCAGTAACTTTTATAATATCGCCTATTTTGACATCATTGAGATTTTTCTTAACAAGCTTTCCGTCAATTTCAACATTTGCATAATCAGGTCTTATATCCATTAAATCGGAAATCGACTGTTTTGATTTTTCAACGGCTTTATCCTGAAAAGCCTCGCCGATTTGGTACAAAATCATAACCATAACAGCTTCGGGGTATTCACCGATTGCAAATGCACCGATTGTTGCAATACCCATAAGGAAATTTTCATCAAAAATTTTACCTTTAAATATATGTTTAACGGCTTTTAATAAAATATCCCCGCCCGAAATCAAATATGCGGTAAGAAAAGCAACAAAGCGCCAAACACCCGTCGGCTTCAAAACAATTGCGCAAACAAAAATAATAACCGCAGCCGCTATAGCGCACTGAGGTTTACAATGTCTAATTTCGCAATGTTCTGATTTGCACATGTCCCAAAATCCTTTAATGTATATAATAATATTATAATTGAACAACTGTTCAATTGTCAACCCCTATGACATAATTCTTAACAAACAGTTTGACAATTGTTCAATCGTTAAACTATAATAAAATTATGAGTAACGAAAAAACTGATACGAATGCGGTTAATCCTGAATTGGTCAAAGAAATTATGCCTGATATGCCTGATTTGACAAAATTATATGATTTGTCGGATTTTTTCAAGGTAATGGGCGACAGCACAAGAATAAGGCTTTTGTGGGCTTTAGAAGAAGCCGATTTGTGTGTAAACGATTTGGCTGCACTTTTGGATATGACAAAATCCGCAGTTTCGCATCAATTAAAAATTTTAAGAACCGCAAAACTCGTTAAAGCCTTAAAACAAGGCAAAAATGTTTACTATTCACTAACCGACGGGCACGTAAAAACGATATTAAAAATGGCATTAGACCACGTAAACGAATAATTTTAAAATTGATATTTACGAAATTCAAATTATGTGCTAGTATTCATGGCAAAAAAGGAGCATTGTTATGAAAAAGATTCTTTCCTGTTTATTATGCGGTTTAATGCTGGGCTTAAATCTTTCTTTAAGCTCTGAAGCAATTGAAGAAGTAAACAATTCAACTAAAATTGAGCATATAAAATTGCCTAAGAAACTGGCAAAGAAAACTCCCGGAAACATAGTCAACGTAACGGATGAAAATTATGATATTGCGCAATACAACACTTTGCAGGTAACATTTGCGCAAAATTTTAATGAAAAAACCGCCAAAGTCGGAGATGAAGTAGCGTTTCTTTTTAAAGACGGCGTTTCAACGGTCGAGGGATCTCAAATTTTACCCCCGGCAACAAAACTCTTTGCACAAATTACGGATATCCAAAAACCGAAATCTTTTAACAGAAGCGGGAAAATATATTTAGATTTTAAGTACATCGAACTCCCGTCAGGAGAGCGCAAACCCGTAAAAGCTCAAGTTTTTAGCAAAAACGAATACTTATCAAGAGGCAAGCTGAACGCTATGGGCAAAGGTTTTGGAACAACATTCGGAACTTCTGCTGTCGGCGTTGCGGCAGGCTGCGGAATAGGAATTGCGGCAGATGCCGTAATCATCGGCGGATTTGCCATCGGGCTACCTATTGCGTTTGTCGTAGGCGGAGCCGTCGGATTATTAACCCCCGGATTAAACTACAAAGCTAAAGCAGGCGAAAAAGTAAACATTCAACTTGTTAACGACGTTAAAATAGAAAAGTAAACAACAATACAACTTAAACAACATTATAGTTACAATAAGATTTAACGTAATTTTGCAAATATTTGCCAAAAATTAAATATTAACGTCTTTCATCATATCTACAAGCTGTTGGATTGTACCGTCCATTGTTACGCTTTCGTCCGTTCTTTGCTGCAAGAAAGCATTAATCTTCGGCATCATTTCAATTGCCGTATCAAGTCTGGGATTTGAACCCTGTTGATACATACCGACATCAATCAAGTCTTTGTTTTCTCTATACAATGACATTAAAGTTCTTAATTTTGCGGCAGCCTGTTTATGTTCAGGCGTAACAATAGAACTCATCAAACGGGAAATACTGCCCAGTACATCAATTGCAGGGTAGTGGTTTGATTCTGCTACTTTCCTTGATAAGAAAATGTGTCCGTCAACAATACCTCGAACAATATCAACAATCGGGTCGTTAATATCATCACCCTCCATCAATACCGTATAAAGAGCCGTGATAGAACCTTTTTCACTATTTCCTGCTCTTTCAAGAACTTTCTGCAGCCAAGAGAAAATTGAGGGGGGATACCCTTTCATTGTCGGAGGTTCGCCTAAAGACAAACCGACTTCACGCCCTGCCATTGCGCAACGTGTAACGGTATCGGTCATTAAGAACACTTTTTTGCCCTGATCTCTGAAATATTCACAAACGGCGGTTGCTGTCAGCAGGCATTTTTGACGAATCAACGGGGGCTTATCGCCTGTTGAGCAAACAAGTACCGATCTTGACATACCGTATTCGCCCAAAGCATCTTCTACAAACTCTTTTACCTCTCTGCCACGTTCGCCTATCAGCGCAACAACGTTAACGTCGGCATCGGAATTTCTCGCAATCATACCAAGTAGCGTACTTTTACCTACACCTGATCCCGCAAACAGCCCTAAACGCTGACCGCAGCCCATAGTCATACATCCGTCAATCGCACGAACACCCGTTGAAAATATTTCCGTAATAATAGGTCTTTCAAAAGGTCCCGGGGGAGGTCCCTCAATCGGACGCCATTGCGCATCGGTTGTATCAAGAGGCTTGCCGTCAATAGGATTACCCATAGGATCAATAAGTCTGCCGAGTAAAAAATCCCCGACAGGAATAATAATCGGTTTACCGGTAGATGTAACAAGACTACCCTGACCGATTCCGCTACCGTCTAACAGCAAAGCAAGCTGAGCAACTTCACCTTTGAAAGCCTGAACTTCGGCAGGTTTTTGCTTGCCGTCATAGGTTTCGATATAGCATAAATCACCGATTTTTAACCCCGGCAATTTAACTTCAACGGTTAACCCCAGCAGTTTTGAAACCGTTCCCCTGTATGAATAAAGATGGGTTTCATCAAGTTTCTTTTTAACCCTTTGCTTTAAATCTTCCAAATCACTTTTGTCAATATCAACGCTCATATAAAATATTATAACGTTTTTTTATATGATAGCAATTTGTTAATAAAAAAGTTAGCAAAACTTATCCGATTTTGTCTAAAAATGATTTATTGGCAAGTTTATTCTTCCATACTTTAAGTTCATCGCCCGATAATTCCATATCGGTTCCGAGAGCTTTCAAATCTTCAACCCTGTAGCCTCCGTCTTTGGCAAGTCTTGATTTTATTTCTCTTGCGTTTGCATGGGCTTGAGTTGTGTTTAAATCAAGATAAAACTTTCCGTTCTTTTTTATAATTATGGGTTTGTAATTTCTTATTTTAATATCGGGCGAATATTGGATTAATTCTTGCATTAAATCTGAAACGTCGCCCCAATCTTTGACTTCCGCAAGGTTTGGGGTCGGCAAAAAGCCCATTTTGGTATGGTATAAAGTCGCTTTTGCCATAGATTTTCTCGGGATAACTTTTATACCGTTTTTTAGGGCAGTTTCGATTTGGATAGCATCTTCAATTACCCCTGCTCCCGCAATGTCGCACGGAGTATTTTCCATTACCCCGTAATGCATTTCGTTGCCTGCTTTAGAATCGGGACGAAGCTCTATACCGAAACTTTTTGAGCCTATCTTTTTGCCGCTTTTATCGTAAAGAGTATAATAATAATTTGTACAGCCGCCAATAGTAACGCTTTTATCTTTTACAAATATATCTACGGGTTTTCCCGTAGTTTTTGATTTGGCACAAATAGCTTTAGAACCTTTGCCCCAATCTTTATCCATTATGGCATTAAAGGTTTTTGAATTAAAGACATTTTCTTTTTTAAAAGCCTTTATTATTTTTTGCGACACTTTTGCTGCCGTATTCAAACTGATTAATTTCATATTTTCCCCATACCTGTATATATTTATAAAGTGTTTTAGGATAAAAAAATTGACCTTTTATTAAAAAATGTTTAATCAAAACAGCTATATAATTATTTAGAGCAATAAAGATTGTTTTTGTGGTAAAAAATATAAATATAGAGGTGGCAGATATGAAAAAAATTTTACTCGGACTGATTGCGTTTATATTTTTATGCGGAAGCTCTTACGGTGCGTGTTCATGCTCTCACGGCGGAGGTGGAAGCTGTTCGCACGGTGCTTCTCACGGTTCCTCATACAGTCGTTCTTCAGGAGGAAATTCTTCCCATGATAATGTACGGCTGATAAATACCCAATATCAAAAGACCGAGCATAAATTCACCAATTGCGACAAACATTATATCTTAACAGAAACCGCAACGAACTTTTATTCCGACGGTTCAAGGCGGATATATTCAAATTCGACTATTTTTAACAGCGACGGCTCGGTTATCGAAATCGATTGCAAAAGCGTTGAGCATTTAATTTTTAACGACAAGCACTATTTTATAATCAACAAAAACGGTTACAAATTGATAAATGACAGCGGAGAAACTTTGACCAAAAGAAATTATTCTTTTATGACAAAAATTACTCCAAACAGGATTCTTGTAAAATTTGATAAACGCTACGGAATTATTGACCTGTCAGAAGATACCATCGTTCCCGTAAAATATCAAAAAATGACACATATCGGGAACGGAATATTTGTTACCAAATTAAACGGATATTACGGGATTCTGGATAAAGATGATAATATTTTGCTAAACAATAATTGCGAAAGAATAAAACCTATACATGATGTTATCGTTATAAAAAAATACGGCAAATATGGAATCTACAATCGTGAAGGACAGGTTGTACTTGAACCCGTGTATGACAAAGTTAAAAAATTCAATGAATACATACTTGTTAAAAAAGACAAAAAATACGGAGTACTTGATTTTTACGGAAATAAAATAACCGATACCAAGTACAAGAAAATAAGATTAGAGCGAAATACTCTGCAAGGTTTATTGAATGACGGCAAGTGGGAGAATGTACCTGATAAATATGAACGCACTATTTAACTTTGACAAAAAATTCAAAACATCAGTAATCGGCACCGACGAAGCAGGCAGAGGACCTGCTGCCGGCGGAGTCTTTGCGGCATGCGTTTATTTTCCGAAAGTTACGTCAAGCTTAAAAAAGGATTTGGAAAAATTAAACGATTCCAAAAAATTAACCCATAAAATAAGGGAAAATTTGTACGATATAATCCTAAACAATTCCATAAACTCAATAATTTGCGTTGAAGTTGAAGAAATTGAAAAAATAAATATTTTAAATTCCTCTCTCAAAGCAATGAAAACGGCTTGCGAAAACGTTATTCAAGAAGCGAAGTTGACCGATTTTATAACTCTTGTTGACGGAAACAGACTCATAAAAAATTATACATACCATCAAAAATTTATAATAAAAGGGGACGGCACGTCAGCCTCGATTGCTGCGGCAAGCATACTTGCCAAGGTAACAAGAGACAGATATATGCAAAAGTTATCACAGGAATTTCCGCAATACGGCTGGGAGCACAATGCCGGATATCTGACAAAAGAACACCTTGATGCGATTGATAAATACGGACTGACCAAGTATCACAGACCGTCATTTTTAAAAAAGCATTTTGAAAAACAATTATCCCTGTTTTAAAGAGTTGTTTTTAAATATTCAGACAAATCAAGCGCCAACTGCGTAAAGTCATTCTGTTTTTTAGCCTGCAAAGGTTTAACAGATTTATACCAGCCGACATCTTCGCCGTTTAATTTAAACCAGCGGTAATTCGTTTGTTTATTGAAAAGTGCAACTGTCTTTACCCCTAAAGCTCCCGCCAGATTTAAAATAACATTGTCTGTTGTTATAACCATATCCATATTTTTAACGGCACATGCGCTATACGTAAAATCTTTAAACGTATCGCCAAGCGCTGTAACAGAATTTGACCTTATATCATCATCTTTCTGGAGATTATAAAATTGTACATCACTATAATCTTCAAAATTTATGAGTTTTGAAATATCTATATTTCTGGCATTATAATTAGCGTTCATATCACCATGACACGATAAACCGATACGGTATTTTTTATCGGTTTTTAAATACTTTTGAGCATACGAAGATACCAAATTATCCGAAACATCAAGATATTTGTCGCTATAAGGCAAGTTCTGTGAATTTGTTTTTATAACATACGGACAATCAAGCAGCGCCATATTATAATCATATTTTAAATCGTCATCATCTGTTGCAACCTTTATACCTTGAAAAATCGCCGATTGAGAAATAAGATTAAACAACTCTTTTTGCACAACAAAAATGACATCTTTTGCGATGTTTTTAAAAAACGGAACAAATCTTGAATACATTATCGTATCGCCAAACCCCTGTTCATAATGAATTAAGAGCGTTTTACCCGCTAAATCCGATTTGAAATCCCATTTTTTTGAAACATCAGCGGGATATTTAAGGTTTTGATCATTTGTCAAAAATCTGTGTGCGAAGAATTTATGCCCGTTTACAAAATCCCCGTTATGAATTAAAAAAGCTCCATAGTTATAAAAATCAGTTTCGGTCGGCTTATTATGTAAAAGCTCCCGATAAAATTCTTGCGCTTTCTGCGCATTGCCGATTTTTTCATAAGAAAAAGCCAAACCGTGCAATGTTAATCTGTTATCGGGCTGCAGTTTGTAAGCATTCTCATAAAGTTCAATCTGTTTTTCAAGACTGTCATCGCCGTAAGCTTTATTATACAAATCTGCCGTCAAATTATAGATTACGGATTTTGTCGGATCAATTTTAATAAAATTTTCATAACACCCGATTGCGGATTTATAATCCTTTTGAGCCTTGAATTTGTCTGCAAGTTCAAGATAAGAAATAAGCTTTTCCTGTTCGTTCATAGTTGTAATAATAGCATATTTGGCGCAAAAAGTCATACCACAAGCAAAATTTTTGATAAACTTGCAACAAACAAATTCATAATATATAATTAGGCTATGGCAATAATAAGAAGATTGAATTGTTTTGATTATCCGAAGTTAAAAAAGATGATTTCGTATTTGTGTACGGATGACAATGATAAACTTGCCAAAAATTTAACTCAGGATTCTATTTCTTTTATCAATGCAATGATGCCTTTGAAATTGAAATTTAAATCGGAATCATTCATTCTTGTTGAGGGGAAAGAAATCCTCGGGCTTATCACGGTTGTTTGCACTCCCGGGAATCCATACAAAATCAACATTACAAGGCTTATTTTTAAAGAGAATTACTATGATGCCGGCAAAACGCTCGTAAATTTCATTATCCAAAAACTCGGAGCAAAAGGCGCCGTAACGTTTTCCGTCGTAATTGATGAATGCCACAACGAATTGTTTGACCTGTTTGTTAACGGATGCGGGTTCAGGCAATGTTCATCGGAAACCTTATGGAAAATCGAACATCCTACCCCATATCAAAATAAATTAAAATGGAGATATGCGCAAAATTCGGATGCCAAAGCAATATCTGAATTGTACAATGACGAATTGATAAATATTTACAAACCGTCCCTCATAAGATATCCCAACGAGTTTAAGCCACCGTTTTTCCAAGGGTTTACCAATTACTACAAAACAAGATACGTTATTGAAGAAAGCAATAAGCTTCTTGGGTATTTCTCAATCACTACGGCAGACAATTTGAATTATATCCTTGATACGACCCTGAATAACGGCTACGAACTGAGTTATGATGACGTAATAAACGCAATGCTATGCGAAATAGCCAAAAAGAAAAGAGCATTCTATCCGCTTGTTAAACAAAAAAATTATATAAAAAACTCGCAAAACTTCGGCGACTTTTTAAATTCAAAAGGCTGTATCCCCGTACAAACACAATATATACTCGTAAAAGATTTTTACAGACCCGCAATGGCAGAATCCAAAGACTGGAAAGTATTTATTCTCGGAGAAAGCCAGATTTCGGGATAAATAAAAAATTTGGCAACAAAAAATCCTCTCAAGAATTAACTTTGAGAGGATTTTTTTTAAGTCTTTAGAATTTGAATTACTCTACATATTCTTCAAGTCTTTTCTTTC
Source organism: uncultured bacterium (assembly GCA_900319365.1). GTDB lineage: Bacteria > Cyanobacteriota > Vampirovibrionia > Gastranaerophilales > Gastranaerophilaceae > Zag111. The sequence goes on along the minus strand of ONOE01000006.1, from coordinate 24,310 downwards.
TGTTCGGGTGGCGAAGTTTACGCAAAGCTTTTGCTTCAATCTGCCTGATTCTTTCTCTTGTAACACCGAACAACTGTCCGACTTCTTCAAGTGTTCTTTGTCTGCCGTCATCCATTCCGAATCTTAATCTTAATACATCTCTTTCACGAGGAGAAAGAGTACAAAGAACTTCAGCCAAATCTTCTTTCAAGAGTTCGGATGCAACCATTTTTACGGGCGCATCGGCTTCTCTATCTTCAATAAAATCGCCTAATCTTGAATCTTCTTCTTTTCCGATAGGAGTTTCCAAAGATAAAGGCTCTTGAGCAATTTTAATAATTTCACGAAGTTTAGGAATTGAAACATTCATTTCTGCTGCCAATTCTTCTTCGGTCGGTTTTCTTGAATATTCTTGAGCAAGTTTTCTTGTTACTTTTTTCAACTTGTTAATAGTTTCAACCATGTGAACGGGGATTCTGATTGTTCTTGCCTGATCAGCAATTGCACGGGTGATTGCCTGTCTTATCCACCATGTTGCATAAGTTGAGAATTTGAAACCTCTTTCGTGGTCGAATTTTTCAGCGGCACGGATTAAACCTAAGTTGCCTTCTTGGATTAAGTCTAAGAAAAGCATACCTCTGCCGATATATTTTTTCGCAATACTTACAACCAATCTTAAATTAGCCTGAACAAGTTTTCTTTTAGCTATAGCACCTTTTGTGCCGCCTTCTAAGATTTGTCTTGCAAGTGCAATTTCATCATTGGCGGATAACAATTTGATACGTCCGATTTCTCTTAAATACAATCTGACGGGATCGTCTATTGCAACATTTTTCGGAACTTCGATATCTTTTTGTTCCGCATCATCAGATGAATGCATCATATAAATATCATCAGAAGATACTTTATCCCCTATTTTTGAGGAAACTATATCATCAATATTATCAGTTGAAATATCTACGTTCATATAATTAATGGGGTCACTCGTCATTGAATCTTCTTCATCTAAATTTCTCAAATTTAATGCTTCATCTTCGTCCATACTAACAACTGAAGATCCGCTTTGTTTTTTTCTTGTCATCTAATTCATCTCCGATTTTTCTTTTTTCATTCTAAGTTTGTCTCTTAATTGAATTTGAATTTTAAGAGCTTCGGGGTCATTATCATCGATCCCTTTATATTTTTTCTTAATGTGTTCTACTTCCTCGACATGCTTACATTTATTGATTTTAGCAATAGCCTCTTTTATGACGTTTCTGAACTCCTCCTCACTCAGGTCTTTATACGCTTGAGCATGCTCGACCAATTCCGGGAGAATAGCCTGTGCATCAGGGTTATCGACAAATTCAGTATATAAGTGTTCGATTAATTCTTTCACATTATTTACGCTACATATCAATTTGTCAATTGTAGATTTTACAATTATTAATATTTCATCATTGAATGCAGTTTCGCCAATCATTTCATTGATTTGAGTAAATGTTAAATGACTGTCGGGTACAAAAAAAACGCTCAATAAAATTTTTTGCGCTTTTTGCACAACCGAATCATTTTTTGTTACATTCTTAACAATTCTTTCGACTCTCGGAATGTTTGCCCTGTAGTAAGATTCAAGCTCTGTCTTGATTACGGAGGAATCAATCCCTAATGCACCCGCAACGGTTTGAGTGTATTCTTCACGTATAATCGGATTTTGGATTTCCCCTAGAACGGGAATAATCGTACTGATATATTGAGCTTTTTCCTGCGGAGTTTTGTAGTTGTCTTTGTCTTTTAAAATGCTGTTAATCCTGAAATCTATGTATAAAGGAGCATTTTGCATATACATTTTGTAAGCATCTGCCCCGACGGAACGTACAAATTCATCGGGATCTTTGCCCTCGGGCGGTGCGATGACACGAATTTCGCATGCATACCTGTCTGATTGCGGATTAGAGGCAATATAACTTTCATCAAATTGCTTAATATTTCCGAGCCCCGCAAAAACTTCTTTTATAATTGATGCGCCTTTTGCAGTAGCTTTTTGCCCCGCACTATCGGTATCAAACGATAAATAAATTCTTCTTGATTTTGTATAACGGGATAAAAGCCTTATGTGGTCTTGAGTTAAGGCTGTTCCGCAAGAGGCAACGCAATTTTCAATCCCGTGAGCCTGAGATGAAATAACATCAAAATATCCTTCCATTATTATTACGCTGTCCTCGGCTTTTATGGCATCTTTTGCCGTATAAAGCCCATAGAGCGTTTTACTTTTATTATATATTAATGAATCGGAGGAATTTAAATATTTCGGATTTTGCCCTTCTTCAATTGCCCTTGCTCCAAATGCGATAAACTGACCGTTTTCGTTTTGAATAGGGATAATTACACGGTTTCTGAACCTGTCAATAAATCCTCCTTTTTCGCTTTTCAAAACCAGCCCCGCTTTTTCCAATACATCATTTGAAAAATCTTTTCTCAATTCATCATACAAAGAGGTATAAGCTTTCGGCGCAATCCCGAGATGAAACTTTTTAATAATATCCTGTCCTATGCCGCGCTTGGTCAAATAAGCAAGCGCAAGTTCGGCATTTTCGGTTTTGTTTCTTAAAAGCAAGTCATGGTAAAATTCTGCGGCAATTTCGGTTGCTTTTAGCATTTGGTCTTTGAGTTCACGGGTCGAACCGTTTGACTTGTGAGTTTTGGGAACTTCAAGCCCAAACTTTTGCGCCAAATCTTCAATAACTTCACGAAACTCCATGTTCTTGGTTTTCATGATAAATTTTATTGCATCTCCGCCCTCCCCGCAGCTGAAGCACTTGTATATGCCCATGCTCGGAGTTACGGCAAAAGAGGGATGTTTGTCTTTGTGAAACGGGCACAAACCCCAATAAGTGTTACCTCGTCTTTTCAAGATAACCTGTTCTGACACAACATCTACTATATCCAGCCGGCTTTTAATTTCTTGTATAAGTTCGTCCCATGTACCGCTCATACTAAAATTGTAACACCAAGATAGGATTTTTGTAGATTGTTATCAATTAATCATTCATTAAGAGGGCGAAAAAAGAGCCGATTGAAAATTCAATCGGCTTTTTAGAATGTGAGAAAGAAGATTGTTTTTAATTATGACTTATGAAAAAAGCTCTGCGAAAGGTGAATTTTTAGCTGCTGCCTGAAGATTACCAGCAACGCCTGCATATTCAATGCCTTCACATGCATTTTCAGTACCTTGCGCAATTCTCGGAGTATTTGCAGAATTGTATTTTAAAGCAAATACTTTTGCATCATATTTACCAAGATTGTCAAAATGATATCCTGATACCAATTGACCGTTTTCAATTTCTTGAGCTGAAGCTAAGCCTTGAGCAACAGGAGCATTCATTCTTGCTCTGTTTGTAACATCAGCTGCACCGTTTGCCAAATCTTTTCTTTCGGTAGTATTTACACCGCTAACACCGGTCATTTGAATTGTACCGACTTTTACATCATTTACTTTAAAGAAATTTGATACAGGCTGAAAACTAAAAGCCTGACCTGCTCTTTTACTTGAATTAATTCCGTCTAAACCCATTTTTCAATCTCCTTTTTCTCTCGTATACTCTTAATATACTTTTGAATCATTCATCCTATTGTGATTTTGTCATCTCTTGTATATATATAAAGTATTTATAAATTCAATAATTGCATGTTTTTACGGATTTGTTAACAAATGTTAACATGTATTTTTAAACAGCTAAAAGTCAAGCCAAAACAAGGCGCAACAACGAATGCACCACAAAAACGTAAACCTAAATTCTGTTCAAACAGTACAAAAAAATGCTATTTAAATCTTCTTGCCATGTTCATTGCTTTGACCATATTTTGTTTTTGTTTAAGTTTATTTCCGCCGAATCCGCCGAACATCTTCTGCAATTTGCCCATGCCGCCCATCATTTTACGCATTTGTTCAAATTGTTTTACATAAAGATTAATGGTGTGCATATCTATCCCGCAGCCTTGTGAAATTCTTCTTTTGCGACTTGTATTCATTAATTGCGGGTTATCCCTTTCCTGCGGGGTCATACTTTGAATAAAGACTTCTATTTTTCTTAATTCCTGCTCACCCTTGTGAGATATCATCTCTCTATCTTCTTTTTTGATGTTAAGCCCCGGAATCATGCCCAATAATTGATCCATAGAGCCAAACATTTTCAACTGCTTTTGCATGCTCAAGAAATCATTATACGAGAACTCTGCTTTTTGCATTTGTTCCTGCATTCTTTTTGCGGCTTTTTCATCAAATGCCTCTTGAGCTTTTTCAACAAGGGAAACAATATCGCCCATGCCCAAAATTCTTGTTGCCATACGCTCAGGGTAGAAATTTTCCAAAGCGTTAAGTTTTTCACCCGTTCCCGTTAATTTTATGGGTTTACCCGTGCAATAAACAACCGATAATGCAGCGCCGCCTCTTGAATCACCGTCTAACTTCGTCAGAACCAAACCCGTCAAACCGATTTGAGCATCAAAGTTTTCCGCAACATGCACCGCCTCTTGACCTGTCATAGAATCAATAACAAGCAATTTTTCCTGCGGATGGAAAACTCTGTCTATTATTAATAGTTCCGCCATCATTTCGGTATCAATCTGCAATCTGCCCGCTGTATCCAAAATTACGACATTGTAACCGTTTTCTTTTGCGTAGTTGATTGATTTGCTGACAATATCCTGTACGTCTTTGCTGTCCGGAATCGTAAACACTTCACAGCCGATTTCTTTGCCTAAAGTTTGCAATTGAGAAATTGCGGCGGGTCGATAGACATCGCATGCTACAAGCAAAGGATTTTTGCCTTCTTTTTTAAGCTTGACGGCGAGTTTTGCAGATGACGTGGTTTTACCCGAACCTTGAAGCCCGAGCATCATAATAACAGTCGGATGTCCCAACAAATCCAAAGGTTTCAATTCTTTACCCAGAAGCTCAACAAGTTCGTCATTAACGATTTTAACAAGCTGCTGTCCGGGGTTAACGCCAGACAAAACGTTTTCGCCCTCAGCTTTGTCTTTGATTGACGATATAAAAGCTTTTACGACTCTTAAATTAACATCGGCTTCTAAAAGTGCACGGCGGATTTCTCTCAGCGCCTCCTGCATATTTTCCTGAGTTAATTCGTCGTTGCCTTGAGTTTTGGCAATTATTTTTTGCAATCTTTCGCTTAAATTATCAAACATTTATTTTCCTTTTTATAATTTTTTATCAATTCGTTTGTTTTAATTCTTACTTCTTTGTCAATTTCAAAAATCTCATCAATCGACGGAGCTTTAACAAGTTTATGATTTTTGAGCATTTGAGAAGTTATTGTATATATATCACCTAATTTTATTTTCTTATTCAGAAAAGCAAAAACGGCTTCTTCATTTGCGGCATTCAAACAAACCGTTGCGCTGCCGCCTGTCTTACCCGCTTCATAAGCAAGTTTGACCGCAGGAAATTTTTCAAAATCTGGTTTTTCAAAATCAAGCCTTGCAATCTCGCTAAAGCTGAAGCTTTTTGACTTAATGCCCTCATAGCGCTCGGGATAGGTAATTGCATACTGAATAGGCAAATGCATTGACGGAATACCGAGCTGCGCAATTACGCTGCCGTCAACATATTCAATTGCCGAATGAACAATACTTTGCGGATGTACAACAACTTCTATTTTGTCATAAGGCATACCGAAAAGATGATGCGCTTCAATAACTTCAAGCCCTTTATTCATAAGCGTAGCAGAATCAATCGTAATCTTTTTACCCATATTCCATTTCGGGTGGCAAAGTGCTTCTTCAACTGTTGCATTGTTCATTTGGTTTTTTGACTTATGTAAAAAAGGACCGCCGCTTGCCGTTATAATAAGTTTATCAACCCGAGTGATATCTTTGATACATTGATGTATGGCGCAATGTTCGCTGTCAACGGGGATAATATTTACCCCTTTTTCTTTTGCCAAAGGCATTACGATATCACCTGCCATAACAAGAGTTTCTTTGTTTGCAAGAGCAACATCTATGCCGTTTTCAATTGCGGTAAGAGTCGGTTTTAAGCCTGTTTTACCCGAAACCGCAACAAGAATAATATCATTTTCTTTATTTGAGCAAATTTCATTCAAACCCTGCGCACCGTACAGAGTTTGCGCACCGTCAATTTTTAATGCCGCATCGTTTGAACATACATATTTAGGTTTGAAAACTTCACATTGTCTTTTTAAAAGTTCCGTATTATTTCCGCAAGCAAGCGCTACCACCTCAAACTTATCCTGAAGCCTGTCTATAACTTCAAGAGCCTGAGTTCCGATAGAACCTGTCGAACCTAATATGCTGATTTTTCTTTTATTCGTAACCATTTTGATTATAATTATATCATACTAAAATATACACGCAAAAAATTTTTTTTCGTGTTTTCTTATAAACAATATAATAAGGAGAAAATCATGAATAACGTATCATTTCAAGGTAATATTGTTGTAACATCATGGGATAAAACTATAAGTTCTTTTAAAAACTTTCCGACATCAAAAGCACAGGATAAGGTTTTGAAAAGCGTAATCAATGACCTTGGCGAAGAAAAGACACTTATATCTTTATCTAAAAAGAATACAAATTTAATTCAAGGCTTTATTGAAAAATTTACGGGCAAACCTTTGAAAAAAATAAATAATGAAAAAGTTTTCTATCACGATGGCGACATCGCAGTATTTTCAGATAAAAACCCCGCATTATTTGACGGCGAAAGAGTTGAATTTGATTTCGGCGACTAAGGTTAAATAAGTTCTTTTTGAACTGTCTTACCCTCTGCATGCTCATAGCCTGCAGGAATAGCAAAGTAGAATGTCGAGCCTTTATTTTCTTCGCTCGTACACCAGATTACGCCCTTATGCGCTTTGACAAGCTGTTTTACGATTGTCAAACCAAGCCCTGTACCCCCGACTTTTCGAGTTAAAGGATTTTCGATTTGAGAAAACATTTCGAATGCCTTTAAAATGTTTTCATCTTTCATACCTATGCCCTCATCAGAAACACTCACGATGACATAATTTCCCTCCATCGTTTTCATATCTTCTTCAAAATATTTGCAAGGTTTTATATCTTTTGCGTTTTTCAATTCGGATTTAATCACGATATGTTTATTCTCGGGAGTAAATTTAATCGCATTTGAAATAAGGTTGGTAAGAATTTGCTCCAATCTTTGAGAATCGGCAAATATTTCGGGCAAATTCAGTTGTTCATCGGCGCTTAAAATAATCTTATGCTCCTTAGCAACCGAATCAAAGTTATTTTTAACGTTTTCAATAACCGAATGAATATTCATAGGCTTATATTTAAATACCATTTTGCCTGCCTCAATTTTATTGAAATCAAGCAGGTCATTAATTATGCTTGTGAGGTTTTTAACATTGCGCTTTGCCATATTCAAAAATTTTATACCGTTTTCATTCAAATCCCCGCACATTCCGTTCGATAAAATTGAAAGCGCATTGTTTAAAGGTGTCAGAGGGGTTCTCAATTCATGTGATACGATAGATGTAAAATTAGATTTCAGGCTTTCAAGTCTTTCAAGTTTTATATTTTTTTGAATAATTTCTTTATACAAACCCGCACTTTTTAAAGGCAAAGACACCTGTCTTACAATGGTTTGAAAGTATGCGGCATCATCTGATGTAAAAGCTTTATTCTTAAATATTTCAATACACCCGAAGAATTGATCTCCCAAATCAATCGGAGCAAAAATATTGTCATATTGAAAAACCGCAAAAGAGAACTTTTCATGAGGGTTCTTAATATTTTTTACGATTTTCAAATTTCTGTCATCTATTTCAAAAGGAATTTTTTTACTTTCAAAAAGCCCTTTATAATTCAACACCGCACGCAGCTTTATTGCGTTCATCAGTTCTTCCGATATATCATATAATGAATCCACAATTAAAACAGGTTCATTTTCAAACCCGAAAGAAATCGTGCACGCAAGGTCAAAGCTCAAAGACTTATCAAGCCCTTCAATCATATAGGTTAAAAGTTTTTTTGTATCAAGAGTTCCCGCAAATTGAGAACTCGTATTATATAAAACATTCAAGCGGTACAAGCTTTCTGCCATATCGGTATTGCGCAATACGAGTTTGTCAAACCTTGATTTTGTTTTCAAGGCAGAATTAATTGCGCAAAGAATCATATTGTCCGAAAAATCTTTAAAAATATATCCGTTTATATTTATAAAAAGCTCATTATCCTCAACTTTGCCGTCGCTATAGAGCAAAACTTGAGTATTTTCGTTTGAGTTTTTGATATCTTTAATTATTTGTTTTATATCGCAATCAGAAATCTTGGCATCGATTATGTAAATATCCGGTCTTTCTTTTTCAATCAAATCGGGCAATTCATACTGACTTGCGCATACAAAATAGTTGAAATATTTTTCGGCAAGCAATTTGTCAAATTTGTTTTTGGTTTCTTCGCTCTCGCTGAATAATAAAATCTTTCCCATACTTCTATTGTACAAATAATAATTTAAAGGGCAAATTGTTAAACCTTGTGTTTAACAATTTGCCATGATTAAAAATTTAAGTATTTTCATTTTATTTTGTCGGCATAGCAAGGTCGACCTGCTTTCAAAATGCAGGCACAATCCCAACCTGCTTTACGCAATAACGCTTTTTAAAACATCTTCGATAAAAAATAATTTATCGGCAAGACTGTATTTTAAGCCCTCATAGCGGCTGCATTTGATTTTTGTATCAAAATATTTGCTGACCATTTTCTCCTTAGCTTCTTCGGAATACTCATGCCAGTATGGAGTTTTGTTTATTTTGTCAATAATTTCCGTTGTCATATCGGGGAATTTATTTTCTCTTTGCGGCTTAGCTATGATTTTGGGAATAGAGCTGCTTAACGGGGCTTTTGACATATAACTTGCAGAAGATTTTTGCTGTAAAGCTTCTCTATTTACAACATAATCGGTTGATAAAGTTTTTTTCAATTTTTCTGCGATACTCATTCAATCTCCTTTTCAATTTTTCATGTTATTAATTTAAGTATTGTTCAAAATATTTTCAAATCTTTCCTGCATATTCAGTTTGTACAAATTATCCGCAATATGCTTTGCAAGTTCTCTATAGCTTTGCGCAACGTTTGTTAACGGGTTCATTTCGCTGACGGGAATGCCTTTATTTATTGAGGACATTATCGCAAAATAGTTGTTCGGAACTTTCCAATAAATGTCTTTTGACAGAACTTTTTTTACATCCTCCTGCTTAATTTCGTCATTTTCCATATATCTGTTTACAACAATTTGAGTTTTATTTTTGTCATAACCCAATTTGTCAAACAACTCCAAGCATCTCTGGGTATTTCTCAATGCGGGGAGATTTGCAACCGTAACAAGCAGTATCAAATCCGAATTATCAAGTGCCGCAATATTTTTACCCTCAAAACTTGCCTCAACGTCAACTATAATATATGAAAACGTATCTTTTAACGTATTAAAAAGCTTTGTAATCTGCTGCGGCTTAATATTATCCGCCTGTTTGAAATACGGAGGATCAGCCAGAACATACAGGCTTGTTCCTTTGTAGCGTTCCAAAGTGCTAAGAAGAAATGTTTCGTTGATTTTGTCTATATTTTCAAGCATATATGAAATATTAAATGACGGTTTTAAATCAAGGAACGTCGTAATATCACCCGTTTGAAAATTCAAATCAATCAGCGCAATATTTTCTTTTGTAATTTTTGCAAGTTCAAGCGCCAAATTTGTTGCAAGCGAAGTTTTACCTATGCCGCCTTTATTTGAAAATACCGAAATAATTTTGCATTTATTCTTTGATTTTTGATTAATCGGTTCCTCAATAAGCTTTTTGAGGCTTTCTAAAAATTCGCCTTTTATAATCGGAATCGGAACAAACTCTTTTGCTCCCGCACGCATAATTTCTATAATAAGATTAACGGACGGATTGTCTGACATTGCCAGAACTTTGCAATTTTTGTTAAGTGAAGATATCTTTTGAATAAGCGCAAGTTTATCGGATTTATTATTCGACAAATCCGCAATAAGCACAGATTTATCCGTGCTTTCGCTAATCTTTTCAAATGCATCTTCTACACCTTTAGCCTCATATAAATCAAACTGCTCAAACTCACTTGCATAAAGTTTTAGCACTTCAATAGTCGAAAATTCTTCGGATAATATAACAGCTAAGATTTTTTGCATATACACATTTCCTACATGACAAATATATCATGTTTTTCAATTGCGGGCAATATTATGAAATTTTAGCAAATAACAATATTTTAGCGGACTTTATTTTCCGTGCCGTTCATAAGGCGCTGAATATTTTCTCTGTGCAAATAAATAACATAAACAGCAGCAATAACGGTATAAAGAATATACGCTATAGGCGCATTTAAAAACCACATAATTAAAGGCGACAGCGCAAGCGCAACGATTGAGCCCAAAGAAACGTATCTTGAAACCCACGTAACAGCTGCCCATACAACAGCTATAATCAAACCTGCCTGCCAATCAAGAGCAATAATTGTACCAACACCCGATGCGACGGATTTTCCGCCCGTAAAATTTAAAAATATCGATTTGCTGTGTCCTAAAATTACAAAAATTGCGGCAAGAACAGGCAGCAAGCCTATGTCTTGAAAATTTTTGGAAAAATAATATGCAAGAAATACAGGCAAAGCTCCTTTTAAAGCATCAAGAAACATTACGATAAAAAACCATTTTTTACCCATTATTCTTTTTACATTGGTAGCTCCCGTAGACCCTGAACCGATTTTTCTTATATCTTGTCCCGTGAAAAGTTTTACTACAATATAACCTGTCGGAATCGAACCGATTAAATATGCGGCAACAATTGTTAAAACTATCTCTAAAATTACATTCGTATCCATCAATCATACCCCTTACTTATTTTAAAGCTTTACTTGAGTTTATATTATCAAAGATAGGGGTTATTTGCAAATCAATGCAAAATCATTTTAAAGCACAGATTGTCGCATACGGTTTGAGTATTCATAGGAGGAGTAAGCGTAACCTGCCTTTTGGCATCTTCTACATACTTTATATCACGCATTATGCGGTTAAACAGTTTCTTATTTTCAAAATTCGATACTAAAACACTTTTCATATAGTTTTGAATTTGGGTAAATACGGTTACGGGGTCGCTTTCATCAATTGCTTGAACAAGTTCCGCTTCAAAATCCAATACCATGTTTTTATCAATATTCCAATATTGTGAAATGAATCCCTCAACCCCTGAAAAGTCTTGATTATCTTCCATTTTTGACGGAACAAAAAACGTTTCAGCTCTTGAAACAATAGTCGATATAATATCGGTTTTTGAATTTGTCAGAAAAATAAAAGTAGTATTTTCAGGCGGTTCCTCGAAAGTTTTTAAAAGCGCATTAGATGTAACTTCGGGGAAATTGATTTTATTTAACGGCAGCAAATTCCCGTCCTCATCTCTGTCGCAGAAAATATACACTCTGTGATAATCGCTTGTAACAGAAAGTTCTGAAATTATACTTCTTGCCTGCGCAACATTTATGTTTTTTTTGCTGTCAGAAGTTGTTTCAGAGCTTGAAGTATCGTTTGCCTCTTTAAAATCAAGTCTTGTATAAATCTTTACGGCAGGATGAGTTTGCTCTCTGACCCAACGGCAACTTAAGCAATCGCAATCGATATCGCCGTTTTTTTTGCAATTTAAAAGTCTTGCTATTTCTAAAGCCAATTCACACTCTGATTTGATATCAGCCCCCCAAAGCAAAATACAATGTCCGATATTTTTAGACTCATCAAGTATCCCGCATTTAAAATATTTTACAAGTTCGGGCAGTTTATGTTCTATTTCTTTATTGTAATAGGGCATACTCTACCTCTCTTTCGGGCGGCAAAACGCTTTTACCCGTTTTGATTTTATATTCTGATTGAGTCAGATTTTCTTTGAGCTTTACAAGATCTTTTAAAGAGGTATTTTTAAGTTTTTGTACCTCCAACTTTACCCTGTAAGGGTGAATACCGAGCATTTTTGCAAGGTCATCTTGAGAATACCTTGAAGAATTTGCTTTGATAAATATTTTTGAATGCAGGGTTGATTGCAATGTTGCAAGAATAGACAAAGGATACCTTGTCATAACAAGTTTTTTATACTGCTCAAGCGCCTGCGCCTTATCACCTGCAATAAGCATATCAACAAACGAAAACAAATCTTCATTATTCACACAAATTTCTTTAACGTTTTCTTTTGTTGCGGGTTTATCTTTTACAAATACTGCAAGTTTTTCAAGTTCGGAATCAAGCATTCTCAAATTTGAACCGACCTGAAACAAAAGCCTTGTAACAGCATCGGGCATAATTTTGAGATTTTTGTTTTTTGCCATTTGCTTAATTCGTGTTTCTAATTCTGCCGTTTTATAAGACGGTATACGATTAAACTCATGCGCATTGAATTTAGAAAGAATTTTAAAAATTTTCTTTCTCTTATCGATAGCCGACTTTTTCTTTGCATCGGGGTTGTTATACGCCCTGAAAACAATATCAACATTCTCATTTGCATTTTCAAGAGCGTTTTCAAATTGTTTCATTTGCTTATCATCAAAGCCGTCGTTCTTAGAGGATTTAAAATAATCCGCACAGCCAATAACAATAAGCATTTTACCAAACATCATGGGTTGAGAAGAAATTACAAACATCAAATCAGGAAATTTGGGATTGTCAAATTCCTTATAACTCATTTCAAGAAAATTCTTATCAAGTTTGGATTTTAGCTTTTTAATTTCGTTTGAAATATCAAATTCTTCATCGCCATAGAAAAAATAAATCATAATTAGATTTTAGCATAAATTTAAAACATGCATGAAAAAAATCCGCCCGATTGTAATAAATCAGACGGATTTTTTAATATTTTCAGAAAAACAATTAGTCTTTAGCGTGTCCTGCTGTACCCAATACATCTCTCATTTTGTGCATAACAAGTTCTTTGATAGCTGTTCTGCCCGGTCCCATATATTCTCTGGGGTCGAATTTTTCAGGGTGTTCGATGAAGAACTCTCTGATTGTAGATGTCATTGCAAGTCTTAAATCGGTATCAATATTGATTTTTGCAACACCGTGTTTTGAAGCATAGTTAAGCATATCTTCAGGAACACCTTGTGCATCAGGCAAGTTGCCGCCGAATTTGTTGCATTTGTCAACCAAGTATTTAGGTACTGAAGATGAACCGTGCAATACGATAGGATAATCTCCGAATCCTGCATCATTTAATGCATCTTTGATTTCGTGCAATCTGTCAAAGTCTAATTTCGGAGTGCCTTTGAATTTATACGCACCGTGAGAAGTTCCGATTGCAATTGCTAATGAATCGCAGCCTGTTCTTTTTACAAATTCAACAGCTTCTTTAACGTTTGTATATTTAGCATCTTTTTCGCTTACGTTAACAGCATCTTCAACACCTGCAAGTTTACCAAGTTCAGCTTCAACTGAAATGCCTCTTTCATGAGCATAATCAACAACTTGTTTTGTAACTGCAACGTTTTCTTCAAACGGGAATCTTGAACCGTCAATCATAACAGATGAGAAACCGCCATCAATACATGCTTTACAAATTTCAAAATCAGCACCGTGATCTAAGTGTAATGCGATAGGTACTGTAGTTGTAGCTAATGCAGCTTCAACCAATTTAATAAGGTATGTTTGGTTAGCATATTTTCTTGCACCTGCTGATACTTGCAAAATCAAAGGTGATTGAGTTTCTTCAGCAGCTTCTGCAATACCTTGAACGATTTCCATGTTGTTTACGTTGTAAGCACCAATAGCATACTTTCCGGCTAATGCTTTTCTAAACATTTCGCCCGTTCCGACTAATTTTCTTTCAGCCATTTTGACCTCTCCTTTTTTATAATACTTTGTGCATACTTTATGCACTCTCTACTAAATTCTTACTTATACATTTTTAAACTACTACAAAAAAAAGTTTATTACAAGTTTTGGAAAATTTTTAAGGCTCTATCCAAAATTCCAAGACAATACGAAATCGTTATGCCGTAATTGGTTATGGGAACGCCCTTTTGGTTTGCTATCAAAATTCTTGACAGAACTTCTTTGCGGTTTGTCATGCATGCTCCGCAATGAATTATCAATTTATATTTGGATATATCAGGGAAATCATGCCCAGAGATGTTATCAAAAATAAGATTTTTGCCTGTTTTTTTTCTTATCAGATTAGGAATTTTAACCCTGCCGATATCATCTTCAATCGCATGATGCGTGCAGCTTTCAAGTATCAAAACTCTGTCGCCGTCTTGAAGTTTGTCAATCATTCGAGCGCCTTTTACAAAGGTTTTCAAATCGCCTTTTAACCTTGCAAAAAGTATTGAAAATGATGTCAATGCGATGCTTTCGGGAACGATTTTTGCAACTTCGCCAAACGCTTGAGAATCCGTTATAACAAGTGCGGGCGGATTTTTTAACCCGTCAAGCGCCTGCGCTAGTTCGCTGACCTTTGCGCAAAGTGTTATACAATTTGAATCAAGCAAATCCCTCAATGTCTGAACCTGCGGCAAGATTATCCTGCCTTTCGGCGCTTCCTTATCTATCGGGATAACTTCTATTACCGTGCTTTTTTCAGGAATTAAATCTCCGACAATTTTAGGAGGATTAATAAAATCATCGGGCAGCAATTTTATCAATGCATTTTTAAATTCATAAATCAAATTATTGTCATAAACCGAGGTTATAATTATATTTTGGCAATATTTTTTAATTACATCAAGCTTACTTTCAGAAATTTTAGAAATATCTGACTTATTAACAATTACGATAAACGGGATTTTCAAATTTTCAAACTGATTTATTATATCAATATCAGATTTATCTAAGCCGTTGTAATCGCACACAAGCACCGCCAAATCGGTACGATTAAGGATTTTTAAAGTTCTTTTAATTCTTTCCAAGCCCAAAACAGTATCATCGTTTAACCCCGCCGTATCAAGGTATGTAACAGAACCTATCGGCAAAAGTTCCATGGATTTTTCGACAACATCTGTTGTTGTGCCCGCAATATCAGATACAATCGAGATATCCTGCCCCGTAATTTTATTCAGCAGCGAGGATTTGCCCGTGTTTGTTTTTCCGAAAAATCCTATATGAAGTCTGTTTGATTTTAATGTTTTCATACTCATCACCCTATTTATTTTTCAAATTATACTTTTAAAAACCGATTTGCAGTTTCTTTGTTTAAAGCCCCTCTTAATCATTCCGGTATAGGAGGATACAGGTATTAAAAAACCGACTTTTGAAAGTCGGCTTTTTATCTTTTTTTTGAGATTAACCTCTGATTTTTAACTTTTTAATCAAATCTCTGTATTCATCAAGGTTTTTAGATTTAACGTAAGAAAGAAGTTTCTTTCTCTTACCTACCATCATCAAAAGACCACGTTTTGTAGCATAATCTTTTTTGTTTGATTTAAGGTGTTCTGTTAAATCAACGATTTTCTTTGTCATCATTGCGATTTGAACTGCTGATGAACCTGTGTCTTTTTCGTTTTTACCGAATTTCTTGACGAATTCTTTTTTGTTTTCTAAGTTAATTGACATATTGTTTTTCCTTTTTGTTCGAGTGATTATTGGCGTAAGCACTCTACATTGAAGATAATAGTATGCGCAAACCTAAAAATCAAGAGAAAAT
Organism: uncultured bacterium; assembly: GCA_900319365.1. Classification (GTDB taxonomy): domain Bacteria; phylum Cyanobacteriota; class Vampirovibrionia; order Gastranaerophilales; family Gastranaerophilaceae; genus Zag111. The sequence goes on along the minus strand of ONOE01000006.1, from coordinate 8,654 downwards.
ATAAATATTGTTAAATATTTTCAAGATTTTTTGATAAATTTAATTCGATATACTTATAGATATTTGAAATTATTCCCGGCTGAAAATAATAATTTCCGTCAGCAGGGGTAATTTTGAGCATTCCCTGATTTGTATTGACGTTTGATACAGATGCAAGGAACTGCTTATTAACCGCCGTAAAAAGGACATAACCCATTTTGGACTGGATTTCATCTACCGTAAATCTGTTTGCATTAATCGCCGAAACAGTCAAATAAAAAAGATGAACATTATCGGTATTAAAAACCTTTGTGCAATCCGAATATTTAATATTCTGCGCCGTTATAAGGTTGCTCAAATCAGGCTGTTCGGCAGCTTTTACAGGAACAATACCCGACATTAATATAAGGATTAACAATAATATAAACCCCTCACCCGAATTTCTGACTTTCGCCAAAGACTTTAGTCGAAATTCTTCCCTCTCCCGCAAGGGGCGAGGGGATAAAAATTTTTTATAAAAATTCATTACTGATTTTATGATTCTTTCCATGATGCTCCCGTATTTATATCTACAAGTAAAGGAACTCTAAGCGGCTGATTTAATTCCATTGCCTGCTTTACAAGCTCTGTTACCGTATCAAGTTCCGATTTTTTGACCTCGACTACAAGCTCATCGTGCACCTGAATTATGAGTTCTGATTTTAAATTGTTATCTTTCAATTTTTTATAAAAATCTATCATTGCAATTTTAATTAAATCAGATGCCGAACCCTGCATGGGGTGATTGATTGCCGCTCTTTTTGCAAACTCTCTAATCATACCGTTGGGGCTGTTAATCTCTTTATCAAGGTATCGTTTTCTGCCAAAGATTGTTTCAACATATCCCTGTTTTTCTACAAGTTCAACCATTGCCTGCATATACAATTTAACTTTAGGATACGTTTCAAAATATTTATTTATAAAGCTTTCAGCCTCATCATTTGTAATTTTCAAAGCTTTTGCAAGTCCGTATTTGCTTTGTCCGTATACGATTCCGAAATTGACCGCTTTTGACCTGCGGCGCATATCTTTTGTAACTTCATCAACGGGAACACCGAAAACTTTAGATGCCGTAAGTGTATGAACATCAACACCCGATTTGAAAGCTTCTATCAAATGTTCATCTTCTGATACATGTGCTAAAAGCCTTAATTCTATTTGAGAATAATCAGCTGAAAGTATAACGGAATTTTCCCTGTCTTTCGGGATAAAAGCCTGTCTTATTTTGTTGCCCTCAGGCGTTCTTACGGGTATATTTTGCAAATTGGGATTTGAGGAGGACAGACGTCCGGTTGTCGTCAAAGCCTGATTGTAAGTCGTATGAATCCTGTTATCCCTCGGGTCGATAAGTTCGGGCAAGCTTTCCGTGTAAGTTGATTTTAATTTCGCATACTTTCTGTAATCAAGTATTCTTTGTACAATTTCATGATCTTGTGCTAATTCGTTTAAAACCTGCGCACTTGTGGATTTTTTATTTTTCCCTCGTTTTTTGCCCGTTTGGATATTCAATTTATCAAAAAGAATTTCGCCAACCTGCTTGGGAGAATTTATATTGAACGTAGATCCCGCAAGTTCATAAATTCGCTGCTCAAGCTGCGAAATTTGAGCATCAAGCTCTTTGGTTAACTGTTTTAAATAATCCGTATCAACAGATACTCCGTTTAATTCCATGCCTGAAAGTACATAGCTTAGCGGGATTTCAATATCGGTTAAAATTTTATATTCCTGTTTATCAAGATTATTTATCCAAAACTTTGTCAATTCAAACAAGCCGGAAGAACAATCCCCCGTATAGGTTTTTATATTTTCTACATCATAATCTGTGAATTTAACCTTTTTGTTATCCGTTATGACAGAATTTAAAATGTGATTAATTCTTTCCATACATTGAATATCAAAAGCGTTTGAAGCTGCGGAATCTTTTATGTAGCTTGCAAGCATGGTATCAAAGACAACGCCTTGAAGCTGCACTCCGTAGCGATTTGCGATATTCAATTCGTTTTTAACGTCATGCGTAAACTTTTTAATTTCGGGATTTTGAAGAACATCTTTCAACTGCTCAAAAACGTCTTTTTCAGGCAGTTGATTTTCAATATTATGTCCGACAGGGATATAATAGCATTCGTTTTTGGCATTTGTATCTGTTATTTTTATTGAGGAGTCATAAGAATAATCCTTATTTATTGCAACCGCAACTCCCGTCAAATCAAAATTCGTGGCATTTTCGTATTGCGAGTACGTTTTATAAGTAATAAGCGAACTGCTTTTTAATTTTTTTACCAAATCCGCCAAATCCTGAGAATCCGTTATAAGTTTACTTTCATAATTCATTTCGGATTTATTTACCTGCGTTTGAACAGCCTGTGCAAAAAGTCCCAATTGACCGTTCGGGCTTTGAGGATTTTGTGCGGTTTCTTGCATGAGTGCATACTTCCCGTCTTTATTAAAAGTTTTTAAAATGTTTTCAATATTTTTTAAGAAACTGTAAAATTGCATTTGTCTGAAAAAGTCGGTAACTTTTGAGATTTCGGGCAATTCAATTTTAGTTTTGTCAAAATCAAAATCTATATCTACATCTCTAACAATCGTTGCAAGATATTTGCTTAATTTTGCAGATTCGACCCCGTTTTTTATTTTTTCTCTTACTGCATTTCCCGAGATTTCGTCCGCATGCGCAAGGACATTATCAACAGTTTGGAATTGTGCAAGGAGCTTTACGGCAGTTTTTTCGCCGATGCCCTTAATCCCGGGGATATTATCCGACGTATCGCCCCTTAAAGCCTTGTAATCAATAACCTGATCGGGGTACACCCCGAGTTTTGCATAAACTTCATCCCAACCGTACTCTTTTAATTCGCCTTTTGTCGGGATAATAACCTTTACGCAGCCTTTTTTGTCAATCAACTGGAACGAATCCTGATCGCCCGTCAGTATCAAAGTTTTGTGTCCCAAGTCGCAGGCTTTTTGGGAAATCGTACCAATTACATCATCCGCTTCAAACCCCGCTTTTGTATAAATAGGAATGTTAAAAGCATTGAGCCCTTCATAAATAAAATTCATTTGTGCCTGCATATCGTCAGGCATAGCTTCTCTGTTTGCTTTATATTCAACATATTTTTCGGTTCTGAAAGTATGATGGGAAACGTCAAACGCAACTCCGATAGAATCCGCATTTATGTCTTTATTTTTAAGTAAATCAAATATGGCTTTAAAAAATCCGTAAACAGCCCACGTCGGAGTACCCGCATTTGTGCGCATCTGAGTTCTTTCAAGAGCATAAAACTCTCTAAACGCTAATGCATGACCGTCTATCAGTATTAAAGTTTTTGATTTACCCATTGATATAATGCTCCCTTTGCCTTTATTTTGACATAAAAAACAATCTTTGTAAAATTATTAAATCCTGTTATTTTTCATCATGCGGACAGATTTTGTAAAATTCACACCTTTTGCAATTATCTGAAATTTTACAAGAATAAAGCTTGTCGGAAAGTATCGTTTCGCATTCTTTTGCAACCAATTCTTCATACTTCTTTTCCAATTCATCGGTTAACTTTATGACGTAATTATTTTTGTCTTTCAAGTTGATATAAACAAAAGAAATTGTTTTAAAATCTTTAAAATACCTTTTTGCACACAGCAGATAAATCATTGTTTGGAAATCATATTCGGGATTTTTCGGGGTTGAACCCGTTTTATAATCAAGAATATACAAATCTTTTTCCTTGTGCACAACGGCATCAAGCCTTCCGCCGACCCGGAAATTTTGTTTGCCCTCAGACAGCCTTATCATCAGCGAAAACTCGGATTTTAAATAATCCATATTATAAAAAGGATTCGACTTCAAAAGTTCCCATGCGGCTTTTTCCCTGTCATTAAGAGCCGTTTCAATACGATCGATTTTGATTTTTTGCAGGTAATAATTTGCAAGCGCATGAATTTTTTTACCTTTTTCGAACGGAGTAACCGATTGCGGAACATTAACGTTTTCAATATAGCGAAAATAGTATTTCTTCGGGCAATCAATATATGTTTTAATCATATTGGGAGAAAAATTAGTCAGCATTGGTTTTTCCTCCTGCTTCTTCCGTTTGAACACAGTCAGATAACAAATCTTCAAAAATTATATTCGGCTCTGAATTTTTCATCTTGTTATATTTATTTTTCTCTTTTAAGCTTGTACTTATGTAAAGCCTGTTTTTAGCCCTTGTTATTGCTACATACAAAAGCCTTAAATTTTCATCAAGAATTTCACGTTTTAATTCAAAATCGGATTTTTGCTTGTATTGCGGATTCAAGCGTTTAATTTCTTCTATAAAATCCGAGGATTTCAGATTAATTGAACCGATTGTAAGCGGAAGATTTTTCTGTGATAACTCTGGAATAAATACGACATTAAATTCATCACCTTTTGACTTGTGCATCGTCATGATCTGTACTTTTCCCTGCAAGGATTTTTTATCATCTTCATCAACTTCAGAGAAGAACTTAAACCCGCTCAAATTCGGGCGTTTAGAAAGCTCGGCAAGCCTTGAAACAGCATAAGCCAAAGAATTATCTTTTATGCAAAGCCTTTTTATGAGGGTTGAAATAAGATGAATATTTGATTTGTCCGTTTCGGATTTCATAAGACCCAAATCCTGTGCGGCTTTTACAACAAGTTCATTAGGCGGCAAATTGCATAATGAAACCCAATAATTTACATCCCAGTAAAATTGTTCTAAATCAACATTGTTCAAATTATCCGCATTCAAAGTTATGAAAGGGTTTTCATATTTTTTTATTTCATCACCAAAACCGTATTTGTAGCGCCCCGTTTCGGACAGAATATCATAATTGCTTCCTAAAACATCGTTATCAAAAGGATACAAGCATATATTCATCACGGCAAACACCATTCTGAATACGGATTTTTGCGCAAGACATTGATTTCTTGTTATTACTTTAAATCCGCTGTTTTCAATCAGGTTTTGCCAAGATTCGACCTGATAATTGTTGCGCAGCAAAATTCCTATCGTATAATCGGGGTGTTTAGAAAAAATATTTCTGATAACTTTTAACACATTATTTTTTTCATCTTGAGAAGTTTGAAAAATTTTTGCATGAAGTGCATCTTTTTCGATAGGATTTTTGCCCTCTACAGGCTGCATAAACATTTTAAAAAATGCATTTTTACTCGTATCCTCCGCAAGCGACAGGGCAACGAACTTATTTGCAAGTTCCCATACATCTTTTGTACATCTTTGCGAACAGTTCATACTTACATTATAATGCTCTGTTATAAATTTTCGGAAGCCCTCGACATCTGCATTTGAAAAAGTTGCCGTAATAGATTGGTTAACATCCCCGCAGCGGATAATATTTTTGTACTTCCCGCCGAGAAGCGATATTAATTTTTGCTGAATTAACGAAGAATCCTGCGCCTCATCTTCAATTAAATATCGGCAGATATTTTGGTAATACTCCAAAACATCTGTGTTTTCTTCAAGCAGTTTTACCGATCCCGTGAGCATATCATCGTAATCAATAAGGTTGTTGGTTTTTAGTTCCATAACATAAGTGCGGTAAAAATATGCAAACTTTTTAAGTTTTTCATCTTGAATATTAGCAGGGATTTTTCCGCCGTTCATCTTGAATGTCGAAACGGCTCTGTCAAATTCCTCCGCCATTTTCTTTTCCAATTTCAAACGCTGCGAAATTTCATTTAAAATCCGCCCTCTTTGAGAATCATCACAAATTTCAAAATCACCCGAAAGCCCGAGTTTTTCATAGTTGCCGTTTTCTTTTAAAATTCTCAGGGCAAGTCCGTGAATTGTACTTATATTAGGCATTTTAGAAGATGATTTGTAAACATCTTTAATACGTTCTCTGAAATTTCTGGCAGCAGAATCCATATAGGTCAAAACAAAAATATTTTCCGGGTTAATACCTTTTGAAAGCAGTTTAATTATAAGCGCAAGCAAAATCGTGGTTTTTCCTGCACCAGGAACGGCCGAAATTCCCATATATCCTTTTTCATAATCCAAAACAGGTTTTTGATCGGGTCTTGGTATGATTTTAAAAACTTTTTCGTCTTTTTTCTGCGCATTATCATTTACGGGGACTTTGATATATTCTTCAATTCCGCCGTAATTTTCCACACCGTTTGAATCAAACAAACTTGAAGTGCAGAAAACATGTTCATAGGCGCAGAGGGTAAGTTTGCGTAGCACCCTTGCATTTTTTTCTGCCGACAATTTTATATTATCTTCAACGGTATATTCATCTTTATCCCAGTATTTTTGGAAAACCCACGCATTATATAATGGCCCCGTATCAGACTTTATCCAATCGCTGCTTGTTATATCAAGCCAAAATTGATATTTTGTTTTTATTTGAGAATCAATTATTTTTTGCGGGGTAGAAATTATCAAATCGTTTTGCTCAATTTCTAAAACAGAATACGGATTTTCGGAAATTACGGAATTTTCGATCTGCAAAATTATGTCCGATTTGCGCTTGTTAAAATTCTTGCCGAAAATATTTTCAAAATCTCTGATTTGTTTAATAAAAAAGTTAAACTTGCCGATTTCGTTTTTATCAAAATCGTTAAACGTAAACAGTTCATCATATATATCAATAATTTGTTCCGATAATTTCTTATTTGAAACGGATAATTGTTCGACTAAATTTAAAAAATTTTCATATTTTACAGTGTAATCGCTATCCGCAAATTCATAGGGAATAAGCTCTTTTGTTTTGTCAAACGAAGATAAAATTTCTTCGCAATACTTTAATGGAATCCCGAGAATTGAAGATAGAATTATCCTTATATCAAACTCGCACAGAGAGTTTCTCAAATCGGTATTCAATTTTAAAATTGTGATTGCCGAATGAACAAGCTTGTTTTGGATAAGTTTTTCATTTCCCGTTAAAAACATCGGATGAATATTTTTAAAATTTTCTTTAAAAGTAAACTTCAACATATCGTCGCATACGGGAGTGATAACGGATATTTCACAGGGTTTTACTCCGTTTTTTAAAAGTTCGTTAATTTTATTTATTGAAAAATCTACCATTTCCGAACGTTTTGAAAATGACTCGTAAGAAAAATTATCAAGAATTTCTGCCCCGCTTGATATGACGTTTTTAAAAAGTTTGTCGGCATTTTTATTTTTATTTTCATCAAGTTTTAAAATAGAACTATCACCAAAAATTCTTTTTAAAATCGAATAATTGTTTTTATCTGCGCCGAGATAACCGCTCCTGCTTGAGCCCATCGGGTCAATTGCGATAAAAGAATCTTTCAGATTTTTTGATAAATATTCGATAAAATCCACGCACACGGGCGCAAGTTCATCGGCATCGTCTACAAATAAATATTTTATATTTTGAAAATATTTTGTATTTTTATAAATAAAATTAAATAAAAGACATTGCCTCAAATAATCAAACCCTCGCAATTCAAGGGTTTTGCGCAGGAGTTTTTTTATTGCAAGAGAGGCTTCATCACTAAACCCTTCATGCAAAATTTGCGCCCTTTTATCAACATCATTTTGATTTAAATCATTTAAAACAATAAGAGAATATCTCCTGAAAATTTGTTGAATTAAAGACATTCTGGAATTGTAGCCCTTGAATTTTACTTCATTATTCAAAATATCTTTCAAGATAAATTGAGAAACTTCAAGACCCGACAAATTCGGCAAAATTACGGGATTATCAAAAATATTTCTATCTTCAAGTATTGCCCAGTTGTCTGATACCGTGTTATAAACAAGCGAGAAAAACGAATGTATGTTTAAATTTTCGACACAATCGACCTGCAATTGCTCTGACACTTTGTTTTTAAAATTGTTTTTCAGGGTAGAATTTTGAACAAGCACAAGAATTTCCGATGCCTTAACTCCGCTATTTAGCAATTGCGAATACTTTTCAATCAAAATATCGGTCTTATTTGAAACTAAACTTCCCTCGATAAACAATTTGCAATACTCCTTATGACCTATTTTATCATAAAAATTCGCTTAAAAACTACACCCATAATATGATGTTAAAATTGTCAAAGTAGCTTACCATTGAAGTATCGAAAAAGTGTCATACATACAATTATTATTTTGTCAAACGGAAGGAGATAAACATGGCATCATCAAAAAAATCAAATTTAACATTAGAAGAAAAAATCGGTTTTTCTGCAGGAGAAATTTACAACTATCTTCACACAAACGGAGCAACTTCATTTGCTAAAATGAAAAAAGAATTAGATTTGAAAGGCAATTTTGCGGATTTAGGTCTTGGCTGGTTAGCAAGAGAAAACAAAGTTGATATTCAACAAAAAGGACCTGCCGTAAGAGTAAGCCTTAAATAATTATTTATAAAATAAATAAAGAAATAAAAAATAAAATATATATCAAACTTATCGGGTACAAGTAAAAAAATACTTGTACCCTTTTAATTTTTTTGTTACAAATTTTTACATCAGATTTTAGGTGAATTCAAGAAGCAATCGCAACACTAAGTTGTGCGAATTTTTCATTTGGTGTTAAATAGTTGAGAACTTTCATCGGTCTGTTATTTATCCAATTCTCTACATATTTAATTTGCTCCGAACTTATTTTACCAAAATCCGTTCCTTTTGGAAAGAATCTTCTGATTAT
>ONOE01000001.1 GCA_900319365.1 uncultured bacterium | reverse complement strand
ACCCCTCCAGAAAGCGTTATTATAAGCGGATTTCATGGCTCTATAGTAAATCTTTTTCATTTTAAACAATCCTCATATAAACTTAACTATCTGTTCAAATCATACACCATATCTTGATATTTTTAAACCCATTGAACCTGCATATGGCAAAAATACTCCATTTAACCGATTTTTGAGCGCTTAATATATATTAATAAAACAGCTTTCATCTTTTAGATTTTTGTTTGTAATATAATCAAAGTATGAATATTACTCAAGAATTTGATACGATATGTGCTTTGTCTACCCCGTTTGGCAACGGCGGAGTCGGGGTTATTCGCATATCAGGCGACAAAAGTTTCCCCATAATCTGCGAAATTTCAGACAAATCCGACTACAGCGCAGGAAAAATATGTTATGCCAAAATCTCTGACAACAAAACCCTCATAGACGAAGTCATAATCCTGCCTTTCAAAGCCCCGCACAGCTACACGGGCGAAGATGTTATCGAAATTCAATGCCACGGCGGAATAAACGTTATAAAAGATATCCTCGACTTAGTAGTTCGCCACGGCGCTCGCCCCGCAGAGCGAGGAGAATTTACAAAGCGGGCTTTCCTCAATAAAAAAATGGACCTCTCTCAAGCCGAAGCCGTTAACGATTTAATCCATTCAAAAACCTCAGAATTTGCGCTGCAATCGGCAAAAAATCTTTCAGGTTCACTTGCCCGCAAAATTAAGCAAATCAGGCAAGACATCTTTGACGTATCGTCAAGAATCGTTGCGGGTATTGATTTTCCCGAAGACGTTAAAGAGCCCGAATATTCATACCTCATAGAAAATTTTGAAAAATCAATCTCTGACATTGACAAAATTTTAGCAGGCGCAAAATCATCAGATATCCTGCGCCAAGGGGTTAAAGTAGCCATTGCCGGCCGCCCCAACGTCGGCAAATCATCATTATTCAACATTTTATTAAATATGGACAGGGCGATTGTAACCGATATTGCGGGCACTACACGTGATGTCATAAACGAAACAATCGATATGGGAATCCCCGTAACCCTTGTTGACACAGCCGGAATAAGAGAAGATGAAAATATCAACAGAGTAGAAAAAATCGGGATCGAATACTCCAAACAATCCGTTAACGATGCCGATTTGATTATATTTATGTACGATGCATCTCAAGGGTTCACCAAAGATGACGAAGAAATTTACAACCTCATTAAAAATAAAAAGCATTTAATCGCCGCAAATAAAATCGACCTTGCTCCCGCTGATTTTGAGTCAAAATTTAAAGATACGATAAAGCTATCTACAAAAACTCAAGCAGGTATTGACGAACTAAGACAAAAAATTAAAACCTCCGTTCTTGATGCGCCCGTTGAAGATATGGACTTTGTAACAAACCAAAGGCAGCAAGCTTGTCTTGTAAAATGCAGGCAAAGTCTTGATAACGCATTGATTGCGGCAAAAGACCACGTTTTGCAAGATATGATTTATATCGATTTGATAACGGGCGAAGTCGTTACCGATGAAATTTTAGATAATATCTTTTCGCATTTTTGCATCGGGAAATAAGCAGTTCTCATTGTCGGGATAGCAATCCCAAGGGTATTTACATTGTCGGCATGGCAATGCCGACCTACTACTTACTGCAAAGAAATTTCAAAGTTGCCGTTATAAAATTTTATATACAATCTCAATGTTTCACCATTATACCCGTCAGGCGGCGGATTGTAGCTTGTTGTAGTATTCAATGCGTTGAACGCCGCATCGTTTAATGTTATATTTGACGATTGTTTTGTAAAAGCTTTTGAATACAATTTGCCGTTTGAATTAACTTTGAATGACAACGTACAACTTCCGTCGCCAATTACCCTTGTAAAATCAACTTTTCTGCCTATCGCATTTCTTAAACCCGCTTTATAAGACGACAATTCCTGTCTTACCTGTGCTGCGGATTTTGTCGGTTTTGCGAGCGCAGAAGTCTGAACCCTGACTGTCGGCTGTGATTGAGAAGATGAAGCCGTAACTTTTTTAGGCAGCGGAGCAGGTTTATATGCGTTTGTCGAAGTTTTAGCTGCAGTCTGATTTTGAGAACCGTTTAAATTATTTTTTACCCGATTTGCCAAAGCATTATAATTATTTGTATTTGCGGGTTTTGATTGTTTTTTAGTCTGTGTTTTAGGTTTTGCTTTGGTTTTTGGGGTTTGAGGTTTTGTTTGAATTTTAGCTTTCTTCGGAGTTTTAGGAGCGGTTCTCTTAACAATCGGTTGAGAAACAGGCTGTTGCTGCTGCGCAACAGGTGTTTGCGCAGGAATTATATTTTTTACGGCATTCTGAATTAAAGTTTTCGGAGTTTGAGGTTCTTGCTGTTGCGGTTCCTTTTGTACCTGAGCAATTTTAGCGGGCGTATTATCCCAATAAGAATCAATAGGCGGGATATTCACCTGTTTAACCGTTTCTTGCCGTTCGGATTGTTTTTTTTGCGGTTGCTTTTTAGGATTACCAACAAGAAACAAGATTACAAGAGATAATATGATACAGGCGGTAAAAATTCCGATTGCAAGCGGGGAAAAACTCGTTTCTACCGGTTTTCTTTTTCTTTTTGAATATGTTGCGTTTTTTTGGTCTAAATCGATATCATCAACATTATCCAAATCGTCAAGATTGACATCATCAATTTCTTTGCCGATTTCATAAAAGATATCATTCCCGCAATCGCAATACTTCGGCTTTGTTTCGTATTCCGCACCGCATTCGCTACATTTATACATCTTTATTTACCTGACCTTTTCTATATCATGATAATCATCAGGAGAGCTGTATTTGCTTGTATTGGAAATCTTCCACGCTCCTGAAACTACTGTCGTAACTCTTTTTGAACCCGTAGGGAAATTCAAAATCGAGTGCCCCTGATAACTTCTTATAACAGGTGCAATAAATTGTATTGCATAAGGGGTATACCCCGGAGTTAAAGAAGATGTCTGGACATTTGAAACTTTGCCGTATTTATCGACCGTAAATTTGTATTTGAAAATTATTCCGTTTGGCATAGTCGGAAGTTTTGCATCTCTCATTATCTGGTTATTTAAATTTGAGCGCCATCTGTTCCATGCGATTTCTTCCTCTTGCGCAGTTAAAGTAACGGGGTGTGCCGTCGTTGCTGCCGTCTGTCTTGGCGCAGAAGATGAAGTGTTGCCTGCAAGTCTTATTGACGGCTTTGTGGTTTGCGTTTTTGCAGTCGGTGTTTTGACAGGCGCAGAAGCGGAAGTTGATGAGCTTTTGCGAGTCTGGGGTTGAGGATTGTATACTCTGTTGTCATCAATATCATCAGGCTCATTATAAACATTTTGATTGTGTTGAATTATTTTATTCAAATCAATTTTTGCACCGTTATTTTTCGTTTTTACATTATTAGTTCTTGTTTTGGTTTGCTCAATTTTATTACCCGTAGTTTTAATATTGGTCGTTTTAAATCCCGTATCATTATTTTTTACATTGAATGTTGAAGTATTCGGGTTAAAGAAATTAATCTTTTGCGATTTTGCGGGCATATTATCGGTAAAAGAAATATTATTCGAATTTTGCGCAACGGTTTGAGTTGGAGCAACATTTATTTCATTTTGATTTATTGCCGGACTGTTATTATCCTGCGAAATATTACTGTTTTGTACAAGCACGGGGATATTTTGCTCCTCAATTTTTGAAGATGTATTATTTTCGACCGAAAATTGAGAATTATAAACAATAACGGGCTTATGCATTTTCGGTTTCATTATGGAAATGCAAATTGTTGATATGATTGCAAGTATAAGCAATATTTGTATTATCGATTTGTAACCCATTATTCTCCATCTGTTTTAGCTAACAATTCATCTGATGCAACCGTTTCAAATTTTGTATGAGAAAGCATTACGGTTTCTGCAAGAAGAAGCGCCGTAGGAACAAGCGCAGCAACCGTACTTACAAACATTGCGCTAAACCCTGAGCCCATTTCCTGTATAAAATATGAAACATTCATCGTAAATTCAATTATGATAATTGCAATACCTATTATAAAAAACCTTCTCATTTCTTCATCAAGTTTTTTAGTTCCCTCAAGTCCGTAGATTTCCGTGCCATGAGTAAGATAATTACTGAATCCGTCCTGTTTAATTATTTCTGATGCGCTGATTTTTTTCTTTGTAGTAAATCCGCTTACAAAAGAGAAAAACGCAAAAATTATCAAAAATGTTGCAAGTACAAGAAATATCAGGCTGAACCTTATTCCGCCGATTCTTAGCCACCCTGCCGCTTCAGGAAAACACATTGCAAGAGTGTTTGAAACTCCGTAAGCTAAAAACGGCGCCGTTATAAGTCCCAAAAGTATTTCTACCGTCTGCCAAATTTGCAGATTAAGCATTTTATCCTTTACTTTTTGAATTTTTTCCTGCGAAAGCGATGCGGCATATTTTTCTATCCAATTTTGATAAGATTTTATAACCATTTCAAAATCAGGGCGATATTCATATTTATCAAGCTCTTTTCTTGCCTTGTAACTGCCGTTTTTAAAATAGCCGCAGCCAAGCGACAGAACCAACGCCGTTCCCGCATAAAATGCCGAAATAAATATTGCAAACAATGCCATATCTTTCGATGCAATATAATACAAAAGATTTATCAGATATATTGCAATGAAAAATACAAGCGATAAAACAATCATTAATTTTTCAACAACAACGGGCGTAGAATTTTTGTCCCCGTCTTTTCTTCTTAAATACAGGAAAAATCCCTGCTTTAGCATTAAACCGACAGAATAAATAATCAATGAATACAAAAGCACAAGTTTTGTATTGGTCGGAATTTGAACCGTAGTTCCGTCATTTGTTAAGGGTAAACCCGTTAAATAATTTGATACCCCGAACGCACAAATAAAAGATGCAACAAACAAAGTGATATGCAATAATATTCCCGTTTTTGAATTTACGGAAATCTTTCTTTTTAGTGCCGATACTGTCGGAGAAATCTCTTTGACGATTTTTATTCTTTGTTCTTCAATTTCGTCTTTTGAAATTTCAATATTATTTTGATAATTTGTTTGAATGTTTTGTTCTTTATTGACGGGAGTTTGAGCGCTGTCAAGTTTTATTGTAATAAATTCGTTTGAGTCTTTTATTATGATTTTGCAAACCTTATCAACAATAAGTTTTTCGGGCAGCGGTTCACCTTTGAAAGTCAATTGCGGATATTTGTATTTGTTTATTATAATGCATTTATTTGATGTATGGTCATATTTTACGCCTATAACAAATTTGAAATCAACATCTATGCAAAAATCACATTTGGGCATTGAACCGATATAAATTACAGTTTTATTTTCAAATGTTTGTTCTTTATTTTTTGATATAACGGTAAATCCCATTATGTTCTCCTTTTTATCTGCCGATTGCCTTTAAAAACCTTGAATTGGCCTTATCTATATTTACCTCATTTGCAATAATAAGTTTATCCTCCCCGAGCACGGGATTTAATTTTGTTTTTGCATAATCAAGTTTTTCGGGTTCTGCATAAACAAACATTATTGAAAGTTCCGGTAAATACTTTAAAGTATGCTCTATATTTTCAGGTAAAGTATCCCAATTAATCTGTTTTGATGAATCGCCGTTTTGCTCCAAATCACTCAAAACAACAATTGCCGTATTATAACCGTCTTTTTTCATTGTAAGAGAATAATCGACGGCTTTTTTCATGGCATCGCCGGTTGAATCTCCGTCGGTACCGTTCGGGGTGTATTTTTTCAATGCGTTGCCTATCCCCGAATTGTCGCCTGCCGAACCCTCATAAATCAAATATGAATTGCTGTCGGATTTTATTATTTTGACCGAATCTTCAGGATCTAATAACGAGCACAAAGATTTTACGTACCTGATTTCTTGCGGGAGTTTTTGTTTGTTTGAGCCCGAAACATCAATGATAAAAGTAATTGCAGCCTTATGAAAAGCATCTACTTTTATACTTTTTATTAAAACAAATGTGATTTTTATAAATATTGCGGCGGCTAAAATTGCCAATCCGATTGTTATGAGTCTTTTGTTCAATGGTACTCCTTGATATCAAAGATACCGGAATACTAAGGCACTAAGAGATTTCAGCCTTACGGTGTTAAAAAAATAAAAAGTGCTTTAGCACCGATAACTCTTAGTATCTTAGTGCCTAAGTGCCCTAATATCTTTCATAATTATACAAAATCCAAAATTTTTAAGCAAATATTAAGAATTGTAAAAAGCGGGTTTGAAACAAAGTAAATGCGCTTATACTGCCTAAATGAAAAGAAGCCTGCCATGCAATTTTTGAAACAAAAATTTTTTATATATGAGTAAGGTGAAATTCAAAATAAAAAAGTAGGTCGGCATTGTGCCCACATTCTCTTGGCGAACATTGTGAGCTTTAGAGAATGGAAATACCCTTGGGGTGCTATGCCGACGATAATAAAGTAGCAGGTTGGGTGAAACCCAACAATAACAAAAGTAAGGTACGTTTGCTCTCCACACCGCCAAAATGTGATCATAAAAAGAATGTAGAATGAAAAGGAGTAAATATAATGACAAATTCATTAAAAGGTTTAGGAATTAAAGATCGCAGGGAAACCCGAACACACAACAAAACCACCCCAAAAAACCGTCAGAATTGGCATTACAAAAGATGAATACAAATCTAAAATGACAAATTCATTAAAAAGTTTAGAAATTAAAGATTCGTATATAGGACAACAATATGTAGGAAAACCTGAACACATGGCAAAGGCTCCTCATTCTTTCAAAACAATCGCCAAAGATTTGGCAGGCAAAATTTTAAAATTAATACGCAGATAATTGCTGATTTGGCAAATTTGAATTTTTACATAAAGCAGGTTGCGCTTGCCTGCGCACCATTATTATTTGCACAATAAGGCGATTCTTCGCCTGCGGCTCAGAACGACGAAAATTTTCACTCGCCCATTGGGGAGAGGATGCCTGAAAGGCAGGAGAGGGGAGCAAAACCGTAAAGCACTTAACGTCTTTTACTGTCGGCAGGCAATGCCGACCTACTATTCCTATTGGTGCGCTTGCAAGCGCACCCTGCTGCATTTTCTTAGTGCCTCAGTGCCTTAGCATCTTAGTATCTTCTAGTAACTGACCGTTGTTGTAAACGGTTTTGTTAAGATAATTTCCATTTCCGTAAATGACGGTATTTCGGCATCAACACCTTTTTCAGCCGTATCGCCAATCAAAGCACCGCCTGCGCCTACACCCGCACCGATTGCAGTTGCAGAACCGACGTTGCCGCTAATCGCACCGATTACAAGTCCTGCCAACGCTCCGACCAATGCTCCGACTGCCGCATCCTGAACGGTTCTTCCCAATTTCCCGTCATTTGTTACCGTAAAATCAATTTTGTCCGTACTTATATTGTAAGTTTTGCCGTCAGGTGTAACAAGTTGGTTAAAATTAATTACGATACGTCCGTTACGTGATCCGTAAGTTGCATGGCGTGCTTTGGTTAAAATTCCGTAAACCAAGCTTCCTTGCGGGGCAACGGTGTAGCCGTTATATTTCAAATCACTTGTTAATACGGCAATAACTCTGTCCCCTTCAACTGCCGTTGCGGTATTTATGGCGCTCTGAAGATAAACGCCCAATTTTGTTCCGCTTTCAACATTTGCAACATAACCTTTCAGAGTATTTGAAGATTTCTTTTGAGCACTCGACGTTGCAGTAGATTTGTTATAATCGGAAGTCGAATAATCAGTACTGTCATCATTAAATACATAATTGTTTGTATTTGAAGATGTAGACATAACTTTTGATGCCAGATTGTCATAAATACTTATAATATTTGTGTTAAACGATTGTTCACAGGTAATTCCCGCACGCTTAATTGATTTTAGGATATAATTGTTTATTTTCTTATTTGAATTTGATTGGTAATAATAAAACATGTTATTACCGCTTTGCTGCAATATTACAACGGCATAATCCTGCGGATTTTTTGTCGATTTTGCATAATAAGGGCTTTGCTTAACAACCTTATAATCCTGCGAATAAAATCCGCTGATAACACTCGGTTGTATATTTGCAACGGTTGTATTTTTCAGGTAGTAAACTTCGCTGAATGCAAAACAACTGTTACAACAAAAGAAAAATAATGCTAAAAACAACGCAATAATTTTTTTCATAACTTACTTCCACAATTTTTTTGTTTGATACAATAAAATTATACATACAAAATCAGTTAAAATAAATTTTATAAAAAAATTTTAACATTATTTATTAAAACTTATTTAAAAAGAAAGGCATTGGCAAGATTTAGAAAATTCTTGATTTTGAAATATTTAATGATACAATTTAGGAGTAAAAAAGAAAATAATCCCGGATCGTCTAGCGGCAGGACTGAAGACTCTGGATCTTTAAACGGTGGTTCGAATCCATCTCCGGGAGTTTAAAAAAGCAACCTTATCAGGGTTGCTTTTTTATAAGATGTTATTTTGCAAAAAAAGGAACAAATAATGTGCAAAGAAGCTATTTTAAAAGATGTCAAAACTTTTAATAAGAATTTAGAATTTTCTGATGTGATAAAAGATGATTATTTTAAAAGAAAAAGGCTTAATATAGTTGCAGATGGTTATGGAATTTATGATTTGAAAGATAAAAAAGCAACTCACAGATATTGTCTTTTGGTTGATATTAAAGATAAAACAGATAAAACCATATTTGCATTATTAATGAATCCGTCTAATACTTTTGCGAAAGGTTTAAACGGCACAAAAAAATCAAAATTTGACCAAACCATAAGAAATATTATAAAATTTGTATCGGATTTTGGCTACGGGCATTTAATCGTTTTGAATGCGTTTTCTTTAATTTGCGGCAACGGAAAATCAGCAAAAGAATTATATGAAAAAAATAAAAATTCCCAAGAAGAAAAATTAAACAGAGAATTTATTGAAAATATTTTAAAAACAGATATAAGTAAGGAATTGCTTGTTGCGTGCGGAGATGGAGTTCCTGCAGATTTGTATGAATATTATTTTGATTTAATAGAAAAAAATGCAAATAATTTAAAAATTCTGACCTACGCAAAAGAACTTACAAAAAATCACCGTCCACGTCATTTCAGTTTACAATCCTCTAAAAATCGAGAATTTTATAATAAGCGGGAACTTTATGAATTAGAAATTAAAGATAACGAATTCGTTCCAAAAGATACACCATACATACAGAAAAAATAATATTAAAAAATGCGGAGAATAAAATAAATATTCCTCGCATTTTGTTTTGTAAAACTATTTTTTATTCAGCATCTTTCATAAATTCTTCTTTTGCTTCTTCAACTGCTTCAGATAAAAGATCAAGCTGATCAGGCGTGAAAGTAACACCTTTTTTGGTAGGCAGCCAGGTTTCGCCGCCATCTGTTGTATAGAATATTCTCATATTCAAATAACTTTTGCCCTTATATTCGCTGATTGAAATTTGTAATTGTTCTGTGTCCGAACGCTCTATTGTTGCTAAAATTTTTGAATCTGCCATTATATCTCTCCTTATATTTTTTGCGATTTTATTATAAAGGGAACGAATAAATAAAGCAATATTTTAAATGAATAATTTAAAATATTATTTATCTGATCCGAAAGCATTGTCCTCTAAAAGGTTATCTGAATTTGAGGAAGCAACCGCCATTTTATCGCAGCGCTCATTATATTCATGTCCCGCATGTCCTTTTATCCAGATAAATTTTACTTTATGCGGTTCTTTTGCTTTTAACAGCCTTTCCCACAAATCTTTGTTTTTTACTGGTTGTTTTTGAGAATTTCTCCAACCTTTTTTAATCCAACCGTAAATCCAGTTTTGATTAAACGCATCAACAAGATATTTAGAGTCTGACGTTAATTCCACCTCGCACGGTTTTTTTAAAGCTTCCAGTCCGACAATTGCAGCCATAAGTTCCATACGATTATTTGTGGTATTTTTATAACCTTGGGTTAATTCTTTTTTATGAATATTGCCGTTATTATCCTGCGCAAGAAGAATCGTTCCGTACCCGCCTTTTCCGGGGTTGCCCGAACATGCACCGTCTGTATAGATTTTTACTAACATCATTTACTCCCAAATACTATATTTCTCTTATTACTTTGCAAGGATTTCCGACTGCTACAACATCTGACGGTATATCTTTTGTTACAACCGAACCTGCACCGATTACCGCTCTATCGCCTATCGTTACCCCGGGTAAAACAGTAACGTTTCCGCCAATCCATACCCCATGCCCGATAATTATAGGTTTTGCACTTTCAAGTCCCTGTATGCGTTTTTCATATTCAATCGGGTGAATAGCGGTATAAAATCCGCAATTAGGACCGATGAACGTATCTGCTCCGATTTTTATTTTTGCACAATCCAAAAATACGCTGTTATGATTTATGTACACAAACCCGCCAAATTCAATATTATAACCGTAATCACAGAAAAAATTCGGTTCAATGACGGCTTCATCACCTATTTTGCCGAGCAATTCGAATAGCATATCATATTTTTCCTCCTCTTGATCAGGCAACAGAGCATTGTATTTCATACAAATCGTTTTTGCGGTTTTTCTGTCATTGATAAGTTCTTCGTCCATGGGGGAATAAGTTTCACCGTTAATCATTTTTTCTTTTTCGTTCATATTATTAATCCTTATTGTTATTATTCTTCAGTTATATCCCAATGTTCCAAAATATCCTCGGGGATATCGTCCAAAAATCTTGACGGCTTTGATAATACCATATTTGTTGAAAAATCATACATATCAACGGGATAGGTAATATAAAGGTTATTTTTTGCACGAGTTGTTGCAACATACATCAATCTTAATTCTTCGTCCATTTCTTCTTCCGAATTAAAAGAATAAACGCTCGGGAATCTGCCGTCAACCGCACCGATTATAAATACACTATCCCATTCCAAACCTTTTGCAGAATGTATGGTCGAAATTGTCAATGCATCATCATCGTTGTTATTTTGGTACACTCCCTCAACACTTGAATCAGGCGGTTCAAGAGTCATATCGCTTATAAAATCTTCCAGATTTGAATACTGTTCCGACAAATACAAAAAATGATCCAAATCTTTTTCCCTTTTATTAAAATCATCATATCTATCTTTTAATATCGGGCGATAATATCTTATGGCAGCTTCAACAATATCGGCAGGCTTTGCAGTCGAAGCAACCGAACTTTCTTTTGACAAAAATTTAAACAAAGGCGCAACACTTGCAGCATTTTTAGAGGGTAAAAGTTTGATATCTGTTTTTAGATTACCTTTCATAATCGGGATAATATTATTAACAGCAACATTTCCGACCCCTTTTAAAAGCAGCAAAATTCTTGTTAAACTTATTACATCATCAGGATTCAAAATTACCCTTAAATGAGCTACAACATCTTTTATATGCGCTGTTTCCATAAATTTCGGACCGCCGAATTTTCTGTACGGTATCGCTCTTTTTGATAATTCAACTTCAAGAGAATAAGACATTCCGGCGTTTCTTGTAAGTACGCAAATATCCGATAACTCCAACCCCTCATCCAAAAGTTCTAAAATTCTCTGGCAAATAAATTCCGCCTCCATTAAAGAATTTTTTGCGCAAATCAATGCGGGTTTCACGGGGAAAGTAATTTCTGAAAACAAATGTTTATCGTATTTTTCCTTTGCCCTGCCTATTATAAGGTTTGTTAAATTAAGTATATTTTGGGTACTTCTGTAATTTTGTTCCAATTTAATTATTTTGGTATTCGGAAAAATTTTCGGAAAATCAAAAATATTTCTGTAATTTGCCCCTCGGAATGAATAAATACTTTGTGCATCATCACCGACAGCCATAATGTTATGATGAACGGAAGATAAAAGTTTTATGATATCGGCCTGAAGTGTATTGGTATCTTGGTACTCATCAACCATAATATACTTGTATTCGCCCGCTATTTTTTGTCTTAACTTGTCATTTTCACCCAAAAGCAATTTCAAATATACAAGCAAATCGTCGTAATCAAGGATAGAATTTTCACGTTTGTATAAAATATATTGTTTATGAACCTCAAGGATTTTAT
This sequence comes from uncultured bacterium, assembly GCA_900319365.1. Classification (GTDB taxonomy): domain Bacteria; phylum Cyanobacteriota; class Vampirovibrionia; order Gastranaerophilales; family Gastranaerophilaceae; genus Zag111. The sequence goes on along the minus strand of ONOE01000001.1, from coordinate 223,886 downwards.
CAATACAATGTTCAAATTGCGGAAATTCCTGCTCGATAATTTCTTTTGCGGGAATAACTTTGTTTACGCTTTTTGAATACATTTCCAAAAGCGTATGTTTTTTAGGAAATCTTTTTTCTTTTTTAGGGAACATTCGTGCCGTGATATGGTTTATAACATCTTCACAATCCGCCTGATCCATAATAGTAAAGTTATTTTTTAATTTCAGCGCAGAAGCATATTTTCTCAAAATCAAATTTGCGAACGAATGAAAAGTTCCGCCCGCAACTCTGTCGCAGCGATTATCCAAAACAAGCGAGGCACGTGTGAGCATTTCTTTTGCGGCTTTTCTTGTGAAAGTTAAAAGCAAGATATTTTCAGGTGCCGTTCCGTCCTCAATCAGCCTTGCAACACGGTATGTCAAAGTTTTTGTTTTCCCCGAGCCCGCACCCGCAATAACAAGCAAAGCGCCGTCATTTGCCATGACCGCCTCAAGCTGCTTTTCATTCAAATCCTGCTTGTAATTAACCTTGTAATCGGTTTTATTATCCCCACGCTTTTTGAGGACGTATTTTTTACGTGCAGGTTTATTTTCAGATACTTGCGCAATTTGTTTTGACAAACCATACTCCCTTAATTCAATACAAATATTCTAGCAGAAAATCTAAAATAAATCATCACACCGATTTAAAAGAAAATTTTGTAAATTTTTTCTAAATAATATACTTATATGATTAAATTTTTGAAAAAAATGGGATAATAAATAATATGAAAAGATTTTTTGCATTATTTTTCACATTTATTTTTTTATGTGCGACGGTCGTTTTTGCAGACACAATAAGGTACAATCCGCAAAGAATTAAGGTTTATATTCCGCCTAAAAATACGCTGACACCTGCCATGCAGCATGCATTTGCCGATTGGCAGAGGCATTTGAACAACAAAATTTCTTTTGAATACGTCGGAACAAAAAGCACCGCAAATATTGAAGTAGTTTTTGTTGAAAACACCAACAACGAAATATCAAAAATTTGCAACAAAGAAGCTTTAGGGTGCAATGTACAAAAAATTGCCCAAACATCTCGAGGGAATCAAAAATGCGTTGATTCAAAAATCTACGTATCAAAACGTGATAACAAAGGCAGAATTATGACCCCCAATGAAACTTATACAATTATGCTGCATGAAATAGGGCATGCAATAGGTTTGGAACATTCAAGCGATCCGACAAGTCTTATGTATGAGGGAACAAACAGAAATTGGGCAAATTCTCAGGAAATACGACAGGATGATGTTCAAAACGTCATCAAAATTTACGGATTAAAATAGAATGAAGAAGTTTAAAATACTTATACCGGAAGCATTGATGCTATTTTTGACCGTCTGCGCAATATCTGCCTATGCAATCGGCGTATGGAACAATCCGCAAAATATTAAAGTCTATATTCCGCCAAACGATGACAAATCTCAAATGATGAAAAAAGCTTTTGAAGAATGGCAGGCAAAAACAAATAACAAATTTGCATTTAAATTCGTAAATAAAATAGAAGCTTCACAAATAAATGTTATCTTTATAGAGAAAGATTTGACAAACTACTGCGGCAACAAACTTGCCATGGGCTGTTCGCAGATGTACTTTAACCAAAGCGGGATTCATTCAAGAATTTATATAGCCAAAAGACGACCAAAAGGGTTGTTGCTAAGTAATACTCAGGTTTATGCAATTATGAGGCATGAAATAGGTCATTCTCTGGGGCTTGCGCACACAAAACAAGCCAACAGAATAATGTATGACGGAACTAACCTCGGAATAGCCATAAGGCAAAACATTCAAAAAGAAGATATTGAAGAATTGTTTAACCTCTACGGTATCAGATATTAAAAGTGAACAAAATTCCCTCTCAAATCCGTAGTTCCTTTATTCATATATGACCAGCCGTTAAGTCTGAAAAGTTTGACTATATCGTTTGAAATTATATCCTGCGTTGCATTGACGGGAGAATGCATTATGCCCAAATTTCTTCTTGAATCTTTTAATCCGAGCGCATGTCCTATTTCATGCAGCATTACGGTATAAATCAACTGATTTGAATTTGTTTGAGGTTTCGGCGCAATAGTAATTTTTGCAGAGGTAATATTTCCGCCCTGAACCGTCAAAGAATATGAACCTATCTCACCATCAGTTCCGTCGGTTTTTGATGCAAATTCTACTTCAATATCGGCAGGCGTTTTATTAACCATTGTAAAAGTCAATTGACCGTAACATTTGCTCTGCCATTTTTGAAAAGCATGCAGCATAGTTGAAGAATATGCACTCTCATTCGGAATATAAACAGTAATATTATTTTTTCCCCAATTAGGTCCGTATTCGCCTACAGCAAACGTTTTAACAGACGTAAAGAACATAAAAACAAAAACTGCGAATAATATTGAAAATACTTTTCTTATCATAACAAACCTCTTTTTATTTGCGATTTTACTTTATTTTATTCAAAAAATCAAATTATTACACCATGACCTTTGACATTTGGCAAAAAATCCTTAAATAAAAAACATAAAAAATCATACGAAAGTATGACAACATATTTTTTAGAATATGGTACAAATATAGTGTAAAACCGGACTTAAATATGTGTAAATCGGAATAACGGTTCCGAAAGATAATAGAGGCAGGTAGTATAAAATAAATGGGATTGAGTCTTAATAACATCTATCAAAGACCTTACGTAAATCCTAATTTACAAAACAGGGTCAAAAGAAGAGAAGATGATGAACAAACATCATCAACCGCTGCCGAACACCGTGAAGAAGAAAACCAAAATTCAAAAAGCAGAGGGCTTCAATATCAGGAAGAAAGACAACAAACCTATGTCCCCAAATATGCAAACACTTTTGCCGCAAGCGCATACGGCAATGTTAATATAAATGCACAAAAAACAAAAGCTCCTAATAATCAGGCAGCATCTTACGTTCAAAACCCCGAACAAAAATCTGCCGATTTAAACAATTCTCAAATTAACATTGCTCAAATCTTAAAAGATTTCAAAAATACCGCCGTTGCAATCGGCACACCCGATGGGATTTCGGAAGAAGTAGACGAATATCTTGATTTAATTCAAAAACAGGTTACAAAAGATAACCCCAATGTAAGACTTATAAAATCCAATTTAAAAAATGCCGCATCATTGCTTGACGGTCATATTTCAGACACTTTGAACAAAGATTCCGAAGTTGTTGAAAATTGGGTTGATACATTATTTTTACAAAAAATCAATTTCAAATATGATGAAAACGACATCAATGAAAGATTTTTAGTCAAATTCCCCGACGGTTCGACAAGCAAAACCAAAAGACAGGAAGAACTTCAGGAAACTTCTCAAGAAGCACAAGAACCTCAAGCCAAAGACAGCGATAAAGTTATTCCGATTAATGTTGCAGGCGAATCAAAGGTAAAAATTCCGCAAGATAAACAATTAAAATCATTGTTTATTCAAGCCAAGAAATTTGCTTACGCACAAAACCCCGAAAAAGCAATAAAGACTTTTGAAAAAGCCCTAAACAGAGCAAACGAAATCGATGATATCGAAACTTCAGGCAAAATTTATTATGAAGTAGGCAAAATTTATGACAATCACGACTATTTGCCACAGGCTTTAGAGAGCTATCATCAATCAATTCAACTTTCCAACGATGAAAACGTAAAAGCAAGAGCATACTATTCAATGGCTCAAATTTATGATGATGTAAATCAGGTAACACCCGCATTAAATCACTACGTAAGCGCCGTATCTCATGCCGGTGAAGCGGAAAATCTTCCCGCACAATCAGCATCATTAACCAAAATGGGCAACATTTATACCGATATGTATGAAAAAGAAGCTTTTGATTACTATGATTTGGCAAATGATATTGCAAACGAAACGGATAATTATAATTTGAAAGGTTTTGTTTCTGCAAATACAGGCAAAGCTCACGTAAAATTTGATGAACCCGAACAGGCTTTGAAATCTTTTTCAAAAGCCGTGCAGGATTACACAAAAGGCGAAACACCTTTAAAAACCGCACAGAATTACGAAGCTGCGGCAGATGTTATGGTTGAATTTAATAATATTGATAAAGCATATAAACTTTTATCAAAAGCACAAAAATACGCAAGACAAACAGATAATCTTGAATATATGAATGCATTAAATAATAAAATTAACCAGTTAAAGGAGTTAGATGTTGAGTAGTAATTCAAAAATTTTTACAAGTACCCCCGTAGAATTTAATCGTTACATTATCCCGACACAGGACAAATTAGAAAATCCCAGTATTTTTAAATATATCGGGATATTTTTAAAATTCAATACAGCATCATGCGAATATAAATTCTAAATAAAATCAGTTAAATTTAATTAGTGCGAAAAGTAGTGTATTTACATTGTCTATTTTTGTTGTCGGCAGAGTATGGTACACTTGTCGCACCATACTATAGTTTCATAAATACAAATGATTTAGTCATCAGGAATGTATGTAAACATTTCAGCAGGGGTACAATTTAATGCAAAGCAGAGTTTGTTCATTGTTTCATATTTAATACCCTTTGCTCTATCACGATAAATGCTTTCAACGGTGTTATATTCTAATTTTGCAATTTTTGCGACTTCTGCAATAGTCATCTTATTTTTGCCGATTAACGCAGGAATATTACTTCTTATCATAATTATATTTTATATAACCCACTTGGATAAATTGACAAATTTTAGTGTACTAAATAATATGTTAGTATATGAAATTTATATAGAAATATTACTTAATAATAGGAGGTGTGAATGCATAACAAAAAAGAGGCAGACACAGAAAGTGTACTGGTAAGTTTATACAGTCTTTTGCAAATTACAAGAGCATACGGCGATAATAATACAAGTGTTTTTTCACTTGAAATGGGAGTTATGATAGACAAAATGATAGAAGAAACCGAAAAATTAAGATTTCACTATGAACTGCTTGAGCCGCTTATTATGCATGACCATTCAAATAATATTCTTCAACTTCTTGAAAATTTATATGATAAAAGTAAGGATTAAAAAATCCCCGCTAAAATTTTGCGGGGATTTTTTATATTTTTATTTTACTTAAACCGCTGCAGGTTGTTTTTGATGTTCTAATTGCAATGTAACGGTCGTTATATCGCAAACCGAGCTCGGTCCGAAGTATTGAATTGCTCCGGGGAACAAATATCTGTCATTCATAGCCCAATCTTCTCTGTTATCTGCCAACTGTTTGAAAACGGGACCATCAAGCTCAACAAGAGCTTTTTTAATAACAGGTTTCATTTCGCCATGACGTTTCTCCATATTCATCATCATTGTTAAAGGAACACCGCCAGCTTTCCATTCAGAAGCGGGGGCAGTAAGATTTTTAACCGATGACAAATAACCTGTCAAACCGTTAGAAATCAATGCATAAGCATTGTATCCCAATGAATAGCAATAATCAGCATCAAAGTTTGACGGGAATGCACATCTGCCTTCATAACCGAAGAAATGAGATTGCGGTGAGAATTTACCGATGAAATCGCCTTGCAATTTCATATCATCAAGTTTATTTGCAACCATTTCAATAATCAATTTTTCTGTTTCGATTTTTGAAACCTGAACGTTACCGTGCGGATCTCTATCAGCAAGCAACTGTCCTTTGATTAAAGCAGGAAGTGAAGAATAAACTTTTGCATTCTTTTCATCCAATCTGTTTTCAACGATTTCAAATTTTTGTCTGATTGTTTCCGCATTCAAGAAATCAGGATCGCTTTCCAATGTTGCCATAATATCATTTAAATTAGAAATCATAGAACCCATTTCGGGAATAAATTCAATCAAGCCTTCAGGAATGATTGCAATACCAAAGTTTTTACCTTGATCGGCTCTTTTTACAATGATATTAACGATGTAATCAATGATTGAAGAAAGCGACATTTTCTTTGCCTGAACTTCTTCAGAAATCAATGTGATATTGGGTTGAGTTTGCAATGCAGCTTCTAATGCAACATGAGATGCGCTTCTACCCATGATTTTGATGAAGTGCCAATATTTTTTAGCTGAATTTGCATCTCTTTGAATGTTTCCTATCAGTTCAGCATAAGTTTTTGTAGCCGTATCAAAACCGAAAGAAATTTCAATCTGATCATTTTTAAGGTCGCCGTCAATAGTTTTTGGGCAGCCGATAACCTGAATACCCGCATCATGTTTTACAAACCATTCTGCAAGCATTGCTGCGTTTGTATTAGAATCATCACCACCGATAATTACAACAGCGCTGATATTTAATTTCTTACAAACGGCAAGAGATTTTTGGAATTGTTCTTCTGTTTCAAGCTTTGTTCTGCCTGAACCTATAATATCAAATCCGCCCGTATTTCTGTATGCATCAATAAATTCATCATCAAATTCAACATACTTTCCGTCAATAATACCTGACGGGCCGCCTAAAAACCCGTATAATTTGCTGTCAGGATTAGAATGTTTTAATGCATCATATAAACCTGCAATTACGTTATGTCCGCCGGGAGCCTGACCGCCTGATAAAATTACACCGACATTTCTTGCTTCTGATTTTTTGGAAGAAGATGAAGTTTTAAATTCTACGGTCGGTTTTCCGTATGTATTTGGGAATAATTTTTTAATTTCATGCTGGTCGCCGACTGATTGAGTTGCTTTACCTTTAATCATTTCCAAAGAATTTACACCGTTTTCCAAGCTTTGCGGAAGTTTCGGTTGATATTTCAATCTCTCTTTTTGTAATGGTGAAAGTTTTGTCATATTTTTATCCTCTCTTTTGTACCACATTTCAAGTTATATTGTAATATAAAAATGCCATTATTTATATATCGGGTAAAAAAGATTTAAAAATTTAAGAAACAATTATATCCGCAAGATTAAATTTTATAGCCTTTGAAAGTTCATCAAGACTCATTTCAAGCTGATATCCGATTTTGCCGCCGCTAAACATTATTGTTTCGTAATTTTGAGCGGTAGAATGAATAGTCGTTGTAAAAAATCTCTTCATTCCGACAGGAGAACATCCGCCATGAATATATCCGGTTAAACCAAGCAGCTCTTTTGATTTAACCATTTCAACGGATTTTTCTTTAACGCTTTTTGCAGCTTTTTTCAAATCCAATTCTTTATCAACAGGCAGCATAAAAACGTAATGTTTCCCTGATTTACCGACGGTAACAAGAGTTTTGAACACATGATCAGGATTTTCGCCAAGTTCTGATGCCACTTCCATTCCGCTTACGGCATCACTTTGAGTGTATGAATGAAAAGTATATTTGACTTTTAATTTGTCCAATTCACGCATTGCGTTTGTTTTGTGTTCCATTTGCTTATATTCAGCCCCTCTCTTATTCTGTGAATATCCTCTCCCACAAAGGGCGAGGGATTATAATAACGAAACTGACTTATGAACTTATAAACCGAATTTATCCTCTTTCACAAATGGTTCTTGCAACATAAATTCCTGATGCCGAAGCTTGAAGCAATCCTCTTGTTACCCCTGCACCATCGCCGATTGTGAACAGATTTTTTACGTTTTCTGTTTCAAGTTCATTGGAAAGTTTTACTCTTGCCGAATAGAATTTGACTTCTATACCGTACAACAATGTATATCTTGAAGCTGTTCCGGGACATAATTTGTCAAGAGCTTTGAGCATTTCTATTATACTTGTCATCTGTCTGTACGGAATAACAAGGCTCAAATCCCCCGGAGTTGCACATGTTAAAGTCGGTGTTATTACGCTTGCTTTAATTCTTTCGGGGGTAGAACGGCGTCCTTCCAATAAATCGCCGAATCTTTGGACAAGAATCCCGCCGCCAAGCATATTTGCTAACCTTGCAATATGTTGTCCGTATTGTATTGGTTCTTTAAAAGGTTCGGTGAATTTTTCACTTACAAGCAAGGCAAAATTTGTGTTTTTTGTTTTGTAATTTGCATAGCTGTGCCCGTTTACCGTTGCAATGCCCGAATAATTTTCCTGAACAACTTCACCGTTCGGGTTCATGCAAAATGTTCTTACTTCATCACCAAATGTCGGAGAATTATAGATTAATTTTGATTCATACAATTTTGACGTTAAAGGTTCAAAAACGGGTGCGGGAAGTTCAACCCTTACACCGACATCAACCGCATTATTAACCATACCGATTTTATGTTTTGCAAATTCATGCGTCAGCCAATCGGCACCTTCTCTGCCCGGTGCAATAATTGTATATTGCGCTGAAACTATGTCGCCGTTATCAAGTTCAATCCCTTTAACCTGTTCACACTCTACTATCAACGATTTAGCAGACACGTTATTTAAAATCGTAATTCTTTTATCAAGATAATCCTGCATGTTTTTTAATACATCAAGACTTCTTTCCGTACCAAGATGTCTGACGGGGGAATGAATAAGTTTTAACTCCGCCAAAACTGCCTGATGTTCAAGTTCTTCAAAAACTTTTTTATCGGTTCCGAAAACTTCTTCCGTTGCGCCGAATTTCAAATACAAATCATCAGTGTATTTGATTAAATTTTCGGCTTGTTTTCTTGTCATATATTCAGCCAAATGTCCGCCAACGTCAGGCGTAAGAGTTAATTTGCCGTCAGAAAACGCACCTGCACCGCCCCAGCCGCAAAGCAATCCGCATTTTTTACAGTTTACGCATTTTGATGCACCTTGTCTTAGCGGGCATTTTCTTGTTTCTATTCTTTGCCCTTTTTCTATTAAAATAATTTTCCAGTCGGGTTTTAATTTAGTTATTTCAAGAGCGGCAAAAATTCCCGCAGGTCCGGCACCTATTATTGCGACATTATACATTTAGTTTCTCCCTAATTATTCTTATCAGCCAATCTAGTTTACCCCAAACAAAACCTTTTTTCAATCTCGGGCTTATGAGATTTGTTTTGTACGAATTTTAAAAGATTATTATTTGACTTTCCATGATTCTTTGCGGAAAAGAACAAGGAACGGAATAATTTCCAAACGTCCGATTAACATATTGAAAATGAAAATAATTTTTGTCCAGAATGACAGAGAAGAATAATTCCCCATAGGTCCTATAACATAACCTAAAACAGGTCCTATGTCGCCTAAAGATGTAATGGCAGAACACGTACCGATTATAATATTATTTTCTATTGCGCTTATCAAAAGTGCCGACATTACAAAAATTATGAAATATGCAAATACGTAAAATATTGTTTGCTTAACAACATTTGTAGGAACTACAACTCTGTCTATTTTTATACTCAATACAGCATTCGGGTGTAAAATTCTATACACTTCGTTTTTGAGATATTTCCATATCAACAGCCAGCGAACCATTTTTACACCGCCGCCCGCAGACCCCGAGCACGAAGATATAAACATTGAAACAAAAAGTATTAATTTTGCATCCAAACTCCAGAGCTGATAATTTTCACTCGAACTGCCCGTTGAAGTAGCAAGGGACAAAACCTGATAAAACGACGCCTGAATAGAATGCAAGAACGAAAAATTATTCTGAAAATACAAAACCAATGCAAGCAAAGCCGATACGCAAACTATAACTTTTGCATAAAGCCTGAATTCTTCGCTTTTCCAGAACAATCTCGGGTCAAATTTGGTTAAAACCTTTGATTGCACCATAAAACTTGCACCTGCAATAAACATAAAGACAGAAATTATACAGATGATTAAATTTGAATGATATCCGCCGATACTTTCAGGGTTTGGCGAAAAACCACCCGCCGAAAGAGTAGACATCGCATTGCAAATGCAATCAAACGGATGCATACCCGCAGCCCATAAACAAATTGCACATAACGCCGTCAAAACGGTATACACAACCCACAATGCTTTTGCGGTATTTTTAATTCTCGGGGTTAATTTTTCTTCCGTAGGTCCCGGGGATTCCGCAAAAAACATCTGTCTGCCCGCAACGGCAAATTGAGGCAATATTGCAATGAACAAAATGATAATCCCCATACCGCCTAACCATTGTATAAACGAACGCCAGAATAAAAGTGATTTCGGCACATCAAAAGAAGTTAAAATAGTTGCACCCGTCGTCGTAATCCCCGAAACCGCTTCAAATAGCGAATCTATAAAACTAAATCCGTTAAACAAAAACGGAACCGATGCAATCAACCCGAACAGTATCCACGCAAGCGATGCAACAACAAGCGCTTCACTTCGTTTGATATCATTTAATGCATCCAAATCATTACAACGCTTATCGCTTTTATGCAATATATCACCCAACGCAACAGATAATATACCCGCCGCAAAAAACGCAAGAACACAAGTCCATTCATGATAATATAATGCAACGATTATGGGAATGAATGTCATCAATCCCACATCCATCAATATTAAACCTATTGCATCAGATATATAATTTAATCTCATTTATACTACCTTGAAATATTCCTTGATTTTTTGCGCATCATCAGCTTTTGTAAAAGTGATTAAAATATCATTCAATTTTATTTTGGTATCGCCTTTTGGAATAATAATGTTACTTCTTCGTTGAACAACCCCGATTACGGCAGGTGCAGGCAATTTTAAATCTTTTATCAGCATTGAATCAAAATCAACTTTGACAGGGATTTCCAAAACTTCACCCTCACCCTGTTCAACCGTTGCAAGAATATCAACATCCGCTTCATCCAAATCGTTACGAACTTCGTTTATAGCGGAAGTTTTTGATGATACGGCAACATCAATTCCGACTTTTTCAAACAGCGGAATATTTAAAACTTTTGAAACCCTTGCAATTACTCTTTTTACGCCTAACTGTTTAACAAGCAGTGAGCACAAAAGGTTTCTTTCATCATTATTTGTAACCGAAATCGCAACATCACAACTTGCAATTTCTTCTTCATCAAGAAGTTTCAAATCCGTACCGTCGCCGTTTATAACAAGTGTAGAATTTAGCTGCTGGGACAAAAATTCACATCTGTCATAATCTTTTTCAATAATTTTGGCTTTAATTTTAACTTCTTCAAGGTTTTTGGCAAGCATAAACCCGACATTTCCGCCGCCTATAATTGCAACGGATTTGACCTGTTCTTTTTCGTGGAAAAAAGTTCCCGCCAAAATATCAAGAGATCTTGACGTACCCATAAAAATTAATTTGTCATCGGCATTAATTTCGGTCAAACCGTTTGGAATAAAGAGTAAATCATCTCTTTTTATCCCGACGATAATGGTATCTTTTGTAAACCCGCAATCTTTAACCATTTGCCCGACAAGAATAGAAGTCGGCTTAACTTTGTATTCAAGAAGTCTTGCTTTGCCGTCTGCAAAATTTTCAACATCAAGAGCATGCGCAACCGTAACTATTCTGAATATTTCCTGTGTTAACAAAGCTTCGGGCCAAATTATATTATCAATAAAGAAATCTCCGAGGTATTCTCTTGATTTGTCCTGCCTCATAGCGTTTAAATATTCTTTTTTAGATACAAAGCAGATTGTTTTTATTCCGCTTATTTTTTTAGCACCCAAACATGCAACAATATTAGCTTCATCAAGAGGAGAACACGCAATAAAGACATCCGAATTATTTATATCGGCTTTTTTCAAAACATCAATATCCGTTGCGCTGCCTTGAATAAAGCTGATATCAAGCTTATCAAATTCTTCGCTGTGATTTTCTTCTTTGTCTATAACAGTAATATCGTAATCTTCAAAAAACTCTGTTGCAAGCAAACATCCGATTTCCGTTGCACCGTAAATTATAATTTTCATACTTATGTACCTATCCGAATAAACCTAATATTGAAAATAATTTAACAAAAACATATATTGTAATCTGCCATATCGGCACCAATAATATCATTGCCACAACAGGCGAAAAATCAAACGGGCCGATAGGCGGAATGAATTTTTTAAATAAATTCAAATACAAATCAACCGAATCTCTTAATGCCCTGAAAAGCAGGTTTCCGTCCCAATCAATCGACGGAATCCAGGTCAGTAAACATCTTGCACAAATCATAAACATATATATTTTGAAACATAAGTCTATTGCCCATATTAATTTTGCGCCTATCATTGTTTATTTTCCTCGCTTTCAGAATGTTTGTCGTCCGTTTCTTGAGTGTTGTCATTTGCAGCATTTTGCTGATTTTTTATTATTTCTTTCATAAAATCTTCCGTGCTCATAACAATAACTTTAGGTTCTTTGCTTTCAAAATATTTGACATAAATTTTGCTCAATCCCATCATTATCAAAGCCAGCACGACCATAACAATCATAGGTGAAATTACAAAGCCGAAAATCGGCGGAACCAAATAAAAACCTGCCGCTTTAAAAATAGCATTAAAGAGCGGATAATTCGGATTAATATTCGGAACTATAGCCAAAAAACAAGCCATAATCACAAAATATAAGTAATAATTAACTATTCTGTATAAGTATATTATGAATTTACCCATAGAGTCCTTTTAATTAAAATTGATCCAAATTTGTAGATTTTGCGCATTCGCAGTTATTTGTATCAAACGGAATTTTTTCAATCATTTTAAACAGTAATGATTTCAAGTGTTCAATATTGCTGTCGAATACTTTCAAAACCGCATCATGAGATACCGGAGGAACATCTCCGACCAAACCTGCATCGTAATCCGTTATTAACGAAATGTTCAACGGGCACATATCAAGTTCTTTTACAAGATATGCTTCGGGGAAAGCCGTCATATTGATTACCTGCCAACCCTGTCTTGTAAAGAATGCGGATTCTGCTTTTGTTGAAAAACGAGGTCCGTTGATAACAACAACCGTACCGCCGTCATGAACCTTAATTCCGAGTTCTTTAGCGGTATCAACCGCCAACTTTCTTAATTCGGGGCAATAAGTATCGGCAGCCGACGGATGCTGTACCACAGGGCCTTCAAAGAAAGTTGTTTTTCTGCCGTCTGTCCAATCGATAAATTGATCACAAATTACAAAACTTCCGGGTTCGACTTCTTTTTGCAAACTGCCTGCTGCGCACGGAGATATTACTCTTTTGCAGCCTAAATGTTTCATAGCCCAAACATTTGCTCTGAAGTTTACCAAATGAGGCGGTATAGAATGGTTTCTTCCATGACGGGGCATAAATGCAACTTTATGGTCGCCGATTTTACCGATAAATACGCTGTCGCTTGTTTCACCATAAGGGGTATCGACTTTTACTTCTTCAATATCACTTAAAAAACTGTAAAAACCTGATCCGCCAAATACACCTATGTCTGCTTTTTTTAAAATTTCCATATTGCCTCCTTTTTTAATTTATCGATATCGATATGCATATTTTACAATATAAATGCTAAATATACAAATTTTGAAAATTAAACAGTCGGGAAGTACATATCAGACACAAGAACAATGAAGAAACTAACCTGTTGACCAATTTAAAAGGGGCGGAATTTTTAATTAAATATAAGTAATCTTTTTCATACTTCCAGCTATTCTTAATTCCAACGAGGGTATTTGCCCTCTTTTTTTTTGAGTTTGAGATTTTTATAAATATAACTGCGGTTATTCTGAGCGCAAGCGAAAAATCGCCTTGTCGTAGCAATAAGTTTATAGGTTTATAAGTTTATAAGTTCATAAGTGAGTTACAAATTCATTTTATTCCGCCCCTTGGGGGGAGGATGTCCGCAGGACAGGAGAGGGGCTATAAAATGTTTGACAAACTTGACTAATAGCCCCTCTGCCGAATTTCTGACTTTCGCTATCGCTCAAGATGACGGAAAAACAATCTTTCTTTTCCAAAGATAGCAACATCAATGAATATTTAGTCCGACGTCGCCTGAAAGAATTTTGCTTTTTAATTTTTTCATGCCTGCACCGTAAAAATATTTCAACTGTTCGGGGAAATTCTGTTCAACATCCAATAAATACATATCATGAACTATAAAATTCAACAAAAGATATGCAATATGATGATTGGTCGTCCACGATACATCTGATTGAATTTTACCAAACAGGCTTTCTTCATTATCCGCCAGAAGATAAATCAACCTGCTGCCCGCATTGTATTCAATCCCTCGTGCACCATGATGATAATACACAAGTCCGAAATTAATCTTGTATTCGCCAAGCGCTACGATTTTTATCTCAACATCTCTATCATAAGCATCTTTTAATTCCTGCTCGATATTTTTGTAATCCTCCCCCCAAATTTCAAGATAAACGGATTTTTTAGCATTTTGAATTATCTCTTTAATTTTTTCCAGAATGTTTTCATACCCGCTTATTGAATGTAAAGGCTCATTATAATTTTCTTTGACATTTGGAAGTCTTTTATCAAGAAACTCTATTGTAGAATTTACTTTGCGTTTGTAGCGTTTAGTCAACTCTTTCGGCGCAATGGGGGAATATTTTTGCGGTTTATCATTTGTAGAAGTTACAATATTATCTTCCAACAACGATTTTAATGCATCATAAGCACGAGATTGAGGAATATCCGCCATTTGAGATACTTCATAACCCGTTGCGGGAAATTTTTTTAACAAGGCAACATAAACCTTGGCTTCATAAGAATTAAAACCTATTTTTTTAAGTTCGTCAATTACGTCTTTCATCAGACAGATTTTAGCAAATTTCAACAATCAATGCAAGATAATTAACTTTACACCTTTTTAAAAAATCTTCCTACAACAAACGGTTGATTAAAAATTAACCGTTTTCATATAAAATATGGTAAAAAGGGCAAAAACTATGGCAATAAATAAAGAATTATATGAGCGTTATAAAGCAATGAAAGCAGCAAAATCAGCAAGCGAATCAGAACAACAACCGCCCAAAACAGGTTTTGCGGCGTTAAATAATTCTCCCCCCGAGCAACCCGCTCAAGAAAATCCCCCCGCTCAAAATTCAAATCTATGGAGCACAACATATTCACAAAACTCACAGCCAGTTCAAATGACTCTTTCTCAAAGTGCAACAGGCACATATAATTCGCCCTCTGAGCAAACACCTATTCACACACAGGCACCTCAAGAAAGTGTAGTGCCAACCTATAAAGAAGAACAAAAGATTAAAAAATTTGCACTTATCGGTTATCCTCTGGGGCATTCTTTGTCAGAATGCATTCATAATGCAGGATTTAAAAGTATCGGAGTAAAAGCAACTTATGAAATTATGCCGACTCCGCCGGAAGAATTGTCAGACAGAATTAAATATTTGAGAAACAACGGTTATACCGGTTTTAACGTTACAATACCATTAAAACTTCCCGTTACATTGTTTCTTGATGAAGTAGATGTTTCTGCAAACATTGTCAAAGCAATAAACACGGTAACAATAGACCCCGTAACAAATGTTTTAAAAGGTTATAATACCGATGTAACAGGTTTTGGAAAAGCCATACCGCAGGATTTTCCGTTGTATAACAAAACGGCAACCATTTTGGGAACAGGCGGGGCAGCACATGCCGCAATTACTTATCTTGCCTCAAAACAGGTAAAAGAATTTAAAATTTTTACAAGAAATATCGCAAATTGCATTGAAACTATCGATTATTTCAGAAAAACATTCCCAAATATCGGTTTTAATCCGTACCAGATTGACAGACCCAAAGATTTGTCTGATGTTGATATACTTGTTAATGCAACTCCCATCGGAATGAGCGGACAGGGAGTGGGGTATATCCCGATTGAAGAAAACGAATTGAGAACTTTGCCTTCTCATGCGCTTGTGTATGATGTTATTTACAATCCGAAGAAAACGAATTTAATCAAACTTGCACAAAAATTCAATTATCGTACGGTAAACGGAGTAGATATGCTTGTTTATCAGGCAATGGAAGCAGAAAAAATTTGGACAGGCAAAACTCCCGATTTTAAAGATATGAAAATCGCTTTACTTGAAAATTTGTAGTAGTAAGTAGTACAAAATTAAAACGGTGCGTTTGCGAACGCACCATACATCTACACAATATACCGTCATTCTGAGTAGATCGGCATTGCTATGCCGACATTGTAAATATCCTTGGGGTATTTCCATTCTCTAAGGCTCTCAATGTTCGCCAAGAGAATGTGGGCACAATGCCGACCTACTTTCTTTTTGAAAACCGAAGATTTGCTTTATAAAATATCCAAAGGATCGACGTCAACTGCCATTCTGATATCTTTCGGCGCTTTGATTTTTGACAAAAATTGCGAAATAAACTGATGTCCCTTATCTTCAAGTTTATTTTTTATGATAATCTGAAATCTGTAATAGCTATTAATGCGCTCAATTACGCACGGAGTCGGACCAAGAACCTCCAGTTCTTCGCCAAATCCAAACTTATTTATCATAAGATTTAAGCGCATTGCAACTTCCTGTGCTGATTTTTCCGCCCTGAATTTGTTTTGAGAGCTCATTATTATTTTGATAATTCTGCTAAACGGCGGATAATCAAAATCTTCTCTTGATACGATTTCTTTTTTATAAAAATCATCATAATTTTGGGATTTAGCGCTTTCCAATGCGTAATATTCGGGGTTATAAGTCTGGAAAAATACTCTGCCTCTAAATTCCCCTCGCCCTGCTCTGCCTGCAACCTGTGTAAGCAATTGAAATCCTCTTTCCGATGCTCTGTAATCGGGCAAATTGAAACTTGCATCGGCAGAAATTACCCCGACCAATGTAACATTCGGATTGTCCAAGCCCTTTGCTATCATCTGAGTTCCAACAAGAATATCAATTTCACCACGCTGAAATTTTTCCAAAAGTCTGATATGTTCTCCTTTTTTAACCATAACATCGCTATCTATACGCTCAACGCAATATCCGGGATAGATTTCTTTTATATATTGTTCAATCTTTTGAGTCCCCGTTCCCGAATTTTTTAACAAATTCGAGCCGCAATTAGGGCAAACATCGGGAAAATATTCCGAGTGGTTGCAGTAGTGGCATTTTAGCATATTATCTTTTGCATGCCATATCATCGGAATAGCACAGTTCGGACATTCTATAACATGCCCGCAGCCCTGACATTGGGTATATGTCGAATAACCTCGCCTGTTAATCAGTAAAATTACCTGTTTATTATTTTCAAGCGTTTCATTTATTGCGGTTTGCAACGGTTTGGAAATCAAATGCTTATACGCTGCCTGCCCGTATTCCTGCATATTTACAACCGTAACGGGTGCAACTTTTGCATTGTTATATCTTTTTAGCATTTTATACAAATGATTTGAATTAACGGCATAATAATAACTTGAAATATCAGGGGTTGCAGACCCCAGAATCAAAGGACAACAACTTAACTCGGCTAATTTTTTTGCAACGGTTCTTGCATCATATCTTGGAGCAGGTGAAGTTTGTTTATAGGCGCCTTCGTGTTCCTCATCGATAATTATCAAACCGATATTTTGAAGCGGTGCAAAAATTGCCGAACGAGCACCCGCAAGGATTTTTATTTCGTTTTTGTAAAGCTTTTGCCATACATCATATCTTTCACCCTCTGATATGCTTGAATGCCAGATTGCGACATCTTTTGTGCCGAATTTTTTTGCAAGCCTTTTAGTAAGTTGAGATGCAAGCGCAATTTCAGGCACAAGAAACAGTACGTTTTTGCCTGATTTTATTGTGTCATCAATGAGTTTGAAATAAACTTCGGTTTTTCCGCTTGCCGTAACTCCATGCAAAAGTATAACGGGATTTTTCTCTTGCTGAATTTGTTTTGAAATCCCTTCATAAACTTCTTGCTGCAAATCGGTCAATTTGTTAAGCAGTTCTTTTTCTTTTACATTAAGAACATCAAGCGGATTTCTGTATATTTCTTCTTCCGTTATCTTGACGCATCCGAGAGCTTCAAGTTTTTTAATCGTTGCACGTGTGGTTTTAGCAAGTTTTTCAAACGAAACAAGCGGCATTTTTCCTTTTTGTTTCAAAACTTCTAAAACCTGTAATTGTCTTTTTGTTGCTCCAAAATCTCTTACATATTCTATTTGGTATTCGGTTTTTAGAGATTTTTCAATAAGTTTTAGCGGAATTGCAGCATTCAAAACGGTAATTAAATCCGTGCAATAATAATTTGCAACCCATTCAAGAAGTTTTAAATATTGGGCAGAAAATAAAGGTTTTTCGTCAAGAATTTTTATAATCGGTTTTGCTTTAATTTCTGAAGGCAAATAATTACTAAAACCGACACAAAAAGCATTGACAGCACCCTGCCTGCCAAACGGTACAAGTAATGCCTGACCCGTTTTAATTTTATTTTGCAGCTGCAAAGGTATTTCATAGCTGAATGTCCTCACTCCTAATGCTTTGATATTAACAAGACAAACAGCATATTTGTATTCACAGGTTTTTGCGGTTTCAGGTTTTTGCTCGTGCTTTTTTAGTGTCAGTTTTTGTTCAAATAATTTGTTTTGAATTACATCTGCCATAATATTGTTATTATAGCATAATTTGACGGATTAAGTTTTATTTAATATCAACATCCTCAAAAAACTTTTCCATCGGTATATTTAAGACTTTTGACATCTTATACAAAGCAATGGCGGTAGGAGATGTAAGCCCCTGTTCTAATTTACTGACATAACTGACACTCATATCTATACGTTCTGCTAACTGTTCTTGAGTAATATCATTTCTTATGCGTTCTATCTTGATATTGCTCCCCAGTTTATGTTTAACTTCATTTTTTTTTCTCATTCAAAAATTATAATTCGTTGACATTTTTTGAAAAAGTGAATATACTCATATTAATAGTAATATATTGATAGTTATTATTACTATGTTGATATAAAAAATTTTCCACAAGGGTAAGGGTTAAATATGAGTGAGAATGAACATATTCCTGTATTTTTTGCAAGCGATGACAACTATGCAAAATTGGTTGCCGCTACTGCTGTTTCAATACTTGAAAATACAAAATCATTTGTTGATTTTATCGTTCTTGATAACAACATCAGCGAACGTAATAAAAATAAAATAAAACTTACATTAAGTAAATTCACCAACAGTTTAATAAAATTTGTTAACATTGATAAAGCCTATCTCAATTCGTTTCCGAGCGTTTCGGGGGCAAAACATGTTACAAAAACAATGTATAGCAGATTTTTAATTCCAAAATTATTTCCTGAATATAAAAAAGCTATTTATTCAGATGTAGACATAATTTATACACAAGATATCAAAAAATTGTATGATGAACCGCTTGACGGTTATACAATAAGTGCTATACCCGCTGCAATATATCTTGCGGATATTAATCACGATAATTGCAGAAACAGACTGAATATTGATTTGCAACATAAATATTTCAGTTCCGGATTTTTGCTAATTGATATTCAACAATGGATTAAAAGTAATATAGATGAAAAAATTCTTGAAATTTGCAAAAAATATAGAAATAAATTGCTTTTTGGAGATCAGGACATTTTAAATATCTGCTTTAACAATAATTATAAAATATTAAATCCTAAATACAGCGAAAGTATCGATTTACAGCCGCCTGCAATAATTCATTTTTTTGGAGCGGTAAAACCATGGAATACATCAGATTATGTTGAATATGCAGATTTATTCTGGAAATATGCACGCAAAACTTTATTTTATGGGGATTTCAGAAATTTTTATGTTCCCGCAAATTCAAAAAAAGGTATATTTTTAAAAATTGCACGAGAAATTATGAAACTTATGCCGTATTTTTTGGTACACAGGGAAATTAAAAAAATAGACAACAAAATTACAAAATAAAAATTATTTCATATCAGGTAGCATGGGACTTTCCATTTTTTTGTATAAATTTTCATGTTTTCCTCATTATCAACCCAGTCTTTGAGCTCTTGAGGATATTTATTATAGTCGTTGTCATAATCATGAATAGCATAACAGCGGATTTTATCATCCTGAATATGTCCCATTTCGTGATATATCGTTCTGAACGGAGATGTTTTATCCAAATTTTGAACACCGAGTCTTATAGGAGAAATAGAAATATCACCGTATTTTTCTTTTGCACATTTATAAATCTTTTTCAAATTATCACCCGAAATTGAAGAAGGCATTTTCGGTTCTTTGAGTATTCCTTTTTGAACAAGTTCATTTGCAAAATCTTTATCTTTTTCAATTAACTTATTCATCTTGAACAACATATTATTGGTTCTTCTTATGATGAACATTTCTTCACGAATTTTATCCTGCTCTTTTGTCGGAAGTTTTTTAATTGCATCTAAATCAAGTTTGATGCTTTTTTTTGCAAGTAAAGCTTTTTCACTTTCTGAAAACGATTTTGCAAGAACCTGAATCGATCCGAACGGCAGATTTTTATAAGTAATATAAGATTTATAACAATTATCAATTGCATTTTTCAATCTTACAGCAGAATTGAATGTTTTATTTTGTTTAAAATCTTTTATCATGTTTGGTAAGATTTCGCAAATATCAGATGCAAACAGATTGTTTACCTGCATTTTACCGTTTTTATCTTTTATAAAAATATTGTTTTTAACCGCATCATTGATATAATCTTCCACATATTTTATGGGATCTTTGAAGAATTTTTTGTTTATAGCAAAATACCCGTCATATTTTTTTTGCTTTTTAGGCATTGTGGAATTCCAGTTAAAGACACAAGCCAAAGTGTTATCGTTTTTGCCTGACATTTCCAAAAAACCGATACGCTTAGGCATTCTGAGCTTGCCTTTCATTCTGTTTGAAACATTTACAAGTCCTTCATTAACCCAGTTTATCGCATTTAAATCTTCTTTTTCAAAACCGTAATATGATTTTATGCCTAACTGCTTTTTGCCGAATTTTATGGCTTCTTCAAGAGTTTGAGCAGGTTTAAAATCAATATGCTCGGCAAGTTATTTTGCTTGAGAAACTTTACCTCTTGCAATGAAAAATGCAATAGTAGCAAGAGCTGCCGCACCTGCGCCAAGTCCTATTTTTTGATTTTTTGAAAGATTTTGAAACGGATTAGTTTGAATAGAATTGGTTGTTTTGTTATTATCGTCTGTTTTTGGGAATGTATCTGCTTGAGTATTGTTAACGGGAACGGCAGGCATATTCGAAGTCATTGAGGCAAAAGGGTTTTGAGCACTATTTGCGCCAAACGAAGTATTATAAATACTGTTTTTAAATCCGTATTGCGGAATTTGACTAACCATGAATTACTCCGATTCTACCTTACTTATTTATAAAAACACTATAAGCAAAAAAATGCTAAATTTTCAAATTTTTATTAATAATTGAAAATAAATATTATAAAATATTCATTATTGAATTATCGGAACAATTATTTTTATAATACTTGCACTAAAATCTTTTCATGATAATATTAAACATGCAAAAATTAAATTTGAGTACAAAATATGCGTCTGTAGCTCAGCTGGATAGAGCAATTGCCTTCTAAGCAATGGGTCGAGCGTTCGAATCGCTCCAGGCGTATTTTTTGTGCCTAAAATTTTAAAAAGTAAGTCAAGCATGTTAGACTTGAGAGCTATTCAAACTACAAATTAAAACAGTTTTTATTGATGTTATAAACTGACTATGTGATGTGCACTATTTTTATATTTAATATATTGACTACATTTGCTAAAAGTGTGATAATTTATTTATGTTTAAATACTATAGGAAATATGTTCCGTATTTATTTTTAATCCCTGCATTGCTTGTTTTAACGGTGTTTTTCTTTATTCCGTTTTTTCAAACAATCGGTTTAAGTTTTTTTGACTTTTCAAATAATCTTTATCACCCTGATTTTTCGGGAATTAAAAATTATATCGAAATTCTGCATAACCCGGTTTTTTACAAGGTTATGTTAAATACAATTATTTACCTTGTTGTTGCGGTTCCTGTTTTGGTTATTTTTCCGCTGTTTTTAGCGGTATTAATAAACCAAAAAATCCGAGGAATAACTTTATACAAAATTTTAATTTATCTGCCTGTCATTGTATCAATTGTCGTTGCGGCAATTGCTTTCAAATGGTTATATGCTCAAGCAGGGGTTTTGAATTACATAATGCAATTATTTCATCTGCCTGCCGTAGGTTGGCTGACAGATCCCAATGTTGCAATTTATTCAGTCATAATTCTGACTATCTGGAAAGGTATCGGATATTATATGATGATTTATCTGGCATCTTTGATGAGCGTACCCAAAGAGTTATACGAAGCTTGCGACATTGACGGCGCTAATTTCTGGCAAAAGCATTTAACAGTAACTGTTCCGCACCTTATGCCGACAATTGCGCTTGTTTCTACAATCAGTTCAATTTCTGCGATGAAAATCTTTGTAGAAATTTATGTTATGACAAAAGGCGGGCCGTTAAATTCAACAAAAACAATTGTTTATTATATATATGAAAAAGCTTTTGAAAACCTTGATTTGGGCTATGCAAGCGCAATGGCGGTAATTCTGCTTGTAATAGTCATGGCTTTTTCTATAATAAACATTTGCTTTTTTGATAAAGGAGGAAAGTACAAAGTGTAAGGTACATACCTACAAAAAGATACTATAACACTAAGATACTAAGACACTAAGATTTTACGGTGCTATCGCACATTTTAAATATTTGAATTGTCCGAAAGACTGAAAACTCTTAGTGCCCCGGTTCCTTAATATCTTATTATCTTGACTAAAAAAACGAGGTAACATGAAAATTAACTTAAAAAACATACCAATCCATATTGTTTTAATCGCAGTATCAATTTTGTCGATATTTCCTTTTATCTGGCTGTTATCAACCTCATTAAAGGGGGCAGGGGAAAATATTTTTGCATATCCGCCTACTATTATCCCGAAAGATTTTACTTGGGCAAACTATGTCGGCGTTTGGCACAGAGTCGATTTGATGCGATATTTTATAAACAGTATGATTGTTGCCGGCGGTACGGTTTTATTAAATTTAATCCTGTCCTCGCTTGCAGCATACCCGCTTGCAAGAATGGAATTTAAAGGCAAAAAAATAACTTTTTTCGCAATTCTTGCAACAATTATGGTTCCGTTTCAGGCAATAATGCTCCCTGTTTATCTCATAACCTTAAAACTTCATTTAGTTGACAACGTAAGTAATACTATGGGATTTATCGGATTGATTATGCCGTTTGCAGTAAGCGCATTCGGAATATTTTTAATGCGTCAGGCTTTCCTTGCAATCCCGAAAGAAATGGAAGAAGCCGCAATAGTAGACGGCTGCAACGCTTTTCAGGTATTTTGGAAAGTTTTGCTACCAATGGTTAAACCGTCATTAGCGGTTCTTGCAATATTTACATTCATTGGTTCATGGGGCGAATTTTTATGGCCGAGTATTGTTTTAACAAAAGAATCAATGTTTACTTTGCCTGTCGGAGTAAATAACTTGCAGGGAATGTTTTCTTCAAACTGGCGATATATTGCGGCAGGTTCAATTATTTCAACAATCCCGATTATTATATTTTTCTTAGCTTTGCAAAAATACTTTATATCTGGTGAAAACGAAGGTGCCGTTAAAGGTTAAATGTTTTAAAAATTTTCAAATAAAAAAGACAAGAGTTAAAAACCCTTGTCAAAAAATCGCTTTTATTATGTTTAAAACTATTTTTTCTTTACGTCATCTTTTATTACAATCAGATTATTCATTATCTTCATTGCGGTAGTCGGAAGAACAACGTGTTCTAAACCGTCAGCAATACTGATAATTTTACCTGCGCCCAATACTACTTCTTCACCTTTGTAAGTGAATTTGTAATCTGTGTCCCTGTCTGAACGAATTGTAATTTGTTGTGTTGTCATTTTTTTTCCTTTCAAAATCGATAACAAATAATATTATAAAAAATTTTTATCCTTTTTTCAAGCTCTTTTTAAAACTATTTTAAATATTTTGAGCATTCATGTCTGTCAACTGTTTGCTGTTGTGAAGTTTCAAGATTTTTAACGGAAACTTTGTTTTGAGAAATTTCATCTTCGCCCAATATCAAAGCATATTTAGCGGATTTTGATGCTTTTTCAAGCTGTTTTGTAAATTTCTTATTAGCTAAATCCATTTCAATATTAAAACCTTGAGAACGCAATTCTTGAGCGAGTTTAAAGGCTTCCGTCATATCATTTGAAACAATAAATCCGTCTGATATTGTTTGCTTTCTTTCGGGTAATAAAGATATTAATCGCTCCATACCCATTGCAAACCCGACAGCAGGTGTATGTTCGCCGCCTAACTGTTCAACAAGTCCGTCATATCTTCCGCCGCCGCAAACTGCATTTTGAGCGCCGAGATTATTGGATTTTATTTCAAATACCGTCCTTGTGTAATAGTCTAAACCTCTTACTAAAAGTTTATTTTCACTGTATTTTATACCCAATTTATTTAAGTAATCTTTTAATTCAACATAATGTTTTTTACAATCATCACATAAGAAATCGGAATTTATAACTTCTTGAATTTCAGGTTTTGCATAAATTGCCTGACAGGATTCTACCTTACAATCCAATAAACGCAACGGATTTTTTTCAAATCTTTCCTGACAATCATCGCACAATTTATCTAAATAAGGTCTTATTACATTTTTAAGTTTTTCTTTGTATTCTAAACGGCATTTCGGACATCCTAAAGAATTGATTTCAACTGATAAATCAGTTAACCCGACAGATTTTAAGAAGTTTTCAGCCATTAAAATTACTTCTGCATCAGCAGTCGGTTTATCTATACCAAACATTTCAACGCCAACCTGATGAAACTGTCTTTGTCTGCCTGCCTGCGGGCGTTCATAACGAAACATCGGACCATGATACCAGAGTTTAACGGGAGCCGATAATCTTGACATGCCGTTTTCTATATAAGAACGAACAACGCCTGCTGTGTTTTCGGGACGAAGTGTGATTGAACGATCGCTTTTTTCAAAAGTATACATTTCTTTATTAACAATATCTGTCGTATTGCCGACACCTCTTGCAAAAAGCTCTGTAGCTTCAATTATGGGGGTTCTTATTTCTTTTGCTCCGAAAGATGAAAAAACTTTGTTTGCGCAATCTTCTACAAACTGCCAAGTTTCAACATCTTGAGGTAAAATATCTTTTGTTCCTTTTAATACTTTAATCTGTTTCATAATGTTTTTATTATATTACAAAAAAGTTCATTAAAAAATCTTTTATTTTTGAATTAATTTTTATAATTAATAATTAATATAATATATAAATTAATTAATTATATTAATATATCATGGTTGTTGTAAGTAAAATTAATTGTAAAAAAGCTCTAAAAATTAGTAATAACTTGAAATTTTACTGTAAGAAAATTGTAAAATAAAATTAAAAAATTTCTTATTTTTGTAAAATAAAAGCTGAAAAATATCCCATGTAGAATACAAAAATATATTTTACATTACATTTTACATGTATTTAACAGATAAAGCCCGACATAAAAATTTTTTGTAAGGCAGAAATTTCAATATATGTTTTTAAGGATTATACGGATAATCTTTTTTTAATTTCCATCCGTCATACATTAAAAGCGTACTGCAATATTCAGGCGCTTGTTTACATTGTTTGAGAGCATCTTTTCTTGTTTTAACAAGACCCGTACCGTAAGTATTAAATATGTCCAGTTTATTGCCAAAATACGCATTCCTCATATCATCATCAAGGCAATTTAAGAAATCAAAAACATCCGCTCCCATTTTATTCGGTTTATTATCATTGCCGTTAATATCATAATATATGTCAATACAATTGAAGTTCCAAAACTTAAATGATGAACCGTCGGGCAAATAATATTGATAACTCTTATCTTGCAGGGTCTTTGTCTTATATTTGAAATAAGGCGCAAGATACCTGTCAAAGAAAGCTGCAGCATTTTTGTTATTTTCTTCCATATTGTTACTGCCGTTTTCATTATAAACTCTGTCCTCTTTATCCCAATTAATTGCTCTGCAGTTTTTTATCTCGGATATTTGTATGGCTGTTCTCATATTGGAATAAAACTTTTTTAACCTTACAGATGCAACATGAGCCCTATAATTTGATACAAGTGTAGGAATGGTCATAACAGATATCGCTCCTACTATTGCAAGTGCAATAAGTAACTCTGCAGGAGTAAACCCTTTTTTCATACTTTACCTCCATGGTTCTATATATAGAAAACTTTACAAAAATTTTTAGTATTTTATTTCTATGTATGCAACACCTAAACAGCGAAAAATCTCAAAAAATCCTTGAAATACTTGGGCAAATTATCAAACAGGAAAGAGAAAAACAAAAAAAATCTCTAAGACTTTTTGCTGATGAATATGATATTCAAAAATCATTGTTAAGTCGTTTAGAAAGCGGAAAAAATGAACCAAAATTAATATCTTTATGGTCGATAAGCGAAGCTTTGGGCCTAACCTTATCTCAACTAATAAAAAAGGTAGAAAATAAGCTTCCGAAAGACTTTTCACTAATAGAAAAATAATAATGTTGATAAAATGTCAGATTTGGCGATTCTTCGCTTACGTTCAGAATAACCAAAAGAAACTTTTTTATATTTAAATCAATAAACTTCCTTTATGAAAGAAAGTAATATTTGTGATAATATAAAATCAGATTAAAAGAGGTATTTTATGGAAAAGATTATATTAACGGGCGATCGTCCGACCGGAAGATTGCATGTAGGACATTATGCTGGTTCTTTGAGAGAAAGAGTAAGACTGCAAAACGAAGGTAATTTTGACAAAATATTTATTATGATTGCTGATGCTCAGGCTTTGACAGACAATGCGCAGCATCCCGAAAAAGTCAGAAGTAATATTTTAGAGGTTGCTCTTGATTATCTTGCTTGCGGAATAGATCCGAATAAATCAACTATTCTTATTCAATCAATGATTCCCGAACTTTGTGAATTAACCTTTTACTATATGAATCTTGTTACCGTTTCCAGAGCAATGAGAAATCCTACCGTTAAAACGGAAATTAAAATGCGCGGATTTGAAACAAACATTCCTATGGGATTTTTGGCTTACCCGATCAGCCAAACTGCTGATATTACGGCGTTTAAAGCTACAACTGTTCCGGTCGGCGAAGACCAGGAGCCTATGATTGAACAATGCAGAGATATTGTTCATAAGTTCAATGCAACTTATGGCGAAACACTTATTGAACCAAAAATTCAACTTCCTAAAAATGCCGCATGTATGAGATTGCCCGGTATTGACGGAAAAGCAAAAATGAGCAAATCTTTAGGCAACTGCATTTATTTATCAGATGAACCGAATGTTGTAAAACAAAAAATCATGTCAATGTTTACCGACCCTAACCATTTGAGAATTGAAGATAAAGGTGAAACGGACAATAACCCTGTATTTATATATTTAGATGCGTTTGCAACAGATGAACATTTTAAAGAATTTTTACCCGAATACAATAACCTTGATGAGTTAAAAGCGCATTATCGCCGTGGCGGTTTGGGTGATGTTAAGGTTAAAAAATTCCTGAATAACGTTATGCAAAGTATACTTGATCCTATCAGAACAAAACGTCATGAATGGGAAAACAAAAAAGACGAAGTTAAAGAAATTCTTTATACGGGAAGTATAAAGGCAAGAGAAGTTGCCGCACAAACACTGGAAGAAGTGCGCAATGCGATGCAAATAAATTATTTTAACAAATAAGAATTATAGAATTTAATTAAAATAAAATTTTTTATTGTCTTTAGCTCTGTTGCTTTTCATAAAATCTCTTATTGTTGCGGGATAGCGTAAATCATTATATTTCAAAATAAGGGCAAATTTTTCTTCGTCCGAAATATCAAGATGTCTTGGATTTTTAATATTTATTTCTGATTTTGGCTGTAAATGTTTGTCTATATAGTCTTTATATATGTTTTTGTATTTTACAAACATATTTGTTGCAAAATCTGCATCTCCGACCCACGGATCAACTATTATTGTTTTTTTATTATAATGTCCGTCAAATTTTGAACCGTCTTTGTTAAAAACACAAATGCTGTGATCTATAAGGTTTCCGTCAACAGTTAATCTTGCAACACATGGATCTTTAACCCCGTTCATTTTCAAAATTGCTGCTGACATAAAGGCTTCTTCACCGCAATTTCCGAGCTTGTCATATTTAAACTGATTTATAATACTGTCTATTAATTTGACATCGCTTTTACACCCGTAGCGCCAGAAATTTCTGGCAATATTTATTTTATCAACAACTTTTTGCTGCCATTTTATAATGCGCAGCATTTGTATTTCTTTACTTGAAAAAGCAGGTTTGCCGTTTGTTAGAGCGTAATACATGTATTGATTTTTGTCCACGTAATTTTTAACCGATACACAAGTATGAGATGGTGATAAATGCGGAATGGATTTAACTTTACGGCATACCCATTGTGCATCCAGAATTTGAGGACATCTTGAGGTAAAATTTATATTTGTTGCAGAAATATTATTATTCACATTTTCATAAATACACGTAAAAATATTTTTTAATACTGAATAATAAAATTTTTACATAATTTAAAATGAATAATACAATTATTTCTTCATTATTGTAGGGACTGCTACGGGGATATCTCCGTTGCAATCCCTACTCTTATTATAAACCGTTTTTCTTATTTTTTTAATGTTGTTTATTTATTCTCTGAAAGTAATTTGTGCATAGGTTTTTTGCAATTTTTCACGAACCGACTGCATCTGAGCATCAATAATTTCATCTGTTAATGTAGCGTTATCATATTGCATTTTAATTCTGAACGCAACTGATTTAAACCCTGCATCAATATGTTCGCCCTGATAGATATCAAAAATTTCGACACCTTTAAATATATTTTGTTTAACCGAAGTTTTTATAACTTTTTCTATATCGGCACAAGTAACATCATCATTTATGATAAATGCGATATCACGACGTACTTCAGGATATTGCGGGATATGTTTAAATCTTGGTACTGATTCTTTTACCGCATTAATCAATTCATCTAAATTGAGATTAAATAAATATGCTTTTTGATTTAATTTCAATTTATCAACCAAAGTCGGATGTAATTCACCGAAATATCCGATAGGTAACGGTTTTTTGCCTAAAAGTATTACTACGCCCGTTCTGTACGGATGTAAAATATTGTATTTTGAAACTAAATCGGTTTCGTCTAAAGATACGTACTTAATTCTTCTTGAAACTTCCAATTCATCAAACAGATTTTCCAAAATACCTTTTACGTAATAAATGCTTACGGGAATTTTAACTTCCCATTTTGAATTTTGAATTTCGCCTGTCAAAATTCCTTCAAGAACTCTGGTTTCTTTTACGCCCGTATGTTTTTCATCGGCTTCACCGTTTTTAATATAAGTTTTACCGATTTCGTAAGCCCATAAAGTTTTTTGACCGTTATCAAAATTATTTTTCATACAATTCAAAACACTAACAGCCATATTTTGTCTGAGCATTGAATATTCTTCACTTGCGGGATGTAAAACTTTTACTGCATTTTCATCATCGTAAGTCATTTTAAATTTATCTAAAAGAGATTTTCCGATTAATGAACTTGTTTGAATTTCGGTCAATCCTGAAGATAACATCATTTCATTAATTATTGAAACAACTCTTTCTTCTTTTGTTATACTCGGAACTTCCGATTTTGCAGGCAAAGTCGGAGTGATTTTATCCATACCGTTAATTCTTGCAATTTCTTCTATCAAATCGATTTCACGTGTAACATCGTTTGCTCTGAAACTCGGTACAAGGAATTTTGCAGCCATATCGTTTCCGCCGAGTTTTTTAAATCCGAGTTTTTCCAAAATGTTTATACATTTTTCGGGTTCGATTTCACACCCTAAGATACGTTTGATTTGAGGATATCTCAAAGTTATTTCAATCGGAGGAAGTTTATTTTCTCCCGTTTCAACAACACCGACAACCTGAGCATCCGCATAATCCGTAAGCAATTGCATTGCACGCATCAGGGCAGGTTTAATCGCTTCAATATCAATGCCTCTTTCGTATCTTGCGCTTGCTTCACTTCTGTACCCTACACTTCTTGAAGATTTTCTGTTTGATACGGGTGTAAAATATGCGGCTTCGAGTGCTAATGATGTTGAATTTTCATCAATTTCGGAATTTTCTCCGCCAAAAACACCCGCTAAACATACACCTTTATCTTTAGTTGCAATTAAAACAGACTCATTGGTTAAATCTCTTTCAACACCGTCAAGAGTTGTAAGTTTTTCACCCTCTTTTGCACGTCTTACGCACAAATAACCGTCCAATTTATCCGCATCAAATGCGTGCATCGGACATCCGTATTCAAGCATTACATAGTTTGTAATATCAACAACATTGTTAATTGCTCTCATACCTGATGCTTCAAGTCTTTTTTGCATCCAATCGGGCGACGGTTTAATTTTTATATTTTTTAAAAGTCCTAAAGAATAGTATTTGCAAACATCTTTATCTGAAATTTCTACTTTAAATTTGTCTGTTGTTAAATCTTTTGTGCATTCAATAGGATTGAATTTTAACGGTTTATTAAATAAAGCGCACAATTCTCTTGCAACACCAAGAATTGACATTTGATCGCCACGATTTGCGGTCGGTGCAACGTCAAGAACCGTATCTTTTTCAAAACCTAAAACATCTTTTACATCTTCTCCTATTTTTACATCGGGGAAAATATTATTTAAAATTAAAATACCATCTTCTTGCTGATAGTTTCTTCCGGAAACCCCGAGTTCATCATCGGAACAAAGCATTCCTTGAGATTCTACCCCTCTTATTACTGCAGGTGTAAGTTCAAATTGTTCTCCCGTTTTTCTGTCCAAAACTTTTGAACCGACGCTTGCATAAGGAACAATTTGTCCTTCTTTAATATTTTGCGCACCGCATACAACTGTTTTTAATCCTGAACCCGTGTTAACTGTTACAAGATGTAGTCTGTCAGAATTCGGGTGTGCATCAATTTTTTCAATTTTTACGGTTTTAATATTAGTAAATTTTGGTTTTACTTCTTCTATACCCTCAACTTCTAATCCGCTCATAGTAAGCTCGTGAGCAATTTGGGACGGTTCAATATCCGATATATCCACAAATTCGTTTAACCAATTTAATGATACCTGCATTTATATTTTCCTCTTTATTTTTTTAGCTGTTTTATATTATTTACAAAAATGTTATTAGTCGCTTTCGGCAACAACCGTTGCGATTTGTTCGCCGTAACTGTCTACACAGCCGTTAGTTTCCTCAACAATATACATCAAATCTTTTTTGCCCTCGATTGCTTTTTCTGCGCAATCCATAGCATCGTCGTAATCTTTAAATTCACCGATTAAATTTTTTGATAATTGAGATTTATCTTTAGCAGTATAAACTTGAAACATTTTTACTCTCCTTTTCTCTTTTTATACCGCTATTTTTACAAAAAAATAAGGCTTTTTCAAGCCTTATTTTTAATTTATTCAAATGTTTCTCCTAATTTCACTTCAATTGACCTGAAAAACGGAAGCCCCGTTTTGTGCCTGTTTTCAAAATCAAATATTTTTGATTTTTGTTCGGGCTTTTCTACTATATATTCGGAAATTTCATCTTCAATTTCTGTTGTCGGTTTTTGCGGTTTAACATATTTGGAAATTTTTTGGAGCATTAATAATTCGTTTTCATCAATATTATTTGTTTTGTTTTGATAAACCGTTCCGAATTTTGAAGCTCTTGTCAGATTTTCGTATTTCATTGCTTTTGACATTGTTTCATCCAAAGTGTTAGTTAACATTATCTTCTCCCTTATTATTCTATATTATAAAACCTTTGGCAAAAATTAAAATACATCTTTTGGTTGAATATGAGAAAGGTTTACACTATTTGGAGCGTTCGCAAAAACAAAAATGTAAATAAATGTTAAAAAAGTATATACAAAATAAATATATTAGAAATATTACATGTCAATTTCGTACAACAAAAATTCTTTTTAAATACATAGGGGATAATTCAACACATTTAAAGAGGAAAAATAAAGGGGGATTAAGAATGGGAAGAATTCAAAACGTAAAACAAAACGGTTATGGCAAACACTTAAACACTTACAACAACAAAGGTAAAAAAGTCGGACCGAAGAATTTAAAAGAATTAAAAAAACAACGTGCAGCAACACAAAAAGCAAAGGTTCAAACACCTCAAGTACATACACCGACAGCTACACCCGCTGCAACAAATGTTTTTGAAGAAGCAAAAATATTACATCCGCAAAGCAATATTCCCGCAGCCGAAATTGTAACAGGCGAAGCAGTTGAACAAGGTGTTAAAAAAGCAGCATCGGAAGGTGTTGAGCAAACGACTAAAAAACCCGGATTATTTACAAGATTAGGTAATAAAATCAAAGGTATATTTACGGGTAAAGGTTCTGCAAAGGCAGCAGAAGAAGTTGCAGGTAAAACTGCAGAAAAAGCAGCCGAACAAACGGGAAAAGCCGCCGTAGAACAAGGCGTTGAACAGGCAGCTAAAAAACCCTGGGTTTTATCAAAAATCGGTAACTTCTTCAAAGGTAAAGGCGGCAAAGCAGCTTTAATCGGTTTAGGCATAGCAGCATTAGTTGCAGGCGGAGCTTATGTTTACAGCAAAATGAAAGGCGATAAAACAGAAGGCGCTCCTCAAGATGTTGCGGCTCCTGATAAAGCACAACAAAATCCCGTAGCAAAAACCGATCCTATAACTAAACCGGAAACAAAACCCGGTGCAAAAGCAGAAACAGATCCCGCACAGCAGGAACAAAAACCTGCCGAAGCTGAAACCGACGCATATACGGTTGAAAAAGGCGACAACCTCTGGAATATTGCAAAACATCAATTGATTGAAGAACATCAGGGAACGGCTGATTACAAACCGACAAACAAAGAAATTCTTGAAAAAACCGAAGAATTAATGAAATTAAACAATAAAGATTACGAAAAACCGTTACCGTCAGACAGCAGAAAAAGACGTGTAATGATCCACGTAGGCGATAAACTTCAATTAAACGCATAAAAATTTAAACAATTAAACAAAAAAAGCCTGTCAAATCAATGACAGGCTTTTTTATATAATAAATTTTTTTAAACCGTACTGTTTAATCTTGCAAATTTTACGTTCTGGTAAAAGTATTGCAAAATTTGATATGCGTTATAACCTTGTTTTGCAAGATTATTCGCTCCGTGTTGGCTCATTCCCACTCCGTGCCCGTTTTTTGCAATGTTTTCATCAAATGAAAAAACGGAATGCAGATAAGGCAAATTGCTACCCCATGCATTGGTATTTGTATATCCGCCCGCAGATGCCGAATAATAAGCGGAAATTATTTTCATATCGTAAGTTAAAACAAGACCTTGAGTTTCATCAACGGCACGATTTGTTTTGTTTGTTTCGCAAGATGCACCGCCATAGGCTTGATCTTCTGTATTATCTTTCAAGTCATATCCGTATTTTGCCTGTTTGCCGAGATTTGCAAGCGCAAAACTTCTTGCTGCAATCGCTTGAGCTTTTAGGGCTTCATATTCCCAAGATGCGGGCATTTCTGACGGAACCACGCCTTTTATATAGTTTTCCAAATCAATATCATTTATAAGAGTAAGCTTATTATTTATATTTTTGATTAAGAATTTTCCCCTGTACCATTTGCCTTTTGTACTTACAAAACCTGTTGTATCGGGTCTTAAAACCAATGAATCCGTTGAAAGTGATTTTATTCCGTCTTTTGTTCTGACGGCAATTTGTCCGTTATATGGAACAAGAATATAACCTTTCATAGAGTCTGTTGTTGCAACGGTTCTGTTTGTGTGGGTGCTAATCATTCTGCCTGCAACATCTGTTCCGATTCCGGCTTTCTCAACGTTGGTCAGCAGTCCTATTTTTATTGCAAAACAAGGATTTGATATAAATAAATTTATAATCGCTATTGCAAAAATAATTAAAAACTTTTTCATATAATAATTGTAACATTTTATTTTTATAGGTAATAGTCCAAAAGTATGATTTTTAAAAATTTATGTTAAACCCGTAATTGTTAAATAATTCAATTTTTAAAATTTCTATAGTATAATTCAATCAGGTATTATGCAGTTTAAGAAAATTTCAAACAAGGGGTAAATATGAAAGACATTAGAAAAAAGGTGGGAATACTTGTTTTTGCATTGGTTTTGAGCATGAGCGCTCCCGTATCGGCACAGGAAGATGATGTTGATTTTTCTCAGGTTCAGGATGTTCAAACTCAAAAAATCAAAGCAAACAAAGATTCCTTGAATAAAGCTCAAGAAGCGATTAATAATAAAGATTTTCAAACTGCAATAAATTTATTAACTGCTTATATAAATTCAAAACCTAAAAAATACGAACCTTATAAAATGAGGGGAGATGCATATTACGCATTGAGAAGATATTACCTTGCACAGCAGGATTATCAAACAGCCGTAAATATAAAAACAGATGATGATAAAATGTCCACAAGCACAAAATATATCAGCGCAATTATACTAGGTGCGGATAAAAACGAACAATTACAAAATGCCGAACTCGGAGATTTATACGGTGCTTTAATGTATGCTCAAAAAGCGCAAAATGACCCCGCTTATGCAACATCTTATGAAAATGCGGTTAAATATAATTCTCATATTTATCTGCCTCAGCCTAAAAAGCAGGATATAAATAAAATCAATTGCCCTCAAAAATACGGCAAAGCATTAAATCCCAAAGGGGTTGATGAAAAAATTTACGGAGCCATAGATGATATAGAACAGGAAAATTTCAATGAAGCTTTGTATAAATTGCAATCCGTTACGACAGACTACCCGAATTATTATATGGGACATTATTTGTCGGGGGTTGCTCTTGCAGGGTTAGACAAAACCGACGATGCCGTAAAATCTTTTGAAACTTCCATAAAATTAAACCCTTACGATTTCGAATCTTATGCAAGTTTAGGGCAAATTTATTACAGAAAAGCGGAAACAACATTTAATGCTGATGATTCAAAGAAATCAATTCAATATTTTAATAAGGCTCTCGAATTAAATAAAAATTGCCCGACATACTATTTCTACATCGGTATGAACGAACTTCAAAACGGCGATACAAATAAAGCTATTTCTAATTTCAACAACGCCATAAAATTAAATTCTTCTGATTATAACAGTATGTATTATAAACTTATAGCGCAGTATATAAACGGAAATTATCAGGATGTAATTGACGGTTCTACAAAACTTTTATACCGTTACGTTTCAAATTATAATTCGGTTTTATATTTAAGAGCTTTGGCTTATACAAAAATAAATGAAACCGAAAAAGCAATGCAGGATTTAGATACCATTGAAAGTAACATTGAAGATATTTACAATACCGATGTTAAGAAAACCACTCCCAGAGAAAAAAGTCTTGAAAGTTATATTCACTATTTGAAATCGGAAATCCAGCACAGCCATGGAGCCGGTGCCGCATCTGATAAGGCTCAATCTTATAACAACCCGATAATAAACAGATTGGCTAATGCTCAAAAAGCAATGGATCCTTATGAAAATGCTCTTTCAAAAGATACCATATCCCCTGCGGATTATAAAAGATTTGAATATTTCTATTCTACATCTTTGCCCAAAATGCTTGAATCCGGTGCAGTAATTACTTATGACGATATAGATAATCAATATGATTATATAAGAACAACATTTGCCGATTTGGGTATAAGTTTTGTTTATAATAAACCTTATTACAGGATTACGACAATAAAAGATTATCCGCAGAAAAAATATGCATCAAAAGTAAAAGACGGTCAAATATCAACGGATGTTCCGTCAAATAACGATACACCCGTTATAAATATGCAGCAAAGCACTCCGCAATCTGAAATGATAGCTTCAAAAGACGAACCATCCTTAGCAAGAATGCTTGCCACAAACGCTTTAACAGAAAGAACACAATTGCAGGAAAATAATCAAACTCAAAATAAAGAAGTTAAAAAAGTTCCGCAACTTAGAACTTCTGAAGAAAAAACTCAATTCAAACCCGAAGTTCCCGACGGCGAAAGGGTAAATTCATCAAAAAATATCGCATCAGGCGGACAATATACCGGAACTCCCCTTGTTGATGATAAAAATTCTCAAAATGTGAAAAATATCCTTGAAGAAGAAAAAACAATGGATAATGCAAATACAACCGCAAAACCTGATGTAAATACATCAAATGACGGTTCGATTAAAATTTTCGCAAAAGAAATTAAACAAACACCCGATGTTGTAATAAAACATGAGCCGCAGCCTTTGCAACAAGCTGCCTCAACGGTTGCCTCAACAACGGCGGCGGTAGCAACAACAGCAGCCGCAACAGCCGATAAAACAGCTAAAACAGTTGAAACAGCAACAACCAAGGCAGAATCTCAAATCCAAAAGGCAACAGATACTTCAAAAGAAAAAGTTAAAAAAGCAGATAAACATATAAAATATACAAAAAATAAAGCGCAGGAAAAAGTTCAAGAAACTGCAGCTAAAACAAAAGATAATTTAAATACACTATCAGAAAATGCCGCAAATGAAGTCCAAACTTCAAAAACGGAAATTTCTCAAAATATAAATTCAAATAAACAAACAATTAAACAATCTTTTGATGATTTAGCCAAAGCAAAAGCTGAAACAGAACAAATAAAAACCGAAAAACCGAAAGTTAATGAAAAATATGCCGATATTAATCCGAAAGATTTCGGTGTACAAAGTCAAAAACTTGAAATCGGTAAAAATAGCGATGTTATTGAACTTCAAACGGACAATTTAGCAAATAAATATAGCCATGACAGCGATATATTTACAAAAGACGGTACAAAAACCGTAATTGCCAATAAACAGCCCGTAAAAGAAGAAGCAAAAATTATAAAAGAAAGCGAAAAAACCTTAGCGCAACCTCAAGATGAAATAACCATACCGGAAACAACCGATTCATCAGCAGCAAAAGAAACTATAAAGGAAGTTCCCGTTGTTACGGTTCCCGAAATAAGAAATCCCGAAAAAACGGCAAAAGCTGAAGCAGTTGTTAAAGAACCCGTTAAAGAACCTGAAATTGTTGTTCCCGAAATGTCTGCACCGATTACGGCGGTTTCATCGGATAAACAGGTTGTAAAAGAACAGCTTTCTGATGTTCTTGATGAAATTTTGCCGGATACTTCCGAAACTTCTGCAGCTGCGCAAACAACAGCAGCGCAACAGGCAAACAATGCGGAAGATAAATTGAACGACTCAATAAACAAAGCGCAGGCTCTTAAAGAAGAAAGATTAAGATTGAAACAGCAGGCAAAACTTGCTAAACAACAAGCAAAAGAACAGGCAAAAGCCGAAAAACAAAGGCTTAAAGAAGAACAAAAGCTTGCTGCAAATCAGGCAAAAGAACAAAAAGCCAAGCAGCTTGAACTTGAAAAGGCACAAAAAGAAAAACTCAAAGAAGAACAAAAACTTTTGCAAACCAAAGAAGAAATTATAAAAGAGAGTAAAGAAGATGCCGTTCAAGATGCTCAAAAAGCACAAGAACAAGCGCTTAAAGAAGCTCAAGAGCAAAAGAAGTTAATGGAAGAATCTGATGAATTAAAGGTTCAAAATATTATTGAAAAACAACAGGCTCAAGCTCCCGAGCAAACTCCCGAACAAATAAAAGCGCAAAAAGAACAGTTAAAAGCAGAGCGCAAAAAGGCTCAGGAAGAATACAAAGCAAGAAAAGCCGCTCAAAAAGCTCAACAAAAAGCATCTAAAGAACAAAACCAGACCTCGGGATTTAAAACATTTCTATCCAAAATGAAATTTTGGGAAAAGAATAAATAAATCTTATTGAGTTATACTCTTTTTCCGCTATAATCAAATTATGACAAAAAGAGATAATGTAAGAAATTTTTGCATAATAGCGCATATTGATCACGGAAAATCTACCCTTGCAGACAGGCTTTTGGAAAAAACCGGTACTGTTGCAAAACGTGATATGCAGGATCAATTGCTTGATTCAATGGATATTGAAAGAGAACGCGGTATTACGATTAAATTGAATGCCGCAAGAATGAATTATCATGCAAAAGACGGTAATGATTACGAATTGAATTTGATTGATACCCCGGGGCACGTTGATTTTTCTTATGAAGTTTCAAGATCTCTTGCAGCGTGTGAGGGCGCATTGTTAATTGTTGATGCGACACAGGGAGTTGAGGCGCAGACTCTGGCAAATGTTTATTTAGCGATTGAACAAAATCTTGAAATAATTCCCGTAATAAATAAAATAGACCTGCCGTCAGCTGATGTTGAGGGTGTAAAAAAAGAAATAGAAGAAATTCTGGGACTTGATACCTCAAAGGCAATTCCCGTGAGTGCCAAAACAGGCGAGGGAGTTGATGAAGTTTTAGAAGCGATTGTTAATTATATTCCCGCACCTGAAAATAATTCGGACAAACCTTTAAGAGCATTGATTTTTGACAGCGTATACGATCAATATTTGGGAACTGTTTGTTATTTTAAGATTGTTGACGGTTCGGTAAAAGTCGGCGATAAGGTCAAATTTATGGCAACGGGCAAAGAATGCGAAATTGTCGAACTCGGTTATCAAAATCCGCACAGAATCCCTGTTGAAAAGCTAACCTGCGGAGATGTAGGATATTTTGCGGGTTCAATAAAAGAATTGACCAGATTTGTCGGCGATACTTTAACGACGGTTGAAAATCCCGCAAAAGAACCGCTCCCGGGGTATAAAGAGGCTCTGCCGATGGTTTTTTCAGGACTTTATCCCGTTGATAATGAAGATTATGCGGATTTGAAAGAATCGCTTGAAAAATTAAAATTAAACGACAGCAGTATAACTTTTGAACCTGAAACCTCAAATGCATTGGGGTTTGGTTTCAGATGCGGCTTTTTAGGAATGCTGCACATGGAAATCGTGCAGGAAAGACTGGAAAGAGAATACAATCTTTCTTTAATTACAACCGCACCGTCAGTTGTTTATAAGGTTCACAAAACAAACGGCGAAGTTATTGATATAGACAATCCGTCAAATCTTCCCGATGCACAGTATAGAGATTATATCGAAGAACCTTATGTCAAAGTTCAAATCTTAGCGCCGAATGATTATGTCGGAACATTGATGGAACTTGCACAGTCCAAAAGAGGAATATTTAAAAATATGGTTTATCTTGATAAAACAAGGGTTGACCTGACTTATGAAATTCCTTTGAATGAAGTTATTACGGATTTTTATGATCAATTGAAATCAAGAACAAAAGGTTACGCAAGTATGGATTATGAATTTTGCGGATACAAGCGTTCAAACCTTGTAAAACTTGATATTATGCTTGCGGGTGAAGTTGTGGATGCATTGTCTGTAATTTGTCATGCGGACAGCGCTTATCATATCGGACAAAAATTGACCGTAAAATTAAAAGAAATTATTCCGAAACAATTGTTTGAAGTGCCTATTCAGGCTGCGGTTGGCGGAAGAATTATTGCAAGAACAAATATTAAAGCAATGCGTAAAAACGTTCTTGCAAAATGCTATGGCGGTGATATTACACGTAAAAGAAAACTGTTGGAAAAACAGAAAAAAGGTAAAAAACGTATGAAATCCGTCGGCAGCGTAGAAATTCCGCAAGAAGCATTCATGGCAATATTAAGCCTTGATGAAGAAAGCTAAATAAGTCTTGTAAGTTGCTTTTTTATAGGCCTGCTTTATATTTCTTTACTCTGCACTTTACATTTTTGGAGTATTATAATAGAATATTAATGAACAAAAGCAGTATTGCTTGGATTAAAAAAGAACGGTGCCCCCGTTCTTTTTTCAGTAATGAACAGAAGATACCAGGATACCAGGATACCAGGATACCAGGATACTAAGGCACTAAGAAATATTGCAAAAGTTGTACACTATAAAAATCCTAAATTGCCAATTGGGCTTAAATGAACTTAGCATCTTAGCGCCTCAGTATCTTAGTATCTTTGTAAAAAAATGATTGGGCAAATATTTTTGTTTAACTCAAAACAAACGAAAGGTCAAAAAATGAAACAGGAAGTAAACAGATTAGAAATTTTATCAAAAATTACGCCTTTGATTGAAAATACGGCAATGCGTTTTAATCTTATTCCTGTTGAGATAGATTTTTCAAAAGAAAATCATCGCTGGTATTTGCGAATATTTTTGTATTCCAAAGAGCGTGATATTACGCTAGATGATTGCGAAAACGTAACAAGAAGCCTTGAAAACTTTTTGGATGAATTAATTCCAGTTAAGTATTATTTGGAAGTTTCATCTCCGGGGTTGGAGAGAAAATTCAAGTCTGAAAAGGAATTTATCATTTTCAAAGGGCGCAGGGTCAGTATAAAACTAAAAGAACCTCTTGAGGGTGAAAGTGAAAAAATTTTCAAAGGAGAAATTATAGACTATGACACAAATGAGGGATTAACGTTTTTCCGATTTGACGACGGTCAGGAATTGCATATCCCGAAAAACAATATCCAATCAGCGAAATTGTATATTGATTAAATAAGTTTATAAGTTCATAGGTTTATAAGTGATTTAAGGAAATCAGATGTATTATCAGGATTTAGAAGTTTGGAAAAAATCAATAGAATTAGTAAAAGCGGTATATAAATTGACTGAAAAGTTCCCGAAAGAAGAACAATTCGGACTGACTTCACAAATAAAAAGAGCTGTAATTTCTATCCCGTCAAATATAGCAGAGGGCAATATGCGCATGTCTAATAAAGAAAACAGCAGATTTATAAATATTGCAATGGGTTCATTAACTGAAGTTGAAACACAATTAATAATTGCAAAAGAATTGGGATTTATAAAAGATATAAGTAAAGATGAAGAATTGCTAAAAAAAGTTAATGCTTTATTAATCGGATTTAGAAAGTATATTATAAAATCTGATACTGACTTATAAACTTATAAACCTATGAACTTATAAACTTATTTAATAAAGGAGAATAAAACAATGATTAAAATCGGAGCAGGAAACTTAAACGAAGTTTTCGAAGAACTTGAAAGAGAAAAAGGAATTTCAAGAGAAGTAATCGTATCATCACTTTGTGATGCAATGGTTGCAGCATACAAAAAACATTTAAGAGTAAAAGAATTGGAAAATGTTGAAGCAATTCTTGATGAACAAAACGGCGAAATTGGTATTTTCAAAGGTAAAACGGTTGTTGACAAGGTTGAAGATCCTGATAACCAAATATCTTTAGAAGATGCAAAAGAAATCGACGAAGATGTTGAATTGGGGGACGAAGTTAAACTTGAAGTTACCCCTGATCAATTCGGCAGAATTGCTGCTCAGGCTGCAAATCAGGTTCTCACTCAAAGAATCAGAGAAGCTGAAAGAAACCTTGTATTAAACGAATTTTTGGATAAAAAAGGAACACTTATCACAGGTATTATCCAAAGAGTTGATGACAGAAGAAATGTTATCGT
The DNA here is from genome assembly GCA_900319365.1 of uncultured bacterium. Classification (GTDB taxonomy): domain Bacteria; phylum Cyanobacteriota; class Vampirovibrionia; order Gastranaerophilales; family Gastranaerophilaceae; genus Zag111. The sequence goes on along the minus strand of ONOE01000001.1, from coordinate 182,576 downwards.
AAATATCGGTAAAATTGATGCAATTATGCCCAGAAAAGAACAAATCCCCGGTGAATATTACAAACCCGGAAACAGAATCAGAGTTTTCGTTTTGAACGTAAAAGAAACAACAAGATTACCCCAAGTAATCGTTTCACACGCTCATCCTGAAATCGTTAGAGAATTGTTTGAATTGGAAGTTCCCGAAATTGAAGACGGAATCGTTGAAATCAAATCAATTTCAAGAGAAGCAGGTTACAGAACAAAAATTGCCGTATGGTCAAATGATCCCGAAGTTGATTCTGTCGGTGCTTGCATAGGACCCAGAGGTTCAAGAATACAGACAATCGTTGGTGAATTGAAAAACGAAAAAATCGATATCGTTAGATATTCGGAGGACCCCGTTGAATATATCGTTAACGCTCTTTCACCTGCAAGAGTAGTATCTGTAGATATTATGGCAGATGATGAAGAAGCTCATGAAGCTTTGGTTGTAGTTCCCGATGATCAATTGTCGCTTGCAATCGGCCGTGAGGGACAGAATGTCAGACTTGCTCACAAATTAACAGGTTGGAAGATTGATATTAAATCTGTTTCTCAAATGGAAAAAGCCGAAGAAATTCAAGCACAAGAGCAAAATAAAGTTCCTGAAGATATGGAAGATCAAGAGCCGCAAGAAACTGTTGATGATGAAATTCAAGCAGATAAAGCGGGTGATATCTTAAACTCTGACGAACTTCATGAAGAAATCGAAGAAGAAATGAATCAACAGGCTGTTGATGAAGATGATTTGGTTTCTGAAGAAGAAAACATTGCAGATGAAACAAACGTAAATTCTGAAGAATAATTATTAGTATAAAGTCAAAGAAAAATGGGGAAGTTAAAAATATTTTAACTTCCCTATTTTTATACTATACAGATTTTATAAGGTGATTTTTAATTTTCAATTTCAAAATTACCGTAAAAAACTTATGAACCTATAAACCTAAATATTATACCAATCCTTCTTTTAATGCTTTGACGGCGGCTTGTGTGCGGTCATCTACCAGAAGCTTTTGGATAATATTACAAACGTGAGCTTTTGCGGTGTGAGAGGATATTGTCAATTCTTTGGCAATTTCGTTGTTGGATTTACCTTCTACTATAAGTTTTAAAACTTCATATTCTCTTTGCGTAAGGTTTGCGTGCTGACTTCGAAACATTGCCCGAGACATTTTTCTTTGCGGGATAACACTTTTGTTTTTTTCTCTTAAAATCGGAACGGCAAGCGGATCAATCCACATGGCGCCGTCTTTTATGGTTTTTATAATCATTTTTAATATATCTGTATTAATATCTTTCATTACGTAAGCGCAAGCGCCTGATTCTATTGAATCGGTAACTTCTTTTTCGCTTAAATGAGAAGTCAGCATAATTATTTTGGCGTTGGTATTCAGTTCTAAAATTCTTCGGGTTGCTTCAATACCTGAAATGTCAGGCAAACCGATATCCATAAGCGTGATATCGGGGTGATTGGTTTTGAATTTTTCGACGGCTTCTTTTCCTGTTTGCGCTTCGGTTGTTACTTCAATGCCGTCTTTTGGTTCAAACAGAGATTTTAAGCCTACTCGCATGAGTTTATAATCTTCTACTAACATTATTTTTATAGGCGGTGTATTTAACATTGTATTACCTCATTTGATTTAATGCGTATTAAATTATTTGAATATCGGCAAACGAAAATTAAGCAAAAATTGTACATCATTTAAAGATAATATTATCCGCCTTTTTGTTTGGATTTTTATTTTAATAGAAATTTAATAAAAAAATGAATGCGGGATATTGGGGTGTAAACCCTCACCCGAAAATCAGATTTTCGGATGAGGGTTTTAGAATACTATTTTATATCTGTATTTTTATAGTATTATTATTGGTAAATAAAAAGTGGGAATGAATAAAATATGAAAAACACACATTACGACACAACTATTATCGGCAGCGGAATTTCAGGGTTGTATACCGCATTAAAGTTAAACGAGTTAAATCCTGAAAGTAAAATCCTGCTCATTACAAAGGATAAGTTCGGTGAAAGCAATTCGTACTATGCGCAGGGCGGAATGGTTGCCGTATTGCATTCAAATAAAAATGACAGCGTCGAATGCCATGTTAAAGATACTCTGGTTGCGGGCGCAGGATTAAGCGAAAAAGACAGCGTGGAATTTATCAGCGAAAATTCTGATAGTGTTGTAAAAGATTTGTTGAAATTCGGTGTAAATTTTGACAGAGATGAAAACGGCAATTTCACTTTGACCAAAGAAGCGGCACATAGTGTCAGAAGAATTTTGCATTCGGGCGGAGATGCAACGGGCAGAGAAATGGAAAAAGCTTTAATGCATGCCGTTAAAAAAGTTCCTGATATTGAAATTAAAGAAAACACCGCAATAGTGGATTTGGTTGTAAAAGATAATATTTGCGAGGGAGTTGTTACTTTTGATAACAGCAAATATGAACAAATAATTTCTGATGTTACAATTCTTGCAAGCGGCGGAATCGGTCAGCTTTACAAATATACGACAAATCCTCAATGTGCAACGGGCGACGGTTTTTCAATTTGTTACAGAGCGGGTGCGGTTTTAAGAGATATGGAATTTGTACAATTTCATCCGACAGCGTTAGCAATTGATGACCCCGAACATCATAACAGATTTTTAATAAGTGAAGCCGTCAGAGGTGAAGGGGCAAAATTATGCTTAAAAGACGGCACGGAATATATGATTAAATATGACCCCAGAAAAGAACTTGCTCCCCGTGATATAGTTGCAAGAGCCAATTATACGGAAATGCAGAAAAATAAAATTGATAATGTTTATCTTAATGCAACTGTTATCGGAAAAGAAAAATTACTAAAAAGATTTCCGACGATTAATCAAAAATGTGCAAGCTACGGAATTGATATTACACATGATTATACCCCCGTTGCACCTGCTGCGCATTATTTTATGGGCGGGGTAAAAACAAATTTCAACGGCGAAACTTCCATAAAAAATCTTTATGCCGTCGGCGAAGTTTCTTCAACGGGATTGCACGGAGCAAACAGGCTTGCAAGTAATTCAATCTTGGAATGTGTTGTTTGTGCTTATGAAACGGCACAGCATTTAAATAATAAAGATTATACAAAATCCGAAACGGTTGAAATGTATGAACCCGCAAATGTTCAAAAAACAGAAGAAAAAGTTTTGCAATCATTTAAACAAAGATTAAAAGACACAATGTGGAACAATGTAGGAATTTTCAGGGATGAAAAATCTTTAACTACGGCATTAAATGATGTATGTGAAATTGAAAAAGAATTTAATAAACCTGATATTTGTGCAAGTATTGAAGAATATGAATTGAGAAATATGATAACGGTTGCGAAATTGATTATTCAATCGGCATTAAATCGTAAAGAATCAAGAGGGGCACATTACAGAACGGATTATTTGCAAACAGATAAAGTTCCCCGTCATAGTGAAGTAAAAAAGGAAATGGTATTATGTTAAGTAATTTTTATGTAGAACAACATGTAAAAAACGCATTGCAAGAAGATATCGGATTCGGCGATGTTACAACGGAAAGTATTTTAACCGAAAATAATATATTTAATGCAAAACTTACATCAAGAGTTGATGGTATTGTTTGCGGTTTAGAGGTGTTTAAAACAGTTTTCAAAGTGCTTTCTGATAGCGTTGAAGTGAATTTGTTATTTAAAGACGGCGATGAAATTAAAAAAGGTGATGTGCTTGCAACCTTAAAAGGTCCGGGAAAATATTTGCTTTTGGGTGAAAGAGTTTCTCTTAATTATATTCAGCGAATGAGCGGAATTGCGACAGAAACTCATAAATATCAGCAGGCAATCGGTGATTTGCCTTGCAAAATAGTTGATACAAGAAAAACAACTCCGAATTTCAGAGCATTTGAAAAATATGCCGTAAAATGCGGTGGAGGTGCTTTGCACAGATTTAATTTATCGGATTGTGCAATGATAAAAGATAACCATATTAAGGTTGCGGGTTCTGTTACAAATGCCGTTAAAATGGTAAAAGCAAATTTATCTCATGCACATAAACTCGAACTTGAATGTGATACGCTTGAACAGGTAAAAGAGGCGTTGCCGTTAGGTGTCGATATTATTATGCTTGACAATATGAGCTTGGACGAAATGAAAGAGGGCGTAAAACTTATCAATCATAAGGCAATTGTTGAAGCAAGCGGAAATGTAAAATTGAATAACATTCGCCAAATTGCAGAATGCGGGGTTGATATAATATCATCAAGCGCAATAGTTGCCAATGCTCCTGCTCTTGACTTGGGTTTAGATATGTAATTTATAATGTTACAACTTTTGCTAAATCTTTGTAAAAATTTGTTTTTATGTTATTATCTGATTGAAAAAGAGAAATTTTACTTTTTATAAGGGGAAAAATATGATTTCAGTAAACGATTTTAAAACAGGTTTGACAATAGAATTAGACAACGGTTTATGGACTGTTGTTGAATTTTTGCACGTTAAACCGGGTAAAGGTTCTGCATTCGTCAGATCAAAATTGAAAAATGTTATGACAGGTCAGGTAGTTGAAAAAACTTTCAGAGCAGGTGAAAAAGTTGCAAAAGCTACTCTTGACAGACGTGAAATGCAATATTTATATAAAGAAGGCACCGATTATGTAATGATGGATAATGAAACTTATGATCAGTTGCATGTATCTGAAGATCAAGTCGGCGACGGTAAAAAATACTTAAAAGAAAACATGAATGTTATGATTTTATTGTATGACGGCAGAATTATCGGTGTTGATATTCCTGCACATGTTGAATTACAAGTTGTTGATACTCCTCCGTCAGAAAAAGGCAATACTTCTCAAGGCGGTACAAAACCTGCAACTCTTGAAACAGGCGCAGTTGTAAACGTTCCGTTCTTTGTTGCAAACGGCGATACAATAAGAGTTGATACAAGAACTAATGAATACTTAGACAGAGTCTAGTAAATTGAAAATGTTGTAAAAGTTTATAAGTTTATAAATTATTACAGGATTTTAATCAGTAGGGTGCGTTTGCGCTCCATACCAATAAAAAGCAGGTTGGGCATACCTGCCCAACATTAAAGAAAAGTAGGGTGTGATGTTTCGCACCAACAAAAGCAGGTCGGGATAGTAGTTCCGACGGTATAAGGAAAACGAAATGAAATTTGAAACAGATTATATAGAAAAACTCGCAAAAATAATAAAAGATAATGATTTGACCGAAATTTCTTTAGAGGACGGTGAACAGGCTATTACCGTAAGAAAAGACGTAATCGTATCGCCTGTTGCTGCTCCCGTTGCCGCAGCTCCGATTGCCGCAGCTCCCGTAGCAAGTGCACCTGCTGTTGAAACTCAGCAGGAAGCTCCTAAAGAAGAAAAGAAAACGGGCACTCCTATTACTTCACCGATGGTAGGTACTTTCTATACTGCTCCGTCGCCTGATTCTGCACCGTTTGTTGCAGTCGGTTCAACGGTTAAACAGGGTGATGTTGTTTGCATTATAGAAGCAATGAAAATGATGAACGAAATCAAATCTGAAATTGCAGGTAAAGTAGTTGAGATTTGTGTTGAGGACGGTCAACCTGTTGAATACGGACAAGTCTTAATGTACGTAGAATAAGCAGAGATACTAAGATACTGGGGCACTAAGGCTCCGGGAATGTAGGTCGGCGCAAGTCTATAAAAAATCAGGGTGCGTCCGCCAACGCACCGAAATGAAGGAAGTAGTAAATGTTTAGAAAAGTTTTAATCGCAAACAGAGGCGAAATAGCTGTAAGAATTATCAGAGCATGCAGAGAAATTGGCATTCCTACGGTTGCCATTTATTCTCAGGCTGATGCAAATTCTCTCCACGTAAGACTTGCAACAGAGGCTTATTGTGTAGGGCCTGCAAAAAGTGCCGACAGTTATTTAAATATTCCTTCCATTATGTCTGCTGCTATGGTGTCGGGTGCTGATGCTATTCACCCCGGATACGGATTTATGTCAGAAAGAGCAGACTTTGCAGAGATTTGCGAAAAACAGGGAATTAAATTTATCGGTCCGAGTTCGGAAGCTATGCGCAAAATGGGCGATAAAGCTACCGCAAGAAAAACGATGATAGAAAACAATGTTCCCGTTACTCCGGGGACGGGTATTGTTAAAACCGTTAAAGAAGTTCAGGAATTTGCTAAAAAAGCGGGTTATCCGATTATATTGAAAGCAACGGCAGGCGGCGGCGGAAAAGGTATGAGAATTTGCCGATCCGATGAAGAAGTCGAAATAAATATGGAACTTTGCCAGTCTGAAGCTAAAAATTTCTTCGGTAATCCTGATGTTTATGCGGAAAAATATCTTGAAAATCCTCGTCATATTGAGGTTCAGATTTTGGGCGACAGCTTTGGCAATGTAATTCATTTGGGCGAAAGAGATTGTTCAATTCAACGTCGTCATCAAAAATTGTTAGAAGAAGCTCCGTCCCCTGCAATTGACGAGAAAACAAGACAGGAAATGGGCGCAGCAGCAGTTCGTGCAGCAAAAGCCATTCACTATGAAGGCGCAGGAACATGCGAATTTTTACTTGACCATGACGGTAAATGGTATTTCATGGAAATGAACACAAGAGTTCAGGTTGAACATTGTGTAACAGAAATGGTTTCAAATGTTGATATCGTAAAAGAACAAATTTATGTCGCATCAGGCAGAGAATTAAGCTATAAACAAGAAGATGTTAAATTAAAAGGTCATGCAATCGAATGCAGAATAAATGCTGAAGACCCGAGAAAGGACTTTATGCCTAACCCCGGAAAAATTACGGGCTATCTTGCACCGGGCGGGTTTGGTGTCAGAGTTGATTCTCATGTTTATCAGGATTATTCAATTCCGCCGTATTATGACTCAATGATAGGTAAGCTTATCTGCTGGGGCAGAGATAGAAATGAAGCTCGCAGAAGAATGTACAGAGCATTAAAAGAATATGTTATAACCGGTGTTGAAACAACCATACCTTTCCATCAGGCTATTATTGAAGATGAAGTATTTATTAGCGGAAACTTCAATACAGGCTTTATTGAAGATTTTTATAAAAGAAAAGGCATAAAATAAGAAATTTTTTAAATTTCTTTAACGCCAAAATCTATTGAGTGCAGATTATTTTTCATCCAATAGCCGTTTTGCGGTGAAAATTCATCATCAATAAGATAATATGCAGACCCCGAACCCGTCATAACCGCATTCGGATAAGTTTGTTTTATATATCGCAATTCGGGATAATCTTCTATTACCGCCCATTCAAGGTCATTTTTAAAATTCTCACGACCGTCAAGATTGTTGTTATCTTCTTTCCAAGAAAATTTTGTATAAGCTTTGCCGGCGCTAATTCCGAAATTTATCGGTTTAATCAAACTTACATTAAACTCCTCAAATTCAAGCGGTATAACTATTTCCCCACGTCCTTTTGCAAGAGTTTTCCCGCCCGTTAAGCAAACATTTAAGTCAGAACCGAGTTTTGAGCATAAATTATCTATTTCGCAGTAAGTCAAAGGCTTGTTGAAGATTTTATTTAATCCGTACAAAGTGCCTGCTCCGTCTGTACTTCCGCCTGCAAGTCCTGCTGCAACGGGAATATTTTTTGATATGTAAATACTTATTTTTTTATTTTTAATATTTGAATTTTCAAAAAATAATTTTGCCGCTTTGTATACCAAATTTGTTTCATCATAAGGAATTTCGTTGTTGCTGCCATTTATAACAATTTCATTGTCGTTTGAATCTTCAACGGAAATCGTTAAATAATCGTACAAACTTATTGTTTGCATTGTGCTTTCGATTTCGTGAAAATTGTTTGGCAGCTTCCCTACGATTTTTAAATCTAAGTTAATTTTAGCGGGACATTGAATTTTTATTGTTTGCATTTTTCCTCTTATTATTTAGCACGCTCAAACCATGCAGCAAGCTCTTTGTGCGGGATTGTATGGCTGATTGGTCTGCCATGCGGGCATGTATACGGCATTTTTGTCGTGCGCCATTTTTTAATAATTTCCTGCATCTGCCAGATTGTCAAAGGTGTATTTGCTTTGACGGAAGCTTTGCAGGCAGTTGTTTTTAAAATGTTTTCTTCCAAGTTGTTAATATTTCCGTCAAGATTTTGCAAAATGTCTGACAGAATTTCTTTCGGGTTAACTTTAGCCAGAATTTGTGGGATTTTTCTGAATATTATTTCATTATCTTTTAAAAATTCTATACCGTAGCCGTAGCGCTCAAATTTATCCGTATTTTCTTTAATAAGCGCCGCATCAGATGATGAAACTTCAATAACGTCAGACACAAAAAGCATTTGAGAAATTATTTGTTTGTCATTTTGGAGTTTTTCATAATTGTAGCGTTCTTCTGCGATGTGCTGATCGACGATTTCCAAGCCCTCTTTTGTTTCAATCAAAATATAAGTATCTCGGTATTGACCGATAATTCTATCGGCATTTTCTTCTACGGGTGATTTTTGAGAAAACATTTGCTGCTGCTGTGATATTACGGAAGAATTATTAAACCCCGAATGCGAATTTATCGGATTTGTTTCCATTTTATCCATAATATTTTGCGGAACATACATTGTATCTGATTTTTCGTCAATATAAATTCCGTTATTCCCCGCAGATTTGGGGAATTGAACAATAGGTGAAGAACTTTGCGAAACTGCAGGTGTTGCATTCTGAGAATAGAAAGGCTTAACTCCGTTATTTCTTTCTATATAATTTGATAATCCGCCCTGAACCGCAGTATAAATAAAATTAAACACCTGATTGGGGTTTTTATAACGTACTTCTTTTTTCGTCGGATGAACGTTTACATCAACATCATGCGGCGGAATTTTCAAATTCAAAACAACAAACGGATATTTGTTGCTTGCTGTCAGGGTTCTGTATACCGTATCAATTGCCTTTTGAAATACGGGATCTTTAACGGCACGTGAATTTATATACATATAATAATTTTTTTTGCTTGAACGTGTATAATCAGGCGTACTTACAAACCCGGAAATCCTTAGCCCCGACAATTCGTCCGTTTTTAGAACCTCTTTTAAGTTCTTTGTAACATCAGATGAATAAACTTCTTTTATGGTTTGGGTCAAATTGTTTTGCCCCGTGGTTTTTAGAACGGTTTTGCCGTATTTTTTGAGTTCAATTGCAACTTCAGGATGAGAAAGCGCAATTGCCTGAACTGTTTCTTGAATATAAGAAAACTCGGTGTTTGAACTTTTCAAAAATTTCAAACGCACGGGCAGATTATAAAAAAGGTCTTTAACCTCCATAATTGTTCCGACAGCGCAGCCTGTTTGCGAGGTTGTAACTTCAGAATTTTCGCACTTTACTTTTGTCCCGTATTCAAAATCTTTTGTTCTAGTCGTACAGGTTACTTTTGCAATGGAAATTATACTTGCAAGAGCTTCCCCTCTGAATCCGAAAGTGTGGATATTATACAGATCATCATCTTCTTGAATTTTGCTTGTTGCGTGTTTTGAAAAAGCAAGCATAATATCATCGGGATGTATTCCTGATCCGTTATCGGCAATCCTGATATCACGACAGTCATTTGTAATTTCTATACTTACTTTGCTTGCGCCTGCATCGATTGAATTTTCGGTTAATTCTTTTACAACGGATGCAGGACGTTCAATAACTTCTCCTGCCGCAATCTGGTTTATTAAATTTTTTGATAATTGTTTAATTCTTGCCAAGATTATATTCCCTTATGTAGGTCGGCATTGCTATGCTGACCTATGTTCTTATTTACCAATAGACTTTTAGACTTCATTTTCATAATATCACAAAATCATCTTTTTGTTTGATGTGGAAATACAAAAACTCCTTTATGATGAATATGCCCTGAGATGTATCAGGCTAAATAAAAGGAGAGTATTTTGGCTAGAATTTTAAACAATACTAAACTTAAACCGTCTAAGAAAGCGGATTTACGTGTCGTTCAAAAACCTAATAGAAAAACGACCAAATATAATGATATTGATTTAAATCATTGGAAAGATTATGATCATGTTATGACAAATACTCTCTGGCTGTTCCCGTCAAGATTAAAAGAACACGGGCATTCAAATGATTATCACGGAAATTATATCCCGCAAATTGCGCAACAAATGTATGAACGCTATACAAAAAAAAATGATGTTGTTCTTGATATGTTTTTCGGTTCGGGAACATCAGGTATTGAAGCCATTAATATGGATAGACGTTGTATCGGCGTTGAATTGAAACAGGATCTTGTTGATTATGTTTCCAAAAAATTTACTCCGAAACAATTGGTAACTGATGTTAACCTTATTTGTTCCGATTCTACAAGCCAAGATGCGGTTGAAAAGGTAAAAGCAAGGTTAGAAATTATGGGCGAAGAAAAGGCACAATTTTTAATGCTTCATCCGCCTTATGATGATATTATCAAGTTTTCGGATAAAAAGGAAGATTTATCAAACTGCTCATCAACCGATGAATTTTACGATATGTTTGAAAAAGTCGCAAAAAACGGTTATGACCTGTTAGAAAAGGGTCGTTTTGCATGCCTTATTATAGGCGACAGCTATAAAAATTCGGAAGTTCAACCGTTAGGGTTTGAATGTATGGATAGAATGAGAAAAATCGGATTTAAATTGAAATCTACTATTGTCAAAGATATTCAAGGCAACGAAAGAGCAAAAGGCAGAACGGCAAACTTATGGCGCTATAGAGCCTTAATGGGCGGATTTTCCATCTTTACGCATGAGTATATTTTTGTATTCCAAAAAGTGTAATCTTGTTATAGATAAATTTATATAAGGATTTTTTAGTCCCTCGCTCCTTGAGGAATACAAGTAGGTCGGTATTGCCATGCCGACAATGTAAATATTCCTTGGGTGCAATGCCGACAAAATTTTTAGAATGTAGGGTAATGCACTCCGCACCGTTATTTTTTGTTTTATTTGGTGATTCTTCGCTACCGCTCAGAATGACAGAATTTGTTGCTTTAACGTCATTCAGAGGGCTTGCATTGATAGATTCTTCGCTGCTTTGCGGCTCATAATGACGCAAGCCCGAAGAATCTTTCCCTTACTGGTTAAGACCCATCCTAACCTCCCCGAGTCGGGGAGGAACATTTTCATCCGCCGCATAATATGTGGCGGTAGTATGTGTCATCTTGAGCGAATGCGAAAGACCGCCTGATGTGCGCATGGCAAGGCGATTCTTCGGCTAAAGCTTCAGAATAACTGTCTACTCCCTCGCCCCTTGTGGGAGAGGGAATTGTTTGTCATATTTGCCAAATTATGTAATTTTATGTTTTAGTCTGAAGATTGGCGGGGCGTTATTTACAAACTTTTTTGTTCCTGATATTATCAAATTATGAAAGATATGTTAGATAAAATTTTACAAATAGAACAAAAGTACAAAGAATTAGGCAAAACTTTGTCCGATCCTGCCGTAATTCAAGATTATAAAAAATTTAGGGATTTATCCAAGCAAAGAAAATCCATGGAAGAAACCGTCGAACTTTACTACGAATGGAAAAAAGTTTCCGATGCCATAAAAGACGATAAAGAACTTCTTCAAGGGGAACACGATGAAGAAATGCGTGAAATGCTTAAATCTGACATCGAAGAAAACGAAGCAAAAATTCCCGAATACGAAGAAAAAATGAAAAGGCTTTTATTGCCCAAAGACCCCATGGACGACAAAGATATTATGCTTGAAATCAGAGGCGGCGCAGGCGGCGACGAAGCAAACATCTTTGCAGGAGATCTTGCAAGAATGTATTTGAAATATGCCGACAAAAAAGGCTGGCAAACTCAAATCTTATCAAAAACCGATTGCGAAGCAGGCGGATATTCGGAAATAATTATTTCCATAAAAGGCGATTCCGTTTATTCAAGATTGAAATACGAATCGGGTGTTCACAGGGTTCAAAGAGTTCCCGAAACCGAATCCCAAGGCAGAGTTCACACTTCAACCGCTACGGTTGCCGTTATGCCGCAGGTTGATGACGTCGAAGTTAACCTTGATATGAATGATGTTGAAATCACAACCGCAAGATCAGGCGGTGCAGGCGGTCAGAACGTAAACAAAGTTGAAACCGCAGCAAGAGTTTTCCACAAGCCGACAGGGATTATGATTTTCTGTACGGAAGAACGTTCCCAATTGCAAAACAAAGAACGTGCCTTAGAAATCTTAAAGGCAAAACTTTATGATATGGAAGTTCAAAAGCAAACCAAAGAAATTACCGATTTGCGCAGATCCCAAGTAGGAACGGGCGACCGCAGCGAAAGAATCAGAACTTACAACTTCCCTCAAGGACGTTTGACAGACCACAGATTAAATCATAATCTTAACGTCTGGACTGTAATTGACGGCGATATGGACGAGCTTATTGATATGCTTATTGAGTATGACCAGAGATTAAAACTGGAGAAATTAGCTCAACAGTCGGTTTAAAATATAAAGGCAAAATATGGCAGAAAGACAATGCGTAAGCTGCAGGCAGATTAAAGACAGAAAAAACCTTATAAAAATTACAAAAACCGCAGACAGCGTTGTGTTGAACCCCGATTCCTTAACATTTGGCAGATCTGCATATCTTTGTTATAATAAATCTTGTATAGAAACAGCTTTAAAAAAAAACAAGTTGGATAAAATCTTGAAAACAAAAATATCCGAAGAATTGAAAGGACAGTTGTTGAATGAGTTACGAAACGGTTAGAATAAGTGAATTAGCAAAAGAGCTTAAATTATCAAGCAAAGAAGTGCTTGAGAAATTTGAGAAAATCGGTGTCAAAGGTAAAACCCATTCAAGCACGGTTACTCAAGAGCAAATCAAAAGACTCAAAGATTTTATCGCAGGCGGTTCCGTTAAGCAAAAGCCGAAAGCTTTCATCGTGAAAAAAGCCAAGGTTGTTGAACAAGAAGCCAAAAAAGAAGCTGCAAGAGAAGAAGCAAAAGAACGCAAGGAAGAATTAAGAAAATCTATTGAAAAACCCAAAGTAGAAAAAGTTCAACGTGTAAATAAAGTTGAAATAGTTAGAAAAGCTCCGCCCAGAGTTCAAATCGTTAAAAGGGGCAACGGCGCTGAAAAGCCTGAAAACAAAAGATTTTCTAAAGACGGAAAATTTGCACCCAAAAAAGACGGCGAAAAAAATTCCGCTAACAACAAAAATTTCACAAATAAAAAGCCCATAGAAAGACGTATAATTTCGCAGGATATTTACGAAAACAAAAGCGGCGGCACGGCTAAGCATGGTGCAAGCAAAAATACGGGCAAAAGAAAGGACAAAGATTTCAATTCTAAAAAAGAAGAACAAGAGATGATTTCTCTTGAAAAAGCTGCAGCTCAACATCATAAAAAAAGAACTCAAAAAACTGAAGAAGTCGAAGAAGTAAAACAAATTGTCGTAACTCACCCTATGACGATTGCGGAATTGTCCGAAAAAATTAAAAAATCCCCCGCAGATATCGTTAAGTTCTTGATGATGCATGGCGTTATGGCTACGGTTAACCAGCTTATTGACGTTGATGTCATTAAAAAAGTTTGCGCAGAATATAACCTTGAAGTTATAGAAGAAGATTTGGATGCTTACGTTGAGCAGGAAATGGAAAAAGAAAAGGAAAAACATGCGCTTGATAAAGTCGATAAAAAATTATTAAAGCGCAGAGCTCCCGTTGTAAGTATTATGGGACACGTTGACCATGGTAAAACTACATTACTTGATTCAATCAGGGCATCAAAGCATAAAATCGTTGCAACCGAAGTCGGCGGGATTACACAGTCAATCGGTGCATACACGGTTTATCTGGGGAACAACAAAGATAAAAAAATCGTATTCTTAGATACTCCGGGGCATGAAGCTTTTACGGAAATGAGAGCAAGAGGTGCTCAAGCTACTGATATTGCAATCCTTGTTGTTGCGGCTGATGACGGTATAATGCCTCAGACAATTGAAGCAATTAACCATGCAAAAGCTGCCGAAATCCCGATTATCGTTGCAGTAAACAAAATTGATAAACCGGGCGCCAATCCTGACAGAGTTCTTCAACAATTGACAGAACACGGACTTGTTCCCGAAGAATGGGGCGGCGATACAATTGTAGTCAAAGTTTCCGCATTGCAGGGAACGGGTATTGATGAGTTGTTAGAGTACATTTTGCTTGTTGCAGATGTTCAGGATTTGAAAGCTAACCCTAAAGCAGAGGCATCAGGCGTTGTAATTGAGGCTAACTTAGAAAAAGGCAAAGGTCCCGTTGCTACATTGCTTGTACAGAACGGAACATTGCGTGCAGGTAACTGTGTTGTTGTAGGCACGGCTTACGGCAGAGTAAGAGCTTTGTTATCAGATTCGGGTGAAAGAATTAAACAGGCTGAACCCTCAACACCCGTTGAGATTTTAGGTTTGTCAGAAGTCCCGCAGGCAGGCGATCATTTTCAGGTTGTTAAAAACGAAAAGGAAATGAAAGCAATTGCTGCAGACAGAAAAGAAAAAGCAAGAGAAAAACGACTTGATAATATGCTTCCTGCTCATATAAGACGTGAGGCTGTTGCGGGTGAAGATGATATTCCTCAATTGAATTTAATCATCAAAGCCAACACAAACGGTTCGGCTGAAGCTGTTGCTCAAGCAATTTCTCAGGTTGAATCAAAAGAAATTACAACAAAAATTATCCATGTCGGTGTCGGCGATATTTCGGAATCCGATGTTATGCTTGCTGCCGCATCTGATGCTTTGATTTTGGGATTCTCGGTAAAAGAAGATGCAAATGCACTTGCTGCCGCAGAAAGAGAAAATGTAACAATCAAAAAATATGATATTATTTATCAATTGCTTGAAGATATTGAAAAAACATTGTTATCATTGCTGCAGCCTGAAATTAAAAAGGTTGAACTCGGTAAAGCCGAAATCAGACAGGTATTCAATATAGGAAAGAACGGAAAAATTGCGGGTTGTTATGTAACAGAAGGCAAGATTGCACGTGATAATGATGCTGTCATAATAAGGGACGGCAAAGAAATTTATCGTGGCGCAATTGAACAGTTAAAGAGATTTAAAGATGATGTAAAAGAAGTTGCCCAAGGATTTGAATGCGGTATTTCGTTCGGAAAATTCGTTGATTTCCAAGTGGGTGATATTATTGAAGCTTCTACCAAAAAAGAAGTTGAAAGAACTTCATTATCATAATTTGTTTTGCATCAAAGTAAAAAGAGGCTAAAAAATGAATTTATCAATAAACACTTATGACAAAAAGCCATGCACAAATATGTATTTTCAGGGTGCAAGACCGTTACAAAAAACAGCATATCCTGCTGTGAAAAACGGGGCTGATACATTTAAAGCAAGTAATGCTGCAAACTCAAATAAAGAAAGTTTGTGGGAAATTGTGCGCAATATATTAGGCGAAATGTTCCCGAAATTTGACCCCGATTACAGAAAAGTCATGAAATCTAAATAATTTTAAGTACACTGCAGAGATTGAATTATAAAATTTTATTTTCTTTTTCAAAATTGTTATGATTTTGTAACAAATCTTTATCTTTTTCGATAATCAGGCAATATTTTATGCGGTTTGTTTTTGATATAATTGAAGTGAAGAAAGTAAAAAGTGTGTATGTTAGATAGAATTAATACTGCTCAATCAAATAACAGTAAATATTTTCTCAATACTTGCATAAATTCAAATGCCGGAAATAATAATTCGGCTGCCGTTCAAGATTTACAGACCCCGAAATCAGATGAATTATCAAAAAGAAAGAAAGCTTTTGTTTTCGCAACTTCTGCTCTTGCAATGACTCCCGTTATTGCATATAAAAGTAAAAAATCGGGATTTTCGCTCAATCCTCTTAAAATTATACAAACTCCCGCAAAAAATTGGGCGCTGTTTAAATACAAACCTGTTGATAAAGCCGTTGATTTTGCCAAAGCGGGCGGAATTATCGCAATGGCTGCAAGTTCCATAGTAGGTGGTTTAATCGGCGGTGCGATTGTTGATAAAGAGAATTTCAATGCAAAGAAAAAAGAGGCTTTAAATCAAATATTAGGTGATGTTTTAACTCCTATCGGATGTGTTTGGGCAGGAGCTAAACTGTTCAAAGCCGTTCAACCTAAAGTTGATAAAATTATTCCGCAAATAAAAAGCGACAAATCTGTAGCAAAAGTTGCAAATAAGGTTCTAAAAGGTATACCCAATGCTGTTGCAATGCTTGTTCCCTTAGTTATCGGGATTCTTGCAGGAAACAGAGTTTCAAATGATATAAACGAAAAATTGTACCATAAAAAAGTTGACAGGCATATAAGAATAACAGACTTTGCTCCTCATGTTGATGATTTGTGTATGTCAATTTCAATGGTAAATGAGGGCTCAACCACAGGTTCTTTGATGGGCAGACTTATTCCGTGGGCTCTGGTTGTTCCGGGGTTTGAAACAGGCACGGCAAGAGATAATAAATAAAGTTACTTAATTTTAAACTTCGCCTAAGATTTCTGTTTTGAAGTTAGTGCCGATTTCTTCTTGAGCCAGTACAACTATATTATTAATATACATGCTTAAAAGCGAGTATATTATTTGTCTGTATTCCATTGGTACTGCTAATTTCGGTTCAAAAATGTTTAGTTTCTTTGCTTTTGTGCGGATTTTTCTAGCGAGTTTTTCCGCAAATTCCGCATCAATTCTGATTATTGATTCATTAGAATCATCACATCCCAGTACGATTTGCGAATAAGTTTTTTCCGACAAATCGAAAACGCTTATTGTTACGCCATCCTCATTTACATACCTTGAACATATTTGTCTTGATAATGACAGGCGGATTTTATTGATAATTTCAGGTTTTGAACTTTCGTCCGCAAAATCATTTATCTTTTCGAAAATATATGTGATGTTTTTGATAGAAACCTTTTCTCTTATTAGAGATACCATAATATATTTAATATCCGCATAATTTAAAATATCAGGTACGATGTTATCGACAAGGAACGGATTTTCTTTTTCTACAACATCAAGATATTTGTCTATGTCTTCATAATCAAGCAGGTCGTCAACGTATTTTATGGCAACGTATTTAAGCGCATTGGCAATATACTGTGAAGATGTTACGCCGGTTTGCCAAAAATCTTTTGATTTATCTTTTTCTATCCAAATGGCTTTTCTGCCGGAAATTTCATCTTCCGTGTTTTTAGAATTTTTGATTTTGTGCTCTGTATGAAGTTCATCCGCATAAAACATTTTGTAATCGGGATAAACAGTTGCCCTGAATACTTCCATGCCTCTAATTTTTATACTAAATTCATAAGGATTTAAATTTTCATCATCTTTGAAAACTACTTTCGGAATGATATAGCCGCAATCTTGGGTTAAATCCAGTCTTGCTTTTACGGTTTCTGCGACAAGCTGTTCATTGCCAAAATTGGGTCTTTCAGAATCCACAAAACCTAGCAATTCTTCGCTTAAATAGATTGCCAATTTTTCTTCATGAAGTTTTGAATACATCAAATCGGGCGAAGTGGCTTTGTTTAATTCGCCTTTCAAATCATCAAGCTCTTTTAGACCAAGCGAAATTTTATCGTTCAACTTTTTGCGTGAAACGGGAGCTTCGCCATCAAGTTGAATTTTTACCTGATTGATTTCTTCTCTTTTTTGCTTGATTTTGTTTTGAATATCAAGGCATTTTTCGTATTCGGTCATTTTGGGAGAAAGCATTTTCTCCATTTGGCTTTTAAAATCGGTAATGCTTATGATATCTTCGCTTGATGAGGAAGTTTTAGCTTCACGCATAAAAATACAATTCAATTGAGAATTATCATCATCATCTGAACCGACTTCCGTCATACTGTATAATTCCCATCCGTTCATGGACATTTCGTTTAAAAGATTTTGCAATTCTTGTGCGTTTTCGGCAGAACATGTTTTTATAACATATTCCATTCTGTTTTTTCCAAGCATTATTTCTTCCTTATTTTTGATTTTGTTTTATTAATAATTTTATAGCGCCTATGGCTGTTTCGATTGCTTTTTCGGTATTGTGGATTTCAGGATTATCAAGCCCGAGTTTTGCTCTTTCCTGATTAGCGACAACTAAAAATACCGAACCGATTTTGACTCTCAAAAAGCTTGCCGTAACAAATAATGCGGCAGATTCCATTTCAGACGCCAACACACCGAGTCTTTTCCATGCTTCCCATTTGTTTTGTAATTCATAAGAAACAGGCATAATTTCAGGGTTATGCTGACCGAAGAATGAATCTTTGCATTGAACAACCCCTGCGTGGTATGTGAAACCGAGATTTTTTGCAGAGCTTATCAATGAATTTACGACTTCAATATTTGCAACAGCGGGAAATTCAATAGGAGCATATTCTCTGCTTGTTCCCTCCATTCGAACGGCACCCGTTGCAATTACAATCTCGCCGCCTTTTACGTCCGTATCTATTCCGCCGCAGGTTCCTACCCTTATAAAGGTATCTGCGCCGACTTTGACAAGTTCTTCCAGAGCTATGGATGCAGAGGGCCCGCCAATACCCGTTGAAGTTACGCTGACTTTTTCTCCGTCAAGATAACCTGTATATGTAACATATTCTCTTGAATCTGCTATTTTTACGGGATTATCGAAAAATTTTGCAATTTTTTCACAACGTTTTGGGTCGCCCGGAAGTATTACATATTTTCCTACATCGCCGTTTTTCAATCCCGTGTGATATTGACTGCCGTCATGTGTATAAACCATATTTACCTCATAAATTAAGATGTGTGCATACTTACGTTAATATTTATAACTCTGTTAAATTATTACTTTAATTGTTGGATAACCTGATCTGTTATATCAACACCGCCGACAAATACGACTTGATCGGATAATACGGCATCAAGTTTTTGTTGTATCATAATTTGTTTAGCTACATCTTGAATTTTGGTTAAAATTTGGTTTTCTTTGTCGCTTTGAAGTTTTGCCAAAGCTTCCTGTTTTTGTCTTATAGAAGTTGAAGTTTGGCTTTCAAAATTTTGTTTTTGTAAAGGAGTAGACAAATTTTTGTATTGTTTTTCCTGTTCAAGCATATATTGCTGCAATTCCAAACCTTTTGCATCAAGTTCTTTAATTGCTGATTGGGCTGCGGGATAACTTTCCAAAACTCTTTGATAATCAATATATCCCACTTCAGCATTTGCGCAATTAGCAAATCCTAACGTCAAGCCTGCTGCCATTAATAATGCTAATAATTTTAAATTTTTCATATTACCTCCTGTTATTTATTTTTATTTTATCATTTTATTTCTAGTATAACAAGTCGCCTACACCAAATGTAAAGTATCCGTTATCAGGCCCGTTCTTCCCTGAGTGAGTGAGAGGGAAACCATAATCGATTGATAAAGGTCCCATGCCGGGGATAAATACTTTCAACCCGACACCTGCAGATACTGCATACATAGGTCTGTCATAAATCGTATCGGATACCGTTCCGTCAAATACTTTACCTGCATCCATCCATACCGTAAATCTCAGGTTATTGAGGAATGCAATTCTTGTTCTGTCCATAAACGGAATTGGTGTTGCAAATTCGGCGCTGCCCATTACAAACGCATTACCTGTACCTACTCCGCTCATCTTGAAACCTCTGATTGTATAAGGTCCGCCTAAACGGTATGCCATAACTTCGGGTATATCACCATGAATTGCGCCGCCGCCTTTAACCGTGAATGCCAAAGATGATTTCTTTGCAATCGGGATATATTGTTTAATCATACCCGTTAATCTGCCGTTTGTTTTGTCAAATCCGTCAAGTCCTAAACTTTCATCAAATCTGACACTTGCCATTGTACCGTGTCTTGTTACCGTTGCAGAATCTCTTGTATCATACAACAATGCGGGGCTCAATGTTAAGAACAAACCGCCGTCTAACTGTTTTGCACGTTCTGATAACGGGACGTTGTACTCTCTATATAAGATTGCTATTCTGTTAAAGTCGCCTTCTTTTACGTCAATATTTTCAGCACCCAAACTGAATGTTCCCGTTGCGTGCTTATTGAATTTCAGTTTGTGAGCAACCGTAAATTCAAGTCCGTAACGTCTTTCAATCGCCATAGGAACCTGATAAGAACCGAAATCTCTGAAGAATAATCTTGTGTTCAACGAAGTGTCAGAGTTAAAGAAATACGGTTTGAAGTAACTTAATTCGGCTTGTATATTCATGTGGTCTTTTACGGAGTTATCATTCATAATAACACCCGTACCTGCTAAACCCGTTAAGGAAATTCTTTCTGCTCTGCCTCTAAAGTTGTTTTCGGCAATACCCATTGATCCGAATAAACCGGTTACGGTATCTAAGCCGCCGCCGACTGATATGCTTGCGGTTCTTTGCTCTTTAATTTTGATAGTAATATCGTAAGCATCAGGGGTGGTTTCGCTGGGTTCGATTTCTCTTGTAACATCTTTGAATGCTTGAGTTGCATACAATCTTACAAGATCTTCTTTAATCATGTTTTCGTTGTACACCATGCCGGGCTCTGTGAGGATGTTTCTGGCAATAATATAATCTTTGGTCTTTTCGTTGCCCTCAATCATAATTTTGTCAATAACACCCTCTTTGATGCTGACATTGATTGTACCGTCGGGGTCATCGGTTACGGAGTCAATACGTGAGAGAATGTAACCTTTTTGAATATATAAATCTTGAATTTTGGCTATTGCCTGATTGATTTTAACAATATTTTGCGGCTTGCCTTTCATATCTTCAAGCTCGTTTAAAATATCTTCTGTCGGAATTACGGTATTACCCTCAATGGTAAAGTCTTTGACGGGAATATTTTCTTCTACGACAATTTTGATTGACACCGTACCGTCGGGGTTGTCTGTCGGAATAGCTTTCATTTTCTCGGAAAAATATCCTGTGTCATAAATGGCTTTCAGGTCATTTTGCATATCTTCACGGGAATAAGGCTCTCCTTCTTTCATTTTCATTTGAGAGAGAATTTCATCTTTTGGTAAAGAGTTAAGTCCGTAAAATTCAATTTCTTTAATTGTTTTTTGATTTTGAGGCACGGCAGAAGAAGCGGTTGTATCGGGTTTTGTAGTTTGTTCGGCAGCGGTTTGGGTATCTGCGGGTACAGGTATAACCGTAGTATTAGACTTGTCAAAAACAGTATTTGACTGCGATTCTTTTTGACTTGCATCTCCGGTCAAATCCATACTTGAGCCCCAAACGTCATCAATTGCGTAAGCTGCATTATGCATTGCCGAAACAAGCAATAGTATAAATAATATATTTTTCAATGACTTGAAATTCAAGAATATTCTTCCCTTAAAACTCTCACTTCTCTCCTACAAAATTCTAGCATAAATCTATAAAAAAAGAAAAATTATTTACATCTGTTTACCAACTAAAATTTTGTATAATTTATTTTTATTAATTCCGTATAATTCGGATAAAATTACGGAAATATCTTTATTGCTATATCCCTTGTCTGACAATGATTTCGCTTTATTTTCAATTTCAATTTCATCGGTATTTTTACCGCTTCTGAAAACCATTACAACAAATTCTCCTTTAGGCTCATTTGTTGAAAAATGTTTGATTAAATTGTCGACACTATCAATTTTTACTTCTTCAAAAATTTTTGTAAGCTCCCGCCCGAAAGCGATTTGAGCATTTTCTCTGACGGATTGAATTAATTTTAGCGTGTGCAAAATTCTGTTTGGAGATTCATAAAAAATAAAATCTTTATCTTCATAATCTGTTACAATTTGTTTAATTTGGGTTTCTGATTTCGGCAAAAAACCGACAAAAGAATAACATTCATCTTGCCTTGAAACCTGCGAAAGAAAAGTCGAAACAGCATTTGCCCCCGGTAATGATGTTAAAGAAATATTGTTTTTCCTTAGTTCTTTTACAATAACAGATCCCGGGTCGCAAATTAATGGTGTTCCCGCATCTGAAACAAGAGCCATTTTCTTCCCGCTTTTTATGAAATTAATTATTTGGTCTACACGCTCTTTTTCATTGTACTTGTGATAAGAAATGCATTTTGTTTTTATTTCATAATGATTTAAAAGTTTTTGAGTTACACGGGAATCTTCGCAAGCAATTAAATCAACCGATTTTAAAACTTCAATTGCTCTTAAAGTGATATCCCCGAGATTTCCGATAGGTGTCGGTACAATGTAAAAATCATATTCTTTCATATAAGAATTTTATCATGAAAATATGTTGATGTGTTCAATCAGGCGATCTTTCGCTGTCGCTCAAGATGACGGGGGAAAAGCACTCTTGTTTGTTGCCCGTTTACAATATTTATGCGGTTTTTTCTTCCTCGTCCGGTGCTCCGATGGTCTTTAAAAGAGTGTCGATTACTCTCGGCATTTGACAAATAAAAGAATAATGTCCTTTGGTGATGGAACAATTTTTGCAGTTCCCGTTAAGATAGTAGCATTCAAGCGCTTGTGTAGTCCAATTTTGTGTAATGGATTCGGAAATTTCTTCATTGATGTGATGATACAAATCAAATTCTTCAAAATTTAAAATCTTATCATTCATACTAAACTCCTTGCAGATTTTTACCCCATATACTATTAATTATTTAAGATGTTTTTTATTTTTTTATCCTTTATATAGAGGAGATTTGAACTGTTTTTGTGATTTTCAATTTCTCCGTCCTTCGCATTGAAATATTTTATTTTTATGTTAGTTTTAAGAAAAGGGATAAACTTGGAGAGATATCTTATGAACTGGTTATTAAAACTGTTAGGCGACCCCAATGAAAAGAAAATTAAAGCTATGATGGGGATTGTTGATCATATAAATGAATTGGAACCTGAATATGCCGCACTTACTGATGAACAGCTTCGTGCAAAGACTGATGAATTTAAAAATATTCTGGCGCAAAGACCTCATTCTTCTAATTTTAAAGAAGATTTAAAACTTGAAAAAGAAGCGCTCGATAAACTTTTGCCCGATGCATTCGCAACCGTTCGTGAGGCGGGTAAAAGAGTTTTAAATATGCGCCATTTCGACGTTCAGTTAATCGGCGGATATTTCCTGCACAACGGTCATATTGCAGAAATGAGAACAGGTGAGGGTAAAACTCTTGTTGCAACCCTGCCCGCATACTTAAATGCTCTGACTGGTAAAGGCGTTCATGTTATTACCGTAAACGATTACCTTGCAAAGCGTGATAGCGAATGGATGGGGAAAATTTACAAGTTCTTGGGTTTGAGCGTCGGTGTTATCTTATCAAGCGGAGAGGGTGCAAGAGATTTTGAACTTAAATATGATGCCTACAGATGTGATATTACTTACGGTACAAATAACGAGTTCGGGTTTGACTATTTGAGAGATAATATGGCAACAAGTGAAGATATGCTTGTTCAAAGACCTTTTAACTATGCCATAATCGATGAAGTCGACAGTATTTTGATTGATGAAGCAAGAACCCCGTTAATTATCAGCGGTCGTCTTGCGCAATCGGAAGATACCTACCGCACAATGGCTCAAATTGCACCTCAATTAAAAAAAGAAGTTGATTATACAGTAGATGAAAAAAATAAAAACGTAATCTTAACCGAAAAAGGTATTGACCACGCCCAAGAGCTTATCGGGGTAAAAGATTTGTTTGATATTCACACAAACTATGCTCATCATCTTTTGCAGGCTTTGAAAGCTAAAGAATTGTTCATAAAAGATACCGATTACGTTGTTAAAAACGGCGAAGTAATGATTGTTGATGAGTTTACGGGTCGTATAATGGAGGGACGTCGTTGGTCTGACGGTTTGCATCAGGCAATTGAGGCAAAAGAGGGTGTAAAAATTCAAGATGAATCTCAAACTCTTGCAAGTATTACGTTCCAGAATTTGTTCAGACTTTATCCGAAATTGTCGGGCATGACAGGTACGGCAATGACCGAAGAAGCAGAATTTGGCAAAATTTATAACCTTGAAGTTACATCTATTCCGACAAACAAACCCGATATCAGAATAGATTATCCCGATGTTATTTATAAAACCGAAGTTCAAAAATATCTTGCCGTAATTGATGATATTATTCAGCAGCACAAACTCGGACGTCCCGTTTTGGTCGGTACAATAAGTATTGAAAAATCCGAATACTTATCAAATCTTTTGAAACAAAGAGGGATAAAGCATAACGTATTAAACGCTAAACACCACGAAAAAGAAGCACATATCATTGCGCAGGCAGGAAGATACGGTGCTGTTACCATTGCAACCAACATGGCAGGTCGCGGAACGGATATTCTATTGGGCGGCAACGCCGAATATCTTGCAAAAGCCGATTTGGACGAAAGAGGAATAACCGAACAAACTCCGAATTATGAAAAATTGAAAAACGAAGCTTTGGAAAAAGCAAGAGCAATAACGACTTATGAACATTCAAAAGTCGTTGATGCGGGCGGATTGCACGTAATCGGTACGGAAAGGCATGAATCCCGCCGTATTGATAACCAGTTGAGAGGTCGTGCTGCTCGTCAGGGTGATCCGGGGTCTACAAGATTTTTCTTATCATTGGAAGACAATTTGATGAGAATATTTGGCGGTGATGCGATTAAAAATCTTATGACAATGCTCAATCTGCCCGAAAATACGGCAATCGATAATCCTATGATTACAAAAAGGATTAAATCCGCTCAAAAAAGAGTTGAAACTTTCCATTTTGATATAAGAAAACAGGTTTTGGATTATGATGATGTCATAAATATTCAAAGGGAAAAATTCTATCATCAAAGAAGAAAAGTTCTTTCAGGCAAAGGCTTGTATTCTGATATTATTTATATGATGGAATGCGAAGTTGACCGTATAATGAGAAGCTATATTTCACCCGAGCAAAAAGTTGAAGAATATATTTATGAAGATTTAGAAACCATGATAAAAGAACTTCATTCGATTGTTCCGCCTTTGACGGGTGTTATTGAAGTTAAAGATATTCAAAATATGCGATTTGAGCCGATGTATGACAAGATTAAGGATTTTGTAATTCAGGCATATAAAGATCATGAAATTGAAATAATTAATTTCTATAACAAAGTCATAACCGAATATGATTCTGATACTCCTTTGCAGGAACCGTTTACGGAAGATAATGTTATGCGCCAGCTTGAAAAAGATATTTTGTTGAAAGTTGTTGATTCAAAATGGGTTGATCACCTGACAAATATCAGAATGCTGCAGGACGGTATCGGTTTAAGGGCTTACGGACAAAAAGACCCGTTAATTGAATATAAAAAAGAATCTTTCGATATGTTTAATAAAATGATGTTTGATATTCAGGCAGAAACCGTACAATATCTGTTCAGAACAAAATTCGGCGTTCAAGTTGTAAACCCTGATGAAACGGTTTAATAATACTTGCTCATTGATGAGGCAGAAAGCCGGAGAATTGGCTTATTAAATAAGATACTGAACAAGTTTTATGAATACAAAATTTTTTGAACGTTGAAAAATTTTAACGGGTGTAATTTCTAATTACACTTGCGACACAGGGTAAACGACAGCTCTTTTCCGAAAGGAACATCGCCTCTATTAACTTTTTAACCTCGGGCGTGTGTCCGACTAGAAAGGAGGCTGTATAGATAAATTCAACATTAGTTTGTTACTAATTTTTATGATTTTGTACATATTAAAAAATGGCTCCTGTTATAAAAACAAGAACCACTTTTAACCTCTACAGAGTTGTCGGCAGTTTCGCAAGCTACCACCCTGTGTTTTTATTATAAACTATGTTAATATAAATTTCAAGTGCTACATATAAAATATGGCATAAAGGAAAAAATTATGAATGAAAAAGATTATTTTAATTACGAATTAGTTCATACGGATTCAAGAACCGGTGCGAGGGCAGGGATTTTAACCACTCCGCACGGAAAAATTTATACACCTATTTTCATGCCTGTCGGAACAAATTCTACCGTAAAATCATTGACAAATGATCAGGTCAAAGCAACGGGTGCGCAGATTATTTTGAGCAATTCTTATCACCTGTATTTAAGAGCAGGGGATAAAAGAGTAAGGGATTTTGGCGGTATTCACGGCTGGATGAACTGGGATAAACCTGTGTTGACTGATTCAGGCGGATTTCAGGTGTTTTCGCTTGCCAAATTAAATAAAATAACAGAGGACGGCGTGGAATTTCAAGACCCTAAAAATGGCGAACGCCATTACATTTCGCCTGAAGTTTCTATGGAAATTCAGCAAAATATCGGAGCCGATATCATAATGGCATTTGACCAATGTTCACCTTATCCTTGCGATTATGATTTTGCAAAAAAAGCTATGGAGCGCACTCACAGATGGCTTGAAAGATGTTTTAAGGCTAAAACCAATCCTAAACAGGCATTGTTTCCGATTGTTCAGGGTGCATTTTTTGAAGATTTAAGACGTGAAAGCGCAAGGGTAATTTCAATGTTTGATGCTGTGGGATATGCAATCGGCGGGGTTAGTGTCGGAGAGCCCAAAGATGTGCAGAAATATTTTACGGAATTTACCGCACCATTGCTGCCTGAAAATAAACCGAGATATCTGATGGGGGTCGGAACTCCGGAGGATTTATTAGACGGTATAAAAGCGGGCGTTGATATGTTTGATTGTGTTTTACCTACACGTAACGCAAGACACGGGTCGTTTTTTACATGGAACGGCAAATCAAATATTAAAAATAAAAAATATGAAGATGATCATGCGCCGTTAGTTGAGGGGTGTGATTGCTATGCATGCCAAAACCATTCCAGAGCCTATATAAGACATTTGTGGAAATGCGGTGAAAATACGGCATCAACGCTTTTGTCCATTCATAATATAAGATTTTTATTGAATTTTGTGCACCTTTGCCGTGAGGCAATTTTACAAGACAGATTCGAAGAATTTTATAACGAACATTATAATAATTTGATATAATCATCTTAAATTTGTTATTTAGGCTAAAAACTTAACAAAATCATAACAATTGAACCGTTTTGAATACTTGAAAAAAAATAGTTTTTATATTAAATTTAACCTGTATAAGAGTATAAATGCTTTTTAAAAGGAGGAAGCTTAACATGGAAACTTACGGAATTGAAAAATTAGGCATCACTTCTCCGTCAGCAGTTCACAGAAACTGGACCCCGGCTCAATTAACAGAAGCCGCTATTAAACGTGGAGAAGGCAAATTGTCTGAAACAGGCGCTTTGGTTGTTACTACAGGTAAATATACCGGTCGTTCACCTAAAGACAAATTCATCGTTGATACTGACGGTGTTCACAATGAAATCGCTTGGGGCAAAGTTAACAGACCTATTTCAAGAGAAAAATATAACGCTATCAAAGAAAAAATGGTTAAATACTTAAACGGTAAAGAAGTATTTATCTTTGACGGTTATGCAGGTGCAGATAAAAAATATACTCAAAAATTCAGAGTTATCAACGAATTGGCATCTCAAAACATGTTCATTCACGAATTGTTAATCAGACCGACCGCAGAAGAACTTAAAAACTATGGTGAACCTGATTACACAATTATTTGTGCTCCGGGATTCAAATGTGATCCTGCTGTTGACGGCACAAATTCAGAAGCATTCATTTCTATCGATTATGAAGCTCATATGATTTTGATTGCAGGTTCTCAATATTCAGGTGAAATTAAGAAATCTGTATTCTCTACAATGAACTACATTATGACAACTAAGAATGTATTACCTATGCATTGTTCTGCTAACATGGATCCTAAGACTCATGAAACAGCCGTATTCTTCGGTTTGTCAGGCACAGGTAAAACAACCTTGTCAGCAGATCCTAACCGTAAGTTAATCGGTGATGATGAACACGGTTGGTCTCCTGACGGTGTATTCAACTTCGAAGGCGGCTGCTATGCAAAATGCATCAACCTTTCTGAAGAATCTGAACCCGAAATTTATCACGCAATCAAGTTCGGATCACTCGTTGAAAACGTTATAATGGATCCTGAAACAAGAACTCTTGATTTCAACGACGGTTCATTAACAGAAAACACTCGTGTAGGTTATCCTATCAATTATATCGATAACGCAGCAATCCCTTCTGTCGGCGGAATACCGAAAGTTGTTATCTTCTTAACAGCTGATGCATTCGGTGTATTACCTCCGATTTCAAGACTTGATAAGAACGCTGCTATGTATCACTTTGTAACAGGTTTCACTTCTAAATTAGCAGGTACCGAAAGAGGTATCACAGAACCTGTTCCTACATTCTCAACATTATTCGGCGAACCGTTTATGCCTAGAAATGCAAGTGTTTACGCTAAAATGTTAGGTGAAAAACTTGAAAAATACGGTACTAAAGTTTACTTAGTCAACACAGGCTGGGCAGGCGGAAGTGCTGCATCAGGTGCTAAGAGAATGAAATTAGCTTATACAAGAGCAATGGTTACGGCTGCATTGAACGGTAATTTTGATAACGTTGAATTTAAACATCACGATGTGTTTAATGTCGATTATCCTACATCTTGCCCGAATGTTCCTTCTGAAATGTTGGATGCAAGAGGTATGTGGGCTGATAAAGCTGCTTACGATGAATCAGCTAACAAGTTGGCTCAAATGTTTGCAGACAACTTCGCTGCTAAATATCCTGACATGCCGTCAGAAATTGTAAATGCAGGTCCGAAGCCGTTAAGCTCTGTTAAGTAATTAATTTTAATTACTTGCAAATAAAACTTAAAGCGCCGATTTGAAATTTTTCAAATCGGCGCTTTTTTATATTAAATATATTTTTTAAATACTAAGAAAAGACTTGACTGTTAAACAATTATTCCTGTTTTATACACCCAGAAACATTCTTGTGTTTGCATCATTTTTTATAAACAATATGAATTTTTTCAAAATGAATAATGACAGCATTGAAAGAACACTTACCGCCAGAAATCTCAATGTTATTATTCCGAGCACAAGAGCATAATTACCGTTCACCACGGGGATTACGTTATCCAGATTGAAAACCTGATTGTAGATAAAAAACCAGTACCAATGTACAAAAAACAGTCCGAAGCTGTATTTTGCTATGACATCAAGAGTTTTATTCAATTTAGGGTGTGCCATTATATAAGGGTCGTAGTGATCCAAATATCCCAATACAAGAATTGTTAAAAATGTTTTTGATACCGTGAAACTTGTATAAATGTTTTTGTAGCTTAAATAAACGTCAAGTGCTGCAAAACCAATCATAAGTACCCATACGAGTAATCTTTTTTTATAAAACGTTTTAATAACTTCCACATATTTTGAACAAAACATCCCGAATACGTAAAGCGCAAAGAAATGAATAAATCCGTTGAAAACATACCACAGGCATGCCAGATATTTCTGTGTGTAAGTCAAATTGATTATCGAATGATAATCAACATCAACCCTTGGACAAAGCAGGGTAACAAGAAACATCAACGGCAAAAGTTTATATAAAATCCCTTTTTTCTCGAGTTTTAATAATATCCACGAGCATAAAAAGAACAATACAATCATCGGAATGAACCATGTCGGAATGTTGTGTATTCTTCCTGTTGTTAAGAACATCGGTATTTGCAAAAGCGGATTTAGCCCGTCAAAAGAGTTGCCGTATGTTTTTGGCAGGTATAAACAAAAAAGTATACCGGGGATTGACGTCCAAAGATAGGGCATAATGACATTTGTCCATTTCTTTTTCATGTAATTTTTGTATTCGAATTTGTATGATAAATATTGAAACAAAAATCCCGAAATAAAGATGAACAGCGCTGTTCCTCCGCATACGATTTCACAATTTATTTTATGTATCAAACTGCTCGGGGCACCGAATTGCATAGTGTGTCCTGCAACAATAAGTAATATTGCAAGCCCTCTGAATACATTTATATAATTTAAAAACGGTTTCTTTTTGGGCGTTGCGGCTGTAGTATTATTTGTACTCATTCTACTCCTCCCTTAAAAAATATCCCTGTTGTATCAATTTTATATCAAACTGATTTGAACATCAAGAAAGAGAATGTGTGGATAAATATATTTTCCCTCGACATTTGGACCCGTAGGGCGGGTGAGGGTTGAAATCTGTTTTTCATTGGTGTGGAGAGCAAACGCACCCTACATTTACGTTATCTTGAGCGATAGCGAAAGATTGCCTTATGTGCGCATGATAAGGCGATTCTTCGAACGTTACCTAAACGAAATATTTAATGTCAGGCTAAAGCCTGACCTACTGCTTATGAACTTATAAACTTATTAAACCTACAATTCCAACCAAACAATTTGATACGGTGCAAGGCGCAGGTGCATTGTTCTGTTTTGAGTTGAAATATTTACCTTAATATCATCACCGTTAACAAGGTTTTTTAAATGCATAATTTTACCTTGATTTTTCAGTACAATATTTATCGGCAGGGTAATTTCTGCGACAAGTTTATTTTTTGATAAATTATTTATAACAAGTATTTGTTGGTCTTTATTTTTTCTTACGTATGCCAAATTGTGCGGAGATTTGGTCTTTACGATTTCAAAATCACCGTTAACCAAAACGGGGTTATTTTTTCTGATATTTATGAGATTTTTTGTAATCAGATAAATTTTGGAATTAAATTTGTAATAGCCCTTTTCCGAACCGTAAAACAGTTTTTGCGGAACATTGCCTCTGTTTATATCTCTGGAATCAAATACGGATAATAATTTTAAAAATTTGTTTTTGCTTTTTCTTTTTTGAGCGGATTTTTGAGCATTTTTAAAATCGTTTGTAACCCCGACTTCATCACCGTAATAGATTATGGGGATTCCCGGGATTGAAAACAGAATGCCGAAAGCTTCCTGTATTCTTGACGGATTTTTATCCAAGAAATTTGCCAATCTTCCGCTTACTCCGAAACCGTTTCTGAAATCAGCTCCTTTGGGTGCCAAATTTTCAAAAATCAATTGGCGCACTTCGGGCGAAACCATTTCAAGGGTCAATTCGTCATGGACTCTTAAAAAATTCCCCCATGCTGCGGTTTTAGGAATGTTTGGTTCTTTTTTGTAATTATCCGTAAAATACTTTTTATCTTCCGTTACAAGACTTGCCCAGATTGCATTCATGTTTGGGAAATTGTATGCAATTTGCGCTTCGGAAGTTCGTTTTAATTTTAAATCTTCACCATTAATATCTATATCAATATTTCTGTCTTTCCCGAAATACGGAATAATATCTTTCGGGTGCTGGCATGCCTCAACCTGAATTACTGATGAGGGCGATGTAAGTTGAATATAATCGCTCAAAATATTTATGACGGCGTGGGTTTTGGGTTGGTTTTCGCCGTTTGTTCCCGCATCTTTAATCAGGTACGGAATGGCATCCATTCTGAATATATCAACGCCCATATTTGCCCATGAAGTTATAGTATCAAGCATATAATATAAAACTTTCGGATTTTCCCAATTTATATCAGGCTGGAACGGATAAAACGTATGGTATATGTAATAATCTTTCCCGTTAACGGTAATTTTTCTGAAATGATTTTCGGTATTTTCGGGGAAAATCAAACGGCGTTTTGAAACGGTTCCGTCAGGTTCGGTGTATTCTATAACGGTTCCTAACTTTTCATCGTTGTATCTTTTGTATTCGGGAATATAATCTTTTACTACAAAATAATCCAGATATTGTTCGTCGCCTTTTAAAAGTTTTTGAAACCATTCGTGCTGATCGGACAAATGGTTAAGTACAAGATCGGCTTTTATTTTGAACCCTCTTGCTTTTGCCTCTTTTATAAATGCTTTAAATTCGTCAAGTCCGCCTAAATCTTTGCGCACATCTCTGGGGTTTTTAACGTCAAACCCCGCATCGGACATAGGACTGTCTGCAAACGGCAGCAAATACAAGGTTGTTACTCCGAGATCCTGTAAATAATCAAACATTTGGGTAGAATCTTGGAATGTATTATTATCTTCGGGTTTTACTACTCCAAACCGGTCAACATAAAACATATAAATGATTTCGTTTTTATACCATTCGGAGTTTCTTGTTTTATCCTGCTCTTTGAGGTTTTGCGGTCTGTTTTGGATTGCGGTTTGAGCATGTTTTATGAGGTTATCATAAATTTCACCCGCTTGTTCTTCGCCATAAACTGCCTGAATAGATTTTTGCAATTCTTTTTGAATTTTTGAATCTATTTTAAAATCCGTTTGTGCTGTTTCATTATTTGCTGTATCGACGCTTGTTTCTTCTGATACGGTGATTGCGGGTGTTGTGCTGTTTTCTTGTTCATTTGCAAAAACACAGTTTTGAGCGCCCAAAAACATCACCAACGCCAATAATATAATTAATTTTCTAAGATTAAATTTACACATAACCATTAATATAACTTTATTATAAATACAAAATATTCGCAAATTTTATGAAATTATAATATAATAACAAAAAACAAGGAGAGCGTATGACAAATAAAATTCCTGATATAGCACAAAAAGAGCTTACAAAATTATTAAACGGCAATAAAAATTTTATGAACGGAACACCGAGCGCAAATAATATGTGCTTAAAAACCCTGCAAAAACTTGCATTGTATCAAGAACCTTATGCGTGCGTATTGAGCTGTTCGGATTCAAGAGTTGTTCCCGAAATAATATTTGACTGCGGGATAGGAGAATTATTTGTCGTGCGTGTAGCGGGAATTGCCGTCGGACCAAACGTAAAAGAAAGTATTGAGTATGCCGTTAAAAAACTTCATGTGCCTTTGCTTATTTTGCTGGGTCATGATGATTGCGGGGTGATGAAATATGCCAACGAAATTTACCCTGAAATGCCCGAACATTTTCAATCAATTTTAAAAAGCGTGTACCCTGTAATTGACGGCAAAGGAAAGTTTGATTGCAACAATGAATTTGCAAGAAAACATACCGTGTGGGTTGAAGATTATTTGCTGAAAAATTCTTCAATTATAAAAAATGCGCTAGATGAAAATAAACTCTATATCGCAAAATGCCATTTCAACCACGACACGGGCGAGGTTTCGTTGATATAATAAATAATTAAAATTTGCAAATAATCAGAAAATTAAATATTTACGTATTTTTCAACGGCTTTATCAATTGCATCTTTTTCGTTTTGGAAAATATATTCTTCGCCGATTTGTGAAACAACATCTAATGATTTAATTTGTTCAAAGACTTTTGTATTCGGAGTTACAAGCATCAATTGTATTTTTTGTGATTGAAGTCTTATAATGATATCTTCAAGTGCAAATATTGCGGACATATCAAGTTCTGACCCGGAAGAATAATTCAGTATAATGCACTCTGTTTCAAGCATTTCGTCAAAATGCGAAATTATTTGGGTTGCAGAGCCGAAGAAAAATTGTCCGTCGATATGCAAAATTCTTATTTTATAGTGTGAACCTTTTTCGATTTGAGTTTCGTACGGGGTGTATTCAAGATGATTGAATTGTACAACCTGTACGTTTGTATCGTCGGCAAGCCTTTTTGCATATAAAAGCGCTGCAAGGATTACCCCGATACCTAAAGCAAAGACAAGATTATAAAATACCGTAAGCCCAAGCACCGTCAGTAATACGTACAAATCGTCTTTTGGAGCGAATTTTAAGACCTTGAAAACTTTTATATCCAAAATATCATACCCGATTTTTATTAAAATTGCCGCAAGAATGCATATCGGAATTTGCGCAATAAAAGCGGTCATTTTAAATAGTACCAAAATCAATATTAGAGCTGATAAAATTGATGCGCCGCCTGTTTTTGCCCCGGTTTTTACGGTTGCAACACTTCTCATTGTGGCAGCAGAGCCGACCATTGAGCCTGTCATTGCGCACAACAGGTTCCCTATCCCTTGCGAGAGGACGAGTTTTGGGGAATTGTGCTTTGTTTTGGTTAAAGAATCCATTATAATGCCTGTCAAAAGGCTTTCACCCGTTGCGATAAACGCCAGAGTTAAAGCTGCGGGGATATATTTTGATATGCATTCATAAGAAAAATCAGGGAAAACAAAATTCGGCAAAGCCGGACTTATTGAAGAAATTTTATCCGCCTGCCAGCCCGTATAATAAGCAACACCTGTCATAACAACAAGCGCAAAGAGTTGAACGGGAATGAATTTTGTAATAAATTTCGGGGTGAAAAATAGCAGTAAAAGAGTTACGCCGCCGAGAATGCAGCTGTGAATATTCAAATTTGCAAGAACACTCGGGAATTTTATAATTGCGTTGATTGTCGAGGATTGCGCAACTCCGCCAAGCAGCGGCGCAGCCTGCAAGATTATAATAATAAGTCCGATACCCGTCAAAAATCCTGAAATTACGGGGTATGGAACATATTTTATCATTTTTGGCACGGGAGTAAACGAAATTATTATCTGGAAAACAGCCGCCATTAAAAGTACCGTAACAACAGCAGGGATATTCCCTTTGCAGGATAAAACAATTGCAGCAATAACAATTGCCGTCGGGCCCGTAGGGCCTGAAACGAAAGGAAATCTGCCGCTTAAAATGCCTGAAGTCAGAGAAAGAATTATTGCGCCCCAGATACCTGCCGGAGCTCCCATTCCTGATGCAACCCCGAACGCTAAAGCTTGCGGAAAAGCAATGATTGATGCGATGATTCCGCCAAATAAATCACCTTTAAAAATCGAACATTTTTCGTTTAAGAGTTTTTTGATTTTTTCCATTTTTTAATACCGCTTATCCTGTGTAGGCGTTTTGAGAGTTGTTTTTGAAGTTCTGTTTAGAAAGCCATTCTTTTCCCTCGTCGGTTTCGGGGATATCAATTCTTTCTATTTTAAAAATAACGGGACGGGTTCCGTCGTTACAGCAGGTAATCATCATGCGCTCATCGTTTGTCCAGCCGTGCATAATCGATCCGCCCTGAAGTGCTGTGTAAACATATCTGCTTACGGCATCCCATGCTTCGCCGCAGAATTTCCCGTCCATCAAATGATAAAAATCATCCTGCTGCGGGGTGCGCTTTAGTATAAAAGTATCCCCCTTTTTAAAACACGGACAAGGCCCTGATTTCGGGTCGGCAAGATATTTTTCCTGATAATCTTTAAAACATTTTGTTTCAAGAACGGTAATTTTACATTCGTGCTGCATCTCAACACCTCCTTGTTTGTCTATTATAATATAAAAGAAATCCGATTATAAGTTTTTATGGTATAATCCGACTATGGCAAACGAAGTTGAAAATTATCTTGATGGGGTTATTCAAAAGTATAAAACGGGACAGACAACAGAGCACAGTTTT
The DNA here is from genome assembly GCA_900319365.1 of uncultured bacterium. Lineage (GTDB taxonomy): Bacteria > Cyanobacteriota > Vampirovibrionia > Gastranaerophilales > Gastranaerophilaceae > Zag111. The sequence goes on along the minus strand of ONOE01000001.1, from coordinate 147,372 downwards.
AGAGGTGAGCTGCAAAAATTTTTTGAAGATACCGTCAAAGGTATTCAGGCAATAAATGAACCCCGTAGGCAAAAGTGCGGGGCACCGGATTATATCGTACAAAAGAAAAGTATTCAGATAGGTTATATTGAGGCTAAAGACATTGACAAAAATCTTGATATGTTTGAAAATTCCGAACAGCTTGAAAGATACCGTGCAAGTCTTGATAACCTTATTTTGACAAATTATATAGAGTTCAGATTTTTTATAAACGGTGAAAAAGTTGATACCGTAAAAATAGCAGAAATCCAAAACGGTAAAATTAAACCCGATAAAAATACTTTCCCCGTTCTTTTAAATCATATAAGGAATTTTTGCGACTATCACGGACAAACCGTTAAATCCCCTAAACAACTTGCAAATTTAATAGCACAAAAGGCCGTTATGATAAGAGATGTTATTATAAAATCTCTTGAATATGATAGTGAAACTTCGTTAAAAAGTCAGCTTGATGCCTTTAAACAGGTTCTTTTACATGATTTGACCAACCATACTTTTGCTGATATGTATGCCCAGACCATTGCATACGGTTTATTTGTTGCGAGGTTAAATGATACAACATTGGAAGATTTTTCAAGGCAGGAAGCAAGAGAACTTGTATCAAAAAACAACCCGTTTTTGCGGCAATTGTTTGATTATATTTCGGGCGCAAACCTTGATGATAACCTTGTTTGGATTGTTGATGATTTAGTTGAAATCTTTAGAGCGGTTGATTTGCATAAATTGCTTTATAACTATGGCAAAGATACTCAAATGACAGACCCGTTTTTGCATTTTTATGAAACATTTCTTGCAAGTTATGACAAGGTAACTAAAGAAAAACGAGGGGTTTTTTATACTCCACAGCCCGTTGTAAGATTTATTGTTTCATCGGTTGACAGTTTGCTCAAAAGTGAATTTAATTTAGCCCACGGGCTTGCTGATGATTCGACAATAAAGCACACAAGAATTTTGTACCATAAGCAGAAAAAAGTTAAAAACAAAGTAATTGATGCTCCCGTTACAACCGAAGAAGATGTTTATAAAGTTCAGATATTAGACCCTGCAACGGGCACGGGAACATTTTTGGCAGAGGCTATAAGAAAAATATATTCATATTTCGTCAATCAAAAGGGTTTATGGTCGCAATATGTTGACAAAGCCTTGATACCTCGTTTGAACGGCTTTGAAATTATGATGACCCCTTATGTAATGTGTCATTTAAAACTGGATTTGTTACTTAAAGAAACAGGTTACGAAACAACAAAAACCACAAACAGATTTAATGTATATTTGACTAATGCTCTTGAAAAAGACGAAACAACCAAATATCCGCTGTTGGATTGGTTATCGGAAGAAGCACGACAGGCAGGCATGATAAAATCAGATAAGCCGATAATGGTAGTTATGGGCAATCCGCCATACAGCATAAGCAGTTGCAACAAAAGCGATTATATTGATGAAATGATGTCTGTATATAAAAAAGACCTTAATGAAAAAAATATACAACCATTGTCGGATGATTATATCAAGTTTATCAGTATGGGCGAAAACTATATTGAAAAGAATAATGAGGGAATACTTGCGTATATATCAAATAACAGTTTCTTAGACGGCGTAATTCACAGGCAAATGAGAAAGCACCTCATGCAAACTTTTGATAAAATATATATTCTAAATCTGCATGGAAATTCTAAGAAGAAAGAAGCTGCTCCTGACGGTTCAAAAGATGAAAATGTTTTTGATATTCAACAGGGTGTAAGTATCAATATATTTATAAAAAGTTCCGCAAAAGCTAAAAAGCAATCGGCAAAAGTTTATTATGCTGAAATATTTGGTTTGAGAAATCAAAAATATGAATTTTTAAATAATCATGAATTAAAAACTACGAATTATAAAGAATTACAACCGCTTGAACCTTATTATTTCTTTGTTCCTAAAGACTTTGAGGCACAAGCAGATTATGAAAAAGGGTTTAAAATTGATGAACTGTTTCTTATCAGTACAAGCGGTGTAAAAACTCATCATGATAATGAGCTTGTTTCAATGCAGCCTTTTAACACTGATAACAATAAAAAATATTATTACAAACCGTTTGATAACAGGTATATAAATTATGATTTAAACAAGGTTGTAAGGCACAGATATAATGTTATGAAAAATTTTACGCCGGGAACTAATTTAGGATTGGTTCTTATGCGCAATTTGGTTAATACCTCAATATATAATACTGTTTTAATCAGTAATACTCTTGTTGATATTAATTTCTACGGTTTTCAAAGTTATGTTTTCCAGCTATATCTTTATGATGACAATACGCAGCAAAAATCATTCTTTGAAAATTCCCGCAAACCTAATTTGAACATGGATATTGTACATAATTTTGAACAACGGTCAGGGCTCATTTTCATGCCTGAAAAAGACGAATCAAAAGGTACGTTTGCGCCGATTGATATTTTTGATTATATATATGGCATTTTGTATTCGGACAAATACAGAAATAAGTATAAAGAGTTTTTGAAAATTGATTTCCCTCGTGTACCATATCCAAAAAACGCAGAGTATTTCTTTAACATAGCAAAATACGGCAAACAATTAAGACAATTGCATCTTATGGAAACCCCCGAACTCGATAATTTAATTACAACATATCCCGAGTCGGGCACAAATGAGGTTGTTAAGCCCGAATACAAAGAAAATAAGGTTTATATCAACAAAATCCAATATTTTGGAGATGTTCCTGAACTCGCATGGAACTTCTGCATTGGCGGTTATCAACCTGCGCAAAAGTGGCTCAAAGACCGTAAAGGCAAGATTTTAAGCTATGATGAAATATTGTATTATCAAAAAATTGTTTTGGCTTTGGTCAAAACAGATGAGCTTATGCGCCGAATTGATGAAATTATCAAGCTTTAATTATTTTCGTAACAAATTTGAAAAATATTTCGACAAAATATATCTTTTATGATATATTTATTCTCACACGAAAGGATAAAATTTTGCCCCGCATTAACCCTATAAAAGAGAGAGTAGATTCTCGTCCGAATAAGGACTGTTCAAATTCTCCCTCATATAAAAATCAACCTGAAAATAACAAACCCAAACGCAAGGATATATATGCTCAAATGCCGTTAAGGCTACTTGGGTATTCAAACGAAATCGGTGAAGCAATAAGACCGCTTAATTCCACCCTTGCAAATTTATCATGGCTTCCTGCAATAGGCTATATCTGCGCTGATACGGCTGATAAATACAGGCAGGATGAAAATTGCGAAAACAATCCGAGCAAAAGAAAGGTTTCAAAACAATTAATCACCCAACTTTTGATGAGTGTTTTTCTCCCGACAGTCGCCGTAAAAGCAGGTCAAGGATTGACTAACGGAGTTTCAGCTTTCGGCAAAACAAAACTTACAATAAATACAAGAGAAAAAATTTCCGATATGATTTTAGAATCCATGAAACAAGGACGGCACAAAGACTTTTCTCTTGCCGACGGAAAAATAGATAAAGAGGCTTATAACTCCTCACTATCTGACAGGTTGGAAGAAATTTCCAAACATAAAAACACTCACAACAAATTACATCCCTTGGCTTCAATATTCGATTTTATTAAAAAACCTTTTATGATATCCGAGAAAAAAGAGGATGTCGAAAAGTATTCCATGAAAGTCATAGACAGGGTGATAGATGAAAGACAACATTTAATTGACGGCGTAAAGCCCGACAAAATGTCAAACAGCAGGTTTAAAAAATTCCTCAATGATACAAAAAATATTTCTCAATCTGAAAAACAAAGTGTTGCCTATGACTTTATCAGAAAAAGTGAAAAAAGCAGAATGTTTAATAATAAAATTTTGAAATCAATCGGCGGTTTGCTTGCATTGACGGTAATGTCTAAACCGATTGATGAATTTGTAAAAGATGTTGCGATGGAACAATATGTAAGCCCTCAAATAGATTCATTTGCAGAATTTATGCATGCACAAAAATAAATGTTTATAAAAGGTTTGAACGAGAGGGAGCCGTGCGCTCCAAGAAAATTATGCGAAAGAATGGAGCATAATTTGATTGGGTTTTGCAAAAAAACAAGCGCAAGGGCTGTAAAATCACAAACAGTTTGAAACTTCATCACAGACAGTTTGAGATTTTTTGGTAACTTGGATTAAAAATCATCTAATTTTAATCTATTAATTAATATATAAAGTCATGGATTTTCTGTCAAAATGTAGGTTAATAGTGACAATGAGAATTTATAGTTGGTTATTTCGAGGGCGGAAAGTTTTGTTATATGGGCGATTGAGGCACTTCCCTCAAAAGGAGAATGAGGTAATCGAAAAGTCCGGAATGCCCGTTTATTAGGATGTAAAAGTCCGGTGATTTTCCTAAAATTTTCTTAATATTGCTGAATTTTCCCGACGTGTTTGGATTTTAGCACCGGACAAAATGGTGAATTTTGACAGACAGTTTGCAATTTTTCGGATGCTTTGTTTTATATTTTGTTCAATATTGTTCAAAAGTCCGTATAATTGGCTTTTTGGCGTTCTTATAAATTGATAAATTTTTGCATGAAATTTTTGAATTTTTGCAAAATGAGGTAATTGAAAAATAATTATCGTTTGAAAGTCGGAAGTAATTTTTTTAGTGGGAAATCACTTCCCTGAGTTTATTTTATAAAGATTTTATCGAAATAAATTCAAAAACTTTAAGATGAGTTTTCTAAAACCAAGTGTAAAAAATATCGGATTAATTTTACCCCTTAAAGCAGGAAGCAGAATTGAGAGAAAATAGCAGATTTTTGCCAAAGAATAAATTCAAACCCTGTTTAAATTGCGTTTTACAATAGTTTTATGGGTGTTTTATAAAATTTTCTGCTTAAAATTCAGATATAATCAGACACAAAACAACACATTTCCCCCTCAAACACTTCCATTTTGAGAGAAAGCAGTCTAACATACAGTAGCTTTAATAATAAATAAGGATACGGTATGGCAGACATTAATAATAATGACATTTGGATTGATGTTGAAACATTAGCGAAACTCAAAAACATTACCCGTAGAGCAGTTCGGCTTGCGTTGAATCAAAACAAATATGAATACAAGGTTGAAAATATTCGTGGCGGAAAAACATACAAAATTAAGTTATCAACGCTTGAAGAAGAACTACAGCTTAAGTATTTTCAGGAATATTATGATGATGATAAAACGCGTGATAACGAGATTATTGAACTATCAAATCTCAACATTAAGCAAGAAAAACTGATATCTGAAAACCAAAGAAAAATTGCACTGGCAAAATATGATTTAATTTATGCTTGGCTTGATTTTAGGAAAGAATACAAAAGAGATAAATTGAAAACAGGTGGCAACGTACCCGATAAAGAATTCTTGCAATTATATAATACAGGAATGTTTCAGGAAGAGATTTTTAAGATTTTAGGTAAAGTCTCAATCGGCTCACTTTATCGCTGGCGGGCACTTTTAGATTACAACAAAGATTGGACGGCGCTTGTTGGGCAATATAAATATTCAACCCGAAAAGAGTATCGAACAACACTAAATGAAGAACAAATTAAAATATTTATACAAATACTATTGTCCCCAAGTGCTTTTTCAATAGGAAAAGCGATTTCTTTAACAAAGCATATTCTAAAAGAACGCGGACAGGAGATTTTACCTAAAGACATAACTTTCAGAAGATATGCAGAATGGTTTAGGGATAATAATTTTGATAAATGGACACTTGCTAGAGACGGAGAAAAAGCTCTAAAGGATAAAGTCAGTCCGTTTATAGTCAGAAACGCAGCACTTTTAAAGGCTGGGCAGGTGCTTGTTGCAGACGGGCATACGCTAAATTTTCAAGTAATAAACCCATTTACAGGAAAACCTTGCAGAGCGACTTTGCTTGGGTTTTTGGATTGGAAATCGGGTGGACTTGTGGGGTATGACATTATGCTTGAAGAGTGTACTCAAAATATCGCGTCTGCTTTAAGAAACGCGATTTTAAAAATGGATCATATCCCCGAATATGTTTACCAAGATAATGGCAGAGCATTCAAAAGCAAGTTCTTTAACGGAGATAAAAAATTCGAGGAATTAGGGTTTACAGGAGTATATAACAAACTCGGAATAAAACCTGTCTATGCCACTCCATACAACGCTCGAGCCAAAGTCATCGAGCGTTTCTTTTTGGATTTTCAGGAAAGTTTTGAAAAGCTGATTCCAAGCTATATTGGCACAAGTATTGAAAATAAGCCAGCATATTTAATGCGAAACGAGAAGTTGCACAAAAATATCCATGAGAAATACAGTTTTACCCCGACAATAGAGCAGGCACTTAAAATGATTGAAAAGTGGCTTGAATTCAAACACTCGCAACCTTGTCCGAATGCTAAAGATAAAACAATTCAAGAAGTTTTAAACGAAATTGAAAAGCAAAATATTGACGAAAACTCGCTTGACGATTTGATGATGGCACAAGAAATTAAATCAATCGGTAGAAACGGAATAAGATTTTTGAAAGCTGATTATTTTGATGAAGCACTTTATGGTATCAAAGAGAAAACCGTCATAAAGTACAGTCTGTTTGACCTTTCATATATCAAGGTTTATTCAATGAAGGGCGAATTTATATGCAAAGCAAACCGCATAACGGAAACCCATCCGCTTGCTTACCAAATGGGCGATATTAAAGATATTGAGGACTATAAGCAAAAAATTGAAAAACAACAAAAGCTACGTAGGAAAACGATTAAAGCAGTTCGAGAGCATTTTAATTTGGAGGATATGGATTATCTTGAAAAAGAATTGATGCAAAATATTCGCTTGCCTGAGCCTGAGCCAATAAAGGAAATAACTATTCAACCTGAACAAAAGCCAAAGCAAGATTTTGAGCCAAAGGTTAAGACTTCAATTGTTGCAAGGCCAATATTTAAGAGTGCATATGAACGTTATGAGTGGCACATGCAAAACGGCTGTATTTGCCAAGAGGACAGAACTTGGCTAACTAATTACATAAAATCAGACGAATACAAAGAAATTTATTCCTAATTAAATTACATATTTATAGCGTTTTTATTATATTTTTACCAATTGGTGTAATACTAAAACTATTCCAATCTTTTGGGAATCCCATTTTGGTTTTATAAATTGATTTATATTTACTAAATAATCTTTGTAAATCTATTTCAAAAGATTTATCCTTTAATATAGTTATTAAATAGTAATTAATTATCATTGAAATATAATAAAATCTATTATTATCGACCCCTTGGAATTCTTGTATTTTATCATGCTTAGATGGAGATATTCTAAATATTCTGTTAAATAATCTTGAATGGTGAGCACATATATTTCTTATTACACTCAATGCGTATAGCCAATTTGAAAATCTTATAAATTTTGCATCCGCATTAAATCCTAAATACTTGATAATTTCTTTTTTATCTTTCGGGTTGATATTCTGATAAAGTTTATTTAAAGAACCAATTGTAAATGTTTCAACAACCATCCAAAATGGAGGGAGTTCTGGCTCATTATACTTATTGTAGTAATTGGCGATAAATGTTTCAGCATATTCATCATCTTTTTTCTTAATTTCTTTATTAATGATTTCTTTGCAAATTTCGACATAGTCAACTTCTTGGCTTGTGTTAGGATCTATTTTAGTTTTAAAAGTTTCCTTATTGGTAAACCAATGAGAACCATACTTCTTACACATTACATTTGAAATAGCTACTCTATATGCAACTTCTATTTTTTCTATTGCCTTGAAAGTAATATGTCTAAGTTCACTATCAAAATTAAACAAATTTATTAAATCTGCAAACTCAACATTATCCTTAAATATATGATTTTCTCCTTCTTGAAATAATCGCATATAGGAAGATAAATGATAATATCCTATTCTTTTTAAGATATCGACAGCAGATTTAAAATTGTCTACTTTTAAATTTCTTTTAATAAGTAAATTAAGTTGTTCCTCTGCGGTTAAAGATTCTTTTTCAAATTTTTCCAAACTTATTCCCCTATCTAACAAAAAAGGCAGACCCATTTTAGCATTGTAAAGAGGCTTGGTCTGCACTAATACTTATATTATAACATGTTAGCATGCTTATTTCAAGATTGTAATGATAATAAATAATGAATATCATTCAAAAGCATGATTACCATTATATTTTCATGCTTTACATTTATTAACTTAACTATAAAAATAGCCTTCCAAACTAATAATTTTAGACACAAAACGATAAAAACAGTTCCAATTTCTGCCAAGACAAGCGATTAATGTTAATGATGACAGAAATAGGAATTTTGATATGAAAAAAGTTTTCGTAAAAACAAACAATGTAAAGCGGTTTATCACAATGATGAACAACCTGCAAAACCGAGCGGAAGGAGTTCCTGGGATGGGACTTGTGTATGGCGAGCCTGGGCTTGGTAAAACTCAAACAATCAATTGGTGGGCGTTTAAGAATAATGCAATACTTGTCCGATGTACCCAGCTTATGACCGCTCGGTGGTTATTAAATGAAATTATGGATGAAATGGGCGAAGTTAACTGCGGGCGATTGGCTGATTGTTTCAAGATTATTATAAGGAATTTATTAACAGAGCCACAGGTTATAATCGTTGATGAGGTCGATTATCTGGCGATTGATTCAAGAGCAATAGAAACTTTAAGGGACATTCACGATAAGACGAATGTCCCTATTATTTTGGTCGGAATGTCAAACGCTAAATCAAGGATAAAAAGGTTTAAGCACCTATACGATAGACTTTCTGAAATTGTCCAATTTAAGCCGTTTTCTAAAAACGACATAGCAGGAATTGTTAAAGAATTATCAGAAATTGAAATGACAGAATGTGCGATAAAATGCATTTGCGCTAATGTAAACCGATTCCGTCAGATAGTAAAAATTATAAATAAAGCCGAATGTTATGCAAAAGCAAACGGCTTAAATTCTATTGATGAAATTATAATTAAGGAGATTTTAAACGATGAAGCAACAGATAAAGAAACTGTGCAAACAACTGAGCAGGTTTAATTTTGATGAAATTGCAAGTATATTAGAGCTGAGCGATGATGAAGTTCAAAAAATAATACAGGATTTGATAGCAGAGAAAGTTATAAGCAAAATATCTGAAACAGAATTTGCCTATGTACCAGATATTGTTCCATATCCACAAGTTGAAACATTGCCGCAAAAACCCTCACTAAAACAATCTAAACCCAAATTGTGTTTTGATATAACAACATTATTATCTGATAACAAGGAAGCACAAAAACTGTTTGAAAATGCCGCAGAATATAATAAACGACATATTATAAAATGTTTGAATTTATTCAAATTAACAAGCGGTTTGTCTTTTAAAGAAACCTCAAAAATGTTAAATGAAATAGCCAAGAAAAATCCTGATTATAAAATGGGGTATAGCACTTTTATAAGATGGAAATCATCTTATGCAAGAAATGGTTTATTGGGTTTAATGAAAGCCTATAATCCACCGCAACATAAGAGCTTAGTGACAAAAGAGCAATTAAAAGAATTTGAAGGAATCTATTTAACCCCCAAAAATTATTCGGTCAGAATCGCATGGGAGATATTAAGAAGTAGACACCCAAACGAACAAATTTCAAGTGTTCAATCCTTTAGAAGAGCCCTGACTAAAAACTTTTCTTTGGAATATATTAAGAAACGACGAAGCGAAAGTTTAAAACTTCCCGATCTTCGCAAAATATCTTCAGCTGAAACAGATAAAATAACATACGAAAAAGTTAGCACAGCATTTGATGATTACTTGAAAACGCTTGAAAATAAGAAAGATGAAAACTCAGTTTGTGCTAAAGGTTATATCCAAAACCACTTATATCCATATTTTGGCAAATACAAGTTTAAAGATATTACGCAAGAAACTTTGATTAATTATCAAAGCAAAATGTTATCCGAAGGTTATTCCGTTGCAAGTATAAAGCGGTTTATAAGCACATTTCAAAAAATCATGAAAAAATATTCAAATGCCAGCCACCTTCTGTTTTCGACACAAGAAACCATTTTACCTTCACTTGAAAACAGAGTTTTAACTGATTCAGAAATTCATCAAATAATTAAAGACGATAGTAAAATACAGAAATTATGGATTTTATCAACAGGAATAAATATAGCGGAACTTGGGGCTCTATATTATACGGATATTAATTTTAGCGATAAAACCGTAAATATAAGCAAGTTCAAAAACAAAGGAAACATCGAAAATATTAGAGCAAAATATAAGATAAGAACATTACAAATACCGGATATTTTATTTAATAAAATACCTAAAAGACAAAAGGGATTGCTTTTCAAAGATGTTAAAATAGACAATTTTGATTTGTTATTAAACACTCATATAAAATTGTTACTTGATAAAAACATTCAAATAAATATAATCAGCAGAAATTTAGGGTTTTATAAGCTGACGGATTTTGAAAGCAGGTACAATTTCTTGTTACCACAAAAATTAGATGATAATTTTCAAATAATTTAACTTTCCTGTAAAAAAATGTAATTTTACCCCAGATTTTCCTGTAAAAAAGTGTAAGATTTGCTCAATTTTTCGTGTAAAAAAATGTAAGTCAAATCTCAAAATCAGTGCTATAATTGGTGTTAGGAGATTGTGAGTTTATGGCACAAATTGAAATTTTAAAAGGTGATATAACAAAGTTAGAAGTTGATGCAATAGTAAATGCCGCAAATACAAGTTTATTAGGTGGTGGCGGAGTGGATGGTGCAATTCATCGTGCCGCAGGGCCAGAGCTTTTAGAAGAATGCAGAACTTTAAACGGTTGCCAAACAGGGCAGTCAAAAATTACAAAAGGTTATAATTTGCCTGCAAAATTTGTAATTCACACAGTTGGCCCTGTCTGGCATTGGGGTAAATATGACGAAAGAGAAAAATTAAAATCCTGTTATGAAACGGCTCTAACTCTAGCGAAAGAAAACGGAATCAAAACAATCGCTTTTCCTGCTATCTCTTGCGGAGTTTATCATTTCCCTTTAGAAGAAGCCTGCAAAATAGCAACTGACACAGTTAAAAATTTTATTGATAAAAATGATTGCCTTGAAAAAGTTATTTTTATAGACATAAATGATGCAATTATTGAAATTTATAAAAGGACTTTGAATCAATAAATATGGATATTTTAGATAGACTTGCAAAATCAAAATTCAGGAGCAGATTTAAACTTCGGGCAAAAGAACTTGAATATATCAAAGATAAAGGACTTGATAAGATTCGCTCTCATGCCTGTGATTTTATTCGGGATAGAGTAGCTCCGGCAGAACCTGCAAATGATGGCAAACAAACACCAATGCGAGGACACCCTGTTTTTATCGCTCAGCATGCAACCGCCACATGCTGCCGCGGCTGTATCGAAAAATGGCACAAATTTTCCCAGCACAGGGAACTAACTAAATCCGAACAAGAATATCTTGTTTCGGTAATTATGGAATGGATAAACTTGGAAATTAAAAAAGGCAAGGCGGCCATTTAGCCGCCTCAAAAATTTTAGTATGGATATTTATTGCCTTTTTGGCGATTTTCCTCCCAATACAACGCCTGTAAGTTTCTTGGAGAATCAGTTCCTCCCTTTGAAACTGGGTGTTTATGATCGATCTCCCAGCCATAATCTCCTTGTGTGCCATAAGAACCATATCGTATCTTATTACCGTAGGCATCTTTTCTCCATACATCTGGATTTTGTCCTTTTATTTCATTTGCGTTATTCCAAGCATCATCTTTTTTTGACATGATTGTTTCCTCATTGTTTGTATTGCTATTTTTCAAATGGACTAACAAAATATTGTTTTTAAAAAATTAGCAAGTATAATTTTTTTACGAATTTTTTATTAACAGTGATTTTATGTCCAAATAAAATCACTATTTTTTTGCCCTCCAACCCTTTCCCCTTATTTAATTTGCATGTTTGTATCCTCCACTTATCTAATACACCATGTATTATAGTTGGAGTTGATACTCAACACAATATTATATTAACAAATTTTTACAATCTTTCAAAATAGTGTTTGCTGACCGCTTGCAGCGATTTTATTTTCATAAAAAGATTGTGTTTCTTCATCAAAATATAACAATTTAAGCTTTTCTAATCTGTTTTTTAATGCAGTAACACTTACATGCCAGTCTTTTGCTATATTATATAAGGTTGGCCAATTATAGTAATCAACAGCTTTTAATGTTTCTTTTACCAAGTATTCTGGCATTAAAAGAGCTGCAGCATATTTGTTTGCTTGAATTTCTTTAAAATCTCTGTCGCCGGCCCTACATATCATAGAAACAGGTTTGTTCATTATTCTAAGTTGGTTACTATTATAATCGCAATGTAAATCCCAATGCCCTACTTCGTGAGCTAAAGTAAATTCAAAAGAACCTGGGTACGATTTAAAATATGATATTGCGTTTTCATTTGTATAAATTATTTTATTAGTCTGATCAATTGCTCCCAATATATTTTCATCTTCAAAAAATGTATCTAGAGAATATTCGAGTTGTTTTTCTATAACCATTTCTATTGGAATAGGAAATGAAAGCTGCCAATTAAAATTTTTACTATATTTTGACAGCAATTCAAATGATTTTTGTTCAATTGTGCTATCAGAAATATAGGTCATTTATTTATTCCTTTCGATATCTTCGATTGCTTTAAATAGTTTACGTTTTTGAGTATTTGTAAAGCCACCTATTTGACGCAACATAAATGGAATTTTAGGATCTGATTTTAACACATCTTTATAGTCACTAGGAATTTTATTTGCTAATAATATCAAATGGTCGGCATCTTCACCTAAGAAATTTGCTATTTTTTTTATTGTATCTTCTGCTGGTGGTTCCAATTTCCCATTTTCAATTTTACTTAAATAAGTAAAATCAACACCAATATTATTTGCGAGTTCTCTTTGACTTACATTATGAGTCAATCTTATTTTTTTTAAATATTGTCCAAAATTTTCTTCATCCATAACTAAATACTAAAATAAGTTGAGTAAAATATCAACTTGCGCATGATAATTTGTAATATTTGTTATCTTTTGATAAATTCAACCCTCGTTTTATAACCGTTCAAAATATATTCAAATCCTATTTTAATATGTCCGTTTTTGACATACCTTCCTATTATAATAATTATAAAAATTGAGGTAAAATTATGTGGTTTTTAAATCTTATTTGGACAGTTATTATATTTCTTTTCATTGCTGGTTTATTTATGTGATGGTTAATTGACTATTTTTATGATATTTTTAGAATAAAAGGAGTGGAGTATGACTAATAAATATTCAGTTGCACAATATTCAGTAGATAACATTCTTGGCTTTATAAATAGTGGAGAAATATCCATTCCTGAAATACAGCGTCCATTTGTTTGGAAACCTAAAAATGTTAGAGATCTAATAGATTCTTTGTATAATGGATATCCTACAGGTTATTTAATTATTTGGCAGAATCCAAATATAAGGTTAAAAGATGGGCGTGAAGCCGGCGGAACTAAAATTTTAATTGATGGACAACAAAGGGTTACTGCCCTAATGACAGCATTGGCTGGCAAGTGTATTCTTACTGAAGAATACGAACAAAAAGCATATAAAATAGCATTTAATCCTTTGGCGCAAGACGATGAGGAACGTTTCGCGGTTCAAACTCCTGCTCATGTAAAAAGTAAAAATTGGATTCCGGATATTTCCGTTGTATTTAAACCTGATTTTAACGCTTTTAATTTTATAAATGAATACATGCAAAATAATCCTGAAGCTTCTACAGACACTATTAATAGAGCAATTCAAAAATTATTAGATATTAGAACTTGTCAAATGGGTACAATTATTTTAGTTCCGGATTTGGATATAAATGAAGTTACGGAAATTTTTGTAAGAATTAACTCACAAGGCAAACGCCTTAATGAATCAGATTTTGCTATGTCCAAAATTGCAGCAGATGCTAAATATGGTGGCAACATTCTTAGAAAAGCAATCGATTATTTTTGCCATTTGGCTGTTGATCCAAACTTCTATGAAAAACTTTCTACAACAGATATTGAATTTATGGAGTCTGAATTTGCAGGATTATTAAAGTGGTTAAAGGATGATAAAGAGGCAATATACGACCCTGATTACAATGATATGTTGCGCGTGTGCTTAATGCATAAATTTGGAAGAGGAAAACTCGGTGATTTGGTAAGCTTGTTATCGGGTAGAGATTTTGAAACAAGAACTTATAAGGAAGATATTGCAGAAGACAGCTTCAATAAACTGACAGCAGGTGTAAAGAATTTTATGAACGAATATAATTTCAAAAATTTTGTTCTTGCTATAAAAGGCTGCGGCTTTATAAGTGAAAAACTATTAAATTCAAAAATGACATTAGACTTCGCTTATACATTATATTTAATGCTAAGCAACTCAAAAGAAATTGAAAAAACAGAAGTTAAAAAATTGGTTCAAAAGTGGTTCATTTTATCAACGTTGACAAGCAGATATATCGGTTCACCTGAATCACAAATGGATAGAGATTTAAGAAATATTAGTGCAAAAGGATTTAAGGCTTTCTTGCAGGAAGTTGAAGAAGCTGATTTATCTGAAGCATTCTGGAATGTAGGTTTAGTACAAAATCTGGAAACATCATCTATTAACAGTCCATATTTTAATACCTATATTGCAGCACAAGTTTGGAACGCAGAACAGTCATTGTTCTCTTCAACAACCAAAGTTTCTGACTTGATTTCTGTTATGGGTGATGTTCATCATATATTCCCAAAAGAATACTTAAAACAGAACGGATTTGATGATAAATCAAAATATAATCAAGTAGCAAACTATACTTATTTAGATACCGGTGTAAATATTTCTATTGGCAAACAAGCACCGTGTGAATATTTTACGAAAGCATTAGAGCAATGTAAAAATGGTCAATGTTGCGTAGGTACAATTTTAAATGAAGAAGAACTTAAAAATAATCTAAAAACAAATTGTATCCCTGAAAAAGTATTAACAATGCAAGCAAATGATTACGATGAATTCTTACTAGAACGTAGAAAAATGATGGCTGAAAAAATTAAGAAATTCTATTATTCAATATAGGATAATTTATATGACACAAACCGAATTTATTGCTAATTTCTGTAGAAATAATTTAAATTTAAGAAATGCGAAGCTTGGTAATGAATATTATTATCAAAGCTTACCATTATGTATAATCGATGCAGTATTTTCTATAGGAATAAAATATCAGACAACACAATCTGTTGTTCAAAAATATTGCAATTTTTTTAAATTGAATAAGATTAGAAAAAACATTCAAGATGTTCCTATAAAAGAAGAACAGCAGACAATAAGTGAATTCCTTAATTTAGAAGACAAATATGATTTTACCAATAAGGTCTTCGATAATAGGAACAGAACATCTGCTCAAAATGGTATTTTAAAATCTGAAGCTGTATTTTTATTTGCCAAAGTTTTAAACAAATATGGCATAGATTATTTCCAAGATATGCCCAAATTATACAGTAACTATCTTTATATATCGGAAGAAATAATGCAAATTCCCGGACAAAGAAGCGGAATCTCATTGAAATATTTTTTAATGCTTGCTGGAAACGATAATTTAATAAAACCTGATAGACAAATTTTGTCATTTTTAAAATCTATTCTTAATGAAAATGTTAGTATTCAAGATGCACAAGCCTTATTACAACAAAGTTGCGAAATACTTAAAAAAGAATATCCCAATTTAAATTTAAGATTATTAGACCACTTAATATGGAATTATCAAAGAAGTATATAGTCTACATTCTTTCTATATACCAATTAGAATTTCCAAAATGATTAAAATTCCAATGGAGTTCAAAGTAAAAATTAAACTCCAAAGAGTTGTCATCTTTGAAGTTCCAAGAGTATTTGTTTAGTTGTGTCTTGCGATAACTTTCAAACGCATCCTGAATTTCTTTGGCAAACTTTGTTCTGAATTCAGAATACGGAATGTCCAATGTCTCTTTGGTTAATTTATTTTTCAAAATCATCTTCAAACCCTCTTATGTTATCAAGTTCAATGTTATAGCGTTTGCCTGTTTTATCCACGCAAGTTGCAAAATCGACTGTTTTATCGGCGAACTTGTTTTCCCATAAACAAATTAATAAACCTATTTCTTGAGTTTTTAAATTTAAAATCTTTGTCCCGTATAACTTATAATCTTTTTCAATCATAGTTTATCTTTTCGTTATTGTAATATCTGCGTATATCTCGTCCGGCTTTTCGGGATCGATTAAAAAATCTTTATCAAATACATATCTTTCACCATTTGGGGCAACGCAACCAACAATATTGTGTTCGCCGAAACAAACAACTGTAAACTCTTCGCTATCTTTTTCAAACCAACCTTTTAGCTTTTTTAATCTGTAGTTTTTACCGATTTCAATCATAGTATGCTCCTTTCAAGCTACACCATTCATCGCTCTTTTAATGGGAAACATCAACCCGAAATCTCAAAATCGTATCATACAGACACATTTAGGACTTGATGTTTCTGTGAACCAGAGTTATGCTGTGTATGCACCCTAATTTATTGTTTTTTAAAGGAGATTAATTATGAAAAAACTAGCACTGGCACAAGATGCCTTAGAGCTTTATGCTGAAAAATTTATGCCGTTAAATGAAATTGCAAAAAAGTTGAAAGTAAATGAAAAAACACTGCGCCGTTGGAAAAAGACAGATAATTGGGAAGAAAAGAAATATAGGTTCATCAAAACCCAGTCATCTTTGCATCAAGATTTGTTTAAGTTAGGCAGAGTGCTTTTGAAATCAATTAAAAACGATATGGCACTTGGTGAAAAAATTGAACCACCTCGTATGTATTTTGCGATGAAGATTTTTAACCTGCTTAAAGTTGTTAAGGCCTACGAGGATGAAATCGCAGCAGAGAAACGCAAAATGGCAGAAACAAAACCGAAAGGTTTAACACCGGATGTAATTAGAGAAATTGAAGAAAGTGTTTTGGGAATTCACTATGAAGAATAATTTTTCTGAAAGCCGATTTCTGGGTAAATTTATGCGCAAACGAGGATTTATATATAAAACGAATTTAACCCATCTTAATCGGCGAGTTGAACACCTTTTGAACAACATTTGAAGTGGGCTCGAACTCTAATTATTCTTCAACATCTTTTTCGTGGTCAATAAAGAATGCGTTTAGCACATCTGCATCATTTCGCAGATGTTTAATAACTGGCGCAAGATTGTAGCATTCTTCAATCTCGGGCTGATTCGCTACGAAATAATCAATAACAACCGCTGTGTTATAAATATTCTCCGACCACTTGCTTAACTGCTTGAACTCCTTTGGAGTAATATTCAATCCAGTTTTTTCCATACTTAAACCTCCTTCGACACACAACATTAGCGTGAAAGGAGAAAGAAAGCATTGAAATCTTTACATAGCAACACATTTATAATGTTTTTTGATAATTTACAGTAACCTTTGTAGTAACCTTATTTTTATCATATAGGATTTGATAATATAATAAGAAGTTTTGTAAATCTTTTGTTACACAAGGGTTGCGAGGCATGAAGACATAGTAAATAATAATTGTAGTAGACACACTAATAAATACAAGCAAGCAAGTAGGTAAAGGATATGTATAGCCAAAGAGACAGCTTACAAATAGAATTAGAAAAAATTGAAAACAAAAAAAGACTAAGTTTTCAACGTTATCAAATTGAGCAACAAAGAATTAATAATAACTTAGAACTTGAAACGGCAAAAATATATCATCAAGCCACTTGTAGATTTATGCAAAATATCATACCAAATCAATGTGTTATGCAGAAAAGAACGTACATGCAACAACCTCAAAATTATCAAACTCAATACGTTAATGCTTATCCAAATGGCTTAACTAATCCGGTACAATACAAAGAGCAAAATTATTACCAGCAAAGCGATTATAATAGCCAAAATAAATCTTTTAAAACTCATAGCAGCCAAGTTGATGAATATATAAAAATGATTTATGAGCATGCTAAAAATACTATTGAACAAATGAGTGCGAAAGCGTTTCTCACTCCTGAGGAGCAATATTATTACTCTGAACTCAAGGACGCAATGGATTTTATTGAAGCAGGACAAACATTGCAAAATCCAAATAAATCTTTTATAAGCAAATTAGATGCGGCTAAAAAAGCAGCAGATATTCTAAATAAGCATCTTCATATTTATTAATTCTTTTGGATTGATATTCAATCCGGCTTTTTCCATACGACCTCCTTTAACGTGTCGTATTCATCACTCAAAGTCAGAATTAAATCAAGTTATATTCTGGTTTATGTCAATAGGTTTTATTTTTCCTGATAATATGTCAATTATTGTTGATATTAGTGTTTTAAAACCATCAAAGCATAAATCACTAGAATTTATATCATCCATTAATTTTGCTTTTATCTTTTCATCAAGACCTTTATAAGATTTTAAAACTTCGTTTGATGTAGATATAAATGTTTTAGCATAATTATTTATACATTCTTTAGAGAAATAATCTTCTATCATAAAATTTGTGTCTCTTTGAGAACATTCTTTTGTTTTTGGAAGTAATAAATAATAAAAGTTATTGTCTTTGTATAAAGTATCATCATTTTTGCCTCCATTAGAAGGGTGTGGAGAAATACAATTTTTTAAACCATTAACACCGCCTTCATCTCTATCGAAGAGTACAATAACTTTTTTATTTTCAGAAATATTTTTTCGTAATTCCTCGATAAAATCTCTAGCATTACCCGTTCCACCAAAAGAAAGAAAATCCCAATTTATGTCTTGATATTCTTCATATTGGCTTAGTACTTTTCGTATATATTTAATGTCGGATTTCCCTTCTACTAATATTAAAGGATTGGTAGAGTTTATAATGATGTTCTGTTCTAAAACAGTCCAATCTCCTCCTGTTAATCTTTGAATATTTTCTTTTTTTTCTGTTGGAATTATTTTTGTTTCATTATCAATATTATCAATCATTACGATATTACAACTTTCAGCTTCGCAAGTAATAGAAGGAGAGTGCGTCGTCATAATAACATGTCGGTGTTCTTCTCTTGTATATTGTTTTAAAGAAATATATAAATCTTTTTTCCCTATTTCATGTATATGAGCATCTGGTTCATCTAGTAAGACTATAGAGCGCTCATTTGCAATTAAATCAAGTACTGTTTTTATCAATATACGTTTTTTCTCTCCTTCACTTAACATTTTTAAAGTTAAACCGTTATTAAAATTTATTTTAATATTTGTTATTATTTTATTTATTCTAGGCATATTTGCATATATTAACAATTCAAATATTTCGATATTTGTTTTTACAGAATTTTTTAATATTCTTTTTAGTTTTTTTAATTCTATAACTATCTTGCGTTCATGCTTTGGATTTATCTTCTCAATAAATTGTGAAAGAATAGGATTAATACAAGATTCAATCTTATCAGGTTTAAAGTAAAATTCAATCTTTTCTACAGACTGAACATGCAATTTTTCGTTAATATATTTTTTATGATCTTTTAAATCTGATATGAGCAATACTAAAAAAGCAATATTCCAGTAACTTTTATCTATATATAATAAATTTTTGGAATAAGTATGGTATTTTCCTGTACCCAATTCTTTTAGATATTGTTTATAAAATTTTGCATAATATTGTTCCCACAATCTGGTTTCATCACCACTGTATAATGCAATTATTTTGGACGGTATATACTCACTGTTTAGGAATTGTGTTTTTGATATTTTTTCCCCATTTACAAAAAAACAAGGATTAGTTGAATTCTTTACTATAGAAATAAAACTATTGTTAATAATGTAATTAAGCTCATATTTGAAGTTTATGTGCCGCTTTCTTGTATAAATTTCTGTAAAAATAGCACTTATTGCTTCTAGTATATTACTCTTACCGCTAGCATTATTACCAATTATTATTGTTAAATTTTTATTATTTTCAAAATTTATAAATATTTTTTTTAAATTTTTAAAATTATTTATAGATAGATTTAAAATTTTAAAATTTTCTAATTTATTTTCTTGTTTTTTAATTAATTCTTTGAATAAATTAGAAGGCGGATCATTCATTATTTCAGATAAACTTTTTTTATCAAGATTAAGGTTATTACTTATTGCTTTTGCAGAATTATTTATCGAATCTATTAATTTGTCATAATTATTTAAGAAGCTTTCATTATATAAAGGAGAATAATATTTATTTATATTTTGCATTATATGGTTAACCGGTATGCTTTCAAGAGCTTTCATTGCTGCTTGTATATTAGAGTTTTTCATCATATCTGCAGCAGCTTGTAATTGTGTAGTATTTGCTTTAGAGTATATATCTGCCAAAGTATTCTGAATTTTTAAAATTTCATTAGGAATTTTAAGGTTATTTTTTTCTATATATTCTTGCAGTTCAGATTCTTTCTTCGCTTTTTCATCTTTTATATGTGCTATACCTTTAGGGGTAAGTAATGTACTTATTTGTATTTCTGAATTTTTGTCTTCATATTTATATTGAATGTAGCCTTCTAATTTTAATTCGTTTACTGCTTCTTTTGAAAGTGTTGATATTGCACCATCATAATAATGCTGAACTATTTTTCTTATTTTTGATTTTACTTCAGAATGTGATATTTTCCCTTCGTTATAGTTATTAATATTAATGTTGTAATCCCAAAATAAGAGAAGTATTTTTTCTTTTATTTCTTTGATTTTTTCTTTTTTTGATAATTTTGCTATTCTTTCATTTTCTTTATTAATTATGTCTTCGAGAGTAAGTACTTTATGCTCATGATTTTCAGTCTCAGATTTTATATCATTTATTATTTCATTCTTTTGACTAGGAAATAAGTTTAAAATTTCTTTTATACCTTTTGTTGTTAATTTTAATTTCCCTTGATATTGTCCAATAGCATAACCCACTTTAGTTTCTATAAGTTCGATACCTTCAACAAGCCCTTCCTTAACTAATTCAGAGATCACTTCTGTACAAAGCTCGTAATTGTCCCCTGCCATTTTAACTAATGTCTCATAGTCCATATCTTCTTTTTTGGCATATTGACCTGCAAAATATGTAAGATATGTATATCGAAGAGTTTGTTTATCCATTATTCAAACAACTCCTTTTCAAATTCTTCTTGAGCTGCTATTCTGTTTTGTTCGGCTTGTTGTTTAAGATTTATAATTTTTTCTTTAATTTTTTGCAAATGATTAACTATATAATTTTGTTCTTCTATTGGTGGTATTATTATTGGACTATTCAAAAATTCATTACTGTTAATATTTGGTTGAGCATTTGCTCTTTGATTTGATGCTATCCATTGTTTATAAATATTTGATTTTGTATAGTATAACAAGTATTCTGGAACTATTTTCTTTGTATCTAATTTGAATTTTATTAAATATCCTGCGTAAATGCATTTTCCTAGTTCTTTTTTATATAGAAAAGTCTTGCCAACGGTGTTTCCTGAACGAGCAATCAAAAAATCATTTTCCTCTAATAAATATTTAGGATCTACTTTTTCGGCTGAAACAAAATCATCATTAAGTGTTCCATCTTCATTAATGTCGGTAATTCTTATATATCGAATATCAGATCTCTTTTTAATTCCCTTTTCACCTGCCCCATACAAAGGTTTTTCTGTCACTACATCTAATAATTTTGAGAATTTATATTTTTCAGAAATGGTAGAGCTACAATCGTTTTTATACAAATCCCAACGAGACAAATCAATTAAATTATAAAAGGTTAAGTAATTATATTTATGCAATTCTATAACATTATTTTTGCATACTATTCCTAATTGTTGTTCAATATATTTATTCGCATCTTGTTCAAGTTGAAACAGTTCCTTTTCTTGATTTTCTGCAAGTTTAATTTTATCATTATATTTTTTGACAAATTCCTTTTGAATATCTAATGATGGCAAAGGGATTTTAATATTACCCATTGATGTAAACGATAGTGTCTGCCTTACCGAGCCTGTTGTATTTTCTCTAATTAATTCGTTAAATTTATTTGTTCTAAATAGTATATATAGAAATTCAGGTAACAATCCTTTTTTGCAGCTAAAAACAACATAAGCAGGACTTATATACTTATATTTTTGTTGTTCGGTTTTTAAGCCAATAGAACCGACATTAACACGATATGGATTGTATGCAAGAAATCCATCTTTTACAACTTTATATGGTTGATTTATTTTACTTCCTTTTTCAATATAAGCATCAAACAATCCTGTTTTATTATTTACCCCTAATATTTCATAGTTCTCATCTGGGTTTTCAAATGGTTTAATTTTTATGTTTTCTTCTTGAATGTAATCTGACAACTTAACTATATTATATTTCGTTGAAGAAATATTATTTGAGGCATAACGTTTAAAATCCCACAAAAAGAGATCCGAAAAATTAATAAATTTAAGGTGTGGATAAGTTACATTATTCATCAATAACCTCTTCTACACCGTTAGTTATTCTAATTAATTCTTCTCCGTTTATTTTATAAGAAATATTAGGTTTGTTAACTGTCCACAAACCTTTCAAATCCCTATAATTTTTAAATTCTTTAGCTACCTCTTCAAGTTCATTTTCGCATTTTGCACCGGTTGTTGTAATTCCGGCTTTTTCCACTTGAGCAATTGGAATTTCATAATTAAAAAGTTCTTTTGTTTTTTCTTTTATTTCTGCTTCTTTTTTTGCTTCAATATCTTTTAATGCTTTAGTTTTAGCTTTTTTATCATTAGCATATTTTGCTTCAATTTCTTTTACTTGCGGTTCAAATTCTTTGTCTACAGCTTTTGCAGCCTTATTTTTTGCCTCAACATATTGTTTTCTTTCTTCTTCTGTAAAGCGTTTAAAAAATAATAGACTAGGTTTAATTGTTGCACCGGAGGCAATAAATACATCCTGTGGGATTGAAGTAATTAGGAGAATTTTTGCTTCAGATTCAAAATAATCTCTTACTTTTTGCAGGTTAGAATTATTCAATACACCTTCAGGTAAAACAATTCCCATTCTTCCGCCAGGCTTAAGAAGTTTTAAACATCTTTCCATAAATAGAACTTCTGTCAAACCGCTGACTTTACCTAAATCGAATCTATCAAGTATCTTTTGACCGTCATCAATAGCTTTATTTAGTTCCTTGATTTGCTTAATACAATCATCACCATAGCGTTTCTCATATTCCTTTAGCTTTTCTTCATCATAAAAACGATCGGTTTCGCTTAATTTATAATCTTTTTCAATTCTTGCACCAAAAGGAGGATTGGTTAAGATTACATCAAACCTGTTTTCAAAGATTCCATTCACGTTTATTAAGCCGTCGTGATGGTGAACACCGCCATGTCCATCACCATGCATTATCATATTCATCTTTGAAGTTCTTGCCATACGAGGGTTGGCATCCGTTCCATAAATACAACTTGAAGAAAGTTTTGAAATTCTTCTATTTTTCTCTGCCTCAGTTTGTTTTGAATACGATTTATTTGGTACGTTAATATCTGAATTTAATTTCTTCAAGATATTACTATATTTCTCATTTATTTCTAACTGTTCTTTTTCAGAAAGTTTTTCATATTTTTCATCAAAAAATTGTGCCTTTAATTCTTTTTTATAGTTTTCAACGTCTTTTTCAATTTTATCTCTTACATATTCAAAAGATTTAATTAAAAATCCGCCGGAACCGCAAGTCGGGTCGCATATGGTTTCACCTTCTTGAGGGTCAAGAACTTCTACCATAAAATCTACTATCGTACGAGGAGTGAAGAATTGTCCTAATTCACCTCTAAAAGTTGTTCCTAAGAAATGTTCAAATGCTATACCTTTAACATCATCAGATGTTGCTGATAAATTGTATTTTTCTAATTCTTTAACAATTTGTTCAAAGCTATATTGCTTAATTTTGATTGTTTCATAAGAATCAAATAGTTTATCTTCAGCGAATTCATCTTTTGTAGCTTTAAATAAATACTGCATATAAGGAATTTGAGCTTCTGCCGGTAAATGTTTCTTGATATTTTTTTCAAACTGTTGTTCATCTCGTTGAAATTTTTCCAGAGAAAATAAGACTTCTTCATCAGGATTTCTCTCGTATCTTATTTTCATAAACAAGATCTTACTAATTTCATCAAATGCAGCTTCCGGCGATAATTTGTCATTATTCCTGATGATGTTATGACATTTTTGAAGCAGTTTAGCAAACTCATCTCTTGAGAAAGCCTTAGTTTGCGATAGTAATTTATCAACTTTCTTTTGGTCATTAATAATTGAAGCATTAGGAATATCAATAATTTCATCAAGATCTTTTGGCATAGAATCTTTATCAACACGGAAGAATTTAGTTTCTTTTTCGTTCGTTGTTACAAAGAAACTTGCACCTGACCATGCTGCATAATTTGCACCTTGATAATAATCTTCCTGTCTGATTTTTACCGTTTCAGCCTTGCATTCAACAACTATAAAAGCAGCTTTATTTTTCTTTTTATCTTCTTTTGATTTCCATATTACAATATCAGCTCTAGCCTTGCCTTGACCACGGTGAGAGTTGTTGACTTTTAATTCTTCGTCCATTTGTTCAAGATCGTAGCCATAAACATTAACAAGACGGCATATATAACTTTGTCTTACTTGCTCTTCCGGAGTCAATACAAGCCACTTATCTCGCAATGGAGAATATATTTTATTACCTTCAACCTGAACTTCCAATTTTAATGCCATACTCTAACCCTCTTTAACATTTCTATATTAGCATGAATATTACTTATGGGAAGAATGTAAAGAAGTTATCTAACAACTATTTTTGTCACAACACGCCAGTTGAAAATATATATTTGGAATCGCTACATGCATTTTAGTCGATAATTCTATTGTCTCTCTAAAATCTTGTTTATGATATTGCGTTAATTCGGCATAAATATTCATATAAAAAGGCTCTAACATTTTAAAATATGTTTCAAATAAAGGTTTCAAAATAATAAAATCACCTTGTTCTTTAATAAACTCTTTAGATAATTTTGACCACCTATCATATTGTTTAAATTCGTATGTTTCAAAACATATTTGCTTATCAGATGTTAGATAAGGGAATGTCGTTTTATAATGCATTTGATAATTTCTTAAGTCTTTTATGAAAACGGCGATACTATTATTTGCGAATTGTTCCTTTATGTTTTTTGTGTAATGCTCATGTATCTCAGTATTTTTGTAGAAATTCATTACGCTTCTACAAGAATCAATGAGTGCTGAAGTAGATGCTAAAAAATTAAATATGTATCTATTCAAATTTTGGTTATTAAATAATAATAAAAAAGGTTCTGGCGCCTGTTGAATTCTTACAATTTCATTCATTAATTCTCTATAATTCAATATTAATGTATGGTAATTTTCATTGATAATTCCCATTCTATTAATAGCTTGCCAGCCATTTGATTTAAATACTATTTCTTCTTTTTTCATACCATTATTCTATTACAAGTATAAAAGTTTTATATACGTTCAAATAAAGTTTTATTGCCGTTTTAATTTATTCATCTTTTTCATTAGCTTCTATATCTGCAAGCAATTGTGCAAAAACTTTATCCTGAAGTTTTTTAACTTTTTCCATTTCTTTCATTTTTCGGACGGCTGCTTCAATGTGCGAATCATACAATATTCGTACAACTTTTGGTTTTGCTTTAGGTATTTCTTTATTAAAGACTGCCTTATAATTTTCACATTGTTCTTCTAATGGTTTTTTTTCAATTCCTTCAAGAAAAGATTTTGTATTTTTCCAGGCTCTTTTCTTTCGCTCCATCGCTTGTCTAACAAGTTCTCTCTGTTCCGGAGTTTTCCATAATGCAGGAGAATACGGCAAAATATAAGCGTAATCCAATCCTCTTTGATCCTCCCCATCATAAAGAAATCCATCATCTTCAGAATAAATATCTCTTTTTAAGTACATTGATTTTGATGTGCAAAGTGGCATCCAGTCTCCATAATAGGTTCTTTCTGTTACAGAATCATAAATACCATTTTTGCCGTATTTTAATGGCTTTTTAGATCTTAAACACATATCAATAAGATGTTTTTTATTAGGAAGTTCTTGTTGCACATAATTTTCTTGCCACAATTCGTTTGGTGATTTGCCTTTAAAAAGCTGATTTCTATGAGGTCTTTGATTGATAACCGCTTGTATATGGTAATCAAGAAGCTCTTTACAGCCAAAAATATTAGTATTTTGCTCGGGTGGTATAAATTCTCTCAAATCATAGACAATTGATGTTGTATTTATATTTGCAGGTATTTCAAAACTATAATTGGCATTTGTATAGATAAGTATTGGAGACAATTCGCTTTTGTTGCAATCAATTTCGGCTTTTTTAATTTTGCCATACTGTGAAATGTACGAACCAAAATGCATATTTCTAATAAAGATTTTTTGCGGTTTCCCATATTTAATAAAGGCATAATAAACGGCTTGCAAAATATGTCCGGAATTAACAGTCTCATAAAAAAGAAACCAACCAAGCCACTTTTCGGTTTTTACGTCCTTTACTACCGTAAGCCAAGGGTAAAAATATCTTTTCCCTCGCTTTAACGGAAATTTTAGCTGACAACTTTCAATTATCCAATATTCATTCGCTTTGATATTTGAATAATCCCTCGCAATAACTTTTTCGTGGTGAAGTCTTGCTCTTTTGATTTGTTCAGGAGAATATTCTTTTTTTAATAATCTATCAAAAGTCTTATCGCATGGGAAGTTTGCAGTTTTTATTTTATCTTTTTGCTTTGCATAATTTAGTGTTTGCATCCAACAATCAATTGCTGATGGTGCTGTAGGTTTCATATAAAGGTTTTTATAATACTCATAATATTCAGGTTTTACACGGTATTCCTCTTCTTTAAAACCTTTCTTTGACAAAAGTGCATCTTCTCCGAATTGTTCATATTTAACTCTTGCCTTACATAAAGCAGAGTAGCTTGATTTTTTATCAGGGTGTTTTTCGTTCCAATCATGCAAAAACTCTACAATTTCTTTGTGTTTCATTCCTTTTGTTTTTTCAATTAACTCAACATATTTTTTAGCTTGTTTCTTTGCCCATGTCGGAGAATCTTTATAGAATTTAGAATGTTGTACATTTATTTTTATGCCATTGTATCTGTTTTTGGCTGCTTCCGGAAGTGAATCAAGGTTTATTAAATAGTTTTTATATTTACCTTTCTTATCATAAGTACAAGAATATTCGCCGCGTTTACATTTGCGTCTGACAGTTTCTTTGACTTCGTGAGTCAATTCGCAAACATCTTCCATGCTCAGCCAAATATCTTCTGCCATTCTTACTCCTTAAAAATGCTAATTATTGGTTATGTTAGAGTATATCACAAGGATAATAAAAAGATATTGCCCAATTAGCCATACAAGATTTAACAAATAGACATAAACGAACATATAACTTAAAACTTTATTATCATTAAGTTTGAGAGTGAATTATCAAAGAGTTTTGGAATTTATATCATTGATTTTTGAAGTTTATCCGATTTTTTGTTTAACAGTTTGAGAACATTCTCATTTTGTGTCCGAGAATTATCAAACTAAGTGTCTATGTACACAAAAATATTTGCTTAATTTTCAAAATTAAGCGGATTTTTAATGCCAATGCCGCATATTCTCATTTTATGTGTTAATATACATTCGGCTTTGAAAAAATCCGAAAATCGAAAATTGATACGGCGGAAAAATATCAAACTGCTGATTTATAGCAAACTATTAACTAATCCAATAATAACAAGCATTTTAAGGATTTTTAAAAATTAGCGGACTGCTCACTAATGCTAAGAAAACGCTCAAAATGCTCAAACTAAAATTATATTATCTCAAAATTTAAAAATCTCTGAAACTCAATGAGGGTAATGCTTTTAATAAAAAATATCAAACTGATGATTTATTTCAAACTAAGCGATTGAATATATTAAAGATATACAATATGTATATCGTTTGATACATTGTTTGAATTTTCCTGATTATATTTTTCAACCAAGCTTTTCAGTTCAAGATATTTAGGACTTGAAAAATATGAAAAATAATTATTTTGTTGAGGATTTGGAAAATCAAACAGGCGTAAATCATCATTCCCTGCAGTCTTTTGCGGAGAATTGATTGACATTTGAGTATTTATTTCCGGAACCTCATTTATCCTCATATATATAATAAAAGATTTATGGCTACAAATAATTGCTTATTTGAGACATAAACATTATTCTATCTTAACATTAGCTATCGTCTAAAAAATAATAAAGATGAATCATACTGAGCAGATGCAAGGCTGTGTCTTAAAAAACAATATTGTTGAATTTTTTGAACTAACGATAAATCACTTGATAAACATTAAAAGGTATCATCTACGCAATATATAATAAATCTTCCAATCTGACATTAAATACTTTTGAAAACGCTAACAATTCTATATCAGTTACAAATCTTTTTCCTGCTTCTATCCTTTGGATTGCATTTTTATCTATATCAAGTCCTGCAATTTGCATCTTGTCTGCGGGTTTCCTTTGTGAAATATTCATAGCTTTTCTTAATAAAGATATATTATATCCACAAATATTATTTTTGCCGTCGTTAGATTTATTGATAAACATTTGTAACTCTATTCATAGTGACATTTTTCTTGCTATTTTTATATTATGTGATAATATTTTTATTGTTTTGACATTCAGTGAATGTCAAAATTACATAACTTTTCGTCGGAGGAAGGTAATGCAAAAAATTAGAAATATTGAAGCTTTAAGATTTATTTTTGCAGTTATTATTGTTTACTTCCATATATTTCACTCAAACCTAATTAGTTTGTATGAAAATTCATCACAATTACATATATTAAGTGACAAGTGTTGCAGTGCATCATATATAGTCGAATTATTTTTTATAATTTCAGGATTTTTTCTATATAGGACTTTTGATAAACACAAAAATAGTACAGTATTTGAATTTGCGACCGGTAAATTTTTTAGACTATGGCCGGTCTTAGCTTTTTCAATTTTATGTAGTTATATTTTACATATATTTGGATTGATTAACATTAATGGTTATAATAATTTTTTCAACCTTTTATTATGTCAGTGTAATGGTATAAGTCTACAATATGAAGGAATTAACTGGTATGTATCAAGTTGTTTTTGGGCATTGCTTTTTTATTTTACGTTATTGAAAAATTGTAAAGCAAATATCGCTAATTGGATTATAGCACTTATAACATATTTCAGTTATGTTGGAATTGTTAATATTGGCTTCGGGAGAATAGTCATATATAGTTTTATTTCTTTAGGAATTTTAAGAGGACTTGCAGGTATAGGGTTAGGTTACTTAGTAGGTTTATTTATTGATAATTTGAATAGAGTACAATTAAACTTAAAAATACATACAAAGATAAATTATATTGCTATTTCCATTGTTGAAATTTATTGTTTAACATTTCTTATTCAAAATTTTGTTTTTCATCAAATTAATTGTAATAACCCTATGATTTTTATTTTTGTTTTTGTAATTCTATTTATCCTTATGATTTACGAAAAAGGACTATTATCAAAGATTCTTGATAATAAAATTTCGGTATTTCTCGGAAGATATTCATACAGCATATATGTAATGCAACAAACTGCTTTTTGGATTATGCAAAATAGCATATGGAAAAATAGAAGTCTTATATTGAATCATTTAACCATGTGCATTATTATTTCATTATTATTTTCGATACTGTTGGGGGTTATCGTTTATCATTTGATAGAAAAACCGTTTGTTGATTTCTATAAAAAACAAATTAACTATATTTCTTAAAGTAATAAGAAGAATGTGCAAAATGATAAATATTTTGAATTTATATCAATACTATGTGGGATTATTTATGAAATAGAGATAAATATTTTATATAATAATTCTTCTATTATTTATAGTTACAAGTGGGGAAATAGTGGGGAAAGATTTAAAAATCTGTATTTTTAAAAGAAATTTTATTTTTAAAAATAGGGCTAAAATTCAAGTATATCTTATAAATAAAAAATAGCTAGGGAGAGACTCCTGCGCCTCGCCATAAACGGCACCGCTCGCAATTAGCAATTTGGCATAATTGCTCGACTTTCGCTTCGCTCTTGCCTCTGCTCGGCTTGTTCTCGACCTCACGGACTGTGCCGACTGAGAACGATTAAGTATCGTTCGAAGAAGAGGGAGCCGTGCGCTCCAAGAAAATTATGCGAAAGAATGGAGCATAATTTGATTGGGTTTTGCAAAAAAACAAGCGCAAGGGCGATTACCCGTGCGAGCAAAAAAATAGCAAGGGAGAGACTCGAACTCTCGACCTCACGGGTATGAGCCGTGCGCTCTAGCCAGCTGAGCTACCTTGCCATAACTTCTGTTTCAAACAAATTTCTTTGTTTGTGCAATCTGTTTTTCAGACCGCATATCAATATTTGCACAAACGGCTTTTTTTTTCAAGTATTTAATTTTAAGGCGGCATAAAATTCTTTTATGCCGCCTTTTATAAACAATTTAATTATAGGTATTTTATGCGCCCATGAAGTGTGAAATTATTGCCATAACTATTACGGCAACTATTCCGAATATTAGCGGGAACCATAAATCATTTGTACCTGATGAAATTTGTATATTATTTTCGTTTTCTTTAGCATTTTTTGTCATAATTTTTCTCCGTTTCTTTTATAAAATATCTGTCAAAATACAGGCAGTATTTGTCTTTTAAGCTGTAAAAGACACAATAAGCCGTAAAAAATTTGTTAAACTAAAAAATATGTATATAAAAGTTTACGGAGCTCTTGTATTTATTACGTTTGACAGGTGCGAATAAGTATTATCCGCATCAGAAAATGCCGTTTGGGCATTTGATAATATTAAATTTACTTTGGTTTCGGTGTTTGATAGGGCATTATGCAGGCTTCCGAACGCATTATTATCGTTATTACGCATGGAAGTCAGCGTTTCAAGCATATTATTTACCGTCAAAACTGCCGTTTCATTTGTTTTGAAATTGGTAAATACCGCTTTATTTGGGAAATTATTATATTCGTGGCAAATATATTTTGTATTTAAATCAATATGATTGCAGTATGTATTTAGCCCGTGAGCGTTTGCACCGAGCAAAAACGATTGCACGAACAATAAAAATATTACAAATAACTTTTTTATAAGATTATTCATATATTTAAATTTTAAAATTAATAAAGCATATTTTCAACTGTTGCGGATTAAAAACAGCGTAATTTTAGGGAATTTTTGGTTTATGTTACAATAATGTTATGAATTTATGCGTATTCCAAGGAACATTTAATCCAGTGCACAATGCTCATGTGAGGGTTGCACAGTATATAACGGAAAAATATAATTTTGATAAATTTCTGTTTATCCCTGCATACAAACCGCCTCACAAGGATTATGACCCGCAAATGTCTTATCACCGTTTGGGAATGGTTAAACTTGCGATTTCAGGCAAAAACCCGAAATTTGAGGTGTCTGATATAGAGTTTCAGCGTGAGGGCAAATCATACACCTATATTACGATATGCGAGCTTTACAAAAAATATAACCACACGGACAAAATTAAATTCGTAATAGGAACGGATGCGTTTGCGCATATTGAGAGTTGGTATGAAGCGGATAAATTAAAAGAACTTGTGAAATTCCTTGTTTTTTACAGGGGAAAGAACATTGATAAAAAAAGTTTTGAAGAACTTGCCGCAAAAGGTTACGATTTTGAATTTGAGGAATTGCCGTTTGAAGATATTTCTTCCACAAATTTAAGACGTATGATTAAAAACGGGCAGGATATAAGTAATTATGTTGATGAAAAAGTAAAGGATTATATTTATGGACACGGATTATATGAAAATTAGCGAAGATGAAGCCGTTAAATGGCTAAAAGAGCATTTAACGGAAAAAAGATTCAATCATTCGCTCGGAACTGCCGAATGCGCACAAAGGCTTGCTGAAAAATACGGAGCAGACGAGAGAAAAGCATACATTGCTGGTTTATTGCATGACTGCGCAAAATGTTTGCCTGACGAAGAACTTTTGCAGATTATAGATGAGCATATAAAAGATGTGCCTGATGATGAGCGTTCAAACAAAAAAACTTTGCATGCTCCTGCGGGGCGTTATGTTGCGCAAAAAGTGTTCGGCGTAACCGATGAAGAAATACTTTCTTCTATCAGGTGGCATACAATAGGCAAACTCGATATGACTCTTTTTGAAAAAATAATCTTTCTGGCAGATAAAATCGAAACAAGAACAAGAAAAGAAGAATACCGCTCAAAAATCGTAAAATACATAGATGGGCCCGACGGCTTAAACAAATGTATTCTTGCATGCTACAAAGAAACCATAAAAAGTCTTGTAGACAGAGATTTAAGAATTTGTCCTTTAACTGTCGAAATTTATAATCATCTTGAAAAAATAACGAATGTTAAGTAACTTAATATTTGTGGATAGCTGACAGATTTTCATGTTAAAATTATACTCATAATCGGGGGCTTTTTAAATGGAATTAATAGAAATAAGGAATAATTTAATAAAACTGTCATATACGGAGGAGGAAAAACCTACGCTGGGGCATTTTATCGCTTTGACGTCGGGAGATAAATCCTATGTAGCTCAGTATGTAAATTTAAAAGCCGATAATATGAACAATTTTGCTGTTGCAAGATTGATGTTTACATTTAATTCTGAAGGCGTTGTAAGCGAGTTTGATGGTTCTATCCCCAGTATTCATTGCAAAATTGTACAGCTCCCCGCAAATGAATTACTTGATTTACTTCCGATTGAAACACCTGTTCAAATCGGTAAAATTGTCGGAACAGATGAAATGTTAAGCATTGATATTTCTGTTTTTGAACACAATTTCACGGTATTTTGCGAAAATGATTATGAGAAATCTACCCTGATTTCAAACTGTGTAAGACAGTTGTTCAGAATGAAAGAAAAAAGTATTGTTATTGATACGGAATCATTTTTTGAAGATTATCCAAACATTACTTTGGGAACGGATTTTAAACTTCCGTTAAATTCTGAT
This sequence comes from uncultured bacterium, assembly GCA_900319365.1. Taxonomy (GTDB): domain Bacteria; phylum Cyanobacteriota; class Vampirovibrionia; order Gastranaerophilales; family Gastranaerophilaceae; genus Zag111. Next base: position 114,229 of record ONOE01000001.1, on the reverse strand, counting down.
TTTATAGATTTTGTTTATGAAAACGAAATGAGTGATGTTGATGCATCTACAAAAGCGGTTATTCAGGATGTATTTTATGCTGTCGAACAGTATATGAATACTCTGGAAGATAAATTTATTCCGATAGATACGTTTATTGATGTTGTAACGGCGCAGTATAAAGAAACTCAAATGCCCGAACTTGCATTGTTAAAAAACAGATTGCTTAAATACAGAGATGAAAAAATCTTTGCAAATAATGCACAGGAAATCAAGGCGCTCGAAAATAAACTATATGAAAGAAATTGTGTTGTAATTAATGTAAAAAATGTTGATCCGAAACTTCAAAAAGAATTGATTTTATATGTTCACAAACTTCTTGAAAAATCGGATAAATACGTATATTATTTTGTTCCGTTGACTGATGATAATTCGGATAAAAAGTTAATCAAAAGACTTATAAATCATAATCATGTCTTTACGACAATATTTGCAAGCCATTTGTACAAATATGAATCCGAATTAAAATCGCATGCCCAAAATATTATGCTCTTTGCACCACAAACCATGCAGCATGATTTTGCGGCATATAATACTTTCTTAAACAAGCTAAATCCGACAGAAGGTATTATTTACGGCAATTTGACACAGGGTATTCCTTTAATCGTTGATTTGTTTGATCTGGATTTAGATCTTACAAAAGATGATGTATTCGGAGACAGAGAAATCTTTATCCCCGCAATTGAAGATGTTTCAGAACCCGAAATTTCAACTCAAACTCAGGCAGCTGTTCAGGAAGATATTTCCGAATTGCCTGTTGATGATGAAGATAATTCAAATGATGAGGCTGATATTTCAGATATTGAAATCGATAATGATGAAAATGAGCATGAACCCTCTGTCCAAGAAGAAGTTGAAGAAACTCAAAATCAAGATATGCAAAGCGTAAGTGAACATCCGACAGAAGTTACGCTCCCGCCGATTAAAAATGAAGAACCCATAGAAAATATATTATCTGATGATTACGACAAAGACGAAATAACTCCTGAGCCGACTCAAGTGCCGACCGTGGAAGAAGATAATTCTCAAAATGATGACGATTTAGATTTTATGGATGAATTTACATCAGATGATGAGGGAAATAATTCAGACGAGGGCGATGATTTAACCGATGAATTAACTGAAGAAGATCTTGATTATATCGAAGAAAATAATAATCAGGAGCATGATAATTCACAAGATAATCAGCCGCAAGAAAATGAAGATGAACAGGTTCCGATGGTTCCCGTTTTTGATACCGGAGATAAAACCTCTGACGAAGATTTCGGATTTGCTCAAGGAGATGAAGTTCAGCACCCCAGATACGGAAAAGGTGTTGTAGAAAAAATTATCAAATACGGCAACAAAACTCTATGTTCCATCAATTTTGAAAATGTCGGCAGACGTTTACTTGATCCTTCTGTAACAGAATTTGAAAAAATTTAAAAAATTAATAGCAAAAAATTATTTGCGCATACTTTAAACGAGGTATGAACAATAATATTTCTTTTGGTGCAAGTTTAAAAACAAATACATTCATTCGCAAGGGCAGAATGCACACCCCTGTTTCGGTTTCTATCGTAGAACTTGATAAAACAAATGCGAATGATATGAATGCTCTTTCAACAATTTCTGACAGTTGGAATAAAGAAGGCAGCAAAAATTGCAGATTTAACAACTATGTTGATATGATTTTGACAAAAGCGGGAAGCGAAGAAAATGATTTTTCCGTAAAGGATCATTATTTGGCTTTAACTACCCAAAAAGATAATTTCGAAAAATTAGACCCTAAAAATGTTTTGGGAGTTTCTTTGTTCAGCGAGGACGGTGTCGGTGGAGAGCTTGAATATCTTCAGGTTCACCCGAATACATGCAAAAGTTATGCGGGTTCTAAAAGAGTATACAAAAATGTCGGCACGGCAATGATTGATTATTTGAAAGATACCTATTCAAAAGTTCATATTTTTGTAAATGCCGCACATGATGCAGTTAAATTTTATTATAAAAACGGGTTTGTTCCTTATAATAAAAGCTATTCATGGTATTTGCATCTTCCGCAAAATAAATAATCCCCTACTTTCTTAAATTTGCAGCGCCTTTAAGATATACAAATTTCGGTTTAAAATCATTTTCGCAATTCAGGACAATCAAAATTCTAAGACACATCTTTAGTGAATCAGGAACATTGAGTTCGTGAAAACACATCATAGCAACGTCATTCCAACCGTATTTAATGCGTGGAAATTTTGCGGGAAATGCGGCGTTCAGGTCGTCGGTTGTTGTGAAAATAACATGCGAAATATTTTTTGTATCTTTAATATTATTTTGTTTAAACATTTCGTCTAAAAGCTCTAATGTTGCTTTTTCCAATGCTTGAACGGTATTTTCTTCAACCGTTATCGCCCCTCGTATTCCTTTTGTTATCATTTTAAAATTACTTTCTTAAACCGTTGTACCAATCTGATGCTTTCATCTCGCCTTTGCCTTCGGGTTTGACTTTTACCAATCTGACAAGACCATGTCCGCATCCTATATCTACGCCGTCTTTTGAATGTGCAACAATTTTGCCCTGTGTACCCGAACCGTCAATCGGTCTTGTTTCTACAACTTTTATTATTTTGCCGTTGTGTTTAAAAAACGCCCCGGGGTTTGCGCAAACCCCGCGCACAAGGTTGTGGATATCTCTGTTTGATTTTGACCAATCGATTTGGCATTCTTCTTTTGTAATTTTCGGAGCCATACAAACGTCGTCCTCGCATTGCTTTTGAGGTTTCAATGTTCCGTTTTTTAATTTAATCAATGTATCTTCAATCATCTGCGGTGATTTTTCGCCGATTTCATCCCACAATTCGTTACAGTTCATGTTATCTGAAATCGGTATGACCAGTTTTTCGCAAATGTCGCCGCAATCAAGCCCGAGTTCTGTAATCATTGTGCAAATACCCGTTTCTTTGTCGCCGTTGATAATTGCTCTTTGAATAGGGTTTGCGCCTCTGTATTTAGGCAATAACGAGGCGTGAAGATTTATTGTTGCATATTTCGGAATATCCAAAACTTCTTGTGATAAAATCTGTCCGAACGCAAAAGTTACGAAAAAGTCAGGTTCAAATTTTTTGAGCTCCTCTTGAATTTGCGGTTCTTTTCTTATTGATTTTGGTTGGAATACGGGTATATTATGCTCAAGCGCATATTTTTTAATAGGCGATGCCTGCAATTTGTGTCCTCTGCCTGCGGGTCTGTCAGGTTGGGTTACAACCGCACAAACTTCTATTTTATCCGATTTATTTAAATAATCCAGAGATTTCAACCCGATATCGGGTGTTCCGAAAAAAATAATTTTTATCATAATTGAGATTTCAGTTCCTCTTCATCAAGCAATTTGTCAGGTTCAATCGGCGGAAGATGATATTTTTTCAACACTTCGTCCGCTTCAAATCTGTTTAAACAATGGTCTATAAATAAAATTCCGTCAAGGTGGTCGTTTTCATGCTGAATGCATCTTGCAAGAAGATTTCCTCCTTTTACTTCCATAACAAAGCTTTTGCCATGTTCATTTGTTGCTTTTACCATAATGTCTTTGTATCTTACAACATCGGTATAAGCTTCGGGAAAGCTCAAACAGCCTTCCGTGCTTTTTATTGCGCCTGATTTTTTAATAATTTTCGGGTTGATGAAAACCATCGGATCAAGCGGATTGTCTTTAGTTGATGCATCAACTACAAAAACTCTCAAATTTACGCCGATTTGCGGAGCTGCCAGTCCGACACCGTTTTGAGCATACATTGTATCAAACAAATCTCTTACCAAATCAACGATTTTTTTTGAAACTTTATGAACTTCTTTAGACGGTTGTCTTAAAGATTCTTCTCCATACCTTAAAACTTTCTTTATAGCCATAATCTTTATAACCTCACACTTTATAACATACTACTATAAATTTATAACCTTTGCAATAAAAACCATAGTTATATTATGGAAAATGTGATATAATATATTTGTTAAAATTTAAGAGGGTAACGGTTATGAAAAAGACTCCGATATTACTGATTTCTGCGGCATTATTAATAGGGCTGTCGGGTGCTGTATATGCAGATGAGGCAACAAACCCCGATGCAAATAAAACAATTACCGAAATCGGGATTCTTGTTAATTCACAAAAATATAAAATAGCCATGGCAAAATGCAACAGCGCTATTCAAAAATTCCCGAACGAATCATTTTTATATTATTGGAGAGGTTCAATATATAACTCAATAGGCGAAAAAAATCTTGCGTTACAAGATTTGAATAAAGCAATTTCATTGAATGCCAAAAACGAAAAAGCTTACGTTTTAAGAGGAATATGCAAATCCGAATTGGGCGACAAGGGCGGAGCTTTAGAAGATTATAACAAAGCAATTGAATTAAACCCGAATGATGGCAGCGCATATTCGATGCGTGCAATGGTTAAACTTGATAACGGCGATTATGACGGCGCAAACGAAGATTTGGATAAATCAAATAAACTTATGAACAGCAAATAAGTTTAGGAATTGTCTATGTTTTTTATATTTTAAATAACGCAATTTTTGCATAAAAAAATACTTATTATATATATGCAAATAAATTGTATCGGGGAAATACAGAGCACTTTTTATAACAATTTTGATAATCAAAAACTTCAAAATAAACACGATTTCCGTTTATTTGAAAAACATACCGATTATCAATACAATTCTCGTTCGTATTTTTCGTCAGATAAATATCTTGAATTAAAAAACTACGTCAAGAAATACGATTTATCCGCACAAAAAACAAATGACAAAACATTGAATTTTGTAAAAAATGCCCGCAGCAAATTCATAAAAGAGTTCGGGAATGTAAAATCAAGTTCTATGCAGGATTTAGTGCTTAATCGTAAATCAAAATCGTATGATAATAATTTGAATACCGAAATAAACAACATGCGCAAGCAATGCCGTACAAGTGGGAATTATTATAAAAATTTACGCTCAATGGTAAAAAATAAGAGAATCGGCAATTGTACGGATTTAGCTGCCATAAGCGCTTATGACATAAATAATTCTCATTCAAATTACAAAGCAAACATTGTGTATGCAAGTATTTTAAAGAAAGATGAAATATATAATCATGCTGCGGTTATTGTTAAAAGCAAATTCGATAATGATAAATTGAAACCTGATACAATCGTGCTTGATAACTGGCTCGGCGGGGTATTTAAATACAAAGACTGGGTAAAAATGATTAAAAAAATATATTCCGCTCAAAGTGTCGGAACTTATGTTTCAAATGAAAAAGTCCGCTGATAGGATTAAAAAAGGGAAACTAATTTTTTTTTAGTTTCCCTTAAAAATCTTAAAATTTACTTTTCGTAAATCCAACCGTTTGTCAAATCGACTTTAACGGGTTTTAGAAGTTTCATATAAGCATCGCCGTTTGTCATAACTTCAAGTTTTTCACCTTTGAAAGCCCATCTTACAAACTTCATCCACCAATTTCTGTCTTTTTTGATTTCTGCAAGACCGTCAAAATTAGTTGTTTGGTCGTTTTCTGTTGTAATTAAAGTATTTTTAAGAACCAAAACACCGTTTCTGACAAAGTATTTGCCGGGTTTAACGTCAAGCACCTGTCCTTGCAGTTGGGAGTTTTCTCTAATCAAAATATAATGATCTCTTGTGATATAGTTTTGCGGAACACGAGCTGTATAAACAACACCGCCTTCTGTAGTTTGAGAACTTATGTAGCTGTTTAATTTAATTGGTACAAAAGTTCCAGCGGGAAGAAATCCGATACTTCCTTGGGTGTATGCTTCATCTATTACAAATCCGTCGCCTGTTTTCTTCCTCATTGCTTCGGCAAGTTTAGCGTTCGGGTTAAGTTTTGCCTGAACCATCATGTTGTATAAAATTGCTGCAACTTCTGCTCTTGTTGCGGGACGATTCGGCGCAAGAGAACCTTTTGAATCAGGCAAAGTAACAATCATATTCAAGATTTCAGCTTTCCCCGCAGGTACTAAAAACCATTGAGGAACAGAGCCCGCATCGGTATATTTTTTAGATAAAACTTCCATTGCTTTTTCGCTTGAAATTTTTTCTGTCGTCAAAGCGTTAACCGCAACGGAAATTGATTCTGCTCTTGAAACGGGATCATCAGGTCTGAACAGAGTAGAATCTTTATCTTCCGAAATCAAATCAAAATATAAAGCTTTTTGGATATCCGAATATGCCCAATGAGTTTCGTCAATATCGGTGAAATGTACGGGCTGTGCGACTTTTGTATGCTCCTGCCCCAATGCTCTTATTGACATTGCCGCAAATTCTGCTCTTGTAACATTTGCATCAGGTTTAAATGTTCCGTCAGGATAGCCGACAATTACGCCTTTTTCGGTTAATTCCGTAATCTGTTTTGCTGCCCAGTAGTTTGAATCAACATCAGGGTATGCGAATACAGGTGCAACGGAAAAACAAATTACGGCTAATGATAAAACCATTTTCAAAAATTTATTCATTTTTCCTCCTTAAAAAATAAAATCCACGAATTAATTTTACCCGTTTTGCAAAATTTTTACAATTTAATTTTAAGTTATTGTAATTTTGCTTAATAAGAAATTATTATATTGCTAAATATTAGGTTGATTAATTTACGTTTAAATTATATTATATATGAGGTTAAAAAACTTGAAACAAGGGAGATTTATATAAATGGAAAATGAGAAGAAAAATTTCTGGAAATCTGTGGCAATCACATTTGTTGTCCTTTTGGGCATAGGTGTTACCATTGATTTGGCTTATATATATTATCAGGCAAATTTTAATCGTTATGCATTGCCGAGTTTTTGTTCAATAAATGATTTTATTGATTGCGATGGTGTTGCAAGAGCCCCTGAATCCCAATTCTTCGGCGTCCCTCTTGCATACTGGGGATTATTTTTGTACGTGTTTATCTTAATGCTGTTGTGCGTTGATAAACTTAAAAAAATCCCGTTCTTAAAATTTTTGGAGGTATTTAAAAATAAATACCATTATATCGCATCGTTAGGGCTTATCTCATTTGTAATTTCAATGACATTATTAGGTATAAGTTATTTTGAAATTCATAAATTATGCATAATGTGTTTGGTTACTTATTTATTGGATTTCTTAATCGGTCTTATTGCGGTTATCGGAATTAAGGGTAATTTTGTTACTGCAATAAAACAGAGCTGGCTTGATTTTGTTGATGCGTTGAAACCGATTCCGTACAGAATAGCATTTATCGTAGTTATGATTTGTGCTTGCGGATTTTTCTACTGGACGTATACAAGCGCCGTATTTTCTCCGGCTTTGAAATGGCAAAGAAGTATCGGCGAATTTGTTAAATTAAAAACAAATATTTATGCGGCTAAAGGAAATGTTCTCGGCTCAAAAGATAAAAATGCCGTAGTTCTTGAAATGTATTCCGATTATCAATGTCCGATTTGCTATACTGCAAATATTATTGTTCATAAAGCGGTAAGAGATTTTAAAAACGTAAGAGTAGAGCATCATGACGTACCTTTGGATAAGGCTTGCAACAAATATATGCAGGGTGATTTCCATATAGGTTCTTGTATCTGTGCTCAATACGGTTTGGCTGCCCAAAAACAGGGCAAATTCTGGGAAGTTGAATCTTTATTATTCGAGAAAACTCCCACAACGGAAAATGAAGTTTTGAAAGTTTTAAAAGATTCAAATATCAAACTTGACCTTAAACAAATGAAAGTTGATGCAAATTCTCAGGAAGTGAAAGATAAAATCGCAAAAGATATTGACTATGCGTTTAAACACGGAATGGTCGGAACCCCGTCAATGAAAATTAAAGACGATTTTGAAATGGGTATGAAAGGCTATCCCGAATTAAAAGAATGGATAAAGAAATATGGCGGACAACCAAAACACCATTTCTTCAACTAAAAAAATTCTGCTGCACGCATGTTGCGGTATATGTTCGGGTTATCCCATATCTTTGTTAAAAGATATGGGATATACCGTTATTGTGTATTTTTACAACCCTAATATTTATCCTGATATTGAGTATCAAAAACGACTTGAGGCTGAAATTACTTTGTGCAAGCATTTCAACTGTGAACTTATAATCGGTGATTATGAGCCTGAAGTTTATTATGATTTTGTAAAAGGTTTGGAGAATGAACCCGAAAAAGGTGCAAGGTGCACAAAATGTTTTGAATTAAGACTTGATAAAACCGCTCAAAAGGCACTTGAACTCGGAATAGATGAATTTACCACGTCAATGCCGATAAGTCCGCACAAAAATTATGAGAAGTTGACATCTGTCGGAGAAAAAATTGCATCAAAATACAATTTAAAATATTTTGCGTACAATTTCAGAAAACAGGACGGATTTTTAAAAACCAATAAAATTTCAAAAGAACTGGGCTTGTACCGTCAAAATTATTGCGGCTGCAAATTTGCATTGAGGAAGCAGTTGGAAAAATCGGGTTAAAATAATTTTCCCTTTCAAAATAAATATTAAGTATTTTTAACATTTGATAAAAAATTTTTATTTTACATGCAATTTTTATTTATCACTTATTTTTAAATATATAAGGAAAAGGAAATTAGTATGGTAAGTGTAAACGGTATAACTTCTCAGCCGCATTTTACGGCAAACGGTGCTATTGATGCACAAAAAAATAAAGAAAATGAAAAAGTTTCAAAACCTGTTTTGACATCAGCACAAACAAAAGCTGCAATCGGACTCGGTTTGGCAGCGCTTGCTGCAGCAGGTGTTTATATAGCAACAAGAGGTAAGGGCAAATTAAAAGCTAAACCTAAAGCAAATAGTGTTAACCCTGAGATTAAACCCCCTGAGGTTAAACAACCAGATGCGCCAAAGCTCGAACCGATGAAAATGAATGATGATGCAAGAATCAGGTATAACAGAACCCGAGAGCTTTGCAACGGCAGCACAAATGTTCGTGTACATGACGAAAAAAGTCCCGTTTTGCAAAAAATGGCAAAATATTATGCGCAGGAAGAAAAACTTTCTTCTTTGCCTAAGATGCTTGAAACTTTCAAAAAAGAAATTCAAACTAAATCCGCAAAGGATTTGTGGGATATGAAAACTTCACTTTGGAAAGACGAGGGTAAATTTACCGCTCTCATAAGAACAAGATCCAAAGCTAACCCGAGAAAATCTTATGAAATGTTTGGCTATAGCAAACGCCCGAGTTGTGAAGAATTAGCTCCATACTATCTTGATAAAACCGAAATGGCGCAATATAAATTTATTAAAAATAAAGAAGATTTAATTGATAATGCCGTTAAAGCAAAGCATGAAGATATCTTGCACAATCACCTTTTCAAAAAGGGCGACAAAGAAGTTGATGTTAAAAGTATTCGTGAATACATAACAAATGACGATCAATTAAGAGCGTTTTCGCAATATTATGATGCTTACCCGCTAAACGGTGTTTTGCGCAAAGGTGCAAAATTAGACGAAGCCGATAAAGCGACAATTAATGCAATGGATAAGGTTTTTGAAGCCGCTCCGGCATTAAAAAAAGATGCCGTTGTTTATAGAGCGGTTCATGGTCATCCCGTATTTAAAGATCAAAATAATTTTATCAATTCTTTAAAAGAGGGCATGGTTATTACCGATAAGTCTTACGTTTCAACCTCAATTGACGTTGATAATGCTCAATTTAAACAATTTGCACATCAAACAATTGATGACGGATTCGGCGCATTGATGAGAATTAAACTCCCTAAAGGCACAAAAGGTGTTCTTGGCGGATATAGTGAATTTTTACTTCCCCGCAACAACAAGATTAAAATTAACAAAATCGAAATGGTTGACGGCGTAAAAGTTATGGATTGTGAATACGTCCTGTAAAAAATTTAAAATCATATTCCCGCAAAAAATATTTTTATGCGGTTTAACATGAGCATGCTTAAAATAGATACTTTTACAAAATCAATGAAATACGACGGCAAAATACTTAAAGACGGTCGTAAAAAATTTAACGGAACCGTTGTAAAAACTCTCCCGTCAGGTAAAGTTACAAGACTTGAATATAAAAAAGGGCTTTTACAGGACTCTATGCTTTATGATAACGGCAATGTCGTTTCAAAAAGCTACAAATATGATGACATAAATAATTTAATAAGCGTAATCAAGAACGGCACCGAGGTTTTTTCTAAAACAATACGCCACAATATCGGGCTTGATTATACATGCACGGAAACTATCAACAACATAATTTCTAAAACTTATGATGCATCAAAAAGAATTTTGAGTTACGTTATTTCGCCCAAACTTTTGTTCGGGTATGTAAAATATAGCGGTGATTTACGTATTGATACGAGATATTTCTTATCAAACGGTGTTTACAAAGGCAACGGAATTATCGGGATAAAAAATCATGGCGGCAATTCCGTTTTAAATAACGGCGACATTGATAAAATTATAGTAAAGAATCTCAAAACAAATCAGACAACGCTTGTTAATAAAAACGCTCATACATACAGCGCCGCAATAAAAGACAAAAAGTCGGGCAATTCTTATACTGCCGAATATACCGTTGACAAAAACGGAAAACCTATCTGGCATCAAATTAAAAATAAAGAGGGCGAAACGATTTTTGACAGAAAAACAACATACGCTCCCGACGGACAGGTTCAAAGAGAAATTTTCAGCGAATGCTCGGGCAAATGGTATACCGAAAATAATTATGCCAAAAACGGTAACGTAATTTTGCAGCGCAGATTAAGTAAAAACGGCGATTTACTCCAAACGATAAAACGCCAATACAATGATAAAAACCTGCTTGAAAAAGAATTGACTTACGGCAAAAATGATAAATTAAAAGAAGAAATAATTTACAAATACGATGAGAATAAAAAATTATCCTCTGCCGAAACTATTTACCATAGCGACTTTAACCCGTCAAGGAATATTGAAACATATTATCCGAACGGACAGGTAAAAACTCATACCGAATTTAGTGCGGGTGAAATTTCTGAAGAAAGTTACGATTTGTCGGGCAATTTGATAAAAACATCGACAAAAAACAATTATGACAACCAAACTCATGTTGATGAATACCTCTATGATAAAGACAATAACAAAATCAAAACCATAAAAAAGCTTGACGAAAAGGTTTTGTATACGATTGAACATTCTTCCAAAAATACCAAGACCAAAATGCAAGATGTGTCAGTTTACAGAGATTCTTCAAATGAATTGCTCGGCAAAGAGGTTCTTACGATAAATAATAAAACCGAAGAATACAACGCAGTTTATACAGATAAAAACGGACACAAAATTTCCGAAGAAGAATTTTCAAAATTAATCGGTGATGATATTTTTTAAGGTCGGTAAGACCGTAGGTTGTGGTTTTTGTTCCCAAAAAATATTCGTGTCGGATGTTTTATGTAAATTATATTTAATATATGACTTAAAAACAATTGACAAATTTCGATTAAATGATAAAATACTATCAAGGTAGTAGAAAAATGATTAAATTTATGACTCAAAAATCAAATAATTCATCCTCCTCCTCCAATTCCGGACAATATGCGGGACTTGGAATTTTTTGATGTGAGTTATTTTTTAAATACTTGTATAAAAGAATAAAAGAGTTCCGCAGTTTCGGAACTCTTTTTTAATATGTAAATTTTTGATTGTGGGGAAACAAGGTAATTAATGGATTTAGCGGTAAACAATATAAACAATAATTTAGGGAAAAGAAAATATACTCCGACTTTTAAAGGACCTTTAGATGGTGCGGTAACGGGAGTATTAAGAACTCTGACGGGCAACGAAATGGCAAATGCCGTTGTGCTTGATCTTGGGACAATGGTTGCGCCGAGAACTTATTTTGATACAAAAGACAGAAACAAATATGCGGGAGCAGAAACTTTTACAAGAGAAATAAGCGGAACTTTTGTAAACTGTCTTTCGGCAGGGCTTTTCGGTTCAATTATTGCAAAAATTGCCGCAAAAAGTACGGATAAAAAAGTTAAAATAAATCCCAAAAGCTGGTTTAGCGAAGATTCTATTGCCGTTTTAAAAAATGCTTGGGATAAAAGCGGCAACAAAACGGAAAAATACGTTGAAAATGTTTTAAACGGAATAACTGCAATTGACGGGAAAAACAAAGTTTCTTATAAAGCTTCGGATTGGGCACAGACAGAATGGTTCGGAGAAAACAAATGGGGCAGGTATAAATTTGACAACCCTAAATATGCAAATGTTGAGGAAAAAATAAAAACAAAAGACGGATTTGTTCAAACTTTCAAAGATGCAATTGAAGATAAAAATTTAACTAAACGTGATAAAAAACACATATTTAAGATTTTTGAAACAAGACTTACAAATGCTCTAAAAGCAAATAACGATATCAACGTACAGGTCGGAGAAAGAAATTTAAATACAAACATTTCTAATTTGTTAAGAGATACTTACGATATGGCGCATGATGTTTTCACAAACAAAAACGCAGATACCATGGCAGCTTTGAAAAAAATTAAAAAAGTAAATAATATCAAAATTTTTGGCGCATTGAGCCTTGCATCGGCACTCGGTATAAGTGTTCAAAAAATTAACAGAAAAATTACCGAAAAAAGAACGGGCAAAAAAGGCTTTGTAGGTGAAGTCGATTATGTAAAAGATTTACAGGATAAAAAAGCGCAAAAGAATTTACCTGCCGATAAAAAAATTGAACAAACAAAACCCGAAAAAAACGGTTCTAAAAAATTATGGATTAGTAAACTCCTTGCAAGCGCAGGCATGGTTGCTATGGTAATGGGTGTTATGCGTGTAAAATCACCGAAAGATTTTGTTAAAAAATTGCAGTTTACGGGTCCGGTTTCAACGGGAAATGCCATTAAAACGGTTTATATGTCTACTATTATAGGCAGATTTCTGGCAGCAGACAGTATGAACGAATTGAGAGAATCTGTTGTAAGAGATTATTTCGGGTTCTTGAACTGGCTTGTATTGGGCGGTTTTGCGGCAAAAGGTGTTGCAAATATTCTTGATCCGAAACGTGAAAATTTATTCAATATTAAAAAAGAAGGCAAAGGCGTAAAACATTGGTTGAATGATTTGAGCTTGAAATCTTATGAAGAAGTTGCAGCGCATGGAGCTGAATTTGCGAAGAAAAATATCAAGAAATTAAACATCGCACAGATTGCCGGACTTGCATATTCAACCATAATGCTTGGCATAATTTTGCCTAAAATCAATACGAAGATGACGGCATACAAAGGCAGAAAAAAAGAGGTTCCCCCAAAAACCGAATTAAAAACTGCCGCATAAAAGTTTAAATTATATCGGGTAATTTTTTAAGAGGACAAATAAGTTTGTCCTCCTTTTTATTTTTATAATAAAATGAAAATATTATGACTAAGACTAATTTTGATTTTTTAATAAAAATTGATAAGAATTTATCCGATATTATAATTGATGCCGAAAGATTATATCGGGGCGACTTTTTTGACCAATGTATAGGGCAGACAAGACGTTATGCCGAACGTATTTGCAGAGATGTCCTCGGTGAAAACAGAACAAGCGAAATAACTTTTGATGAAATGCTTGCAACCTTAAAAGATAAATCAAACGGCTTGGAAGAAGAAAAAGAATTTATAGACGATTTGTACTTTTTAAAAAAACAGGGGAATTTGTCCGTGCATGGCGCAAAAGTTGAGAAAAATGCGACAATGGCGCTTGAATGTTTGCAAAGAGCGTTTGAAGTCGGCTTGAATTATGCCGTTTTTTATAAAAAAGCTCCTCAAAAGCTTTTACAATTGCACTATGATGCGGAACTTCTTATAACAGGCGAACCGTCTAAAAAATCCCTATCAGAAAAATATTTGGAAGCAAAAGAACAGGCAACAAAAACAAGCCCCAAGCCTAAAAAGAAAACAACCAAAAACAAACCTAAAAAAGACAAACCGCAAGTATCTGTTATGAAATCGGTTCCGAAAAAAAACGGGATTCCTCCGTTTTGGATAATTGTCGGGATATCGCTTGTTGCGGCTTTGTTTGCGGTTATTTATATTCTTTTATAATCATTCTGCTTTGACAGCTGCCCATGCTTTTACATCTCCTCTTTCGTAGCGAATGAGGAAATATTTTCCGTCTTTTATATATTCCATTGAGGCTTCCTGATAAATTTCTTCTTCCTCATTAACAGGCGGCATACCCTTTTTGGCACGTTTTGTATTGGTTCTGATTATTTCTTTGTCATGCTTATTTTTTTTGCGCAAGGATTTTGCATCATGAACCTGCGCTTTTTCTTCGGTTGAAACCTCCAGTTTGAATACAGGCATGACGGCTATCGGATTTTTTGCTTCAAGCAGAAGTAAAAATTGTCTGTCGTCAGATAATGCGAGTTCGTAATGTCCTGCGGGAATTACCTGCCCATGACCGTTTGGTATGGGGTCAACAATTGATAATGTCGGATATGAAGATTCTCTAAGTCCGTAGCGGTATATTGCTTCCGTCCCTTCCTGTACACCTGCCGTAATAGTGGGATATTGCGGATAAATCCTGTTTGTAGGATAGTTCATTGTATTTTCAAAAAACATTCCCTCAAGAATCATTTACAACCTCTCTAATGCAGTTTTAACGGAATTTTTTATTTCGTTAAATGTTTTTCCCAGAGCTTTTTCACTTCCGACAAAAATAAGCGATAAATACTTTTGAGAATTGTACAAATTATTTTCTTTTAATAAAAGTCTGTAACTTTCTCTCATAAGGCGTTTTAAGCGGTTTCTTTTAACAGCCCTTTTATGAACTTTTTTACTTACGACAAATCCGACTTTTGTGGGGGTATCTTCTTTTTTCTCAATCCCCGCAAACAAAGTAATTCCGCCGCAATGTGCGCAATGTTTAACTCTGTAAGTAGCTTTGAATGCCGCTCTTTTTTTCAGCCGATATCGTTTTGGTAACATAATTTTATTATAACACAATATAAAGCTGTAATTATTTGTATATTTTATCGTAATGTCGTATTTACATCTTAAATTTATTTTTGTATAATAATTTTTGTTATAATTAAAAGAAAGGATTTTCTTATGGAAAAATGGGTATGTACGGTATGCGGTTATGTTTATGACCCTGCTGAAAACGATGATGTAGCTTTTGAAGATTTGCCCGAAGATTGGGTTTGCCCCCTTTGCGGTGTCGGAAAAGACCAGTTTGAAAAAGCTTAAATTTGTAACTGAAAATAAAAAAACAGCGATGCATTATTATTTTGTATCGCTGTTTTTTATTTTATAATCTTTTTATGAAAATAGCAGATATTCAGGCAAGAAATTTAATAAAATATTTAAAAAGCCTCGGAATTGAGGTTTCTACCTCAACCAAAGCAAGAGGAAATCAGGGGTTTTATCTGAGAAATAAAATTTACATATCAAAAAATATTTCGCCTGACAGACTTATTCCGACCCTGTTGCATGAATTTGCACATTATATTCATGCGCATATTGAGCCTTTTATGGAAAGAACGGGCGGAACAATCGAGGTTTTGTTTGATGATGACAAATCGGATTTTTATAAAGATGAACTTTTAAAAGTTACCAATTTTGTCGATAAAAATTCAAAATTTGAAAGACTTCTACAGCACAAAAGCATTTTGAAAGAAAAAATTTCCGAATATGAAAGCATTATAAAAAACAAATACCCCGAATTTTTACGTTCTAAAAAGTTTAAAGAATTTGATAAATACATAAAAAAATCCGATGCGAAATATCTTTTGAAGTACGACAGGGTTCAATTAATATCAAGAGGCTTGGGCAAGACAACAAAACTATATTCAATCAGTAATCTTGAACAGGATTTTCCCGATATGAGCAAAGAGTTTTGTGCATATATAAGGTTAAAATCCTGCACCTGCAAACAGTCAAGGGTGAGTGCAAAAATTAACAGAATGAAAAAATATTATACAAAGCCGACAGAACTTTTTGCAAGGTTTATCGAGGGTTTGTATATTGATGAAACCGCCGTAAAAGAACTTGCGCCGAATTGTTATAAAAGATTTTACGAACTTTTAAATACGGGTTATTACAAAGAACTTGTCAATGTATACTATTCTTTTATATCAAGCAAAGAATAGACAAACTTTTGCATATTGCTTCTGTTTTGTTTGCGTTGGGCTGCTTCCGCATTCATACGTTCTATCTCGCTTCCTGCCTGCTTAAATAAATATGACATTGCGGCTTTACCTCTTTCTTCGTCTGTTGCAAATTCTTTTCTTATGTTAAGCAGTTCTCCATAATCAAGAAACTTTCCGCCGCAAACATAACAATCATCAACATATACTTTGCCGTTTATTGCAGAAGTATTTTTGACCATTTTTGAACCGCATGCGGGACATGTCCTGACGGCATTTTCATTTACGGGCTTGAAATTTTTATTTTTATACTTTTCTTCAATTACCGTAATATCTTCATTCGCTTCGTTAAATTTGTCAAATTCTCTGTTATCAAAGAATATTCCGCCGCATCCGTTTAAGCAGATGTCTATATTTATTCCTTCTTTGGGAATGAATACTTTTTCCATAATTGCTCCGCATGCGGAGCAATTATGCGGGGCATTTTAACGTTTCCAGCGTATCTGCCATATTTTTTATCCTCCTAAAATAGTTTTTCGTAAGTTTTATTATATGATTTTCCAGAATAATTTCCATCATATAATTATCCTAAATATATGTAAATGCTTTGAATTAATCTCAAAAATGTAGTAAAATGTGAAAAAAGGTTTTTGAATTAAATGGGCAGCATAGAAGATATAAAAAGTACGATAAAACAAGGGCTTTCGTATCTTGACAAAAAAGATTACGAACAGGCTCAAAAGTATATAGACAAAGCTTATGAATTGTCCCGCAACAGCAATTATGTGTCGGGCATTTCGATATCTTTGAGCTTGAGTGCTTTTATAAATTATTCTCTGGGAAATGAAAAAGGGGTTTCTGTTGCTGATGACGGTGCTTTTATGGCGCAAAAGTCGGATGATATAACTGCTCTACTTATAAATGAATTTGTAAAAGGTAATATAAATTTTGCCGAGAACAATAAAGACGTTGCATTAATTCATTATAATTCGGCTTTAAAATATGCTGCTCAAAAAGACGAATATAACCTGTCTGATGTAATTAATACAAGAATTAAACAACTTCAAAACGGAATGGACTATTCGTTGCCGACCCAAACAGATCCGTTAGTTTCGCTTGTAAAAATAAGCCGTTCAATTACTGCATTGACTGATATTGACGAACTGTTAAAAGTCATTGCAGAAGAAACACGTAATGCAATGCAAGCTGACAGATGTACGGTTTTCCTTTGGGATAAGGATTCAAATGAATTATGGTCAAAAGTCGCTTTGGGTGTCGGGGATAAAGAAATTCGTTTCCCTGCTGATAAAGGACTTGCGGGATATGTCGTTCAAACAGGTGAAACCGTAAATATTACCAATGCATATTCAGATTCAAGATTTAACCCCGAAGTTGATAAAAGCACGGGGTATCATACGAAAACAATTCTTTGTATGCCCATAATGAATAATAACCATGAAATTATCGGTGCTTTTCAGGTCTTAAATAAAATTGACGGCGTATTTACTAAAAACGATGAAGATTTACTTATAGCAATCGGCGGAAGTGCAAGTATTGCGTTAGAAAATGCGCAGTTATTTGACAGACAATTGCAAATGTATCGTGAACAAAAACTTTTGTTTGAAAGTTTCATTGATACCTTAGCAACCTCTGTAGATGCCAGAGATAAGATTACCGCAGGTCATTCAAAAAGGGTAAGATTGTATTCGGGGCTTATTGCAGATGAAATCGGTATGGATGCAAAAGATAAAAGTTTGCTTGAAAAAGCCGCAACTTTGCATGATATAGGCAAAATCGGCATAAGAGATTCCGTTTTGCGCAAAGAAGGCAAGCTGACAGATGAAGAATACAAACATATTCAAGAGCATGTCAGAATTACCCACAATATTTTAAACAAACTCAATATGTCGCCTGATTTCAGGATAATTACCGAAATGGCATCTTCTCACCATGAAAAGTGGGACGGGACAGGTTATTACAGACATTTGAAAGGGGATGAAATCACTCTCGGCGGCAGAATTTTGGCTGTTGCGGATGTCTTTGATGCGATTACGTCAAAAAGACATTACAGGGACAAGATGCCCATAAAAAATGTATTAAATATCATTTCGGAAGGTGCAGGTTCTCATTTTGACCTTGATTTAGTAGATTCGTTTTTGAAAATTACCCTCGATAAAATCGTCGGTGTCTTTTTATCGGAATATAACGGTAAAATTGATGAGGTCGATTTACCGATTTTAAAAGAACATAATTTGTACGATATAAGAAATTATCTGGCGCTTGAAAATCCGTCGCCAAAAGAACAAAAGGTTATTGATTTATTTAACAGGTATTATTTAAATCAACCTGACGGAGGCGAAAATGAAAAATAAATTATTATTATCGATATTTGCGTTCGGAATTATTTCGAGTCCGTGTTTTTCAATTGATATGGGAATTGCTCCCGTTAACCCCCTTGAGAAAAATTCAAATACTTATCAGCAGGAAATGACAGTACCTTCATTTGATTTTAAGAAAGCCAGTCTGTCAAAAAATGCCGTTAAAAATCAGTATTTAATCGCAATGAATAAGTATATGAAAAGCAATGTCCGCTCATCATATTCGGATTTTAAAGTGCTTATTGACAGCGTAACTCCGAATGACTACATTTATATGCAGCTTACCAAAGAAATGGCGTCTATCGGGTTTTTCAACCTGTCTGAACTTGCAATGTCAAAAATTCAGGATGATAATCTTGCCTCTTTGCTTGATGAAGATGTGAAAACTTTTTATTTCCCCGCATCTGATTTAACACAAAAAGATCAGATTTATCTTGCGGAAATGTATTCAAATATAATGTATAATGATCAGTCAAGAGAAGCCGTTGCGGAATTATCAAAACAAACTTCTCTTTTGGTGGATTCTGATTACGCAAACTATATTCTTGCTTTCGGTTCGGAGAAAAACGGCGATATAAAGCAGGCACAAAAATATATAAATGATGCAATAAATAAAAATCCTAAAAATATAAATTACAAAAGATTAAAATCTGAAATCCTTGCACAGAGTTCTAACCCCAAAGATTCTGCCGCACTTTTTAAAGATTGGCGCAACGAAGATATGAAAACAGTTGTATTTAATGACGAACTTCATTCTTCAAAAGAATATTCAATGTACAAAGCAGCAAAAAACGAGTATGAAAAGAAATACCACCTTGCTCACTACTATTACGACAAAGGAGAATATAACAAGGCTCTTGGGGTTACTCAAACTTCCATTTCCAGAAAGAAAAACATAAACAGAGATGTTTATGCGTTGACTGCTAAAATTTATTACAATACAAAAGAATATGAAAAAGCACAGAGTTACGCTCTAAAAGCTTTGGAAATCGATAAAGAGAATGCTCCGAGTTTGATAGTTCTGGGCGATATCGCATATAGAAACAAAAATTATAACGAAGCGGTAAAATATTATAAAAAAGCTCAAGGCAAAACGGAAGATTATTCTGCCGAATTAAAACTCGCCAATGTATACCTTACTTTGAATGAAACTCAAAAAGCCAAAGATATTTATTCAAAAATATTGAAAGTTTCATCAAAATCATACATGGCATATTACCAAATGGCATTGTTAGAACCTGACAGGGAACTTGAATATATCAAAAAAGCAATTTCGATAAATCCCGGATTTTACGATGCGTGGATTGATTTGGCAAAACTTGCTATAAACAAAGAAAATTTTGAAAAAGCCCTTTCTTATCTCGGGGTTGTAAAATATATCAATGAAAGTGATTGCAGATACTATTATTATCTGGGACTTGTTATGAAAGGAAAAGGCATGCTTGCCGAAGCAAACGAAAATTTTGCCCACAGCTTGAAGCTTAATCCCGATTATGACTTAGCTAAAAAGGAACTGAATTTATGAAGAAAAATCTATTGATTGTAGAAGATCATGAACTTACACGTTTCGGATTAAAAACAGCTTTTGAAGATGTTGACTATATCGGCACGATATACGAAGCATCGACAGGCGAAAGCGCAATTGATATATTTAAAAACAACAAAATAGATTTGGTTATTATGGATTTAGGCTTGCCCAAAATGGACGGCATAGAAACCACTCAAAAAATTCACTCGCTTAACCCTGACGTTAAGATTATTATTTTAACATCTCATAATGATGAGAAAGAGGTTTTAAACAGTTTAAAAGCAGGTGCAAATGCGTATTGCTCCAAAGAAATTAATTTGCAAAGACTTGTGCAGGTCGTTCAATCCGTATCGGAAGGGGCTGCATGGTTTGACCCGAGCATTGCACATATTGTATTGCAGGCAACTACAAATACAAAAATCGGTGAAAAAGATACAAATTATAAAAATTACGACTTAACTGCCCGTGAAGCGCAAATATTAAAACTTATGACTGAAGGTTACAGCAATATGGAAATTGCAAGACGCCTTGTAATAAGCGTAAATACTACAAAAGCACATGTTGCAAGCATTTTGCAAAAGTTAGAAGTTGATGATCGACTTCAAGCCGCCCTCAAAGCTTTGAAGTATAAAATAGTTTAAAACAGGGTAGTACCACTAACTTTCGCCCACACAGGTACTTTACTAAGAAATCGGTGGAAAGGAAAGATGGGCATACTTGCCCAACAATTAAAATGGTGCGCTGGTAAGCGCACCCTACTTAGTGCCCTAGTGCCTTAGTATCTCAGTATCTTTTAATAAATAGACTTATCCCCTTATAGACTGTCTTAGTATATAAAAAAACTTCTAAATTCCTAAATTAATTTGATTTTACTATTGACTTAAATGGAAAAGATGTTCTATTATATTATTCGCATGCATATATATTTTTTAAGGAGAAACAAATAATGCTTGATTACACAAAAGATGAATTATTGTCCTTGATAGAGCGAAACCCCGAACAATTTAACGAATGGAAAAAAGATAAAGAAGATATAGATTTGAGTGAAGTAGATTTTTCTAATATTGTGCTCAAAGAAATAGATTTTTCAGGTGTAGATTTAAATTCGAGTTCTTTTGCGGATAGTGAATTGTCTTTGGTGAATTTTACCGATGCGGATTTAACTTCAGTAGATTTTACAAGAGCATCAATTGTTGAATGCGATTTTACCGATGCACTTTTAACGGGTGCTGATTGCAGTTATGCGCAAATGACATATTCAACTTTTGCGGGAACGGATATGGCAGGGTGCATCTTATCCGAAACAGATTTGTCAAATTCAGATTTATCTTCAAGTGAAAATTTGCCCTCATCTCGTTTTGATAACGATACAAGATGGCCTGATAATGATATGCTGCCTGAAGATTTTAATCCCGCATATTCTGATGATTTGTCGGCATTGAAAGATGAAGATGATGCTCCTATAAAAAGTGATGGAGAATATTAATTATGATTAATGTTGCGGTTTGCGGTGCAAACGGAAAAATGGGCAAAGAAGTTTGTAATGCCGTAGAAAATGAAAACGGTGCCGAACTTGTTGCAAAGATTGATATAGCAGGCGACGGCGTTTACAAAACGATAGATGGGGCTTCAAAAGAGCAGAAAATTGATGTGCTGATTGATTTTACGCAGCCTAAATCTATTTTTGAAAATGCTAAATATTGCCTTACTCATGGAATAAAAATCGTAATAGGCACAACAGGGTTATCTGATGAGCAGATAAACACCTTGCAGGATTTGTCAAAATCCAATAATACCGGCTGCTTTATTGCGCCGAATTTTTCAACGGGTGCTGTTTTAATGATGATGTTTGCGCAAATTGCAGCAAAATATTTTGATAATGCAGAAATTATTGAATTTCACCACAATCAGAAAAAAGATGCCCCATCAGGTACGGCAATAAAAACGGCTTTAATGATGTCAAAAGCAAAAGACAGTTTTAAAAACGGGAATTGCCCCGAAACAGAAACCATTCAAGGTTCAAGAGGCGGAACGTCATATTCTGATATTCAGATACATTCTGTCAGAATGCCGGGGTTTATGGCATCTCAAGAGGTGATTTTCGGTTCTGACGGTCAAACTTTTAAAATAAGACATGATTCTTCAGACAGAAAATGCTATATGCCGGGGATTATGATGGCTTTACACCATGTATATGATAAAAACGATTTCACTTACGGATTGGAAAATCTTTTAAAATAGCCCTATTCTGATACATAATGAGAGGTCGGATTTTTAAAATTCAGTCTTGAGCAATTGTTATTTCACTTAACAATTGTAACATTTTTGCCTGTAAATCCCCTGTATGATAATTTATAGATGGGAGAGAGTTATGAAAAATGTTATAATTTATTCTACGAAGAAAACTTCACAAATCGCTGATATGTTATCGGGTTTGGAAGATGCTAATATAAGAATTGAAGCGGCGCAGAACTTAAAGGATTATGAAACCTTAAACCCCGGAGTTGTAATCATTGAAGATGTTCCGAATGTAAAAGATGTTCTTGCCGTTACAAAGTTTAAATATCCCATTCTTTTTATCGGGGAGACATTCAAAGGTGCAACAGTTCGTTCCGTTGCATTTGATTATATTAAAACTCCCGTTGATAAACAGGAATTAATTGTAAGAACAAAAAATATGCTCAAAATCAAAGAGCTTAGAGAAAAATTGAAAAATCTGTCCGTAACCGATGAGTTAACGGGATTGCATAACAGAAAATATCTGCTTGAACGTATGGAACAGGAAATTTCAAGAGCAAAAAGATACGGAACACCGTTATCGCTGCTTTTGTTTGACTTAGACTTTTTCAAAGCGGTAAACGATATTTACGGTTACGAGTGGGGCGATGTTTTATTAAAATCAATCGCAGACAAGTTAAGACAGGTTATTAGAAAAGAAGATATTTTAACAAGATACGGCGACGAAGAATTTGTTGTTGTTCTTCCGAACACTTCTGAAGATAATGCATTCTTATTTGCAGAAAGATTCAGAAAAGAAGTTGAACGTATGGAATTTATTCCTGCAGGTGAAGAAGAAAGACATCCTGTTACAATTTCAGGCGGCATTGCTACATTCCCTTGTCTGCCCGATACGGAAGAAGATGCAAATACAATAATTCGTTATGCCGAACACGCTTTGTATAATGCTAAAAAGCGCGGTAAAAATAAAATCGTACAATTCTCTCAAATCAATTTGGGCGAATAAACAAAAGTTCCTTTCTGAACACTTACATAGTGTAAATCTGGTTAATTAGGCGGGAGTTCCTTACACCGCCTTTTATTTTGCCTATACGACGTCAAAATTGCAAAAGTCTTTATATGCGCAATATTTGCATGCGGGGCTGTTTTTGCGGTCTTTTTGCGCTATGGGTTCAAAATTGTAAGCTTTTATGTTTGAGATTGCATTTTTAAATTTGTCTACAACTTCTAAACAATCTTCATCTGTAATTTTGGGGTCGTAATTGTTTTCAAAATCTTCAGGGAAGATAAATCCGACTGATTTAACTTTGCATTCGTGAGATTTTTCAAAGAAATATTTATACAAAGCTATCTGGTTGTAATAATCTTCGTGCTCTCCGCCTGTGCATATAATTCTGCCGTTTTTTGCGCTTCCTGTTTTGTAATCGTATACTGAAAACGTTCCGTCGGGATTTTTTTCAATGCGGTCGATTATCCCTCTGAATCTTATATCACCGAGGGTAAAGTGAATTTCGCATTCGGGTTTGCATAGCATATTAACGGGAGTATTGCACAATTGTACATAATATTTATCAAGTGCGGTTTCTCCTCTGCCTTTTAAGATTTCTGAAGCTTCAAAGCTTGAAACGGGCAAGGTCGATAATTTATCGTCGAAATACTTTATAAATTTTTCTTTTGTCGGGTAAGCGTGATTTTTCATTGCATAGTTAACTGCTTTTTCAAGTGCATAGTGAACGGAAGTTCCGTAGTGCATATTATCCGCATTCCCGTCTTTTGCCTCAAAATCAAGGATATATTTGTAAAAATACATTCTGGGACATTTTATGTAGGTATTAACGGAAGTCGGAGAGTACGGCTTGCCGTTGATTTTAGAATTTACAAGTTCATGAAATTCTTTTGTGTAATCGTAATCTTTTATGATTAAGTCTTTTGTGCGCTCAAGCCAATATGTTTCCGCATCAAATTCGGGAGCTTCTTTTTTCTCAAAATTCAAATTTTTGTCATCAATAATATTTGAAATATATCTTGTGAATTTTTTCTCTTTGCCTGCAACGGTTTGCGGGTATGACAGGCGCAGGGTGTGCTTTGCTCTTGTCATTCCGACATAGAGAAGTTTTATGTTATCTGAATATTTGATTTCAAGCAATTCGTCTTTGGTTTTGTATTCGCTTGGAGGCAGCGGAATCCCTGCTTTGTATGATTTGCTTGATGATTCCCATTTATCTTTTGTAAGGGTCGGCATGTAAACGTATTCAAACTCTTTCCCTTTTGATGAATGGTATGTCAAAAGCTGTACGGCATTCAATGTAACGGGTGCTTTGTCTGTTTTTATTACAAATTCGTCATTGTATGCCATATCTAAGTATTCGACAAAATATTCAAGCGAAACGGATTTTGTAACCTGCGAAAAATTGATTGCCTCGTCTGCGATTTTCTTCAAACCTGCAATATTTTCACTTCTGTTTATTTCGGAATTTATAAAATAGTCGAAAATCCCTGTTTTGGCACCTGTTTCAAGAACGATATTTTTTAAGGTTTCGTTTGCCCTGTATGATTGCAGGTAGTCAAAAGTCAAAACAAAATCCATGATTTTTTCAGGCTGCACAAATTCTTTTTTATCAATACATTTCATCGCATCAATAAAAGTTTTGTAGCGTGAATGCTGTTTGAATAATGTTTCATAATCTTTTGAATTGATGCTGAACGGCGGCATAAGCAGCAGTTTAAAAATCTTATCGGAATACAATTCGGGCGAAGTAAGCATTTTGAGATAACAGTATAAAACGTAAGATGATTTTATGAGGAAAATATTTTTACCGTCTTTCAATTCGTAAGGAATATTTTTTTCTTTTAATAACTGAGCGAAAGTGTCAAGCTCCGCATTGGTGGTTGTTAAAATCGCAATCTCCGATAATTTTTTCTCATTTTTGTCATTTACGGGACAGGTGTCCGAATTTATGAGATTTTCTATTTCCTGTGTAATTTGCGCATATTCTTGGATTACGTCGTTATATTTATAAATCCTTACAGGCTTATCGAGTTTTATAATGTCGGGATTTTTTGCGGTCAATTTTTTGCAAATGTCATGGTTTCTAAATTCCAAATTCGCTTCAAGCCTGTTGTTATCCTGAATGGCAACGGCTCTTGCGGCATTAAGAATTGATTGGGTGGAGCGCATATTGTCTGTCAGGCAAAATATTTCCGTGTCAGGGAAATTCTTAATAAATTTTTCCATAGTATCAAGTTTTGCACCCTGAAAGGTGTAAATTATCTGATCATCGTCCCCGACGACGATAACATTCGGGTCTTTCATTGATTGAGTAATTTTAGTAACGATTTCATTTTGCGGATTGTTTGTGTCTTGATATTCATCTACAAGCAGATATTCGTATTTGTTTGAAATGTCTTCCAAAAATGACGGGTCGGTATCAAATTTATCCAGTACAAAATTTATCATATCGTTAAAGTCAATATAATGCTCTGCCTCGGTTTTGGATTTATACAATTCGTAAAAATCCCGGAGTTCGTAAGCTTTGTCGATATTTTTTTGAGCTTTCTTTACGTTATTTTCAGCTGTTGCGGGAATTTTTTCCCCCGATTCCTGCAAGTCTTTTAATTTTGCCTGTGCTTTTAAAAGTTCAGGTTCCCAATCGGGATTTTCTTTGATATATCTGAAATATTCATCTTTTGTAAGTCGATGGGATTTTATGTCCTGAATTTTTCTGTAAATTTCATCCAAATAAAAATACGGGTCGTTTTTCTCTGTTCGAAAAGCTTTCGGTTCAAGCTCTTTTATACATTCTTTCAAAAAATTTCTGCTGACAGTATCTGTTATGACTTTGTAATTTGCGGGGAGCTCAAATTCTTCGGGGTTATCTTTTATTATATCAAGACAAAAACTGTGATAGGTCGAAATGTAAACCCCCGAATCCATTTCCTGCAACTCTTTATCAAGTCTGTTTTTCATCTCATTTGCCGCCGCATCGGAAAATGTCAGGGCAAGAATTTTTTCGGGATTTATGCCTTTAGCAAGTATTGCTTTCATAATCTCAATAAGCGTAAAGGTTTTCCCTGTCCCGGGCCCTGCAAGAATAAGGTGTTTGCCCTCTATGTTGTTAATACATTGCTGCTGCTTTTCATTCGGTTTGAATTTACTCATTTTCTGCTCCTTTTTCAAAATATAATAACTCCTCAATGCGCCAAAAACGGACATGTTTAAAATTTTTCGTTATCATATTTTAAAAACTTGCAAGAATATATTTTGCAAGTAAAATAATTATAATATATAGTATTAAAAATAAGCAAGAGAATAATTTAATTTTAGAAGTGTCGGTTAAAAACCGACGGCAGAGTATCTATTTAGAGGGATTGAATAATGGCACAAAAATATGAGAACATTTTTTCGTTGTTAGAAAAAACTACAACCTTAAATCAGAAAAAAGTTGCATTGGGTATGAAAACTCTCTGGGGCTGGAATGAACTTACATATAAGGGTGTCAGCCTTTTATCAGAACGTCTTGCCGCACATTTAATCAACGATTTGCAAATTCCTAAAGGTGAAAAACTTGCAATTCTTTCAGAATCTTTGCCCGAATACGGCGTATGTGTTTTCGGTTCGGTTCTTGCGGGTTTAACCGTTGTACCTTTAGATAACAAATTAACTATATATGAATTGACTTCAATTCTTTCAAGTTGTGAACCTACGGTTTTGATGACTTCGACAAAGAATTATAAAAAAGCTCAACAGTTAAAAGATAAAATCCCGTCAATAAAATATATCATATTGATGGAGGCATCCGAATACGAAAGCAAGGGAACTCCGAGCCTTTATTCGATACCTGCGAATTACAGCGCAAAATGGCGCCGCAGACCGCTCCATGATACCGCATTTATCATTTATACATCAGGTACAACGGGCGCTCCTAAAGGCGTTCAAACAACATATAAAAACATGCTTGCTCAAATGTATGACATGAGAGAAACCATGAGGCATATGATTCCAAAAAATAAAAATGTAAGATTGTTGTCAATCTTGCCGATGAATCATTTGTTTGAGTTGACCGTCGGATTTTTCACAATGTTAAATCACGGTTATTCAATCTACTATTCAAGCAGCTTGAAACCGAAAGATATCTTAGATATTATGCAGGAAAAACATATCAGATTTATGGTTACGGTTCCCGCATTCTTAAAACTTTTAAAATCTTATTTTGAATCTGAAATTCATAAAAAATCTACGCTTTATAAGGTAATGTTCAAAATTAAATATCAAATCGCAAGATTTATGCCGTTCAATATCAGACGTATGATGTTTAGAACAATTCACAGATTGTACGGCAAAGAATTTTTCGGATATATTTCGGGTGGTGCACCGCTTGATCCTGTAGTAGGCGCATGGTTTAAAAGAATCGGTGTCAGAATTTTCCAAGGCTACGGCTTATCTGAAACAAGTCCCGTAGTTTCAATGTGCAATACTCCGAATCAGGATAATATTCATTCCGTCGGACCTATTTTAAGTTCTTACGAAGCAAAGATTGACCCTGAAACGGGTGAACTCCTTGTAAAAGGACCGTCTGTTATGAAAGGATATTACGGCAGACAGGATTTGACTGATGAAGTTTTAGAACCTGACGGCTGGTTCCACACGGGAGATATCGGAGAAATCAGAAACGGACTTTTATATATCACGGGCAGAATTAAGAATTTGATTGTACTTTCCGGCGGTAAAAAAGTATTCCCCGAAGAAGTTGAAACCGTGTTGCAGCAAAGCAATAATTTTGCAGAAGTTTGTGTTGTCGGTATGCCCAGAGTAGGCGGCGGCAAGGACGGCTGCGAAGAAATCGTTGCAGTAATTGTTCCGACAGATGATTACACACAGAATTTTAACAGTTTTGAAGAACTCGAAAAAGCCGTTGTGTCTGAAGTTAAACAATTGTCTACACAATTAGCGCCTTACAAACGACCGATTAATATTGTTGTAAGAACTCAGCATCTTCCACGTACGGCAACAAGCAAAATCAAAAGAAAAGAAGTTAAAGCGCTTGTTTCGGGTGTTGTGAAGTAAGCTTTTTAAAAATTTTAATTGTTAAATAATCATTAATTTAAACTGAATTTATCAAAATTACTCTTAAAATATAATTGTGAATTAAGTTTATAAGTTTATAAGTTCATAAGAGGATTTTAGGTTTTTGTATATATGCAATGTTCCAAAATTTGTAAAAAACTTATCGGCTTATAAACCTATAAACTTATAAACCATAAAAATCACAGAACGGAGTTGATGCTAAATGTTAGATTTTGATAAATTTACAAACTATTCTCAAGAAATTTTAGCCTCTGCAAGTAATTTGATGAGTTCATATAAAAATTCTCAAATTGAACCCGAACATATTTTACTTGCAATGATTAAGGATAAAGGGATAAGCAAGGATTATCTTGAGGCTTTGGGTTTGTTAAATCAAAGTTTTATAAATAAAGTAGTAGAAAAAGTCGAAAGTTTACCCAAACTTTCTCAACCCGCTAATCCGACAGGTCTTTATATGTCGACTGAAACGGGCAGATTGCTTGAACTTGCCATTCAAGAAAGCCAAAAACTTAAAGATGAATATGTAAGTATTGAGGCAATTTTACTTGCTATGGCAAGCCTTGATAATTCCAATATCAAGAATTTGTTTAACAGTTTCGGAGTAGACGAATCAAAAATATTAAACGTAATGAAAGATATAAGAGGTAATCAAAAAGTGGATACAAAAAATGCTGAAGATAATATGAAAGCTTTGGAAAAATATTCTACCGATTTGACTGATCTTGCCCGTAAAGGTAAGTTAGATCCTGTTATCGGCAGAGATGAAGAAGTAAGACGAATTATGCAGGTCTTGAACAGACGTACAAAAAACAACCCTGTATTAATCGGTGAACCCGGTGTCGGCAAAACCGCAATAATTGAGGGTCTGGCTCAAAGAATAGTAAGAGGAGATGTTCCAGAAAGCTTAAAAGATGTCAAACTTATTTCGCTTGATTTAGGGTCAATTGTTGCAGGCGCCAAGTATAGAGGTGAATTTGAAGAACGATTGAAAGCCGTATTAAAAGAAGTTGAAGCTTCAAACGGTCAAATCGTTATGTTTATCGATGAACTTCATACCGTCGTCGGAGCAGGCGCTACTGAGGGCTCAATGGATGCAGGCAACCTGTTAAAACCGATGTTAGCACGTGGTTTGTTAAGAACAATCGGTGCTACAACGATTAATGAATACAGAAAATACATTGAAAAAGATCCTGCATTGGAACGTAGATTTCAGCCCGTTATGGTAAACGAACCGTCGGTTGAAGATACCATAAGTATTTTAAGAGGGTTGAAAGAAAAATATGAAGTTCACCACGGTGTCAGAATTTTGGATTCTGCAATCGTTGAGGCCGCAAAATTATCTGACCGTTATATTACAGACAGATTTTTACCCGATAAAGCAATTGATTTGATTGATGAAGCCGCAAGTTCATTGCGTATTCAGATTGATTCAATGCCTGAAGAAATCGATGTTATGACACGTCAAAAGATGCAGTTGGAAATCGAAAAAGAAGCTTTGAAAAACGAAGAAAGCGATGAATCAAAACAAAAAATCGCTGATATTGATAAAAAAGTTTCCGATTTGCAGGTAAAAATAGACGTATTGCAGGCTCAATGGCAAAAAGAAAAAGAATCCATCACCTCAGAAGCCGCAATTAAAGATCAAATCAATCAGGTCAATAATCAGATTGAAGAAGCTGAAAGAAATACCGATCTTCAAAAAGCAGCCGAATTAAAATACGGCAAATTACTTGATTTGAAGAAAAAACTTGCTACTTATGAAAACAAGGAAAGAACAGGAAATAAACTTCTTAAAGAAGAAGTTGATGCATCAGATATCGATGAAGTTGTTTCAAAATGGACGGGAATCCCCGTTACAAAACTTGTTGAGTCTGAGATGAAAAAACTTCTTAATATGGAAGATATTTTGCACAAACGTTTAGTCGGACAGGATGAGGCTGTACAAAAAGTATCAGATGCAATTCGTCGTGCAAGATCAGGTTTGAAAGATCCGAAACGTCCTATCGGTACGTTCTTGTTCTTAGGACCTACGGGTGTTGGTAAAACCGAACTTGCAAAAGCGTTGGCAGAATTTATGTTTAACGATGAAGATGCCCTGATTCGTATAGATATGTCTGAATATATGGAAAAACACAATGTCGCAAGACTTGTCGGAGCTCCTCCGGGATATGTCGGATATGAGGAAGGCGGTCAGTTGACTGAAGCTGTAAGAAGAAAACCGTATTCGGTTATCTTGTTTGATGAAATCGAAAAGGCTCACCCTGACGTATTTAATATCATGTTACAGATATTTGATGACGGCAGATTGACCGATTCTAAAGGCAGAACGATTGATTTTAAAAACACCTTAATCATTATGACAAGTAACATCGGCAGCGATATAATTCTTGAAAATACGCTCAATGCGATTGTTTCACCTGAAAAATTCAATGATACGAAAGAAAAAGTTATGGCAGTTTTGAGAGAAAAATTCAAACCTGAATTTTTGAACAGAATTGACGAAACTGTATTCTTCAAAGCATTGAACTTGCAACAGTTGAGCAAGATTGTTGATATTCAGATGGATTATTTGAGAAAATTGTTAAAAGATCAGGAATTAACATTTGAAATCAGCGACGATGCAAAAGAATTTCTTGCAACCCAAGGATTTAACCCTGTATATGGTGCAAGACCGTTGAAACGTGTAATTCAACAACAGGTTGAAAATCCTCTGTCTAAGTTAATCTTAGGTCAGAAATTTGTTAAAGGCGATCATATCAAGATTGGTCTTGCTGATGATAAATTGACTTTTGGAAAATAATTTCTTTAAGTTCGGCGTCGGGGAATGTAATTACATTCCCCGACGCTTTGTATTCCTCTATCCAATAGGGATAGGGGAATTTTTATGACTAAAGTAGGTCGGCATTGCCATGCCGACAATGTAAATACCCTTGAGGTGCCATGCTGATAATTTTTATTTTATTATTCCCCACATACATAATGGTATATTGTTTCGCCGACACTTTCTGGGACAATGCTTTGCCAATCAAGATAATAAGCTTCATAATTGATTTTATCAACAGGTTTTTCTGCCAAATCATAATAAGTAGTTGTACGTATAGCAACTTCTTTATTCGCACAATCTATAATAGCCATTTGTTTATAATACCATAGCTTTTTCTTTGAAATTTTTTCTAATTTTGTCCACAATGAAGTTTTATCATTCAACCATTTTAACCAAACTGAATATGTATTCCTATCAGGATAATGTAATTGCTTATACTTTGTAATACTTGAGTTGTCTATATACAGTTTTGTATCAAGTTGTACCCAATCTGCTGCAAAAACAGGTATTGCACTAAATAATACAAAAATAAGTGTTAAAAATTTTTTCTTCATAAAAGTTCCCACATTACAAATCAACATCTTCCACTACGTGCAAAATGTAGTAGTTTGATTGCTGAATTTTTGCATCGTTACCTTTTACAAAAATTAGGGGCAATGTTATTATAAAAAGCCACCCTGCGTTTGCCCAATATCTGTTATTACCCTCATCGCAAACGTTCCCCGATAGCAGAATTGTTTTGTTATCAGGTGTAACGATTTGAAATTCGCTGATTTCAAGTTTCCCGGGGATACCTAAAATTCCATTATTTTTCTTGTGTATAATTTTGCCCGTAACCTCCGTGCCTATGGGCAAAACTACTTTTCCGTGTGCTTTTACGGGTTGTGAAACGGTAAAATTGACATTATCGCCTATTTTTACTTCATCAGCATCTATAAGTTTTTGTGCCTGAACAACAACCGCACTACCCTGCGGAAGTACAACAGCACCCGCTTGCAGCGGTAACAACATTAGTAGTAAAATTGCAAATAACTTTTTCATTGTTTCCCTCTTAAAATTTTTCTCAAACATATATCATACTTACATTACCAGAGATAATAAGCGTGTCAGTCTATACAAATAATAAGCGCAACAGTCTATATTGTCAACATGAATACAAAAGTTTTGAACAAGCTCGGTTTCTCTATTAAAACCATAAGAAAGGATAAAAAATTAACGCAGGAGCAGCTTGCCGAGAAAGTTGGAATACACCCTACTTATGTCGGGAAAATCGAAAGCGGTAAAATTAATGTGCCGACACTTATGTTATATAAAATATCTCGAGCTTTGAATGTTAAGTTGTCTGATATTTTCAGTTTTGATTAATTTAATATTTCTGCGGTAACACATTTATGTTACGAAATTGTAACAAAAAAGCCAAAATTTTTAACAAACATGTCAATTATTTTCAAAGAATATACTTTATATATACATAAGGGATATTAAGATGACATTTTATAACAATTTCACACCTGCAATATTTAATACACCTGCTGTAACAGGCGGTGCATCAATGTTTCAATTCCAAAATCCGATGATGCAAATGCCGCATACACGTAGCGATATGTTGTTAAATGCCGCATATAACAGTTATTTAGGCAGCTTTCAGGCTCTTATGAATGTTCCTAAAATGCCGTTACTCCCAAATATGAGCATATTTAATAATAACATGCTGCCGGGGTTATCGAATTTCGGATTCTCATCAAGTTCTTCAATATCGGGTGATTTTGCAAGCAGATTAATAAGTAATGCAAGAAAATATATCGGTCATAATGAAAGCGACGGCTCGTTCAAGAAATTCACGGGCGGTAAAAATGAAGCTTGGTGTGCCGATTTCGTTTCTTATGTTGCGAAAGAATCAGGATTAAGCGGATTTAATTTCTCATCGGTTCAAGGGATTTTGGACTGGGGTAGAAATAACGGCAAGTTCCATAAAGATGTAAAAGTCGGCGATGTCGTTATCTTCAAGAATAACGGCAAATCTCATACGGGTATTGTAACTTCTGTTGAAAACGGCAAAATCAAAACAATTGAAGGTAATACTTCCAACAAAGTAGCCGAAAGATCTTACTCTCTGAACGATAGAAGTATAACAGGGTACGTATCACTTGCATAAAAATTGTGCCCGGGGGGATTCAAACCCCCGACCTTGGGTTTCGGAGACCCACGCTCTATTCACCTGAGCTACGAACACCTGTAAAAAATTTAAGTTTGAAAAAGAAAAATTTTATGCACCCGAACGGATGATAAAATTTTTCTTTTTTTATTATTCTTTTTTGTTTATTTTAAATAATCTCTGGCATCAACGGGTTGTCTTGCGCTCTCATCAGTTTCGAAGAACGGGCAAGGTTTAATGCCTACAAATGCTGCAATTACTGAACTCGGGAAGATTTCTACCGCATTGTTTAATTCGTTTACTGCGCTGTTATAAAATCTTCTTGCAGCCGCAATGTGTTCTTCGACTTCGGAATATGTCTGCATTGCATGCATCATTGTTTGATCGGCTTTTAATTGAGGGTAATTTTCGACATTAACCATCAATTGACCCATTTTTGCGGTTATTTGATTATCCAAATCAATTTTCTTACCGATTGTATCTGCATCAGAACGAATTGCTGTCGCTTGAGATCTCAATCGTGTAATTTCTTCAAGCAATCCTCTTTCGTGTTCCATATATTTTTGAGCGATTGTCAAAATATTCGGAATTAAATCATATCTTTTTCTCAATTGTATATCAATTCCGCTCATGGCTTCTTTTGCTTTGTTTTTCAACTTAATCAAATTGACATACATTCCGTACAGCCAGCCTAAAATTACTGCACAAACAACTATAATGATAATTAGCTCAACCATAGATTTCATAAATTCATTAACCCTTTCATATCACGTGCTCAAATACTATTATAACATTTTGCGCTGATGTTTACAAGTTCATGAATGAAAAGTTCTAATTTTCGCCTGCAAGTACAACGGTGAAATCGCTTTTTGCGCACAGATAATCTGACGGATCATAAACGAATTGTTTAGATTTTACTTTAGGAACCTGTTTTTTAAGCTGTGCATAGTAATCTATTGTTACATATTTTGATTGAGCAATGAATTGAGAATGGGTAGAATTTGAAGTACCCATACAAACAACGCTTATCCCGCTGTCTGTAAGTTCTTTTTTAAGTTCCTGCGCATCAGCTTTGCGGTTAACTGAACTCATAATACTTGCGCTGTAGTGCTCTTTTCTTGCATCCGCATTTTCACGGTAAATTAATCTGTCAATTACATCTTGAGTTTTTTCGGGGTCTAATATCCAGTAGCTTGTATATCCGTGTTTATTCGGTGCCCCTGGAAGCATTGCTATTTCAATATTATCCATATCAAAATGAGATGCAAGTTTTGCATACTGAGTCATTTCAAAAGGTGTCATATCTGTTTTTACGTATTTATGAACAACAGAAACGAGTTTAGGGATTTTTACTACCGTTTCGGGTTTTTTCAAATCAGCAAGCAATCCTCTCAAGAACCATTGCTGTCTTTTTGTTCTCCCGATATCGCCCGTTGCATCATGTCTGAAACGCAGATATTCTACAACATCTCTGTCTGTTAAGTGGTGTTTGCCTTTAGTTAAATGTATATGCAAATGCCCCGAACTATCATCATAATTCATGTTCTTTTCAACATAAATATCAACTCCGCCCAGAGCCTTAACGACGGCTCTTACGCCTTCGTCGTGGAACATTATGTACTTGTCGATTTTTACACCCAAAGTATCTTCAATGGTTTGAATAGTCATATTAATTCCGCCGATAGCGTGCGCAGCATTGATTTTTTGCGTACCCATGCCGTTTGGCAGATAGACTTTACTGTCTCGGGGAATTGAAATTGCATTAACCGTTTTTGTTCTGGGGTCAATGTTCATAAGGATAATGGTATCCGTTCTTGTTCCGACCCACAAATCAGAATCCGCACCGTTTGAATCAACACCCAAAAGCAAAATATTCTGTCTTTTAGGACCGAACGGCAAACTGAAATCCGATTTTGCGCCGTTGTCTTTAGAAATTCCCGTGATAAATTTTGCAATAAATGAATCCGCACCGAAGTGTTTTACCACAAAATCTCCGCCGTTTGCGAAAAGTAATATGCCGGCTAATATTATAAAAAATATAATAGCCATCATTGTTAAAGCTTTTTTAAATGAAGAGTTGCCCGATTTGTACTTACGTCCTTTGTACTGCTCGTAAGGATTCGGACTTCTTCTTGAACTTTGTCTTTTGCTTGTTCTATAACTTCTGTTATCTCTCATTATATATAAATCTCTGCTATTCTTAGTGTATATAATTCCATTCTACAATAAACTTTTTAAAAAAATATACAATATAAAGCGGATTTTTACAAAACCCTTAAAAAGCATGTCATGACTTGTTTTTAGCAGATTTTAAAAACTGATTTGAAATCTTTACAAAAATTTACAAAAAATTTTTTGATTGTTTTTGCGTATTTTTTGGTAAATTTTGAGATTTTGAACCTTGTTTTTTGATTTTTTGCCAATTTTTCATTCTAATTATATATATTTTTAGAAAATTATTCAAAAATTCATCTTTACATAAACTTTATATTTAGTGTAAAAAAGGCAATTTTTATTTTGCCGTGCTTTTAATTAATATGTACTTTGGTTATAATTTAGACAGGCAGTTTAGTAGTAGAACAAACGAAATATGATTAGAAAAGTTGAATTAGGTAGTGTAAATAATAATAATGAACCCCTTAAAAACCGTATGGGTCAAAAACATACGGCAAACCCCAATTTTACGGGATTGGGCGATGTAGCTCTTAAAATGGTTCAAACATGCGAAGCTAACCCTATGGTTAACGTTTCGGTATTGGATTTGTCTACGGCCATTTTGCCGAGAACTTTCTTTGAAACATTTATCGGTTCCAAGAAAAAAGATGAAAACGGTCAAGAAAAACGCCACTTAAACCTTTTTGGCGGTTTTGAGGCATTCAGAAGGGAATCTTCAGGGTTAATTATTAACTGTTTAATCCCGAGTTTCATAGTCATGGGTGTTGCAAAACTTTTAAACAGACCTATTATGGGCGGGTTTAACAAATCTGATTTGACGAAATCATGGGCTAACAGCGAAACTATTGATAATATTCAAAAATATTTCAAAGCCGCAACCGATGTCAAACCCGAAGACAAAGTTTATTCAACTCTTAAAAATATGATAGTCGACTTAAAAGGTGTTGACGGCGATAAAGAAAAAGCTTTCAAAGACATTTTGGCAAACGATGAGAAATTTGATGAGATTTTAAGAAAAACCGCTGATAACATAGTTCACGGAACAAAAGAAGAAAAAGCATCTAACGGTAAAGGACTTAAAAAGTTATTCCATATTAAATCATATAAAAAATATACTGATGACTTGTATCACTATGTTGTCGGTAAAACAGGCATAGCCGAAAACATAAAATTCGGCGGAGAAACAAAATTCTCGACAAGTTCGTTATCTCACCTGTTAAACAGCGCAGGAGAAATGTTGAGCGGTGTTTCAAAAGAAAACATTGTTTTAGATAACGATAAAGCTTTAAAATATTTCTCAAAAGCTAAAAAACTTGTAAACGGCAAGAGTGCAATCGGTTTATTAGGATTTATCATTCCTCTTGCGATATCAGCTCAGCCGATTAACCGTTGGATTACACACAAATTGTCAGGCAAGAGCGGTGCTCCTATTTATAACGATGATAAAGACAGACACTTAACACCTGATGAAA
This sequence comes from uncultured bacterium, assembly GCA_900319365.1. GTDB lineage: Bacteria > Cyanobacteriota > Vampirovibrionia > Gastranaerophilales > Gastranaerophilaceae > Zag111. The sequence continues at coordinate 77,257 of ONOE01000001.1, read as the reverse complement.
AGAAAAAATTGACGGCACAAAAATTCTTCGCTGTTCCTTTGATGTGGGGCGTTGCAGGTTTGTCAATGCTTTTAGACAGACCGAGTTTGAAGATGTTCCAGTTTAAAAACATCTTCCCGACAATGGATCAGGCAAGAATAATTTCTGCGGCAACTTTTTCAAGTCGTATTGCAGCTGCCGAAGATTCAAACGAATTAAAAGAAAACACAATTCGTGATATAGCAACATTCTCAAGTTTCTATTTCTTAGGCGATTATGCCGCTAAAGGAATTGCAACCTTATTGCAAAAATTAACAGGCGTACAGCTTATTAATAAATTAAAAGAAAGTGATCCTAAAGCAAATCCTGCACAGAAATTCTGGAATTGGGCAAAACATACAACAATGAAATCAACAGATGAACTCAATGCAGCAGCAGATAAAGCTTTAAGACACAAAGGTGTAGTGTTAAGATCATTCTGCCAGTTGGGCAATTTGGCATTCTCACTATTAGCCTTAGGAATATTTATCCCCTTATATACACGAACCCAGACTAACAAAAAGCAAAAAGAGCTTGCACAAAAAGAGGCAATGGCAAATGCCGCCAGCGCATCTTTCACCAGCAAATTATCTCAATCACCGGCTTTTAAAGCTTTTATGTTAGACAAAAATCAAAAGGTTGCTTAAATGAAAATCGACAGTTTACAACAATTTAACAATTATCAAAACAGACCAATTCAAAACAGTAAAAAGAACCCCGCACAAGCAAACCCCAATTTTACGGGATTGCCGATAGCTGCGGCTCAGGTTTTGAACTTCCTTGATACAAGTCCTGCGTGGGGTGCAAACTTTGTTGACTTTGCATTCATGGTTACGCCGAGAACTTTGACCGACTTTACAAGAGGCGTAAATGCGGGTATGGAAACTGCCCGTCGTGAATCAATGGGTACAATCAACGATTCATCTGTCGGTTTGTACGGAACTTTGGCGGGTGCTGCTCTTGCAACGGGTGTTGCTAAGGCTTACGGTTTTAAAAATAAAGAAATATCTTCTGTTTTTGCTGATTCTGAAACTATCGATATGATGGGCGATATTTGGCACAAAGATGCAAATATGCCCCTGCAGCAAAAAATTGAAGCAGCATTAAGCAAATATGAAGTCTTTAAAAATGATAAAGACGGCAAAGCAGGCAAATGGGTTAAATTTAAAGATGAAGATATCAAGAAAGCCGCATCAATTTTAACCGATGAATTAGGCAAAAGCGATAAATTGTCAAAAGAAGCAATGAATAATGTAAAAAATATTCTTACTTCTTCAAACAGTCTTGAAAACAACTTTAGAATAATCGCCGAAAATGGTGCAAAACAACATTCTTCACGCTACAACGTAGGTTCTATCGTTGAAAATACTTTTAAATTATCAAAATTATATACAAAAGATAAAGTTGCAGAAGCTTTCAAAGCTGCATCAGGCGTTGCCGAAAATAAATTTCTCAAAGCTTTAAAAGGCTTGAACATGAAAAGATCAATTGCCGGTGTATTGATTGCATCACTTGTCGGCTGTAGCGTTCAGCCTATCAATATGTGGCTTACAAAACGCAAGACAGGTTCAGACAGTTTCGTAGGCGGCGGCAAAAAAGATGATTCTGCAAAATTCAAGATTAAAAAAGCTTTAACTGCTACCGTATTCGGCGCAGGCGTAATTGCTACTATCGGAAATCCTAAGAACTTGCTTAAAAATCTTCAATTCAAAGGATTTACTCCGACTATCAGCCAGTTAAAGTTTATTTACGGTGCAACCATTATGTCGAGATTTATGTCTGCAAGAAACGATAACGAATTGAAAGAATCAGCTACAAAAGATGTTTTAGGATTTGTTAACTGGTTGATTTTGGGTAACTTCGTACAAAAACTTGTTGCTCAAGGTCTTGATAAAGATTTAATTAAGCAAGAGAAAAAAGGCGGTATTCTTAACTGGATTACTTCATCTTCATTGAAAACAAGAAATGAAGTATTGCATGAAGAATTGAAAGACAAAGCGTTCAAAGACGGTAAAGCTTTGAATTTTAAAGAATTGATGAAAGCCGTAAATAATCTTGAAGATAAAGGTATCACAAAAGCTGCCAAGAAAAAACTCGGTATTTTAACACTCGCTCAGTTAGCAGGTTATGCTTATTCGGGTCTTGTTTTAGGTATCGGCATTCCGAGATTAAACATCGCTTTAACTAAACGCAGACTTGCAAAACAAGCTGCAAATGAAGCTAAAAACCCGCAGCAAGATGCTCAACAAACAGATGACAAAATGTTATCTCCCGAAAACAGAGAATTTTTAAAACAAAAGAATTTTACCGGTGTTGACCTTTTAAAGCCCAAGGCAGAAAAAGAACAGGAAGCTGCCGCTTAACTTCTTTTTGAAACGGGATTAAAACAAATTTTTATCCGAGGTATTTTTGCAAATTCTCTCTGTCAAATACTTCGACGCTGTTTTTCGAGTGAATAAATATCAGCAATGATATTATGGATTTTAGTGTATCAAAATCCGAAAATGCCATTTTGGTGCGCAAATCGTCCATATTGTTTGCGAGAAATTCCATAATAATCGTTTTATCATCATAAACAAGGCTTGAAAAATAATCAAACGATGCTTTTGATTTTATCCCCTCAAGATAGATAATATCGGGGTTTTGGAACGTGATGAAGCGTGCCGCCTTATCCATGTTAAAACCGACGTTTTCGTTAAATTCACATTGATTGACCCCTTTTAACTCATATTTGGCAATACTTTCAAGGGTCATAATATTTTTTGTTCCGCTTTTTGCCGCTTCTTGGAGCAGGGAATAAATCACGTGCGTTTTACCGCTCAATGATGACCCGCAAACAAGAATTATTCCGGGTTTTTCAAGCGCACGGCGGATTTGCGATAAATCTGATTTTGATGTAATTATTTTATTTAAAGCTTTGGGAGGCTTGTATATTTTCAAAAATATTCTCTCGCCCATAATCGTCGGGAATGTTGAAACGCTCGACATTACAATTATGTCATCAACTTTAAAGCATAATTTTCCAAGCTGCGGAACTTCAGATACCGACGGATCCAATTCGGCAAGGCTTTTTAATTTTGATACAAAAGATGAAATCAATACGGCGGGAATGTAGCCTTTATTTAACATTTCACCCTGCTTTTTAAAATATACTCCGAGCCCTTCATCGTCACATTGGAATATGACTTCGTGGATTTCTTCAATTATTGCCTGTTTTAAAATGGCTTTAATAATTTTTTGTATATGATTATCGCTCAAATCTTCTTTGTGCAGTTCTTCCTGCCAGTTGTAGCCAGAGTGAAGTTCGGTTGAAATATTTCCTAAAGAAATGTCGGATTTATAATATTCGTCAATCTTTTTCAAAATACTTTCTTCTGAAGACAGTACAGGGTCAATTTCGCATTCTGCGCTTTCCATAATCTTATCTATTGCAAAAAGGTTTCTGGGGTCAGACATTGCAACAGTCAAGGTATTTTCTATCTTGAACAAAGGTATAATTTTATATCTTCTTGCATCGGTATAGCTTATGTATTTCAAACATTTCGGATCAGGCTCGTAATCTTCGAGATTAACATACGGCGTGTGAAGTTTAGATTCCAAAAATTTTATAAGCAGATCTTCTGTTATCGAATTTGAATCAATAAGCGCCTGACCGATATTGATATTTCTTGCATCGGCAAGCTCTTGTGCCTGTTCCAGAACTTCATACTGAACAAGCCCATCTCTTACCAAGTCATATTTTAATGTTTCAAGTGTTTTATTTGTAATTGCTGCCATAGTTATGCGTCTTTATCCAAATATTTTTTTACCGTATCCAAAACTTTATCCAAATCAAAAGGTTTTGTAATATATTCATCGGCTCCCGTTTCTTCGCCGATAAGTTTATCTTCTTCTTGAGATCTTGCGGTAATCATAAGTATGGGAATATTTTTGTATTTCTTGTCAAATTTAAGCAGACGGCTGATTTTGTAACCGTTTATTCTGGGCATCATAACGTCAAGAATAATTAAATCAGGCATGATTTCACGTGCCATTTTTAATCCGTCCTCCCCGTTGTATGCGCAATAACAGGTGTATCCGCACCCTTCAAGTACAAATTTTAAACTTTCTACAATGTCTTGCTCATCATCAGCTATAAGAATTTTTTTCATTACGCTCAACCTCAAAAATATCGCTAATCACTAACAATATAACATATTTTTCTTTATATGGAAATTTTGTAACAAATGTAATTCTTAAACGCAAAACGCTATGCTATACGTTTGCCGTTAATTTGTCTAACTTCATTCTGTAGAAATCAACATTGATATTCAATTTATCCCCGATTGTGAGTAAAAGATTGATGAAGTTGATATCTTTTTCGCTCAATTCGGAGTTGCTGTTTTCTATGATATCGCCAATTCTGTGATATATTTTGTTGAAGTAAATATTTTGAGCTTCCGTAATATCAATATTTAATTCCAGTTTTTCAATGATATTAAACAATTCAACAACGGCATCTGCCTGACGTGCTTCAAAACTTTTTGTTAAACGTTTCAGGTTGGTTATGATTTTTCTGCCGAAGCTCTTGTTCGATTCGGTCTTATCAATTTCTATACCGATTTTCTTAGCCTCATAATTGATTGCCATAACCTGCTGTATGATATTATCATCAATAAATCCCGTGCTGCCTCGCAAAAGTTCGTTATATTTGTGGCTCAAAGTATAACCTGCGGAAATTTTAAATTCTTTAGGTATTTCAAGACCTAAACTTTGCATGTGATAAATGGAGCTTTTACCTTGATTATACATTTCTTCATACGCACTACCGAATTTTTTCAACTGGTCTTGAATAAGAATTTGCAAAATTTTCTTTCTTTCTTCAATAAAGATATCTTTCAAGGTGAAATATTCTTTTCCGAAAGTTTCGTCTAACGCACGAATAATCTCTGTTTGCGGATAAAGAACGAATGTCTTTATTAAATGATTTTTCAATTCGTTGTATTCTTCATTTGATGAAAATTCTTTCATTGCACAATGGAAATCGCCGTCAGCATACTGCATAAGCGCAAATACAAGATTTGCTTTCTGCATTGTAATTTTTGAAACGATTTCAATGTTGCCGACAACAAGGTTTGTATTGCCTTTTTCTACCGTGTGATAATTTTTTCTCGTTACTCTGTAACAGTAAACATCTTCTTCATCTTCAAATTCTTCATATAAAGAAGATATAGCCCACAATGCGGCAATTTCTTTCATTGTTACGACAGACGGTCTGATAAATCTGTTATAGATATCTTTGCCAGTGCCGTATTCTTTAATATTACTTTTTGCTTCGTCTAAGATGTTTAAAAACGGAGTTTCAATATCTTCGTCGGTAAAGTTTTGCGCAAGCTGCATTGCTCTTGCGGCATATTTTATTATTTGAACCGTTTCAATCCCTGAAATTTCGCTAAAGAACCACCCGCAGCTTGTGTACATAAGCATTGTGTGTCTTTGCATTTCAAGAAGTTCCATCCCTCGAACTCTCTCGGTGTCGGATAATTCAGGTTTAAAATTAGCTTTTTGGAACGCTTTAATGGTTGAATATGATCTGTCTAAAACGACATCAATATATTTGTTTCTTACATTCCACGGATCGTCATTAAAATATTTTGCTCCCTCGTTTTCAAACAATACGGCAAGTTTATCACGCAAGAAGTCAAGCGCATTTCTTAAAGGCTTTCTCCATTTCTGGTTCCACCCGGGCTGTCCGCCTGTTGAACATCCGCAATCTTCTTTCCAGCGCCCTACACCATGGAAACAGCTCCATGATGACGGTTCTTTGATATCTGCAATGTAATCGCTCGGATAATTTGCGAGATATTCACTGTAGTTTGTGAGCATAAATCCTTCTGATTTAGCTTTGATTTCCAAAACGTAAGACAATGCCATATCGCCGAACTTTGTATGATGTCCGTAGCTTTCACCGTCAGTTGCAATATGAACAAGCTGCGGATAATTTCTTGTATTTGAAATACCGTCTTTCAATCTTTTTATGAATTTGTTGCCGTCTGTTAAAAGTTCGTCAAATGCAACAGAACGGGAAATTGCACCGTCATAGAAGAATAAATTTATTGATTTTGACGGGTCGGATTTTATTATGTATTTGTAACTTCTTGCAGGGTCGATATTTCCCCAGCTTACATCTTGCCAGTCTTTATCGGTTGATTTTTTTACCCTCAAAGCCTGATACGGTGATAATATGGTGAATTTTATTCCGTTATCGGCAAGCGCTTTTAAGGTCGCATCGTCTGCAGCCGTTTCGGCAAGCCACATTCCTTCGGGCTTGCGCCCGAATCTGTATTCAAAATCTTTTATGCCCCAGATGATTTGAGTTTGTTTATCTCTTTCGTTTGCAAGAGGCATAATCATGTGGTTATAAACCTGCGCTATAGCGTTTCCGTGTCCGTTATGTTCAGAAATGCTGTCAATATCTGCCTTGATAATTCTTTCATAAGTTAACGGCGCATATTCTTCCATCCACGAAAGTAATGTCGGACCGAAGTTAAAACTCATGTGAGCGTAATTGTTAACTATATCAAGGATTTTATTTCTGCTGTCTACAATTCTTGAAACGGAATTGGGAGTATAACATTGAGCACAAACTCTTTCGTTCCAGTCATGATTAGGTGTGGCACTATCTTGTAGCTCAATTGCTTCAAGCCACGGATTTTCTCTTGGCGGCTGATAAAAATGACCATGTATAGTTAAAAAAATCTTTTTATTATCTTCCATAATATTCCTTATTTAGTATGTTTGTTATTCAAGGGTATTTTCTTCTTTTTGCTGCGGGTTCTTTTTAGAAATAACCGTTAAATTATCTACGTCAAACCATGTATCACCCAAGGCTGTAGAAAATACTCTGCCGGTAAATTCGATTTCATCTCCGGCATCAAGATTGATATTTTTTTCTGCAAGTTCTTTTTTCAAAAATATTTTCATTTCCGATAAAGGAATATCATGATTTAAAACATCCGGTCTTTGAATAAGTATGGAAATATATTTGTCTGACGGTCTTAATGCGGGCGGATAATCAAGTCCTAAGGTTGAGAATTTGTCAAACTTCGCTCTGATTTTAATATTTCTGTGCAAGTAAGCTGACGGATTTGATACAACGCTTAACGCACCGACACTTTTATACTGAATTGCGGAATTAGCCGCAACAGGTTTTGAAATAGTTGCGGGTGCAGTTTGAGAATAAACTCCCGCACCGAGTCCCAAACATAAAACCAATGCTAAAATAATACCGGATTTTTTCATTTTGACCTCTTATTTAAACTTTTTATATTGTACAGTCTAGCACATAATTTAAAATAAGTGAACTATCCTGTAATTTAATTTTGCGTTTAATTTAAAATTTACATTAGTTAACTTCAATCTTCCCTTTTTGGAATTATGGTTTTATAATGGTAAAAAATATTGAACAAAATTTTGGGAGAAAATAAGGGGAATATGGATAATTATTGTTTTGAATTAATAACGGGACCGATGAGCTGCGGAAAAACGGAAGAATTGCTGCGCAGGGTCAGACGTTGTATTATTGCAAAGAAAAAAGTTATTGTAATTTCCCCTGATGTAGATACCAGAGCGGGAGGAGATTATATTGAATCAAGAAACGGATTGTGGCTTGAAGCCGTAAAAGTTAAGCATGCCGTTCAAATTTTGAGCATAGTAAAAGATGCCCAGATAGTTGCTATTGATGAATTGCAGTTCTTTGATAAAAATATCGTACCTGTTATTACAAAACTTATGAATGACGGCAAAAAAGTTATCGGTACAGGGTTGGAACTTGATTTTAAAGCCGAACCTTTTGGCAGCATGCCCGAACTTATGTGCATTGCTACACAGGTTGATAAACTTCATGCAGTTTGCATGAAATGCGGCTGCGAGAATGCAACAAGAACTCAAAGACTGATTGACGGCAAACCCGCAGATAAAAGTTCGCCTCTTATTATGATTGGCGGCGACGAAACTTACGAAGCAAGATGTATCAAGTGCTACGAGTTGCCTGACGTTAAACATAAAGCAAAATTCATGGGCTTAAAACTTTTGCAGTTTAATAATTCAAAGTAATTGCTTTCGGGACAACGAAAAATTCTAATTTGCCTGACATAAGTGTAATGCGTTCAAAAAGGCGATCTTTCGCTATCGCTCAAGATGACAATAAAGTAGGGTACGTTCACTTCACACAAAGGAATTTCAAGACATTTGCCCAACGGACAATAATTCCCTTATCCTTTTCTGCTTAATTTTGCCAGTTCGGAAAAGTCGGATTTATATTTATTCGTCCCGTCAAGGCTTTGTGCCTCCGAGATATATTCAAACGCTGATTTATAATCTTCTTTTCCTTTATAAAATTCGCTCATCTTCGCATAATACAACGGGTTATTCAAATCATACAATATCGCTCTTTTCATGCATTCAATCGCTTCTTCGCAATCTCCCGTCGCATGTCTTGACAATGCCAGATAATAATATCCCGCAGCGCAGTTAATATCAAGCTCAAGCACTTTTTGTGCATAATCTTTGGTCTTTTCGTAATCTTTTTTATAATAAGTTGCTTTTGCCCCCAAAATGTATGCGCTGATATAATTTTCATTGGATTCAATAATATTATCCGCAATTTCAAGCGCTTTATCATATTTTTTCTGTTCGATATAAATGTTTGCCGCATCGCATAATGTCGGCAAATCTTTATCTTTAAAAGATTTTGTATCTTCAAGCAGTTTGAGCGCTTTATCGTAATTCCCGAGCTGAACATACAAAACGCTCAATGATTTTTTTGCAAAATCATCATCTTTGTTCTTTGCAAGGCATTGTTTTAATTGTTCTTCCGCTTCAATATAATTTTTATTATGAATCATAATCAAAGCTTTAAGTACCAATGCGCCGTTATGTTCGGGGTTCAAGCCTAAAATTGCACTAACTTCGTTTCCCGCTTTATCAAAATCTTTGTTTTCATAATACAAATAAGCAAGCGAATATCTGTAATCCGCATTATCGGGCGCAAGATAAATCGCTTTTGCATAAGCAGCTTTTGCCTCTTTTATCCAGCCGTTATAAAAATACGCATTCCCTAAATTGTAAAAATACTTGGGGTTGTTTTTATCAATTTCGGCTGCTTTTGAAAAGTGTGTAACGGCTTCAATAAAATTCATGCTTTCTAAATCAAATAAGCCCAAATAGTTCAATATTTCAGGGTTTTGAGTGTTTGAAGAAATTCTGTTGAAAATATATTTAGATTTTTCGTAATCTTTATTATCGAACGCAATTTTTCCTTGCAAAAGCAAAACTCTTTCATCATTTTCATCGCATGAAGATAAAATCTCTTTTGCTTTTTCTGTTTCGCCGTTTAAATAAAGAGCATTGCAATAATCGATTTTGCAATCTTCGTCGAAAAATTCGGATTGTTCATATTGTTCAATTTCCGTAAACAATTTTAATTTTAAAAGAATTTTTACAAGATTTTTTAGATTTGTTTTATTTTTGTTTATCCCGTAAAGTTTTGATGCGGCAGACAATGCTTCGTCCAAATTTCCCATTCTTTCTTTAACCTTGCTTAATAGGCAAAGAGAGCTTTCGTGCCCGGGGTTTATACTCAAAACCTTATCAAGATACTGTAAAGATCTTTCGTAATTATTCATAAGAAAATACAATTCGGCAATTTGGTATAGGATTTCAATATTGTCATTTTCTGTTTCAATTGCTTTGTATAGCATTTCTATGGCTGGTTTGTAATATTTTTGCTCTTTTAATTCAAATGCCTGTTTTATGTATTCTATAGTATCTTTGTTTTCCATTGTTTAGTATCCTATTCTTCATCAAAATTTTGCGGTATATACGGAAGTTCTTTTATTTCTTCTTCTTTAGATTTTTGTTTTTGTTTAAAATTAAACAGATTTTTTAAGTTCCAATGTCTTTTATATTTTTTATTATTTTTTTCGACTTTTTTATTTATTATAATCAAAACTTCATCTTTTTTTGCCATTTTCAAATTATTTCTTGCAATGCCTTCCAAACTGTTGTCTGACGTTACCATTTTTTTCTCGGCTTTTAAGTCTTGATTGTGCATTTTTGTTTGCTTCAAAAGATTTTGCAGGGTAACGGTTTTTGCCTGATAAGAAATTATTTTGGAAATATTCAAAATAGCGCCGTAACCTATTTGAAAAAGGCAAAATACCAGAACAATAGTCAAAAAAGAATAATAAACCCCTGTAGGTTGAGGTCTTTTGTGGTCTTTGTTGTGAAATTCCGATTTATCTTTTTTCATCATGCACCCGCTAATAAATTATAAACCAAAACTTGCGTTTAGTACAAAAACCTTTACAATTTAGAACTTAAAATTCGTTGAGAATTTGAACTGATTTTTGAAAGTATTATTTACTTCATCGTAGGTTTCATTGGCGCCGATTTCAAAATTTAATCTGTCGGTGTCTTTGTTGCCGAACGGATTTATAGATAGCGAAACTTCGGCTTTTTTCCTTTTCTTTGCAGTATCAACGCTGACATAGCTTTTTATTTTGAAATATTGGTTAATCGCAAATTCGGGCGACAGGTAGAAATTGTTGTTATAGTCGTTGTTTGTGGAGTTGATTGTTTTTGCAAAAGATGTGCTTATTGCAAAGTTTTTGTATTGATATTTTGAGTAAATTCCTGATGATTGTTCGAGTTCGCCATAGTCAATACCTTGATTATAAGTTGTTCCTGCACTCCAACCGCCTTTTACGGTTTTTGAAGCTTCTCCCGACATCGGTTTTATGCTGTACTCTGAACCGTTGCGCATAGTATATGCTTTGTTTGAAAAAAGCGATTCCGATGGTTTTAAGCTGCCAAAATAATTTTCTTTAACCGATACGGGTTTATTTATCTTTACCGCAAGATACTGATTGTTGTTAAGACTTAAATTAACTGCATTTTCTTCATCTTCATCATAAGAAACCGAACCTTTTAAAATGTATGAGTACATATCGTCAAGATTGTATGTATCGTCATTTTGAGCGGTTTCATCGCTTTGTGCTTCGGCGGAGGTTTCTGTTTCGTCTTCAGATTGATTGTCATCGCTTGATGTGTCTGCCGTGATATCATCACTTACGATATCTTTTTTCTTGGCTTTAGATTTTTTATCGGAGGGGGTGTTTGTTTTGGTATCAGAATTTGTGTCAATATCAATTTCATCGGTGTCGTCGTTTACATCTATGTTATCGGATGATTTATCGTCATCGGGAATATGATATGTAAAAACTCCGTTTTTAGAAGAAGTCGTAAGAATTTGGCTGATAATGTTGTTCGCATTGCCTTGCGCATATATCGGGGAAACTAAAAATGTAGAAATTAATAAAGCTATACTAAACTTCTTCATAATAGAATATTTTATAATATAAAATAAATTCTTCAATAATGTTTTTGAATGAAATATGAATAAGAAATTATATAAAAACAGCTTTCGTAAGGGTTCAGATGGCTCTTTTTATATCTGTGCTAATTTTAAATATAAATATTTTTTGTTATTGGTATTTGAATATAATATTTTTGTTGTATAATATAAGATATAAGATTAAATAAACGTATCGGTCGATGTGGTACTCTGCCGAAGAAAAGGCGAACCGTTGAGCCTTTTCTGAGAGGGTTCTGCCAGACAGAACATCCGCCACGAGACGGTATGGGCGAAATTGACAATTAAATAATAAGTTTTATGATAATACTAATACCAGTCGATGTGGTGGAATGGTAGACACGCATGTTTAAGGGACATGTGGCGAGAGCTGTGGGGGTTCAAGTCCCCCCGTCGACACCATAAAAAGGAATCAAGCAAAAGCTTGGTTCCTTTTTATAATGTCAGGGGAGCCTTGGATAACCGACATTTCCCGTTCCTCTTTTAGAAGCTGTTTTTAATGACTCATCTACTTCTTTTATGGAGCAACCTTGAGGGTCAAGATGTATTCCTGCATCTTTCAGCAAATCATACACCCATAAATCCGTTTTAACTTCTTTCTTTGCCATACTATCACTTCTCGTAACAGGATTATAACGAAATATTAAGAAATGTTAACCGTATAAATGACGTATATTTTGAGAGCTTGTTATGTATTAGCCTTGATTCAAGGCGGTGCGGTGTGCTTCTCGCTCCTGTTTGATACAATCTCTTATCATAGTTTTTAAAAGATTTATCTTTTCTTCAAATATTCCCATCCCCGGGATATTGTCAAAATTATAATCTTCAATTTTCAATCCTTGAGCTCTCAATCTTTTTGCAGTTTGACGTTGAACCTTATACGCATTAACTTCTGACATAAGGCAATAGCGCATATCTTGCAGATAATCCAGTTTATCCGATATGTTCATCCCCTGCAAAAATTCTTCTGTCTTGCGTTTAATCAATTTCAAAACAAGTCGTTTCTTTTTGCGTGATTTTGCCGATTCCGTATTATAAAAATAATCGTCATAAAAGAAGTTATAATCGTCGTTTTCTAATCCCTTTTTAATCAATTTTTGAGAACGGGCAATGTATTTAGGATTATAAAATTCATCTGCCACATGTTGAAATTCGTGCATAAAAACAGGCAAATTGCTTGTTCTTATGGAATTAGAAATTGCGCTTACCTGTATTGAAACGGATTCTATGTCATTTTTCTTGTTCGTAACCCCGATACAAAGCCCGTCATAAACGTCATCGGCATCTTTTATATCAAACTTGTCCACGCTTACCTTGAACCCTTTGTCAGGCATGGCTGCTTTAATATCCTTTTGCAAATCGGAAAACGATGCAATGGAATAATCATCTTTCATTTTCCCCGAAAGTTGATTAAATAAAGTTTCTGTCAGTTCAAAAGCTTTTTTATCCCTTTGTTTAAATGAACCTTTGACGGTTTTTAAAGAGGGTTGGACGGTTGGTAATAATTTATTTATATTCATAAGATTTATAATGTTTGTAAATATTTTTTTTTGATACGGTTTTTTAAGTAATTTGCTATGATTTTTCAAGGAATTGTTTATGCATTTCCCGTTCCTGTTTTATATAATCTTTGGCAAGTTGTTTCAGCAAATCGATTTTTTCTTTGAACAACCCTTTTTTAGGATAATTTATCGGAGCGGGTTTTACTAAAAAGCCTTTGGATTTTAACTTTGATGCAATTTTATATTGAGTTTTATATGCATTAAGTTCTGAAGTCAAAGAATACCTCATATCCTGAATATAATCCAGTTTGTCCGAGATATCGAAATTTTCCAAAAATTCTTTGGTTTTATTCTTGATAAGTTCTAAAAGCTCTTTCTTTTTCTTTCTCGTTTTAAAAAATTCTTCGCAGTAAAAATTATCTTTATAAAAATAAATGTACTCGTTAGTATCCAACCCTTTTTTTACCAATTTTTGCACACGAGTCATATATTTAGGGTTGTACATATCATCAACCGCATGCAAAAATTCGTGTGAAAGTACGGGAATATGGCATGCTCTCAAAGCCTGATGCGGGCACTCAACATCAATTTCAAGCGATTTAACATTGTCATTTGCATCAAAAATCCCTTTGCAAACTCCGTCATAAGTCGCATCTTTATCGGGTTTTATGCTCTTTAGTTTTATTTTAAAATTCTTGTCGGGTAAAACGGAATCCATGCTCTTTTGTAATTGCTCGTTTGGAACGATGCTGTAATCGTCTTTGAAATCTCTAATAATTTCCTTGTAAAATTGCTCGGTAAGCTGACGGGCAGCTTTGTTACGGTGTTTTGCGCTGCCTTTTACTACACTTAAAGACGGTTGGATGGATGGTAATAATTTATTAACGAGCATAAATTATTCAAAACGTGTAAATATATTTTTTGCTTTTTTGATTTGTTAAAATGTTAAATTAATGATATTTTAAATGTATGCTTGATTTAATAATATTATTTGTACTTTTGAACAGAGATTTGACGATGTATTCGGTCAAAAAGCATATTGCTTTTAAATTTGCACCGTATACAAATCCGAGTTTCGGCGCCATAAAACCCGCCCTTGTTCGTCTTGAAAAATCAAAATTCATAACTTCATCCAAAGTAATGTCAGACGGCGGAAAATTATCGGTTTTTTATTCGATAACAAAAGACGGCTTGAAAGAATTAAAAAAATTGCTGCTAGAACCTTTTTCAAAAAATCCGCAGCAATTTTTGTCTGATGCGAGAATAAAACTTTCTTGTGCATCATTTTTAGGCAGAGAAGATTTTCAAACAATGCTCAATGAAATCAAAACGGGCGCATACTTACATAAAAATAATGCACAAAACTTGATTTCGGATAAATATAATCAGCCTGATTTTTATCAGAGAATTGTTCTTGATAATACGATTTGCGAATATAACAACTTTATTTCAATGCTTGAAGGGTTTGAAAAATAAATGGGGGCTATTGTTGACAGCGTTTTGGATAATTCTATCGCTCAAGATTTGGGAATACAAAGGGGCGATGAACTCTTAACGGTAGACGGGCAAAAAATGTCCGATATGATTGATTATGAATTTTATATGAAATCAGAATGCGTTACGATTGTTATCAAGCGTACGAACGGCGAACTTGAAGAAATTGAGATTGAAAAAGATTATGATGAGGATTTGGGAATTGTATTTCAAAGTGCCGTGTTTGACAGAATTAAACCATGTTTAAATCATTGCATATTTTGTTTTGTCGATCAACAGCCCAAAGGCTTGAGAGATACCCTTTACATTAAAGATGATGACTACAGATTGTCATATTTGCAGGGTACATATATTACGTTAACCAACCTGACTGAAAAAGATAAAGAGCGCATAAAAAGAATGCACTTAGGGCCTTTTTATGTTTCTGTTCATACAACAAACCCCGAACTTCGTGTAAAAATGCTCAGAAACCCGAATGCAGGTAAGGCACTTGAAAATTTGAAATGGTTCAGAAAAAATAAAATTCCGTTCAATGCCCAAATTGTACTTTGTCCGGGGATAAATGACGGCAAGGAACTTGAAAGGACGTTAAGTGATTTGGCGCAATTAAAAACGACCGTGTTATCTACGGCAATTGTACCTGTCGGAATTACGCAGTTTCGCAAGGAAAAATTAAAAAGGGTTGATGTTAAGTGCGCAAAAGAAACCATAGAAATTGCTTCAAAATTCAAACGGGTAGTATGTTCTGATGAATTTTTCCTTTTGGCTGATGAACCTATACCGCCCGCCAAATATTACGGCAACTTTTCTCAACTTGATGACGGGGTGGGAGCGTTGAGAATGTTTTATGATGATTTTAAAAAATTAAAACTGCCCAAACAAGTGTCTAAACCTTATAAAATAATTTTTGCGTGCTCTTATGCGGCAAAAGATATGCTTGGTAAAATTGCACCGAAATTGAATAAAATTAAAAACCTTGAAGTGAAAATTTGTCCCGTAAAATCAACATATTGGGGTGAAGATATTACTGTAGCGGGGTTGATTACAACAGATGACCTTATAAGAACTTTGAAAGACGAAATCTGTGATATGGTTGTAATTCCGTCTGTAATGCTACGTCCGTACAGCGAGGATTTTTTGGACGGTAAAAATTTGGATTATGTAAAATCGCAAACAAAAAAAGATTTCTTCGTCCAACAGAATATCTATTCGCTAAAAGAAGTGGTCGATTTTATTCATACGATTTAAATCCTATGGTAAAGGCTGATGAAGTTCATATTTTTACATTAAAATACTTTTGGATTTGGCGTATTATTGAAGTTTTGTATCGGGTTATATTATAATACATTTGAAATGTTTAACAATACAGACAAACGATATAACCAATTCAGCGCATATTTGAAAAACAAATTCGGTGCTAAAGTTTATAAAATAACAATCGATGCAGGATTTTCGTGCCCGAACAGGGACGGCACGATATCTTCAGGCGGCTGTATTTTTTGTGATGATACGGGAAGTTTCTCGCAGGCGCATTCAAACAGATTTTCAATTGATGAGCAGATAAAATCAGGTGCAGAAACTCTTTCAAAAAGATTTAAAGCGCAAAAATTTATGTCCTACTTCCAAGCCTACACAAATACTTATAAACCCGTCAATGAGCTTGAAAAAATTTACCGCCAATCTCTCAATCACCCCGACATCGTCGGAATTTCAATCGGTACACGTCCCGATTGCGTAGATGAGGATAAATTAAATTTAATATCAGATATTTCAAAAGATTATTACACTTGGATTGAATACGGGTTGCAATCAAGTCATGACAAAACCTTGAAAAAAATTAACAGAGGGCATGATTATGATTGTTTTTTGCGTGCTTATGAAAAAACAAAAGAAAAAGGGATAAATGTTTGTGTGCACGTAATTTTAGGCTTGTGGGAATCTCGAGATGAAATGCTTGAAACCGCACAAAGGCTTGCAAATTTAAAAATTGACGGAATAAAAATCCACATGCTTTGCGCCCTGCAAAATACAAAGCTTGCCCAAATGTATGAGCAAGGCGAAATTGATTTTATGAGCGAAGATGAATATGTAAATTTGGTTTGCGATTTTCTTGAAATTCTTCCGCCCGAAACGACAATTCACCGTCTTGCAGGCAACGGCTACAGAAAAACTCTGGTTGCTCCACGTTGGCTCGGGGCAAAGCTTGACACTCTGAATAGAATTGACAGAGAATTTTTAAGGCGAAATTCTTATCAAGGCATAAAATATTCTTCTTAAAGTGTAATTTTTTAGCTTCGCAAATAACTTTTGCAAAATGAAAAATATAATGATATACTGATTTTATGGAAAATAAAGTAAAAATAGGACTAATCGGACTGGGAACAGTCGGGAGCGGGGTTTATAAAACTCTGCAAAATATTGATAATGCCGAAATTGTAAAAATTGCAGTTCACAATAAGAACAAAAAAAGAAATATCGAAAATTTGGATGAAAATATTATAACGGACAATGCTTATGAAGTCGTAAATGACCCTGAAATCCAAATTGTAGCCGAACTTATAGGAGGAGTTGAACCTGCATTTGACTTAATAAAAACCGCAATAAAAAACGGCAAACATATAGTTACCGCAAACAAAGAACTTCTTGCAAAGCATGGTGAAGAATTGTTTGATTATGCGCAAAAATATAATCGTGTAATCTTATATGAAGCAGCAATTGCAGGCGGAATACCTTTAATAATGCCCATTAAAACAATCCTTGCGGGGAATAAAATCAACAAAATTATGGCAATATTAAATGGAACAACAAATTATATCCTTACAAAAATGGACGTCTTGGGTTCATCGTATAATGATGTACTTGCCGAAGCGCAGGATTTGGGGTATGCCGAAACCAACCCTACGGGTGATGTTGAAGGGTATGATGCAGCTTACAAAATTACCACGCTTGCAACGATTGCGTTTAACAAAAAAATAAAACTTGAAAATGTTTATAGAGAAGGCATTACAAAAATCCGCCCGCAGGATATGCTTTCGGCAAATGAAATGGGTTATAAAATCAAACTTATTGCAATGGCAGAAATTAATAAAAACGGCGAAGCTGATGTAAGGGTTCATCCGATGTTGATTCAAAAATCACAGCCTCTTGCACATATTGATTATGTAACAAACGCCGTAACTTTATGCGGCGAGCCTGTCGGGGAAATTACTCTTTCGGGTCCCGGGGCGGGTGAATTTCCTACCGCAAGTTCTGTTGTAGGTGATATTCTTGCCATAATGTCTGAAATCGGTAAATCTGATTACATTTTGCCTATGATGAGATGCAATCACAGCACAAATGCAAAAATGATTGATATATCAGAAACAGAAAACAGATATTATATTTCAATCAGCGCTAATAATAATCTCGGTGTAATCGGACATTTGGGCAAGGCTTGCGAAGAAAATAATATTTCGCTTGCAAGTATCGTTCAAAAAGAAATCGGGAAAAATCATTGCGCAGAAATTACCGTTATTACCGAACGCTGCAAAGAAAAGAATATGCAAAATGTTATCAACATATTAAAAAATGACAGCAGTATTTTGAACGTAAACAGCCTGATTAGGGTTCAGAGATAAAAAATATAAATAAAATAAAAAAAGAAAAAAGAACTCAAATGATTTTGAGTTCTTTTTTCTTAACTGGTAGGCGATATGTGACTTGAACACATGACCCCCACAACGTCAATGTGGTGCGCTACCATCTGCGCTAATCGCCCAATTAAAAAAGGAGACACCCGGATTTGAACCGGGGATAAAAGCTTTGCAGGCTTCTGCCTTACCACTTGGCCATGTCTCCTTAATATGTATCTATAATATACAAGACACATACAACGATGTCAAATATATTATGGTTAAAATCTTACTTACCTTTAGCAAGAATCGTATGCAGCATATTCTTTGCAAATTCAAGCTGAGAATCGGTTTTTGTGTCCAAATCATTTTTTGTAAGCGTTATTTCAACATCAGGAGAAATTCCTTTTTTATTGATGTCATGTCCTGCGGGAGTTAAATATTTGGCTATGGTTAAATTCAAGCCTGTTTCGTTCGGCATCGGAATTATTTTTTGCACCATACCTTTGCCGAATGTTCTTGTGCCAACAAGTTTTGCTTTGTGGTAATCTTTCAATGCACCTGACAGTATCTCGCTTGCACTTGCGCTTGTTTCATCGACAAGAATTACTATGGGTTTGTTTATATTTACATCTGTTCTCTGTGCATCAATATCATGCCTGTAGCCGTTACGTCCGACAATACTTACAAGCCTGCCTTTATTTATAAACAGGTTCGCAATAAACACCGCATTTGATAACAGCCCGCCCGAATTGCCTCTCAAATCAATTATCAGACCTTTTGTATTAATCGTATTTTCTAAAGCCTCCAAAAATTCGTTCGGGGTAGAAGAACTTATAAAACTCGATATCTGAATATAGCCGATATCTTTATAGTTCGTACTTTTTACGGTTTTAATCGTTATTTCTTTTCTTATAATCTTTTTTTCGATTTTTTCAGTCCTGCGCTGAATTTCAATTGTAACGATGGTATTTGGCAACCCTTTTACCAGATTAGAAACTTCTGCAAGCGATAATCCGCTGACTTTTTTCCCGTCAACGGCAGTTATTATATCCCCGCTTTTTAGTCCTGCGAATTGAGCGGGTGCTTGGTCTATAACATTAATTATTCTGATTTTGCCCGAATCATTTATTATGCTCACGCCGATACCCGAAATTTTAGACGAAATCGAATTGTTTTGTTTTGCAAATTCTTCTTTAGACATAAATCTTGAATACGGATCGTTCAAGCTTGCAAGCATGGTATCTGTTGCGACCTTAGCATCATCTGCCGTTTTGATTTTGTTCTGATAATGCTCTTTCCACCTGTTCCAATGCTGATCGTTGAAGCTTGAATCATAGTATTCGTTTTTTATTACATGCCAATTTTTATCAAAAAGTTTTTGCGGCGATACGTTATGAGTATTGACCGTTTGGGCATTGTCATTAAAAACGGGGTTGCTGTTTTCGACATAAATTTGCCGCAAACCGTATATGCCCGCACAAACTATCACTAATGTAATTAAAACGGTAATTCTTCGCTTCATTATACAATAATTTAACAACAATAAATTTGTATAATCAATATACTTTTTGCGTAAAATATGTGTTTATTTTTTTTATTACAAATCTTCAAATCCGGGAGAATATGAAGGCAAACCTTTATATCCGGGGTTTTGCATAACGGATTTTTTAATATATTTATTTGTGTAGTTGCCTTTTTCAAGCAATTTTTTTAAAGTATTTTCTCTGCGCACAAGAGCCGAACTTGTGTCATTACTTTTTGGATAAAGTTTCAAAATTTCATCCCATACAACAGCTTCCATAGTCCATGCATAAGTTTCTTCGGCAAGAGAATTAAACTCGTCCTGATGCAGCGCTTCATGCGATAACAATGCCGCAATCGAACCTGCGGGAGCATCTTTGTGGCGGTTGCTTATATAGATATAGAGTTTTTTGCCTTTCTTCCAACCTAAAGCATCAAAGGTTGCATATTCGGGGTTGATTTCTCCGAGGTTTTTAAATTCAATTCTGACAGGTTTTTGAGATAAGTTGTTTCCTAAAATAGCGTTTCTTGAGAACATGCCTGTTGTATCTTTGAGCATATCCAATGCCACATAAAAAATTTCATCACTTCCTACTTTTTTATAACTCGGCGCAATTTGCTTGATATAAAGCGGAGTGTATTTGTCAGGATACTGCTTGGGAACAATCTCGCTTGTAATGTCTTTAGACTGTGCCTGTTCCTCGTCTGCTGCAAATACGGGGGCGCATACGGCAAAATTTAAAAACAAAGCGGGTAATAACAGTAAATTAACAATTATTTTCTTCTTATTCATACTTATCCACATCTCCATAAATCTCAGATAACATGTATTATATTTATGTTTTACCAAAAGACAAATTTTTAAGCAAATATTAAGAAATATGAAAAATCCGTTGTCAGACAAGGTATTTTTCATTGGTGTGAACGCACCTTACTATCTTATACATTTCCGTACACAACCTGTTCCAAATCATCTTCAAGCAGACTCTTGCGGAACATGTCGCAATCTGATGCCATGGCATAAACATCTTCGTACTCTTGCGAATGAAGCAAGGACGAAATATCCGTATTTTCAAAGTTCTTAATTATATAAAAATTATCCCGTCTGTCCGTAATGTCAAGCAAACCGTATTTATTAAACAATTCAAGCAGATTTTTTACGACTTCAACAGATTTGCCCAAAAAGCTTGCACATCTGATAAATTCAATTTTGCCGTTATTATTATGCTGTGCAAATTTTATCATTCCTGCAAAAGTTTTTAAAAGCGAGGTTTCATCATAGATTTTGGGTTCAAAATTCATAAAATGCAACCCGACGGGTTCTGCCGTATTCAATATCATATCAAATGTTTTTCTGTCTGCGGGATAGTCAAAAAACATTACGTAGTCGCATTTTTCAACATTATTTCTTGTGAAAATTCTTGAACTTATCGCATTATAAGGCAACAAAGAATCTACAACCGACTTACATTCGGCAAAAACTTTTATTTTCAATTTCGTATTTTTTAAATAATCGTTTACGTTATTCAAAAATCCCGTTTTTTGCCTGTAATCGTAGATTTTATACCTTGCTGTACCGACGGCATCTTCATCTTTTAATTTATCCGAATGAATGTCATCTGCTATAAGCTGAACACTTACGCTGCCGTTAAATTCGTTTTTCTGCGGGTGAAATGCCAAATCGAGCTTGTCGCCTTTGTTTAAACTTACATCACCTTTGCTCCACCATATTGCGGGGAACGAATATCCGTCTTTTGCAACGGTCAACTTCAAGTGCTTATTCCCGCTGCCCATCAATTTTTTATCAAGTACGGTAAAATTATCCGTTTCAAATATAGGGCTCGGATTTCCCTGTCCGAAAGGTTCAAGTTCGGATAGGTGTTCAACCAAATCAAGTGTTATATCCTGTGCATTGAGTTTTAAATCAATATCAATAAACGGTTTTAAATCCTGCCCCGAAACATAAGCGCTAACACTTTCATTCAAAGCTTTTTTCACGGTTTCAAACGAATATTTCGAACTGTCAAAACTAAATCCGCCTGCCAATTCATGCCCGCCAAAGCCCTCAAAAAGTTCAGAATTTTCGCTCATAATATCATACAAGTGTACCCCTTTGATACTTCTTGCCGAGCACTTAAAAATCCCGTCTTTTTTAGTCATCAAAAATGCGGGTTTATAATATTTTTCAACGAATTTTGACGCTACAATCCCGATAATTCCGACATTCCAGTTTTCATCATATAAAATAATTGCGGGATTTTTACCGCCTTCTTTTTTATACATTTCATCGGCTTGTTTAAAGGTTTCATCACAAAGCTTTTGCCTTACGCTGTTTAATTCGTTGAGATTTTCTATGGCAACTTTTATTTCAGAAACATTATCGGATACAAGAATTTTGATTGCGGATTCAACCGTATCAAGTCTGCCTGATGCATTGATTCTCGGCGCAATACCGAAAGCAATATTTTCGGAAGTTACCCCTTTTGTTATATCATAATGAGCACTTTCAAGAAGTAATTTTAACCCCTCATGTTTCCCCTGCGAGATTAAATCAAGCCCTTTTGTAATAAGTTTTCTGTTCTCTCCGAGCAGCGGAACAATATCGGCAATCGTTCCGACGGCAACAAACGGAAGAATTTCGTTTATAAAAGCCGTTTTTTGATAATGATTAAGCAAACCTTGGGCAACTTTGAATGCAACCCCGCAGCCTGCAAGATATGTCAAATATTCTATTTGTTTTGTGGTTAAGGTATCTGATAAAGCATTCGGAGCTTTGGGATTTATTATTGCATAAGCTTTAGGCAAAATTTCGGGCGCCTCGTGGTGATCTGTTATAATTATATCCATTTGTTTAAAGCTGTTGACAAATTTAACCTGTTCAACGTCAGATATCCCGCAATCAACCGTTATAAGAACTTTTGGTTTTAAGGTTGTCATGATATTTATTAATAATGTCGTATTTAGTCCGTGTCCTTGAGTTTCTCTGTTGGGGATACGGTAATCAACCTTTGCGCCGAGATATTTGAAAGTTTTATATAAAACAGAAGTTGAGGTTACACCGTCAGCATCAAAATCGCCGTAAATGACAATTTGTTCATTATTATCAATCGCTTTTGACAATCTTTCGACAACTTTCGGCATATCGGTAAAAGCCTGCGGGGAAGTCAATTTCATCTCAAGCGGATTTAAAAAATCTTTGACATCTTCCTCTTTTGTTATTCCTCTGGAATTTAGTAAAGTTTCGACAAGTGATTTGCCGCAATGTTCGGTAGTTTGTTTCAAAATCCACTCTTTTTTCATCTCAAACACTCCCTTTAGTCTAATAATATCATAGTCCGTCAATCAGGCAATATATATAACTTTTTTAATAAAATGAGTATTATACGCAAAAAAAAAGAAACTTTCTATTAAAAGTTTCTTTTTTAGTGTTCTTTTTTTATGTTGAAAAGCTTAATTAAGCTTTTTGTACTTTACCTGCTTTGATGCAAGATGTACAAACTCTTATTCTTTTAGTTGAACCGTTTACAACAGCTTTTACAGACTGCAAGTTAGGTTCTTGCGTACGAATATTTTGTTTCATTGAGAAAGATCTGCCGGCAGATTTTCTGGGAGCTTTTCCGCATATTTCACAACATTTTGCCATAATTATATTCCTTTTCCAGTTTAAATCGTTAACATTTACTATATTAACTTAAAAATAGTTTTTTGCAAGATGTATCTTTGTTAAAGTGTTAAATTTTGTAAAATCTCGTTTGTTTTATGTTAATATAAACGTATGAAAAAATTATTATCCGCACTTATTATTATTTGCAATTTAGCACCATATGCGGCGGCAAATCAGTATTACCCCGAGTTTGACAAGATGAAAACCATGCGATGCGATATCGTTGAAACAACTTTTGACGCAAATGATAAAGAAATTGCCGTAACCGGATATTTCAGAATTTTCAGGCTTGACGATGAAAATAAACTTCTCTATCTGCAAAAGAATTTTATAAATAATTTAACCGCCTATGATGATGAAAAAATAACTTTCAACGATGAAACCCTGACAGATAATTCAATTATCAGAATTCAGGCGCAAATCGACAGAAAGCAGATGAAATACACTTCTTCATCATATATTGAATATGACGATTCAAATTTCGGCGAACAAAAATCCGTCGGAATCGGTGAATGCAAATATATTTAAAAAGTCCTTAATTATTCTATTGTGTAGACTTTTTTGTAATACAACCATGCCCCGAGCAATGCAAGGATAATATCGGGCAGCCATGCAGCAAGATACGGATTAATTGTTCCTGCGTTGCCGAATGACACCGCAAGTGCTCTTAACACGTAAAATGCAAAGATTATCAAAATCGTAAATAAAAATCCCCG
Source organism: uncultured bacterium (assembly GCA_900319365.1). Lineage (GTDB taxonomy): Bacteria > Cyanobacteriota > Vampirovibrionia > Gastranaerophilales > Gastranaerophilaceae > Zag111. The sequence continues at coordinate 53,315 of ONOE01000001.1, read as the reverse complement.
GTTATATCTTATTCTCGGCGGAGTAATCGCCAGCGGAACACCTAACAAAACAAATACGATAGTTGCTACGGGTAGTGCAAGTTTATCAAACAGCTGTACTATGTAACCGTTTTTTTGATCTTCAGGTACATCGGGGCTTTTAATAAATTTAGCCAAATTGACAAAATTCATCTCTCTTGCCAGATTTTTGTCAAGTTCTGCCGACAAATCAATACCGAATTTAACGTTTGAAGTATCAAACAATGTTGTATTCAAAATCTGTCCGTCGCTGTCTATCGTATAGATTGCGCCTTTATCAAAAATCCAACCTCCCGGGGTGGTCTTACCCTCTCTTGCCTGCAAAACCTGTATAGTCCCGACTTTTGAATTATCAAGAACCGTTACGTTATAAAGTGTTTTATGTTTGCTGTAACCTACATAGAATAAACGTTTTAAATATGCACCGTCGCCGAGTTCTTTGAATACGAAATTTTCTTTTCCGTCAGGAATATTTTTCTGTCCCAAAGACCACAGAGCCAAATCTTTTGAAGTTTTTGTCATAATAGGTGCAACACTTTCATTAATGACAAATGTTGAAATCGCCATGATTACGGCAAAAATAAATATCGGTTTTGCTATTCTGTTAATCCCGATTCCGCATGATCTCATTACGGTAATTTCGGAAGATAAACTCAATCTGTTCAAAACCATTACCGTTGCTAAAAGTACACCCATCGGGATGGATAAGACAATTGCTGTCGGGAAGTTCAAAAGTATCATGATTAATGCGATTTTAAACGGCACGCCGAATTGCGACATCTGCTTAATTAAAGTGATGAATGTGTCTGATGCGAATATGATTGTAGAAAAGACAAATACACCCATTAAAAACATTACTATGATTTGTTTTAAAAGGTATCTGTCTAATATCTTTATTCTGTTATATTGCTTTTTTAAAAATTGAACTGTTCCTGACCACATAAATGAATTTTAATCTAAACAAATATTTTAGGCAAATTATATTTGCAGAAATTTTTAATTAGATTCTCTTAAAAGCAAAATGGTCTGTCTAATCTCTGTTTTCAAGTACCCGAGCTGTTCTCTGATATTATTCGGATTGTATATATACCCTTCCCCGCTATACGAAAGATACGGGTTATATTTTTCGGCTTCGGATCTTAGGGTGGCAACGGTTTTTGTATGAGCACTCAATTCCATAAGCCTTTTGTAAGACACAAATTCTGCCTCGGGTCTGTTTGCATATTTATCTCTGAAATATTCAACGCTTTTATTGAAATAATATACTTTTGCATTAAAAATTTGGACATTTTGATTGTCATCAATTATATCGTAAATTTCTTCAAGTGTCGGAATAAATTCGTTCAAATCGTTTACATATTTGCTTGTTTTGTCGGTTTTTAAAATAATATTTATAAATGACGGATCTTCAATCGGCGCAGGTTTAATTTCGCCTTCTGAATTAAAATCCTTTGACGGAATAGGTTTTACTTCAGATGAAGTTTTTTCGGTTGCCTCGGGGTTAGACGCATAATCTCTTGTCAATTCGGGCAATGACCCGACATATCCCTTGCCGTCAACGGGGAGTTTATCTTTCCCGTAACAGGTGATATTAGAGCACAACAGTACAAAAAATATTGCAAATATTAAACCGCACTTTTTCATACCCATATTATAATTATTTATTTTAAGAAATCATCATTTGTTTACATTAAAAAAATGATAATCACTTATCTGCCTATAGAACTGTGTCTACATTTCATCAAGCAACAATGTAGGTTCGGGGATTGGGTTTTGAAATTCAACATCAAGATTTAAGTCTTGAGCTTTGTTTAAATCTTCCTGTGCTTCTTTTTCTTTTCCGAGTTTTTTATAAAGCTGTGCTCTTTCAAAATACAGACGGTTTTCCATTAAATAAATTCTGTCTTGCGAAGATTTTTCAATAAGTTCGTTATAAAGTTTCAGCGCATCTTTATAATATCCCACATTGTACAAGAATTGCGCTTTATCCCACAATAAAGAATCTTTTTCATCGTCATTTTGCGTATTTTTAATTTCGTTATCAAAATCTTTTATGGCGCTTTTGTATTCTTTCAAATAGTATTTAATATAAATTTTATTATCAAAGCTCATCGATTTGTATTCATCGGTTTTTAATTTATAAGCCCTGTCATAATCTCTTATTGCGCCTTTATAGTCGCCCGTATAGAATTCTGCATAAGCTCTCAGAGAGTAGCATTGCGAATCAATAGGCAGAACTTTTGCCCATATCGTTGTGAATTTAACGACTTTATCATACTGCTCATTGCCGATAAGCTTGTACGCTTTTTCGCTCGGGGAGCCTATTCCGATACAAATTCCCGCAACAACAACCAACAGTATAAATATTTTAACCAATTCTTTTTTGAAATCGTTATAAGATTGATTTTCAATAAAATTTGATGACGGGAAATGAGTTTTTTTAAAGTCCCCGTAATTTTTTTTCAAATAGCATTCAAAAATCTTGGAAATAACCGAAAGTATAGCCCAGGTGAATAATATAACGATAACAATGGCAATAATTTTTACCGAACATTTTCTAAATAACTGATAATAAGGAAATACGAAACCGTAAATTACAAAAATATAAAATAAAAGCAGCGCAATTGCCGAAAATCTCTTAAAATGCTTAATGATACGGCGCAAATGATTGATTTCATCGGCTTCTAAAACCTTGTTTAACTTGTATCCGCCGAATGTGTTGTTGATAGATTTAATTATCGTTTCCCCGTCATCCGTAATGCTGTAAAAATTGACAGGTGAATGCTTATATAACCATTGTAGTATATTAATCTTCGCCATTGCGATAAATTTCCATATTCCTTATGAAAGTATTATATAATAAATTATTTTTTAGGATATATTTATTTAAAAAAAATATACAAAATATGAATATACTTGCCTTTTAGGCAATCATAGCTTGCAAAATCTTCTTAATAATTCGTAATCATCTGATTTTTAAAGGAGAAAAGATAATAAAAAAATATATCCCTCGCACCATGTGCGTGAGGGATACAAAGTTTTTAGTATTGCAGGTCGGAAAAATCCAACGCAAAAAATTTGTCGGGCTAAAAAGCCCGACTTACTTAAATACATTTTTCTATTGATGATCTTCGTCGTCTTTAATCGGATAAACGTAGTGTTCACCGCATTTAGGGCATACAACTTCCTGCTGTTTTCCGTCTTCAACCTGTGCAACTTCAAATAAACATTTACATCCTGATTGAACGCATCTGATTGCCCATGTAGGTCTGATTAGTCTTGCCATTTTATAACCCTCCTGTTTGTCAGAATTATAGCACATATCCTGCGGCAAGTCCATAATAAGACACATAATCTCATATTAAAAGTAAAAAATAACAGTTTACTCCTCTGAGGCGTTCATTTGTGGAGATTTTTCCAATCGTAAATGCGGCATAGTTAAAAATTGCAAACAAAAGTACCTTACTTTTTAGCGAAATTGAAAAATTCTTTCTTGAAAAATTTCGACTTCCGCAAAAAATAAGTTGTGTATGTTGACAAAATTGCCATGTGATTTTTGCACGTAAAAATCCTGTACATTATTTTTTAAATGTACTCATCACACTAAATTTTTCTCACACCACTCAAAACTCTTAATGCAGTTTTAAATTTTTTCTTTGGTTTAATGTTCTGCCGTTAATTCTTCCCAAATGCTCGGGACAACAACTAATGCAGTATAAACGATGAAACCAAATAGGATTAAGTTGATAGCCATACGATAACCTCCTTTGTCATCTTCTGTGCCATCCGTTGGAATATGCTTTCACATCTTCCATTAATATTAATCCCAAATTTTAAGAAAAATAACAATTAATTTAATAAAATATTGATGAATTTACAAAAATTCATATAAAATATAAGTATGAATGATTTTAATGCACGTGATATAGAAAAAATGTTCTCAAACCTATGTTGTTCAAGGTGCAGGAATGATTTTTCGGCAGACTCTCTAATCGTGAAACAAAAGATTAAAAATATTTATATCTGTAATCTGTCGTGCAAAAAATGCGGCAAAGATTTTGGCGATATAGTTTTACGCTATAACAAGCATCACAAAAAACATTCCCCGATGGTCGCAATTGACGGGCCTGATCCGATAAGTGCAGATGATGTAATTGATGCGCACAATTATATCAAGCACAATTTATAAAAAAAATTATGAAACCCATTCGGATACATCTCTTTTGGTCGGTGCCCAAACGCATTTTTCAAAACTTCTTGTTTTACAATAACGGCAGAACGGTACGGGTTTAACCATTGTATCAAGTATTGCCTGATGATTTCGAATTTTGTAAATATCAATATAATCATAAGGCGTTACTTCAAAATTCAATCCGAAATATTTGTTCAAATGTTCAATATGGGCAATCGTCGGGCATGTATATAATTTACCTTTTTTCAAGGTAACGCAATTTTTTACCTTACAATATGTAAAAGCATCCGCCCAGTATTGCTGACCGTCTTTATCAAGTTTCCAAGATCCCCAGTCTTTTTTATGTTCTTCGTTTGTTCTTGTTCCCGTATAGCCGCAAAATACGCCGAATTGCTTTGCTCTTGCATCAATTGTTTCATAATCGATTTTTAATCTGTACAATGAAACCCAAATTCTTATGTTTGATTTTTTGCATGCAAGCCAAAATTCATCAGGCTGTTCGGGCAACAAAATTCCGTTTGTGATTATAATTATTTGTGTATTTGGGAAAAATTCCCTCGCAATCTGGAAAAACTGCATAAGCTGCGGGTGCAGCAAAGGTTCTCCGCCAAGTAAAAACATTTGTCCGAGTTTTGCCCCTGTCAAAGCCGCAAGACGTCCTATGTCATTTTTAAAATCTTGCAAATCCAGATAAAATTCTTGCGCCAACGGCGAAAAATGTGTGCAGCCCTGACAGTTCAGGTTGCAATGATCTGTCAGGTGAACATCAATTTTTTCAAGCATTTCGGGTTTTTCTGTCATTATTATTAATCCTCAACCGCTTTTAACAATCTTTCCCAAACTTCATCAATCGAACCGCTTGCATCAATCGATTTTAAAACTTTCTTATCGTTGTAATAATCAAACAGCGGGTGAGTTTCTCTATAGTATGTTTCAAATCTTGCTTTTGCGGTTTCTTCGTTGTCATCTTTCCTTTGGGTTAAAGGACTTGAACAAATGTCGCATTTGCCCTCAACTTTGGGCGGTTTATATTTGAGGTTGTAAATTTCACCGCAATTTGAGCATGAACGGCGATTTACTATTCTTGAAATTAAAATATCAGGATCTATATCAAAATATATTGCTCTGAAATCCGCATCATTATCTTTGTCGATTTCTTTGTTAATATTGATAAGCATTTCCGCCTGCTCAAGACTTCTTGGATAACCGTCCAGGATATAACCGTTTTTGCAATCGTCTCGGCTCAATCTGTCTTTGATAATAGAACCGACAAGTTCGACGGGTACAAGATTTCCTTTGTCTATATATGATTTTGCAATTTTACCTTTTTCGGTACCGTTGGCAATCTCGGCTCTCAAAAGCGAACCTGTATCAATATGCGGTAATCCGAAGTGTTTTGCAAGTCTTGTTGTTTGAGTACCTTTTCCGCATGCGGGCGGTCCTAAAAATATTAATTCTTTTTTCATTTTGCTCTTCTTTCTTTTGTCGGTTTTTCCTATATCTTTATTTTACAATAATTTATAAAATTTTCAATAATACCGATTAATTATAAAAATTTTTATCTTTGTCTGTTTCTTTTCATTTTATAAACAAACATCAGAATTTCAGCGACGGCTTTATAAAGTTCGGGCGGAATCGGATGGTTGATATCGACCATTCTGAATAACGCCCTTGCAACAGGCGGGTTTTCTATTACGGGAACGCTGTTTTCTTCCGCAATCTTTATAATCTTTTTGGCGATAAGCTCTGTTCCTTTTGCAATAAGCATGGGCGAATCCATTTCTTCGGCTACATATTTAAGAGCGCATGCAACATGCGTTGGGTTTGTAACAACAAAATCCGCTGTCGGAACGGCATCCATTGCGCCCTGCTGAAGCATTTGCATACGGCGCTGTCTGAGTGCGGCTTTTACGTTGGGATCGCCTTCAGAGTTTTTGTATTCATCTTTTATTTCTTTAAATGACATTTTCTGGTCTTTTAAAAATTTCCATTTTGTAACCCCGTAATCAGCTGCGGAAATAATTAAAAAGGCAATACATGCTTTGAAAATAAATTCTGTCATAATTTTTCCGAACTCAATCATTACGGCAAAATTGTTATCTACTGCGGCAAGCATTAAGATTGATTCAATGTGTTCTTTATAAACCATCCAGCCGATATAGCCCAAGACGGCAACTTTTACTATGTTTTTAAACAGTTCAAAAAGGGTTTTAATTGACATAATATTTTTAAAATATTTGGTCGGGTTAAGTTTATCAAGTTTGGGCATCAACGGCGCAACCGCAACCAACGGTCCGACCTGAATAAAATCCGCAAGCACCGCAACAAGCCATGCTATTGCAAGAATAGGACCTATAATCAAAACCATGCCTTTAGTTGCAACAAGCGCAATATACATGTATCCTATCTTTTCAAGGTGTGCATTCGGAATTTGTTCGTATAAAAGCGTAAAAACCTGAACGATTTCTTTCCATATAAACGGGGCAAGACCAAAAATTACGGAAAACAAAACAAGCAAAGAAACAGCCGTTGAAAAGTCCTTAGACTTCACAACCTGCCCTTCTTTTCTTGCCTGCTCAAGCTTTCGGGGAGTGGCATCAAATTGCTTGTCCTCATCACCCATATTATTGCCTTTCTGATACTGAAAATTATATCATAAAATATAATGATTTTCTCTAAAAAGTAACGCTTTTAAACTTGTGCTATAATATGTGAGACAAGGCAGGGAAAATATGGGTATTTTAAAAATTAAACGAATTTATGAGCAGCCGTGTGAAGATGACGGTGTAAGAATTTTTGTGGACAGATTGTGGGCAAGAGGCATGACAAAAGAAAGAGCTCATCTTGACTACTGGTTTAAAGAAATCTCCCCAAGTCCCGAATTGCGTAAATGGTTTAACCATGAGCCCGAAAAGTTTAAAGTGTTCAGCGAAAAATATAAAGAAGAATTGCAGGATAAAAAAGAGGGTGTTGACAGAATAAAAGACTTTTTAAAAGACAAAAACGTAACTCTTTTGTATGCCGCAAAATCCCCGACCATCAACCATGCTATTGTCCTGAAAAATTTTATAGACACATGTAACTAAACTTAAGACCTTTTCTATTTTACATGTGTGTTGTCTTAGTCCCACAAGTTATTCATAGGAACAGCAAGCAGATTATTCCCGAACGGAACAACTTGTTCTCCCGTGTATAAAACAATGCCCGAAAAGTTCTTATTTTTTGCAAGATTATTCTTAAACCACGTTAAATGTTTAAACCGGTCTTTGGTAACAGAAGAACCTGCTTTTACTTCAATTCCATATATGTTGTTATTCTCATCTTGAATAATAAAATCTATTTCTCGCCTTTCTCTATCCCGATAATGATATAATTCATATTCATCATCTTTTAATTCAATTTGAGCGATGAGTTCGTTATATACGAAAGTTTTAAAAATTTTACCTGATTTATCGGCATTCAATAGCATATCATCTGCTTTCCAATTTAATAAAGATGCCATAAACCCTGTATCAGTCATAAAATACTTGCTTTGCTTATTTACTCTTTCGCAATCGGTTTTTAACCACGGAGATAATTTGTCTACCAGATAGGTATTTTCTAAAACTCCCAAATAGCTGTCTAAAGTCTGATTTGCAATTCCGAGTGATGCTGTAATCTTTGACTTATCTATAAACTTAGAAGAAAAAGATGCTATGATTTTGATAAGTTCTTTTAAACTATCTTGTCGTCTGATGTTTGATATGTTATGCAAATCATATTCAATAATAGTTTCAATATAATCTTTGTACCATGATTTTCTCATTTGTGCAGATTTCATTTGCATTGGTTCAGGAAATCCGCCTTTAAATATCATTTCAGATATTTTTTCTTTGTCATAGCTGTTGTTATTTATAAAATTTTGTTTTTTTAATCTTTGTAGAAATTTAGGAGATTTCTTTAATATCTCTCCTTGAGTTAAAGGTCTTAACCTGATTTTTTTTACTCTGCCTGCAAGGGATTCTCTGACTGTCGGCAATGTTTGAATATTGACGGAACCTGTAATCAAATATTGCCCATATCTTGTGTTTTCATCAACCGCCTTTTTGATTGCGGTAATGAGCTCAGGTACACGTTGAACTTCATCTATAATCATAGTTCCTTTTGATAATTTTATAAATCCTTGAGGATCGTTTTGTGCTGCCTGTAACAGCATGTAATCATCTAATGTTCTGTAAACAGATTGCCTATCAGTCATGGCTTTTGAAGTTGTAGTTTTGCCGCATTGTCTTGAACCTGATAAAATGACAACTCTTCTGGTGTTTAAAGCTGATTTAATACCATTTTCCTGCCATCTTTTATACATAGAACCTCGCAAAAATATAAATTAATTATCCGCAATTATTGCAATAGATATCCCGCAAAAATGCAAGTTGAAATTTCAAAATTATATAATACCCTAAGCAAGTGTGGTAAAAGTGTGATGATTTGCTGCACGAAATTTACACGAAATCTTTGAAAAGTGAAAGATAAAACAGTGATAAAGCGGCTCATATACCCTCATATAGCAAAAAAAAGTTGCCATTTAAAGAAGTGGCAACATTAAATAAACACGAGGATATTAAGAGAGAGAGTATAAAAAACTTGTTTTAACTTAAATCCTGTTCACATATTTTTGATTTAATTTAATTTATTATCTTTATTTTCCCTTTAGAAATTTTTCATTTCCCTTACTCTTATATAAAGTATTTTTGTTTTCAAAAATTGCCTTTATTGTTTAAATGTTGTTAACAATTCTTAAATCTGTGTGTATCCTCAATAAAAAAGATATAGTTAATATATACTAACTATATCTTTTTATGGAATTTGCTTAACAATTCAATTATGATTTGTTAAATTTTAGTTTTCGTCTTTTGATTCGGGAGTATCTAAAAGGCTCGTTTGCTGGGTTTGATTATCCCCGGCATCTTCTTTTGCCGCAGTCTTTAGTGCAGAATCGCTCGTATCGGGAGTGATAATTTTATTTACCGATACTACGTAATCTCCATCATTAAGGTTTTGAGCCTTAACACCCGTTGCGGGTCTGCCCTGCTGTGAAATTGAACCTGCGTTTATTCTTGTTACAACGCCGTTTGCGGTTACAAGCATGATATCTTCATCTTCTTTTACAATAGTAAGAGCTACAAGTTTTGATGATGAAGTTTTGAATTTCGTTGCAATTAATCCTATTCCGCCTCTGTTTTGAGTTCTAAACTCAGACAATTTTGTACGTTTGCCGTAACCGTCAGATGTTACTACGAGCAAATCCGCATCGTAATCTTGCGGTACAATGTCGCAGCCGACAATTTCATCGCCTGTTCTTAACTTCATTGAAATAACGCCTTTTGCGCTTCTGCCTAACGGTCTTAAATCATCAATAGAAAATCTGATTGCCATGCCGCATGAAGTACCGATAATGATTTCGTCATGAGAATTAGCAAGTTTAACCCAGTTCAAGCTGTCGCATTCATCAAGTCCTATTGCAATGATACCGTTTCTTCTGATATTTGCGAAGTTATCAAGTTCAATTCTCTTAATGTTGCCTTTTTTAGTTAACATTATGAGATTTGAATCATGTGAAAATTCGCTCACAGGTACAACTGCCGTTATTCTTTCATCCTGATCAATAGGAAGGACGTTAATTATAGGTAATCCTTTTGATTGACGTCCGCCTTCAGGGAAGTCATATACATTCAAGCTGTATACGGTTCCTTTTGATGAGAAGAACAATACTTTGTCATGCATCATTGCGGTGAAGAAATGCTGAATATCATCATCTTCTTTTGTTTTGATGCCTGATTTGCCTCTGGTGGCTCTGTTTTGTCTTTCGAATGTATCCAGCGGAATACGTTTCAAATATCCCTGATGCGTAATAAATACAGCCATCGGAGTATTCGGAGTCAAATCTTCAATCGTCATTTCTCCACGTTCGGGGATAATTTGAGTTTTTCTGTCGTCGCCGTATTTAGCTTTATCTTCAAGTAATTCTTTTTTGATAATGTCTAAAATCTTTTGTCTGCTTGCAAGAATTGATTCGTATTCTTCAATTTTCTTTAACAGTTCGTCGTATTCGGCTTTAACCTTGTCTTGTTCCAATCCTGTCAATCTTCTCAATTGCATTTCAAGAATTGCATTTGCCTGATCAACATCAAGGCCGAATTTGTTCATCAATCCTTCACGTGCAATATCTGTTGTTTTGGATTTTTTGATAAGATCGATAACTTCATCAATTGAACCGAGTGCAATAATCAAACCTGCCAAGATGTGCGCTCTGACTTTTGCTTTTTTCAGGAAGAAGATAGTTCTTCTTGTTACGATTTCAATTCTGTGTTCGACAAATTCGTTTAATACTTCGTATAAATTCATCAATCTGGGTTGTTGACCGCATAAAGCAACCATATTAACCCCGAAAGTCGTTTCCAACTGGGTGTATTTATACAAATTATTTCTGACTACATCGGGTTTTGCATCTCGTTTAAGCTCGATAACAATTCTCATACCGTCTCGGTCTGATTCATCACGAATATCGGAGATTCCCGTAATTCTTTGTTCTTTTACCAAATCGGCAATTTTTTCAATAAGCTGTGCTTTATTTACCTGATAAGGAATTTCTGTTACAACGATTGCGGTTCTTGTTTGACGTCCTGCACCGCCCGAAATTTCTTCAAATCCGGAAACGGCAGACATTGTAATTGAGCCTCTGCCTGTTTCGTAAGCCTGTTTGATACTGTCTATTCCGACAATTGTTGCTGCTGTCGGGAAGTCAGGTCCTTTTATGTATTCCATAAGTTCTGGAATAGTGATATTAGGGTTGTCAATCAAGGCAATAGTTCCGTCTACTACTTCGCAAAGGTTGTGAGGCGGAATATTTGTTGCCATACCTACAGCAATACCTGATACGCCGTTTAATAACAACATCGGAAGTCTGACGGGAAGAACGGTAGGTTCTTGTAATGAACCGTCGAAGTTCGGTTGAAATTCTACAGTTTCGCAATCAATATCAGCAAGCATTGATTGGGTAATCTTGTGCATTCTGGCTTCGGTGTACCTCATTGCGGCTGCACCGTCGCCGTCAACAGAACCGAAGTTCCCGTGTCCGTCAACCATAAGGTATCTGGTTGAAAAGTCTTGAGCCATACGTACAAGTGCTTCATATACGGAACTGTCGCCGTGCGGGTGATATTTACCTAAAACTTCACCGACGATTCTGGCGCATTTTCTAAACGGTTTGTCAGGAGTCATTCCGAGTTCGTTCATAGCATATAAAATTCTTCTGTGAACGGGTTTTAAACCATCTCTAACGTCAGGTAGCGCACGACCGACGATTACACTCATTGCATAATCGATGTACGAACGTTTCATTTCTTCTTTTATATTAACAGGGATTATTTTTCCGTCCCCAAACATATTCTGTTGATTAGCCAACTACATATCCTCCAAAGTCAGTTCTCTTGATTAAAGTATAACACAAACACGCTTTTTGGGGCGAAATTCTTTACAAACGGTTAAGAAACCTTGCTGTTTTGTGATATTTGTCGTCTTATCCATTCCATAATGATTGAAACAAGGTAATCCTGCTGTTGTTGTGTCAGTTCAACTCCTTTGGGAAATCTGTGCCATTTTTCAATGCACCCTCTGCAGCAGGTTGCTGTTGCGTGTTGGGCTATAAAAACGGGATGTCCTCTCATTGGCGTTTGTTTGCCGTCATTTTTAGGCTCTGCGGGGGCTACCCTGTCCCTTATGAAATCACGGGCGTGAGATTGAATTTTATCTAATCCCTTTTCTTCAATATATGCAAATTCTTTTGCTCTGAGTTTAAATCTTGATCTGAATTTTGATTTTGCGAGCCTGTCAAAAATATCCATATTTTGCCTGTTTCTTTTTATTAAAAAAATAATTAAACAACACCATGATTTAACAAATCGTGGATGTGAATTACTCCGATTGGTTTTTTATCCTCAATAACAAACAGATTGGTAATTTTCTTATCGTGCATAATTTTCATGGCTTCTGATGCGATGGTGTCTTTGGTTACAGTCTTAGGATTTTTTGTCATAAGTTCTATGGCTGTTTTTTCAAGAACATCGGGGGTCAAGCATCTGCGCAAGTCGCCGTCTGTTAAAATTCCAGTCAAATCGCCGTTTGAATTTACAAACCCGACACATCCGAGGCGTTTTGATGTCATTTCTAAAAGAACGGATTGCATACCTGCGTGTTCTTCAAGCAGCGGCATTTCTTCGCCTGTATGCATAAGGTCTGAAACTCTTTGCAAAATAGAACCGAGTTTTCCTCCGGGGTGTCTGTCGTTGAAATCCGCTTTTGTAAACCCTTTTCTCTCAATCATACAGGTTGTTAAAACATCTCCCAGAACCAAAGTTGCGGTTGTGGAATTTGTCGGTGCAAGCCCAAGCGGGCAAGCTTCGCCGTTATCAGGCAGTTTCAAAACGATGTCGCCTGCTTTGCCGAGCGAACTTTGAGGGTTTTTGGTAATCGCAATCAAAGGAATACCGAATCTTTTGCAGTAATTCAAAATGTCTACGAGTTCTTTTGATTCTCCGCTGTTTGATATTGCAATAACAACATCATCTTCGGTTATCATGCCAAGGTCGCCGTGGCTTGCTTCTGCCGGGTGAACAAAAAATGACGGAGTTCCCGTAGAGGCTAAAGATGCCGCTATCTTTCTTGCAATATGACCTGATTTGCCCATACCGGTTACAATAATTCTTCCTTTTGCCTGCTGCATCAGGTTAAGAGCCTGTGTTAAAGTTTGGTCTAATCCGTCCCTTAACTGGCAAATAGTTTCTATTTCCGAATTAATAGTATTTGCAGCACTTTTAATATCCGCTTTTTCCTGAATTGAAAAATCATTATTTTTTTCCGTTACGGTATTCATAATGGCTCCTTTTGTTGCTGTCCCTCTTACCTATATAATAGCACGAAAATTATAGTTAAGGTAAATATGTACATGCGGGTAATAGAATTTGTTTATAAATTCTATTACCTTTTATATGTGAGTGAAAGGGAAGTCTGAAAGGAGATAATCTCTATAAAAAGTGTATCTTTAGTATGAAAAAGACATATTTTATTCTATTATTTTTTTTTACCGATATTTTTGCTGATATTCATTATTAAAAAACAGGCAGGTACTTTGAATTTACTTCCACAATCTACATAAAATGACCGCCTGATTAAAGAATTTGAAAGCATTAAATGTCGGTTTTTATTTTTCAGGCAATAAAAAAGGTACTGAAAAATATTCAGCACCCAAGAAGATTGATTATGATGGATGATTTGATTTAAATTTTATTCCCCTATAAATTTTTCCCTGTTTGTTTATATTTTACAAACTTATTGTTTTTGATTTTCCCAAGTAACTTTGTTTTAATATCCCTTACATTTATATAAACAATTTTTGTTGTTAAAAATTGCCATATTTTTTATATATGTTAAGAAACTTTAAGCTGCGGTTGTTTTGCCGTGTATGCTGGGCTTACGGATTTTACAAGCGCATTATAAAGCATGGGGTGAACGTTTCCTTTTTTTACGTCGCCAAAAATTATTGTCAAAGCCTGTTGAGGACTGAGCTTGTCTTTATAAACTCTTTGTTCTGTCAAAGCAGAGTATTTGTCTGCAAGGTTTAAGATTTGCAAATTTACGTCAGGGACAAAGTTATTGCCTTTTTGCATATTGTCGTGATGATATCTTACAAGGCTTAAAACTTCATCATTTACACCAGAATTTTTTAATATCTGATAACCGATTTCGGAATGTTGGTGCATGATTTTAAATTCATCTTCGGTCAATTTGCCATGTTTATTCAAAATTTCTGCCGGAATCAGAACTTTGCCGATGTCATGTAGCATTGCGCCGTCTTTTAAGTCTTTGAGGTTTACGTGAGATTTTAATGCCCGGGGAAGATTTTTATATATTTGTGCGGAAATTTCTGCGGTATCGCTGCAATGATTTTGTTTCAAGTCGGCTAATTCTGTCATATTCAGTTTGACGGAAATTCTGTTATCTTTTAAAAGTTGTTTAAGTTCGGGATTTTGAGTTATGGCAGCTTTGATGTAGTTTTCGTTAAAGAAACGACCAACAGATGTGCTCTGAAAAGTATCACCGCCGACACCTTTAAAGACCACATTTGTTCTGTTGTTAAATTGTACTTTGCTTAACGGATCTGCAAAAATCCGCCATGGATTAACTGCTATTCCCACTAAAAAAATCACACTAAATTTTTAACTACACACTTATGCATATATAAAGTATTTTTTTAGGGTAAATTTGCCTGAAATTAAGGAAATGTAAAGAAAACGTAATATAAAAAAGATAAGTGCTAATATAAAAAATGTTATGAATGAAATAAATAATGTATTGATATGCGGAATTGGGGCGGTCGGCTCAATTTATGCAAATAAGATAAATGAATACAGCCCCGAAAATTTGAGGGTTTTGGTTGATAAGAACAGGTATGAAAAATATATCAAAAATCCGAAAATTTTTAACGGAAAAAGATTGGATTTAAATTATATCTTGCCTGATGATAAAAGTTTTAAGGCGGATTTAATAATCATTGCCACAAAATTTAACGGTTTAAATGATGTTATTAAAAATATTGAGAATTTTGTAAAAGATGATACGATTATAATTTCGCTTTTAAACGGGATTATAAGCGAAAAAATGATGGCCCAAAAATATGGTCAAACTCATATTCTGCACTCATATTTTATCGGGCACAGCGCAATGAGAAAAGGTAATATTATTACCCATGACGGTACCGGATTTATTGTTTTCGGAGTCTTAAATCCCGAAGTTACCGATATAAACGACAAAGTGCTTGTAGAAAAGTTTTTTGACAAAGTCGGTATAAAATATAAAACGCCTGATGATATTCAAAGAGCAATGTGGCTGAAATTTATGCTCAATGTAAGTTCAAACCAAACTTCTGCCGTTTTGCGAATGAATTTCGGACAAATGCAAAAAAGCGTAAAATGCCGCAAATTTTTAACTGATGTTATGCAAGAGGTTGTTAATCTTGCAAAAGCTCATGGGGTTAAAAATACGGATTCAATGATTGATGAGGCTTTCGCGTCTTTTGATTCAATGATAAGCGAGGGCAAAACTTCCATGCTACAAGATGTTGAAGCAGGCAGAAAAACCGAGGTCGAAATCTTTGCGGGAACGGTCATTGAGCTTGGCAAGCATTACAATATTCCGACTCCTTACAATAAAGTTTTGCATGAACTTATCGGAATTATTGACGGGTAAATCTCCGCAGGAACAGTCATTGTGATGACTTTAGCCCGAGAAATCTCACTTTATGTGCAATCAGGCGGTTTTTCGCTTTGCTCAAAACGACATAATTCTCTGTCTTTGCAAGAATACAAGAAAAGTATGGTGCGTTCGTAATTTCGTACCGAATTTACTTATTTATGTTCGATTTTTGTGCCGTCGGGGGTGTCTTTTAAAACAATCCCGATACTGTCTAATGCAACTCGGATTTTGTCTGCGACTTCCCAATTCTTTTCGGCTCTTGCTTTTTTACGATATTCAAGGATTTCATCCATTGTGCTAAATTCTTGTCCCAGAGCTTGCGAAACTGTTTCAACTGCTTTTTTTAATTCATCACCGGACAATTTAGCTTTTTCAAACTTAAACCCCAGAACCGTGCCGAGTTTATACAAAATTGTATAAGCATCTTTTTCGCCTTTGTTTGCTCGGGTAGTCAAATCAAACAATACGGCAAGCGCTTTTGATGTGTTTAAATCTTCGTCCATTGCCTCGCAAAAAGCTTTATATTCGGGAGTTTTTGTAATATCAAGACTTTCATCAATCGGAGTTTGCTTTGCGTTTGTAAGTCTTTTAGCTCCTGCTTGAGCGGAATTTAAAGCTTCGGGCGAAAATTCGACAGGCATTCTGTAATGGTTTGTTAGAATAAATAATCTTATGGTATTTGCATCGTATTTTTTCAAAATATCATCAATTGTCAAAAAGTTACCTAAAGATTTTGACATTTTTTCATGATCAATAGTTACAAAACCGTTGTGCAGCCAGTAATTTACAAATTTACAGCCGGTTGCGCATTCGGATTGTGCAATTTCGTTTTCATGGTGAGGGAAAATCAAATCCGCTCCGCCTGCGTGAATATCAATGGTTTTGCCCAAATATTTTCTGTTCATTGCTGAGCATTCAATATGCCACCCCGGACGACCGACTCCCCACGGTGAATTGTAACCGAATTTTTCGTCTTTTTTCCAGAGTGCAAAATCAAGCGGATCTTCTTTCTGCTCGCCTACGGCAATTCTTGCGCCTGCTTCAAGTTTATCAATCGGCTGTCCCGACAATGAACCGTATTTGCCGAATTTCTTTACTCTGAAATAAACATCGCCGTTTGATTCGTAAGCATAACCTTTTTCTATCAGGGTTTTAATCATTGAAATCATTTCGCCGATTGTTTTTGTTGCAAAAGGTTCAATGTCAGGATGAAGATTGTTCAATTTATCCATAGATTTTGTAAATTGTTTATACCAGTATTGTGAAACCTCTTGAGGAGTTTTATGCTCTTTTTCGGCTTTTTTAAGGATTTTATCATCAACATCCGTTACGTTTCTGCAATAAGTAACATCATATCCTCTGAATTTCAAATAACGATATAAAACATCCCATGTGATGTAACATCTGGCATGTCCTAAATGTGCATTATCATAAACCGTCGGGCCGCAAACATACATTTTTACTTTGTTGCCCTCAATAGGTTTAAATTCTTCTAAACGCCCAGAATATGTGTTAAATAATTGCATAGTATCAACCCTCTTTTATTTCAAAAATATATTAGCACAAACAAAATATGTTAATAAATGTTAATACATGTAATTTTTCATGACAATTATTGAAATATAAAATACTTTATATATACGTATATGCTAACGGAGGTATTTTATGGGAGATTTAAAAGTCGCAAGCAAGACAGATTACCAAAAGCCTTTTCATGTCAATGTTAAAGGCAATGTTAAAATTAAAAACTATGATACAAACAGAGCACCGAAAGATAACGAATTTAATACAACCGTAAAAAACGGTCAGGTAAGCACCTATTATAAACGCAGTAATCAGGCAAAACCTGTTAAAGAAGATGCAATTACCTTAAATTCGAAAAATTATCTTATTTTTGACGGAATAAGAAAAGCCGACAAAACCGATAAGGCAGGCAAACAGTTATCACGTTCTGACTTGGAAGCTATCAGAAAGGATAAAACACTCCAAAAGAAATTAGGCATTCAAAAAGTCGAAGTAAATGAAAAAGCTGGCATTTATACTGTTCGCAGCACGAGCGGTTCTGTTTTGTCATTCGATTTTGATTAGTTTTTAACAATCAGAAAGATAATCAAATATTTCAAATACCGGTTGTTCTAATTGGGCAATCGGTATTTCTTCGTCCAATTCAAGAGTTATGGTAGGAATATTTCGCTCTACTCCGCAGTATGTGCCAAAGCTCCCAGGGGTCGGATAGCCGATACTTGCTTCGACGGGGTAGCCGATGATTTTTGAAATACTTTTAGCAAATTTTTCTGCGGGACCGTCATAATTGACGACCTTATATGGTGCGTGCAATGCCAAAATTAATTTCGGCTTGTATTTTTCGATAATATCAAGTACAAATTTAGTTTCAATTTCACTTCCTGCCGATTTTCCGCCGAAATAATCTGCGGGGTTGTTGCCTGCTGCGCTTGTGTCTTGCCCCCAGTTTTTTGTCGGATAGTTACGGTTTAAATCAACACCGTTGGAATTTGTCCTTGTATTGTTTTGCATACCGTCAGGATTTAAACAGGGTAGGAAAAGGAGCTTGTTGTGTTGTATATAGCCCCTCTCCTGTCCTACGGACATCCTCTCCCCAAGGGGGCGAAGGAATTTTTGTTTAATATTCTTGTCTTTTTTTAAAATATTAAACAGGTGTTCATAAACTCCGTTTAAATTATTAAAAATGTCATTATTCCATATTCTGATAACCTGAAACCCTAATGAATTAAGGCATTGAGTTCTTTTCCTGTCATATTCAATACTTTTTGTTTCATCATGTTGACTGCCGTCAAGTTCAATTATTATCTTTTTTTTCATACATGCAAAATCCGCAATATAATTACCGATAGGCTGTTGTCTTTTAAAATGCAGACCAAAGAATTGTCCATTTTTTAAAATGCTCCACAATATACGTTCGGCATCAGTTGAATTTTTTCTTAATTCTTTGGCTACGGAATTTGCAAAATTTGTGTAGTTGTGAGTATGCAAAAAGCGCTTTCCCTCGCCCCTTTGGGGAGAGGATGCCTGAAAGGCAGGAGAGGGGCTATAAATATACTTTTCAATTAAATATTTTCCTTGCGGTTCGTCGCCGTGGAAAACCCCGATAACAAGTACATTGTTATCCTGCTTGTCCTCCCCGTATAATTCTATTTTATTATTAAGTTTAGTCGTTGCGGATTGCAAAATTTCCATTATAATTTTCTGAACCCCTTTGGCAAAAATTTTTTTTAAACTTCTATTCAAACAAAGCATTGATAAAATCATCGGCGTTGAACGGTTTCAAATCTTCCATTTTTTCTCCGACACCTATCAATTTTACGGGCAGGTTCATTTCTTTTGCAATGGCTAAAATTATTGCGCCTTTTGCGCTGCCGTCTAATTTTGTTAAAGCAACTGATGTCAGATTTACGCATTCGCCAAAGACTTTAGCTTGCTGCAAACCGTTTTGCCCCGTATTTGCATCAATTACAAGCATACTTTCTCTTAATGCTTCGGGTGCTTGTTTATCTATAACGGTTTTAATTTTTTTCAATTCTTCCATAAGGTTGTATTTGTTTTGCAGTCTGCCTGCCGTATCAACAAGTATGACATCATAATTTTCGGTTTTTGCTTTTTGGATAGCCTCATATACAACAGATGCGGGGTCAGCCTTGTCCCGTCTTACGATGTCTGCACCTGCTCTATCTGACCAGATGTTCAATTGTTCTTCTGCTGCCGCACGAAATGTGTCTGCTGCGGCAATCAGAACTTTTTTGCCGTCCTGTTTAAATTTATACGCAAGTTTTGCAATCAAGGTCGTTTTTCCTGCGCCGTTTACACCTGTTATAAAATAAATATTTAATTCGTTGTCTTTATAGTTAAGAGTGTTTGATCCTGCCTTTTTAAGGGTTTGTTTAAATTCTTCTTTCAGATAGTTTTTCAGTTCGAATGGCTTGGCATTTTTCTTTGCACGAAGCTTATCGACAAGCTCTGATGCATACGCAACCCCTAAATCTGCGCTGATAAGTGCATCTTCAATGTCATCAAGTGCAAATTCGGAATATTCTTCCTCGTTTGTGTCAACGCTATTAATTACGTTATCTACAAGGTTTTTTGTAGTGTTTGAAATCGTTTGTTTAAAATTGTTTATTTTTTCTTTAAAAAATCCGAACATACAAAAATATTAACATAAATTATTTGTTATACAAAATTTTTATGCTAGAATATTTTTACCTGTAGCGGTATCGTCTAGTGGTTAGGACGAGAGATTCTCATTCTCTAAACAGGGGTTCAATTCCCCTTACCGCCGAAAAAAGAGAGGATGTATTTATACATCCTCTCTTTTTATACTCGTTGAAATTTGAGAACCCCTACAAGGCGTTAGCCTTGTGCAGGGTTCAAAGCAAGCGAGCTAAGGCTGGAGTTGTCGGCGAAAATGTCGTGCTGTCCGCAGGACTAATGAGCCGACACGGAAGCCGTCCCATGCGAGCGCAGCGAAATATTCCCCTTACTGCCGCCATTTTGAAAAATTACTTTCTATATTGAATAATATTTTTTAATGGCGGGGTCGTGAAATTTGAAAACAAAATATTATAAAAAAAGTAAAAATTTTTTGAGGTGGAAATATTATTAACTTTTTTGCTAAAATGTGAGTTATAATTATTCCTTGGAATAACGGAGGTAATTATGGAAACACACTTTACGCAAAGAGAGATGACGATTATAAGCGAATTTGTCAAGGGCAGAACCAACCCCGAAATTGCACAATCGCTTTTTGTCTCTGTTGCTACGGTCAAATTCTATATGAGTGAAATTATGCGAAAAACAAATTGTGAAAACAGAATACAGCTTTTAATATATTTGCTGAGTAATCCTGACGGCATTGCTCTTGCTCAAAAAGCCAAAGAATGTAAAAACAGCTTTAAATAAATTTAAAAATCGGGACACGCTTTAGCATGAAATGATATACCTTTTATGAGAATGAAAAAATTAAAACTTCCAAACCATTATGCCTGTTTGGGGGTCTTTCATTCGTCTGATAACGCCATTTTTAACGGGTGTTATTTTAAATTCGCCCGTATACAAAATTACGGCTTTTTTCAAATGTCCGCCGAGCGATTTTACTTCTCCGTTATCCATATATGAAAACATTGCGTGCGTATGTTCATAAATATTGTCATTTTCATCGGCAATAATATTACCGTGGCACGAAACCATTTCCAAAAGCCCAGCTTTATTATGTTCGATAAAATCGTTTTTCTCGGGGATAAAAGTTGAAACCGTAACATCTCCGCATCCGCCGATACCTGAAAATGTTGCAGACAGAATGTTTTCTTTTTTACAAATTTCCATTATTTTGGAAATAATTTCTTCGCCTTTATCAAATCTGGCATAAATTTTGTCACCGAATTTTTTATAATCCATTTTATAAGCTTGCTCCTTTTTAATTATTTACCTCTTGTAAATACTGCTTTTGCAGCGTTCGAAGCGGGTTCAACCACTCCGTCATGGAATACGATAGGATAAATATCGCCTAATTTTGAACCTGTAGGAACTTTACAAGGATTAGTCGGATCCAGAGCGGTTTCTTTTTTGTTCTCGCATGTTACTTCGATATTCGGAGTTGCTGTTCCGTTTACATCGATAAATCCGATACATTTTTGTTTCCTTAATTTCCCGTCAGAAGTAAGCATTGCTTTATCTACAATTTCACCGGGGTCAATACCGCATCTTTTAGCTTCAGGTTTAAACCCGAATAATGAGCCGTCAGCTAAAGAATAAACATACATTTTATTAAGTCCGTAACTTTCGGTTAATGTTTTTGAATATTGCCATTTATATTTTCCGCCAGATTTCGGGTCTGTTATTTTATCGCCCCAACCGAGGAATGTTTTGCCTGACAGGGTGGAATTGAACAATGCGCAGAATGTCAATCTGTGTAATCTGTCCTCAGCATCTTTTTCAATGTTAGTGTTACCGTCTACTCCCGATAAATTTTCTTGCGCAGCTCTTTCGGGATAATTTGCGCTGCATTCATTTGTAAGTGTACCAAAATCTACATCATATTGAGCTTCTCCCATCAACGCTGCCTGCGAAAGGGTAGAAATCGATTTTTTAAACTGTGCGGAAAACTTTGCACTATTCGCATTTTGGATTAATGTAGGTATTGTCATGGCTACAACTACTCCGATTATGCCAAGAGTAATTAAAACTTCCGCCAAAGTGAAACCTTTTTTCTTTATCTTCATTGTTACCTCTCTTTATATCATTCGTAAAAAATTAAAAAACTGTATAACACATAAGGTATGCAGTAAATAAAATGGCGGAGAGAGTGGGATTTGAACCCACGGTAGAGTTACCCCCACACAAACTTTCGAGGTTTGCACCTTAAGCCGCTCGGACATCTCTCCTTGCATTTTTCTTTATTATATCCGCTGATTTTTATTTGTATAGATAGGGCGGAAAGCTATTATTTATCGGCGTTTGTCAGTAACAATTCCGAAATTTTGCCAAAATCAGAAATCGAAAGTTTTTCGCCTCTTGTGTTTTCATCAATTCCGAGTTCGGATAAGGTTTTTGAAACGTTTTCTTTTTTAAAACCTGCGCTAATCAAGCAATTTTTGATGTTTTTTCTTCTGTGTGCAAAACCTGCTCTTATGGTTTTTCTAAAATGATAATAGTCGGATAATTCAAGCAGCGGTTTTTCTCTGACTGTTAATTTTACAAGCGCCGAGGTTACTTTCGGAGCAGGGTAAAAGCATTTTCTGCCTACGGTTCTTAAATATTCAACCTGTGCCCAAAATTGCGAAAGAATCGTCAAAAGTCCGTAAGCTTTGCCCTGACTTTGAGGGGTTGCACACATTCTTTGCGCAACTTCTTCTTGCACCATTAAAATTACATCTTTGATTTTTTCACGATTTTTGTTGTGCAAATCATCGATTTCCCCGAGCAGATGTGCAATAATGGGGCTTGTAATGTAGTATGGAATATTTGCAACAACTTTAATTTTATCCTGCGATAATTCGGATAAATCGGTTTTCAAAATATCTTTGTGAATGATTTCAAGATTTGGGGCATTCAGTTTTTCAAGTTCTTTGATTGCTTCTTCATCAAGTTCGACAGCAATAACTTTTTTTGCGTGTTTTACAAGCTGCTCTGTTACAAATCCTACCCCCGGACCGATTTCAAGAACGGTATCATCAGGCGAAATATTTGCATATTCAATAATGTCTGATATAACTTCTCCGTCAATGAGGAAGTTTTGACCAAGACGTTTTTTGGTTCTGAAATATTTTGCTCGTTCAAAGTAATTCATATTACCTACTATACCATATAAATGACTATTGTTAATATTTATTGTATTTGTTATTTTAAGTGCAGTTATGATATTATTAAAACCTGAAGGAAAATTATGTTTAAGCTAGAGTCAAATGTTCTGCAAAAAAGCGATATATTAAAACTGTATACTAAAGGCTGCAAAAATCCGCAAGATTTTATGGCAGGTATTGAATATGAAAGGCTGCCGATAAATTTATCTGATTACAGAGCAGCAAGTTATGACGGCTCAAACGGTATGTCGCATATTTTAGAAAATTTTGCCCAAATTAATAATTGGAATTTTATTGTCGATCAACATAATATCATCGGGCTTGCAAAAGAGCATGATACGATTACTCTTGAACCGGGAAGTCAGCTTGAAATAAGCACAAAGCCCGAAAGAACAATCTTTGCGCTTAAAAATAAAATCGACAAAATTAATTCCATGCTCAAACCCGTTCTTGAAAAAAACAAAGTTACGCTTTTGAATTACGGTGTTTCGCCTTTATCTGTTTGTAAAAATATAAAATTAATCCCAAAGCGCAGATATCATATTATGGCAAAATATTTATGGGGAATTTTGTCTGACGTGATGATGAGAGAAACGGCAGGGATTCAATGCTGCATTGATTTTAAATCTGAAGAAGATGCAATGCGCAAATTCAAACTTGCAAACAAATTATCCCCCTTTATGACCGCAATGTTTGCAAATTCCCCTATAAGAGGCGGGGTTGATACGGGATATAAATCGTTCAGGGCTTTGAGCTGGCTAAATACGGATAATGACAGGTGCGGTTTTGCGGGAAAAATCAGCGAAGAATTTTCGTTTGAAGATTACATTGATACCGTTATGAAAACTCCTATGATATTTATTCAAAGAGAAAAACAGCCGATTGTGATTAACGGGAACGTTACTTTTGAAGAATTTCTAAATCACGGGTATGATAATATCAGCGCAAATATTGATGATTACGAACTGCATGCAAATCTGTGTTTCCCTGAAGTAAGACTCAGAAATTTTATAGAAATCAGAAATCATGATTGTGTCGGCGGAGATTTGAAATATGCCATTTTGGCAATTTATAAAGGCATTTTCTATGACAACAACGCAATGTCTGAAACGGAAGATTTGTTAAAAGGACTTCAATACAGAGATTTCTCTGAAATGCGCTACAATGTCCCGAAATGTGCAATGCAAACAGCCGTAAAAAATTATAAAATTGCCGATTATGCAAAAGAAATCCTAAAAATTGCCGAAAAGTCTTTGAAAAATGCTCAAACAGGCGAAAATCTTTTCTTAAATTCCATCAAGGAATACACTATGAAAGGTTTGTGCCCTGCCGATGTAATTTTGAAAAAGTGGAACGGTGTTTGGAATAAAGATTTGGGCAAAATGATAAAATATTTGACAGAACTTGAAAATAACGTGTAAAATATATAAATAAAGTTACAAAAGAGGGCAGAAGTTATGAAAAAGGGTTTAATTTTAGCAGGGTTAATATTGGCAGGTTTGTGCGCATTTGCGCAAAAAGAATATACGTATTCGCCTAAATATGTACAGCATTTGAAAGTTTGTTCAAAATATGTCGACGAATACGATACAACGCTTTCAACAGGAGATGTAAATTCTCCGTATTTAAAATTGAAATCAACCGAAGAAATTAACGGTTGGTTAAATGGCAAATGCAGGACAATCAGCACCGTTTACAGCTATGATTTAGAAAAAACTATCCTGAAAATTAAATGCGAAGTTTCAAGAGCACAGCTTGCAAAAATTGCTCAACAAATGGATGATGTAAACAATCTCGGAACAAAAGAATCCCGTAAAACTTTGCAGGAAAATTTAACCAAAATGATTGAAGATTCAACGGTTTGCAAGGTAAAAAATTACCTTGAAGATGACAGTACAAAATCAAGTGATACACCTGTGCAATAATTAATACGGCAGTTAAATTCCTAATATTATAAATAAAATTGTTCAATTTGTTATATTTTAATTTCAAAAGCCGGATTGCCACGCCCGCAAATCTTTTTGCGGGCTCGCAAAGACAAAACTTATTTAATGATAAATTATTGTAAATCATTTAAATAAAAATTATACGATTTTATCAAGTTTTGAAGATTTAGCCATTGTATCTTTGAGATTGCTTATCATCATATTCTTTTTTAAATTTGCATCGTAAGCACGTTTCCAGTTTTTAATCATTTTGATAGGGTTGTTTGTGGATTTGCCCGATTTTTCTATCAGGTGTCGGATAAATTCCCTTTGAACAGGGTCTTTATCAACTCGACCCGGAAATCTTACATCAAATCTGTCAAGTGTTGCTCCGACAATGGAGCTTATTCTGGGGTATATTTTAATCATTTGTTTTTAATCTCTCCTTTGGGGGGTAAAAAATATCTGAAATATTTTCAAAAATATTATAAAAACAAAAGGTCGTTGAAGTCAACAACCTTTGTCTTTTTATTATAAATTACACATATCAACTAGATATTGCAGCTGCAAGCTGTTGCACAATTGCAATCGTCTGCGCAGTTTTTTTCAAAGAATTTTTTAGCAACATCTGCTTTAACTTTGATTCTGCCGTCAACTGCAATGCCTTCACCTGTTTTTTCAGATATCAACAACGGGTTAATATCAAGTTCAGAGATGAAGTCAAAATCAGCAACCAATTGAGATAATCTCAACATAGTTTCTTTGATTTGATCGATTTGAGCAGGAGTTGTACCTCTTGCGCCTTGTAACAATTTGTATGCTTTTACGGATTTAATCATTTCGTCAGCATCAACATCTGTCAAAGGTGCAATTCTGAATGTTACGTCTTTCATAACTTCAATAAATACACCGCCTAAACCGAACATCATCATATGTCCGTATTGAGGATCTGCAGCCACACCGCAAACCATTTCACGGTTGCCTTTAACCATTTCTTGAATGATTACGCCTTCAAGACCGTCTAACAATCCTTTTTCTTTTAATTTAGAAATAAGGTCTTTGTATTCTGCTCTTAATTGATCAGCTGATTGAATGTTTACTCTGACACCGCCGACATCTGTTTTGTGAGAAGTTGTCTTTGAAGTCATTTTCATAACAACAGGGTATCCGATTGAATCCGCAATTGAAACCGCTTGATCTTCGGTTGTTGCAAAACCTGATTTGCAAACTCTGATTCCGTAAGCATCAAGTACATCAATTGATTCTCTTGTTGTTAACTGTTCTCTGTTATCTTTCAAAGCCGATGCAATGATTTTAGCTGCTTTTGATTTATCAACTTTGTATTGAGGGATTTTGCCTTCAGGTCTTTCAATCCACAATCTCTGTTGATTTAATCTTGCCAAACCTTCTGCAGCTTCTTCAGCATACATAAAGAACGGAATATTAACTTTCATATCAGATAATTTGTTGAAAAATTCTGATTTAGTCATAAATACACCGACTACAGGTTTTTCGGGATGTTCGGCTTTAATTTCCATCAAAGCTTGAGCAACATCAATATCTTTCAAACCTAAGAACGGTAAGTAAATACAAATAATCATATCAACATTATCATCTGCGATAACTGTTTCAAGTGTTTGCTTGTAGTGTTCGATAGGAGCTGATGCAATCATATCGATAGGGTTCTTAACCGATGCTGCCGAAGGTAAGAAACTTCTCAATTTTTCTTTTGTAGCATCTGAGATTTTAGCCATTTGCATGCCATATTCGCAAATTGCATCGGTTGCCATGATTCCGGGACCGCCTGAGTTTGTGATGACCGCTACTCTGTCGCCTTTCGGAATAGGGCAGTTAGCAAATACTTTAGCTGTTGAGAATAAGTTCTTTAATGAATATTCTCTGATGATACCTGATTGGTGAAGCAATGCGTTAGCTGCTTTATCGGCACCTGCAAGTGAACCCGTGTGAGAAGATGCAGCTGAAGCACCTGCTGCGGATCTGCCTGCTTTCAATGCTAAAATAGGTTTTTTCTTAGAAATTCTTGTAGCTAATTTTCTGAAGTTTTGAGGATCTTGAATTGATTCCATATATAAAAGAATTTGTTCAACATCATCTTCATTTTCCCAATATTCCAAAGCAGTTTCAGCGTTAACATCAGCCTGATTACCGATTGAAATGAACTGAGCAAAACCTAAGTTTAAGTCTTTCAAGATGTTCAAAATGCCGCCGCCCAATGCGCCTGATTGAGAAACGAAACCGATGTGTCCTCTTTCGGGTAAACTTTCAGCGAAACATCCGTCCATGCTTACTTCAGGGTTTGTATTTACAACACCCAAGCAGTTAGGACCTACACATCTCATGCCGTATTCATGAACTTTGTCTAACAATTGTTTTTCAAGTTCGGCACCTTCTTTACCTGTTTCTTTGAAACCTGCTGTAATGATGCACAAGCCTGTAATACCTTTTTCGTGGCATTGATCGATTGTATTTAAAACGAATTTAGCGTTTACAACGATGATAGCCAAATCAACATCTCCGGGTACGTCAAGAACCGTGGGATATGCCTGTAACCCTTGGATAATTCCGCCTTTCGGGTTTACAGGGTATATTTTGCCTTTGAACTTGTATTCTTCAAGTCTTTTCATAATGTCGGAACCGATTGTGTGATCTTTAGTAGATGCACCGATTACAGCAATCGATTTCGGTTTCATAATTTTGTCTAAATTTGCTGTCATATTTTTATCCTTTCTCGTTTATAACAACTTATCTGAATTAATTATATAATAAAAATATTTTATAAACCCCTCTTAATAAAATATTAAGATTTCAAATAAAAATGATGCGGCACTTTATTGCTATTAAAATGCCACATCATAATTAATTTGAGATTTCGTACATGGATAATAAAAGTTTGTATGTCGGGTGAAACCCAACAATAAAAATTATCAGTCAGGCAAAGTTTTAGTTAATATATATAATTTTAGGTAAAACTTTTAACTTGCTTTCTAAAATAATCCTTATGAATATCCGTTAGGTATCCATTCTCTGACTCTGAATTTTGCACCTAAATCTTTTGCAATACGTTCGCATTTTTCTAAATCCAGATGATAGCCTTTGTAGCCTTCTACGACGCTTGCTATTGTTTCAAAACCGTTATCAGAGCATGATTTGATAAATTTTTTAACTTCTTCATAAGCGCCTTTAAATGACGGCTGAGAAAGTTTATCATATTCTTCCGAATTTGATGCGTTCAAGCTGACCGATATTGTATCGATTAGTCCTTTCAATTCGGGCACGATATCTCTTTTATAAACATAATTTGCATGACCGTTTGTGTTAATTCTGGTTTTGGTATCGGGATAATTCTTTTTGATATATTTTGCAACCTGTTTTAATTCTTCCAATTTTAATAACGGTTCGCCGTAGCCGCAAAATATAATTTCAGGAGAAATCTTGAAATTTTTAAGCTGCATAATCACGTCATGCGCCGTTGATTTCTCGTCATCAAGCCATAACTGCTGTCCGCATACATCATCTTTGTCTTTGCGTAAACAGAAAATGCAATCATTTGTGCATTTGTTGGTAAGATTTATATAAATTTTTCCGTCAAGTTCGTAAACCAATACGTTTGCCATAAAATATCCCTCTTTCAAGTTTATATTATCTTACGGAAAAACATATTTTGCAAGAATAACTCTGTCTATGTTTGCCAAATCTTTCACAACTTGAATGTCGCTAAACCTGTATTGTTTCAAAATTTCTGCTACGTTTTTACTCTCGCCGATACCGAGTTCAAACAAAATATATCCGCCGTTATTTAAATGATGCGGAGCATCTTTTGCAATACGTTCATAAAACTCCATTCCTTTTTCGTCTTTTGTATAAAGGGCAATGTCGGGTTCAAAAGTTACTTCTTTCTGAATGGTTTTCTTTTGAGAGGGCGGAATATACGGAGGGTTTGATACTATAACATCAAATTTTTCTTCATCGCTTATCTTAGAAAAAATATCAGACTTTCTGAATATTGCTCTATTAAATAATTCCATGCGCTCCATATTTTTAACAGCGGTTTCAAGCGCATCAAAAGAAATATCTGTTCCGAGAACGGTCGAATGCGTATTTTTTGCAATCATACACGCTATGCAGCCTGAACCCGTACACATATCGAGTACGGATTTGAAATTGTTTTTATTGATAATTTCTACGGCTTTTGTTACAAGAATTTCGGTTTCATCTCTCGGGATTAAAACTGACGGATTAACAAAGAATTTTTCGCCCATAAAATCCGCTTCGCCGATTATATATTGAATAGGTTCACGGGTGCGGGCTCTTAATTTCGCTTTTTCTTCCACAATTTTTAATTTACCTTCGTCAAGTTTTTTGCCCGTAATTATATCAATAAGGTTAAAACCTGCAAATTTTTCAATCAATAATCTGACTTCAATATTTGCTTCATTTTCGGCAATGCCCGAATCTGTTAAAATTTTCACGATATCTGTTATCAGCATATTTTATTCTCCGTTATTTGGGATTTTGTAATCAGCAGAATGCTGTTGAATAATACTATCAATTTTTTCCATCGCATCAAGTTTTGATGTGAGTTCGGTTTTTTCAAGGTTATATTTTTTGCATAATTTTTCGTAATAATAAATTTGCTTTTTAGTCGGCGGGGTTTTAGACATTTTTACACGGCGCAAAAATTCCCGCTTTTGCTTTTCGTAAGCTTTATTTGCTTCAATTATGGGGCGTTGTTTTTCTTTATATTGATAATATTTTATGCATTCGTTTAAATATTTTTTGGTATCTTTTTCAAACCAATCTTCGTATAAAATGTCCTGCAAAAATTCAAATCTTGAGCAATTCATTTCAAGGTAATACTTTTCGTCATCAACGAATTTTTGGTAAATCTTGTCGCATGACAGGTTTGGGAATTTTTTAACCATTGCTCTTAAATAGCTGCACAGCCCCGCTTTTTGGTTTTTGGTAAAATCCAAATAAATACTTTTTTTAATTTCGTACATAGTTTTATTATAAATTTTTATTCTTCTAAAGTCTATATATTAAATTCAATGAATAATTTTCATATCCTTTAATTCTGTTTTAAATCTTTTGATTTTAAATTTTACGCTGCTTATGTAATAAGTCTTAATTCCGCCAATGCCGTAGAGCATTTTATATCTTCTCAATGATGCTTCGTCCCAGTATTTGAAATATGCTTTTATAAATTCATCGCTGAAATTATAAAAGCCCCATGGTTTTTGCGGTCCGATGTAGTGAATAATTCCGCTGTCATCAAATTTCCATATACAACAGCCGTAAATATATTGTGCATTCCATTTTTTTGAAAGTGTTTTGATATTATCTTTCATTACAATATTTATTAAATCTTGATCGGGGTACAAAAACGATTTATGCCCTTTTTTGTCATAAATAAAATATTTGAAATTGTTATTTACGAATTTGAGCATTTTTGCCGTTACTTTTTCTTTTCGGCATGTATTTAAATCCATAAGTATAACGCCCGAATTGTAATAGGTTTTGCCGATGCTGAAAATTTTAACGGATTTATAATCGGAAATATTCGGTGCCATCGCAAAAGCCTTGCCTTCCATATCGGTGTTATAAAGCTCTTTTAAATCTTTCAGAACCAAAATATCACCATCTAAATATAAAACTCTGTCTACATTTGCAGGCATGATTTCGGGTAATAATATTCGCACCATTGCAATTGATGTTATTCTTTTTGAAAATCCGTAGAACCATTTGCCCTTATCTATTTTGTCTGTATTTATATTAATAAATTCAATTTTTTGTTTGCGTTTTTCAACGTATCTTTTCATTTTTATTTTATTTAAAAATGACAGATTGTTTTCAACAATGTAAAAAGTATAGTCTGAATTTGAGGTGTTATTTTTAAGAATAGAATTTATAACAAGCAGAGTATAGATAGGATAATTGTTATCAATAGTGAACGCAACATTGATTTTTTGCGCTATAGCCTGCGTAGAAAATAAAAATATACAAAAAATCGATATCAGAAATTTTTTCATACTCTTTCTCCGTTTTTAAGAATTTTTGAAACGATATATCCGCCCGAAATTACAAATATTACAAATGCGAAAATGTAGAATGATACCATTCCCGTTTTGTAAAGGAAAAATTTTGAACAAACAAGTGCAAGGGCTGCCAAACTTCTTGAAACAAAATTGTTTACGGCAATTAAACTTCCCCTTTCGTTTGTTGTTACAAATTTATGCAGCCTGCTTATATGCAAAATAGTAAAAATCAATTGAGCGCCTATAACAAGACAAATTGCAAATATCAGCGAAATTACAACAGCCGTGTTTTTGCAAAACAGTATTTCAAAAATCAATCCGAATGCTGCAATATATAGCGCATACAATGGAATTATCATTTTGTGAATATTAAAATTTCCCTGCCTGTTTCCTACGATAGCACCCGACAAAGCTCTTATGCCGTGGTTGAAAAATGCCGCAAGTCCGAACAACGCAACAGGAACCATAGCATTTTGCATTAACGGCTGAAAGCTTAGTGCAAATAGTATTGATACAGCCGTAAGCAGTCCCGAATAAAATATAAAATATTTTATTTCGTCTTTTTGGTAAATATTTACGGTAGTTTGTTTAAATTCAAGAATTTTTTCACGCAATGTATTTGATTTGTCTTTTGAATTTTTGATTGTCGGCATCGAGCATATCAGAGCGATACTTATAAACATTATTGAAATTTCTGTTTTTAATACAACGGGCGAACCGAATTTTACATACAGCCATGTACCGAATAATGCGGCGCATGCCGTACCCATTGCAAGATAAAAGTTCAAATACCCGTAGTATTTTGCCATTCCCGCATTATTGTTTTTTGTAATCAAATAATCATACAAATATCCTGATACCGCATTATCCATTAAAACTTTCGAAACCCCGAACAGGATTTCGCCAAGCAAGATTACAAAATATCCGTGCCCAAATAGCCACATGAAATTTATCCCCAGAAAAATTACAAAAGAAATCAGCATGACCTGTTTTCTTGAAATTAAATCAGACAAATATCCTGCGGGAAATTCCATAATTATGGAGGTTAAATAAAAAATTCCCTGAAAGAAAAACAAATCCTGTACCGACAAACCGTTTTCCTGATAAAAAAGCAGCATAACGGGCGAAAGCAGGATTGCTGCTCTCAAAAACAATGCCAAATTGTATTCCCATATATGTATGTCGAATTTTTTATTCATACTTTTAACCGCTGAAGTAATACAAACTTCCTATTCCGAATAAAATAAATAATAAAGTCGGGATTATGTGATAACGGGAATCTTTCTTGATAAAACCGACTATCCCGATTATCGTGAACAGTAAAATATAAAAATAGTAAAACCATAAATCTTTAAAATCTTTTACTATGACAAAGTTTACGGCTTCTATTCTGTAAAAAATAATACCTAATACTTCCAAAATAAACAAAACCGTATACAAAGGCACAAATCTTTTAAAATCACGCTTTATAAATGTATAAACCGACAAACAAAGTATTCCTCCTATTGTTACGGGAAGTAAAATTGTCGGCAAATCCCACAAAATCAGGGAAATGCATTTAATCAGTTTTATGTAAATATTCGGTTCTGCCATGTTTATTTTTTAATAATCCTGAAGCTCTTTTCTTAAACCTATTATAGGCTCAAATGCGTACAAAGTCTATAATGTAAAGATATTCAAGTACACACCTTAGCAGAATTAAAAATAAAAAACAAAAAGAAGTAACGAGATATTCTCGTTTCGACTTTTCTCAAACCGCACAAATTTATGTGCGTCTCGATCCTCATAAAACCGTGTTACTAAGTCTATCTATTGAACAAATCACGCACAGAAAATTTGCGGGTTTTGTTAGCAACGCTAAAGTCCAGCAACTTTCGCACGATAGGATTTGTTTGACGAGAAATTACAGATTTGTCAGAAACTTCTTTTACTCTATCTCTTGAAACATCTGTTACTCCAAAGTTTTGTCTGCGTTTCTCATCCATAGATTTGATTATACCTCGTTACTTATATATAAACAAATTGTGAAATATAAAATTGCATAAATCTTATATACTTGTTACATATCGTTACAAAATATTTTCAGGCAAAAAAAAAGCCTCTTGTAAAAAGAAGCTTCCTTGGAATCTGTTACAATTCCTCGTGTAAAAGGTTAGTAGGTAGAAAGTAGAAGGTAGTTTTTATATAATGTAGAAATTATATACTTCTTATATATCTATAAAGTAAAATCGGTTATCAAAATTGCAGGCATGAAAACATGTTGTTACAAAACTTAATAAATCGGTCAAAAAATTAAAGTTCTCAAAAATTATGCCGATAAATAATATGTAATCAAAAACATAATAAATTTCCTCCTTTTCCCCTACTACTAAATATGGAACCCGTCCAAGGTTCCTTTTTTATTGGGTAAAATTTAAGAGCAAATTGTATATGGGATTTGCTAAAATGTATATAAAAAATCAGGCAAGCTTAGTTTTTTAAGCGTGCCTGATTTTTAAAGTTTTTAAAATTTCCTAAAATCTGAAGCCGTCGGCTTTCATACGGTCGATTGCTTCTTGCAATTTTTCGTCAGATGCAACGTAAGATATTCTGAAAAATCTTTCGCCGTATTTGCCGAATGCGCTGCCCGGAACGATTACAACACCTGATTTTTCAAGCAAATCTTCGCAGAATTTTACGCTTGAATTATATTTCTTTGGAATGGGCAGCCACAAATAGAATGTTGTACGGGGAACTTTTTCATCGGGAATATCCCAGCCCAATTCTCTTAAACCTTTTATCATAATATTTTGTTTTTTCTTATATGCGATATTGCATTCTTTTATATAATCGTCGCCTTCTGCTGCCACCATTATATATGCGCATGCTTTTTGGAGGGCTTTAAATATGCCGTTATCAATTGTAGATTTGCCCTTTGCAAATCTTGAAATAATTTCCGAATTTCCGCACAACCAGCCTAAACGCCAGCCTGTAATTGAATATGATTTTGAAAGGGTATACATTTCAACAGCAATATCTTTTGCGCCTTTAAATTCAAATATACTGAACGGTTTATCATCTTCATAATAGTACATATCACAATATGCGGCATCAGAAATCAGCAAAATATCATGTTTTTTGCAAAAATCGATAACGCTTTGAATATATTCTCTTGTTGCACCGACTCCCAACGGATTGTTCGGATAATTGATGATTAGCGCTTTGACTTTCTTTTCATCATATCCGTCGGCTTTTAACTGTTCCCATACCATGTCCATATTCGGCTGATAATTATTTTCTGCCGTTAAAGGTACAGAATAAGCTTTCCCGCCTGAGCATGATATCATTTGAGAATATGATGCATACCCCGGATCGGGAATTAAAATAATTTCTTTATCAAAATCTTCATGTTTAGGATTTATTATAAATCTGATTAAATTTGCGAGTCCGTCTTTTGAGCCTAATACGGAGCAAACTTCCGTTACGGGGTCAATATCAACGCCGAAACGGTTTTTCATTCTGATAGCGCATGCTTCTCTAAAATATGTTTCCCCTTTTGTTACGGAATAAGTATGAATATTATCTTCTGTCAAAAATTCTTTTAACTTATCGATAAGCGTTGCGGGAGGAGCAGAAGTCGGTGCACCCATTGATAACATAATCGGTGCTCTGTTCTTTTGAACCAATTTATCTCTTAATTTGGCGGCTTTTTCTTTAAGCTTAACCATAATATAGGTGTCAATCGCCATTACATCTTCATTAAATAAATTTTCCATTTTCATACTACTTACCTCGCAGGGTTATTATACAATAAATATTTTATATTCAAAATCCAAAAAAAATCTGTTTAAAACACAAACTGCGATTATTGGTCGCAGTTTGTATTCATTTTATATTACATTACATTTATTATAATGCTGTTGCAGAACCGTCTAACAGGTAGTCATAATGTCTGACATCATCATAGTTGTTTGGCATTTCGACAGGTTGAGGCTCCGGTTCGGGCGCTGCCGTAGGTTCAGGCGGCGGAGCGACAACTTCGGGTTTCTGACGTTTTGCAAGTAATGCATCAAAGTCAGGTTCAAGGGTTAATTCAAAGTGAAATCTGCCCATGTGTCTGTGTTGTTCGTAAATGTTATTGATTAACGGGTAGCCCCAATATAATCTTGCGCTCAAATCACCGGGCAACTGAACTCTGATACCCATACCTATTGAAGCTAAGAAGTAACTTCCGTCATGTTCATGGTACCAATCTTCACCTCTCCAAGGGAATACACCTGCAGTATCCGCAAATACCGCACCTTTGATGTAATTACCGATGAACGGATGAGTTTTACCCGTTTTTTTTGAAGTGATGGTTCTGGGTAACAGAGGGAACATTAATTCACCGCTGACATAGTAACCGTTTTTGCCCATCAAGACACCTTCTGAATATCCTCTTACGGTTGCCAAACCACCTGTTTGGAACAAATCCATATAAGGAATGTGTTTTGAGTTCGGGATAATTTGATAGCTGCTTCTCAATTGACCGATAAAGCCGTGAGAGAAGTCATGCAATCTTAACAATCCGCCCGAATACTTGAAGTAACTTGATTCACTATCAAATATAGGGAACGCCATACTTGCCATCTGGTTCAAATACCAAATACCGTATTTGGTATCTTTTCTTAAATTGAAACCGACATCCAAACTTGTAACTTCATCTGTGTCTTTAAACGGAGAACCCATTCCGAGTGATTCAAATACATCATCATATCTTGACCATGTTCTTGAACGTTTGTAGTTCAATGCCGTGTAAGTCTTAAATTCAAATCCTCTTTTTCTTACCAAAGGTTGATCATAGTACAAGCTGTAAATGTATGAATTACTCTTTAATCCTAAAGCTTTCAAAGCAGCATCGCCGTTTTTAACCTGAGCAAAAGTTGAGGAGAACGAAAATCCGATTCTGCCGTCTTTTTTGTTAATCGGGTAGCTGTAATCAAAGAACGGGCTTATTGCACCTTTAGAGAAGTATGAACCTAATGACATTTGATCTCTGTGGTGGAATAATGAATCCGCTACGATTGCAGGACCGCCTCTCAATTGACCCGTACTTCTACGACCTGCGTTGTCCATCATACCAATCAAGTGGAACGGGAATGTTTCCTGTGCCGTCAATTCAATATCGGTTGTTCCGGGCTGTTCGCCTGCTTTTAAATTCGCATTTAAGTTTACGCCGTCGTGATATCTGTTGAAATCAAGTACATCTTGTTCCAAGTTTACGATATCAAACAATTGACCTGATTTTTCGGGCATACGTTTTAAAATATAGTTGCTTGTTGTGTATTTGTTATTTACAACAGAAACTTTGCCGATTTTACTTTCAATCAATTCAATTTTAATATTTCCGTTTGAAACCGTTTGTTCGGGTAAATAAGCACGAGCCGTTACGTAACCTTTTTCCGCATATAATTTATTCAAACCGTCAATTGCATCTTGAATATCTTTCATAAATACGTTTTTGCCGACGTATTGACCGATAACACCATTGATTTCATCTTTGGTTAAGATTTCTGACGGAGAAACTTCAATAGAATTTACATAAACGCCTTTAGAACCCATTTCATCAATGGTTGCTTTCATGTAATTATCATTCGGCTGAGCATAATTGGTAACAGGAGAACCTTCTGTTCCGTATTTTGCTTTTTCATATTTGGTATAATCCATATCCCTAATACGGCTGTTTCTGTCATAACGCATCATATCCGCATCGTGAATGGTAGCTCCGCCTGCTTCCTGCATTACGGGAATACTTCCGTGTGTGTAGCCGAAACCTGCGGGCATCTGTCCTGCGGCTGATACTGCATCAGCAAATGCCGGGGTATGGGCGAAAGCGCAGCAGAATGTTGCCGCTATGGCTAAGCCAAAAATTTTTTTCAAATTTTTACTCTTTTTCATTTACTTATTCACTTTCCATATTTATTTATATATCTAGTTGTATATCCTTATGTATATTCTCACATAAAAGATTAATATGAATTTAATGTTACAATATTTTTACAAACGGAATTAAACATTAATTACCACTAATGAAATTATATAGAATTTAATTATGCGTGTAAAGAATGTTACAAAAATATCATCCGTTCGGTTGATATCTGGTACAAAATATACATTTGTGATAGTATAAACTGTAGAAAATAAGGAGAAAATTATTATGAAAAAAATGTTAAGTTTTTTGGTTGCTGCAGCAATGATTGGCGGTTTATCTTTTAGTAATGCGGCTATGGCACAGGATTTCACGGTTGCTGTTGTTGACGTTCCCGTTGTTGTAAATGCTTCGGCTCAGGTTCAAGCTCTTAAAAAAGAACAACAGGCTAAGGCTGAAGAAATTGTTAAGTTTATTGAAAAAGCAAGAAAAGATGTAGCTTCAATTTCTGATACAAAGAAAAAACAAGCAACTGAGGAAAAATACAATAAAGAATTACAGGCTAAGAAAGAAAAAATGGATAGCGAATATGCAGCTAAACTTAAAGCTATAGATGAATCAATCTCATCTCAAATCGCTGCAAAAGCTCAAGAAAAAGGATATAATGTTGTTTTGAGCAAAGGCATCGTATTATACGGCGGAACAGATATCACTTCCGAAGTTGCTAAAACAATCAAATAACGGTATTGTTATTTAATAAAACGTAATAAAAAGACCTTTAGAATTTTTCTAAAGGTCTTTTTTGTGTATATAATTAATCACACTTTATGCTTTGTAATCAGAATATAAATCTTCTAAATCGATATAAGATTTGTCGGCATCTTTATTCAATTCTCTCAGAGCATAATTTGCTCTTTCCTGATTGGCGCTTAAACCTCTGTCATAAGCTCCGTGAGCTGCTTCGCCATGCCAAATCCATATTTGAGGATCATCAGGTAATTCACCTGCTTTTGCTAAAGACGGAAATCTTTTTCTATCTTCTGCGGCATTGGGATCGTGAACTTTTATTTTGCCGTCTGCATAACCCGGTCTTTTACCTACACCACGTTTTAAGTATGTTCCGTTGTGATCTGTATAATACTGAGTATGGAAAAGTTCGGTATATTTACGTCCGTAATAATCAACTTCTTTGGGTTGAACTATTTGGGTGTAATCACCTTTTTTAGCGTAAATATAGGGTTCGTCTTTGCCGACTTTCTTCATATAGATAACTTCTGCTTTGTCGCTGCCTGTAATCCATTCTTGGTGAAGTAATCCGTTATCTCTTGTTGTAATTAGCTTTTTACCGGTTGCAGGATCGGAAAATGTTCTTTCAATTGTGCCGTCTGCAAGTTTTGTTTCTTTTACGGTTAATTCTTCAATATTTCTGCCAAGAACTTTGCCTGTGTTAATTCTGGGTCTTTTGGCTTTTAATTCTGCTGCTGCTTTTTCTGCTGCTTCTTGAGCTGCAATTTTTTCTGCTTCGGCTTTTTTAGCTGCATCAATTGCGGCTTGTTTTTTAGCTTCTACAGCTTTTTGATAATTAGTTTTCTTATCCGCAAATTTGTAATAATTATTTTGGTTATTCAATGAATGCATAACACCTTCGGTTTCGTGCGGGCTTTTTAACATATCTGCTGCAGAGTTTGTTAATCTGTGTTCGTCATATACCAAATCTTGAGTTGCGGTTCTGGTATAATCATTTAATCCGTTGCCCGAACTGTGTCCGAATTGGAGTTCTTTGTGTTGTAATACGCCGTTAGGGCTGTATTCTTTTGTTAATTTTGATGATTCGCCGTATTGCCAATATTTGGTTGTGTGCTTGTCTACTGTAATTTTATCGCCGCCGAATACGCTTGCTCCTTTTTCTCTTGTGATATTTGTTGTACGCCAAATGGGATTAAACGGTACGTTTTCTTTCCCTTTTACGGTTAATTTTCTTGAACCGTCAGCCATATAATCTACACGTGCAATAAGGTCTTTGCCGTCGCTGGTAAATTCACGTTCCAAGCCGACAACTTTCCCCGTAATTGCATCGGTTAAGGTTTTTGTTTGATGAAGCGGTTTTGTAACCGTTTTAGCAGCTTGTTCAACTGCTTTTTGACCACCTTTTGATCCGAATATTTTTCTTCCCGCAAAGCCTATAATTTTTCCGATATTCATTATTTATTCCCTTTCGTAATATTTATAATATCCCCTGAAAAGATTTTCCCTTACTCATATATAAAAAAACAAGGCACAAAAAATTGCTAAAAAACTTTTTTGCGATTTTACATTTCTTAACGAACGGTTTTATTATGTTTCAGGGTATAAAAAATTCCCGTAATTCCGATAATTATAAAAAAAACGGATACCAATCCCGCAATGGGTATAACTCCGCCGATATTTAATTCGCTGTCTATTCTTAAATTTTCTATAAAAAATCTTATTACGCCGTAAATTGTTAAATATGCGAAAAACGTCAGCCCGGCATATTTTTTGCCGAATTTTTTAAATATGTAAAGCAAAACAAAAAATGCGATTAAATCCAGAATGCTTTCATACAAAAATGTCGGATGAAAGAAGGAATAGTTGGAGTATTGTGAAACTCTGTCTTTTATCGGGATATATAATCCCCATTTTTGAGAGGCTGTGGGAAGTCCGTAGGCTTCGGAATTAAAATAATTTCCCCATCTTCCTATTGCCTGCCCGAGCGCTGTTGCGCAAGCAACGGGGTCAATCAGTTTGAAAAATCCGATTTTGTATTTTTTCATAATCCATAAAATGCTTAATATTCCGCCGATAATTCCGCCGTGAATTGATAATCCGCCTTCTCTTATATCGAGAATTTCAAGAGGACGGGTAAAATAATAATGCGGATTAAGGCAGCAAAAATATAATCTTGCGCCTAGAATGCCCAGAATAATTATAATCGGTGCGCTTTCAAGTACAATGTCTTTTTTGTATTGCGGGTAAGTTTTATTAAACAAAAAGTTTGCGGCGATAAGCGCCACAAATATTGCTCCTGCCATAATTATGCCGTAATAATAAATTGATATTGCGCCGATATTGAAAGCAATGTCATTCGGAGCCGGTATAATCACTGACTATTCCTCCATTGCTTCGGCTTTGGGAGGATTGGTAAGATCTTCTATTTGTTTTTGAACTTTGTCTTTATCTTTGGCATTCGGTTTAAGTTCCAAATACTTTTGATAATTGGCGATTGCGGCTTGAGTGTAATCTTGTGCATATTTTTGTTCCTGCTCATTCATTTTATATTTTTGAGAGAAATCAACTTCATCAGCTTTCGGCTTATACAAAGTTCCGTCTGTATTCAGCCTTACCGTACCTTGTTCAATATCTGCTGCGAGGTTGTTTTGCGCTGTTGCAAGAGAATAAAAAACATCTGCCGTGTTCGGTTTTATTTCGAGAGATTTTTGAAATTCTTTTTCCGCATTGATATAGTCTTCGTTTTGGGTATACGCAATTCCTAAATTGTAATGAGATTCAAAAACGGTTGAATCTAAGTCGATACTTGATTTCAAACGTTCGATTGCTTCGCCGTATTCTCCTTTTGCCATATATTCCTGTGCTTTGTTATTTAAATCACGTACCGCAATGTTATTTATACATGCCGTTGAAACAACTGCCACCAGCAATATACTTGCTATAACCAATGCTTTTTTCATACTTCCCCCGATTTTTTAGCGGATACCTAAATACCTTTAAAAAAGATACTAAGAATACTAAGTCTTTAGGCAATAAGGCATTTTGGTATTTTTACACCTTTTAGATACTATTAATTGCCGTTAGGCTGAAATCTCTTAGTATCATAGTGTCATAGTGCCTTAGTATCTTTTTTATATAGACTTACAGGCTTTAATTATAAAATAATAATTAATATATGGCAAATTTCATTAATTTAAGTTACAAGAAATTTACAACAACAAACACTTGACAAAAAATAAAACACAGTAAATAATGTATAAATAGGGAAAAAGCTCAAAGAGCCGTGAACTCTTCAAGCCTTTCTTAACTCCCTATTTGAAAATGAATTGAAGCGTTATGATTATCAACAAGATAAGCCATAGCGCTTTTTCTGTTATACAGAATTTCTCTTTCCTCACCTCCTTTCGCCGCCAATTTCTCTTAACAAGTCTGTGTCGGGGGAGGATAGACAGGAGCTTACCCTTTTAAATGTTTATAAGTTTATGAGTCCATTTCAGCCCTGCGGGCAAATTGATTTTTACAAAATGCACTTTAGCGCCGTAAAAGACTTATGAGCTTATGAACCTATGAACTTAATTATAAAATAATAATTAATATATAGCAAAATTTATCAATTTAAGTTACAATGAGGGGGCAAATCGAAAATTGATAATAAAAAATACTTCAAAGGATACCAGGTTACTAAGGCGCTAAGGCACTAAGTTCTTATTCGCCATTCGGGCAAAAGATTATTGCAAAATGCGCTATAGCGCCGAAAAGTCTTAGAGCCCCAGTGCTCTTGTATCTTAGTATCCTTTATATCTTCAAATCTAAAATCAATAAAAATACGCAAAAAAAGGAGAATTTATATGTCAGATGATAAAGTGGTAAGCCTCGGTTCTAAGAAGAAAGAAAGAGAACAAAAAGAGCATGAACACAACCACGAACATGAAAATCATGATGAACTTGTATATTGCAGTTTTTGTAAAAGACCCAATACTCAGGTTATAAAAATGATTCAGGGTCCGGGGGTAAATATCTGCTCCGAATGTGTTATGATTGCTCTGCAATATTTAATCCTGCAAGACAGAGTTCCGTCTGCTGAAGCTCAGCAAATTCTGAATGCATTCTGGGGAAAGGCAAGATAATATTTTGAGTATGAATGTAAAACAGTTAAATCCTTTTGAATTAAAAACCAAGTTGAATAAATTGTTAAATGAAATTAATTCAACCAATGATTTGAAAAACTATCTTGATGATATTGATATTCTCAATGCGCAGGAAAATAAAGATTTTTTATCAAAGATTTTATTTAAAGAATTAGTTTCTTCTCCGAAAGAAAAAATTCCGCTTGTGTGTTTTTTACTGGAACAATTTACTCCTAAAGATAAGCTAATCGCAGGTTTGTGGGAACTTATGCAAAATAAAACCATGAACACCGATAACCGCATTATGGTTTTGAATATGTTGAGAGATTTGGATGCCGATTGGTCTTATGAGCAATGCGAAGAATTTCTTGATGATGCGGATGAAATTTTGGATCAAAATACAAAGCAACTCTTAAATTCTGCCATTATAAATCCTGAAGTACAGATTGATTTTATGGATTTTCTTGCATCAATCAAAACGGAAGATAAAATTGCATTAATAAGTTCTTTTGAAAACGATTTTGATAGTGATGCGCTTGCAAATATTTTAATTCCCGTGGCAGAATCTAATCCTAATTCTCCTGAAGGCAAAACGGCTATAAAAATATTAGGGAATACAAAATCTCAATTGGCGCTTAATCTTTTAAACAGAATGAGCCGCTATACTCATGGCGAATTAAATAGAGAGGTCAGAAAATCGCTTGCGACTTTAAAAATGTCAGGTGTCAGGACTGATAATACAAAAAATTTTTATAAAAAAATCCTTTCAAATACGAAATTGGGCAAATTTTATCTTACCTATCCCGACGGACAGGGCAATATGGCAATGATTTTTACAAGAATAACCGATGAGGACAGGGTAAGATTTGTATCCGTTGTGATAAATCTTGAATCGGGCATAAAGGATTGTTTCGGGTTTTACGATATTTCAAAGTTCGAAAGCAGTAAAATTATTGAAAGATTTTTAAAAGACGAAAAAGCGGTATCTGTCAAAGGCGCTGATTTTAAAAATATCCTTTTCAATGCGGAATTAAAAACCATAAGTGTCGATAGCGATTGGGTTTTGCCGTATGAATATATTTGCTGGCGCAATTTGCTTATTGATATTGACTGCGAAGAAGAAAATATTGAAGATATCGTAAAAAATAATGTTAAACCCGCAAAAGTCGATGAAAGTATTTTTTCGGAACTCGAGAATATGAAAATTTCTTCCCGTTGGTTTATGGACGCTCATTATAGCGATGGATTTGAAGAATTGATTAAAGAATTAAAGACTGAAAATGATTTGAATAAGCTCGTAAATAAACATTTTGACAACATTCTCAACCCTGAAGAAATCAAATCATGGCAGGATAAATTGATAATGAGTACTTATATAAAATACATTATCGGCAAGCCTGATGAGGCATCTTGCATTTACGGTTTATATTGCAATAAAGATTTATTTAAGAAATTTTTGAAAGAAATATTAAAACGAAGCATTTATGAATATCTTGTTTTGATTAAATATAATAAAGATTTGAATAGTGAAATGTTTACATCCTCAAATATTTCTGATAAATTAGCATATATAGAAACGAACTGGGTAAAATAAATGTATAAACTCATGGCTCTTGATATAGGAACAAAAAGAATAGGAGTTGCATTAAGCGATTACTTGCACATAACTTCCCACGGCTTTGGTTATATACAGAGAAACCCTGAAAATAAAGCCTTAGAGCAAATTTTGAAAATTGCAAAAGATAACAATGTCGGCAAAATTGTTGCGGGGCTTCCGATAAACATGGACGGGACAAAAGGTTTTCAGGCGCAGGATTGCGAAAAATTCGCATCTAAAATAAAAGATTACGAAGTAATTTTTGAAGATGAAAGATTAACTTCGGAGCAAGCGGAAGAAAACCTCAGAGAAAGAAAGGTTAATTTCAAAAAAGATAAAGGACTTGTAGATGTAGAAAGTGCGTGTATAATATTGGAACAGTACCTTGCACGCAATGAAAATTAAATATCCCTCTACCTTTGGGAGAGGGTGTCCTGAAAGGACGGGTGAGGGTTTATCTGACCGTTTGCAGGATTGTTTAATCGCCGGTTCTGCGGCTTTTTACAACGATATAAAAACTGAAACTAAAGGAGAAAAATAAAATGGCAGAAGAAATTGAAGATAATTTAATTGAACTCGAAGATGAGGACGGCAACATTTTAAAATGTGCGTTGTATGATATAATCGAATTTGAGGGAAAACAGTATGCAATTTTGATTGATGCAACAAACGGAATTGATACCGATGATCCCGAAACAATTGTTGTAAAATATACGGAAGATGATGTAACAAGCTATTTTGAAACGATTGATGATGATGACGAATTTGACAGAGTTTCTGAATATATAGACAACATGTTGGAAGAAGAAGAAAGTTTTGACGAAGAAGAAGAATAAAAATGTTTGAAAAATTCACCGAAAAAGCGCTGAATGTTATTGTTGAGGCGCAAAATATTGCGATTTATGATCACTCGGATAAGGTTTTATCGGAGCACCTTTTGCTTGCTACCGTAAAAAAGGCAAAAGGATTTTGTGCAAGAATTTTTAATTCTTACAATATTACATATGAAAGATTATCTGAAGAAATATATAAAACCTTGAAAATAAACGAGTCTGATATGAATTCATCAATCCCTTTCAGCGACGATTTCAAACGAATTTTGCAAAGCACGATGAATCTTGTTAACGATTCGGGTAATTCTACCGTTCACTATGAACATCTTGTACTTGCGCTAATCAATGATACGCACTCAAAAATTTCCCAATATTTGACAAATTTGGGATTTGATATTGAAAAATCAAGACCGTTGATTGAAAAACTTGTTCAAAGAAAAGTTAAAAAAGATTTTCATCCCGAGGTGGAAGAAAATAAAGATGTCGAAATTGATTTGACCAAAGAAACAGACACTCTGTTTGATAATAAAGAATCTTCTAAGGTTTTTGAAAGAGCTGTTGCGAAATTATCGACATCAGGCTATGAAATCTTGGGAACGGAACAGATTATTTCATCCGTTCTTGAAGATAAGGAGTCGAATTTATCAAAAATTCTTGCGCATTTCGGGATAACAGACGAGGCATTTGAAGACAAATTGTCAAAAGTCAGCTCAAGAAGTGCCGAATATGAAGGCAGGCAGATTGTATTCACTCCGAATGCTTTTATTGCAATGAGTTTGGCGCAACAAACGGCAAAAGAACTGGGTTCGTCGGAAGTATTGCCCGAGCACATAAT
The DNA here is from genome assembly GCA_900319365.1 of uncultured bacterium. GTDB lineage: Bacteria > Cyanobacteriota > Vampirovibrionia > Gastranaerophilales > Gastranaerophilaceae > Zag111. The sequence goes on along the minus strand of ONOE01000001.1, from coordinate 8,478 downwards.
TTTAGGACTTTTAAAATCCAAAAAAGGGGTTGCATATAATATCTTTGAACAATTTGGCATAAATGATGATGATTTGGCGCATTCAATTATAAAACCGATAGAAAAAGAAATGCCAGAAACTTTGACGATACTTCGTCTTGCAAAACAGGAGGCAAGAGCTTTAGGCAAGAATGTTGTCGGAACGGAAATGTTTTTGCTGGGTATTATCGGCGAAGCAACCGGTGTCGGTGCGGTTGTATTGAATGAACTTCAAATAAATATTAAAGATGCAAGAAAAGTTGTCGAGCAGCTTGTCGGTGTCGGAAACGATTATTTTGACAACGAAATAGTATTTACAAAAAGAGCAAAAAGGGTTCTTGAAACGGCGTGGGAAATTGCCAAAAAAGCGAATAAAACAAAAATCGAATCTTCCGATTTGTTATGGGCTATTACGACAGAACCCACATCTACCGCTATGCAGGCGCTTGAACAGCTCGGAACTGATGTTTTAGAAATTCGTGAAGGTATCAAAAAACATTCAAGATAAATCTAAAGTATCTGATAGCTTGATTTTTTCGCCTTGTGATAAAAAAGTAAACCAATGGAACAAATTGAACAAACCGTAAAATTATTTTTAGCAAAATATGCTCTTGATAATCCTGAAAAAACTTATCTTGTGGCTTTTTCGGGCGGGTTTGATTCAATGTGTCTTTTGCATGCGCTGCGCAGAATTTGTGATAATAAAATTGTCGCACTTCACTTAAATCATAACTGGCGGGGCGAAGAAAGCGACAGGGAAGAACAAAATTGTGCAAATTTCTGTTCTAAAATCGGTGTTGATTTTTATTCGGAAAAACTTGATGCCTCTGTTCCTCATACAGAAACCGCCGCAAGAAATGCACGGTATGAATTTTTCAACAAATGCTCCCAAAAATTTAAATCCGATATAATTTTTACGGCGCACAATAAAAATGATAATGCTGAAACTTTAATTTATAGAATCGCTCACGGGACGGGAATAAAAGGTTTGCAAGGCATTGCACCCAAAAGAGATTTTTTCTACAGACCTTTATTGAGTGTTGAGAGAAAAAATATTGAAGCGTATTGCGCAAATCACAATTTATCACCCAATAACGACAGTTCAAATTCAGATACCAATTATAATAGAAATTTTATAAGGCATAAAATTTTGCCCGAGCTGTCAAAAATCAATAGTCATGCGCTTGATAATATCAATTCTTTAAGCCTTTGTGCAAGGGATGATACGGAAATCATAAATGAATATCTCAATCTTATAAAAAATAAAATATTTGAAGATAATAAATATAATCTAAAAAGCTTTTTAAATCTGTCTGAACCTGTGCAAATGCGGATTTTATACGAACTTGTCGTTCCTTTGTTCCCGCAGGATTATGATAAAAAAAGGATTTCGGTTTTGCTTGATTTTATAAAAAATAACAACTGTTCAAAATCTGGCAAAGTATGTTCTGTTACTACAAATTGCAATCTTTTTGTAAGCGATAAATATTTTGAACTTGTAAAAAATGAACCTGCTCTCAATATATCCATTTATATAAATAAAACAGGTGAATATTTTCAAAACAGTATAAAGGTAAAAATAACAGAATGCGACAAAAAGCCCGAAAACACTTCATCAGAAATTCTGTATGCGGATTTAAGCGGAGTGGATTTTGATTTCATCGTAAGAACAAGGCATGACGGGGATATTATACAACCTCTGGGGATGTCGGGGCATCAAAAATTGAAAAAATATTTAAACTCAAAAAAAATTCCCAACCACGAAAAAGACAGACTTATTATGCTCACTCAAGGGAAAGAAGTTTTGTGGATTGCAGGGGTTGGTTTAAGTGATAAAATAAAAGTTAAAACAAAACCGACACATAAAATTGAAATATATAAGGAATGAACTATGGATATTAAAAAAGAAGATTTGAAAGTTTTATACAGCAGCGAACAAATTCAAAAGAGAGTAAAAGAGCTTGCGCAGGAATTAAATAATTTTTACAAAGGCGAAGAAGTAATTGCTGTTTGCGCATTAAAAGGTGCATTTATGTTTGCATCTGATTTGGTCAGATATCTTGATATGCCGATAAAAATTGAATTTATCAGATTATCAAGCTACGGCTCATCAACAATAAGTTCGGGTAAAGTCAATGCCGTTGATATAAAGCTCCCCGATTTAAACAATAAGAACGTTCTGATTGTTGAAGATATCATTGATACGGGGCTTACGGCAAAATTCTTAATCGATTTTATGAACATGAATTTCCATGTAAAATCTTTAAAATTCTGCTCGTTTTTAGATAAAAAAGTAACCAGAAAAGTGAATGTTGATGCTGATTATTACGGATTTGAAGTTGATGATAAGTTTGTTGTAGGTTACGGACTTGATTATGACGAATGCTATCGCAACTTGCCTTATATCGGGCATATTTAGAATTAAATACATTCCGGAACAACTCAAAATGTTATTTTTTTGTTAACAAAACCCTGTTTTTATCAAAACGGATACATAATATAAATGTAGTTGATAAGAACTCTAGAAATAGGAAATTGAAAGGAGTGTAAATTATGAGATTTTTAGTTAGACAAACACCGGACAATTTTATTAAATCAGTTAACGATGAGATTTGTTCAATATTGAACAGACATTTTGATGATATGTACCCCGATTATACAAGTGCATCGGATGCAATGACAATGCCTATCGAGGTATCGGATAAGAAAAACGAATATGATATCCGTGCAGAGTTGCCGGGTGTTAAAAAAGAGGACTTAGACATTGATTTGAACGACAATTATTTGACAATCAGAGCTAAGAAAACCGAAGAAAAAGAAGAAGGAGATAAATCATATAAGAAATCTGAATTCAGATATGGTGAATTTTCAAGATCGGTTTACTTACCTCAAGATGTTGATGTTGATAAAATCGATGCTAAATTGGAACATGGTGTATTGAAAATCGTTGCACCGAAAATTAAAAGCGACAATGAATCGGTTAAGAAAATTACCGTTAAATAATTCTGATACCATGCAATAAATAGTATAAAGGCGGTTGGAACAAAATCGTTCCAACCGCCTTTTCGTATGTTTAAAAAATTTTTAGTAACTCTATACAAAAATACAGTAAATTTTTGCAAGTTATGTCTTTGCGAGCACGCAAAAAGATTTGCGGGCGAAGCAATCCGGTCTTTAAAGTCAATGCCGAACAAAATAAGTATTTTATTATTATTGTCGAATTTTGCTATGGCGGTAATTCTTATTGTACTGTAACTTTGTATATAATTCTTAAATTTTTTGATTAAGAAAAAGACCCCTTTTTGATTTAAAAAGGAGCCTTTTTCCATTTGTGTTTATTTTGTTTGCCTTATTCTTCTGCTTTTACTATTTTGCAATTCCGTAATGCTGTTCTGCAAATTCATCATCACGTTGTCTTGCATACATAAGTTTTAATTCTTCATTGTTTACGCCCGTAAGGTTAACACCTACAAGGTGATCTTCCGTAGAATGAGCGGGATCTGTGTTGTTCCATCTGAGAGAAGGATCAGATGCGATTAAATCTGTCAAAAGAATGTTGTTACCGCTTTCTTTTCTGTTAAGATATCCTTCACTTACCTTGCCGTCTTCTCTGTACAAACCTGTTGACGGGTCATAAGAGAATACTCTTACGTGGTCGCCGATTGTTTGTAAGAAGTATCTTTGTACTAAGTTGTTGTCGTAAACTGATGTTTTTTGGTTCCAAGGGTTAGTGTATACTTCATAGAACATACCTTTCGGTGAGTTCAAAACTTTTCCGTCATAAGTTTCGATTTTGAAGCTTGATGTCGGGATTCTGTATACATCTTTGCCCCAGCCTGTGTGGTTGTCTTTGTAATCTTTATCTTCTCTGTCGTATACAAGTATGTTTTTAGAAGATTCAAGCAAGTTGATGTTTGCTTCGAATTTATCGCCGTATTCCCATTCACGAATACCCTGATAGTTTACGATATTCTTTCTTGACGGATCTTGAGTAGGAATATCAAATCTATCCATGATTTTTGATAATGTATCTAACGGAATAGGTTTCTGGAAATCATATTTCCATTTTTCAATTGTATCGTGTTTTACGTGATAACTTCCCGTATCTACATAAACCGTGTCATATTTAGGTACAACAACGGGGATTTTTACCGTGTCTGTTTTAATGATTGTATCGTTTTTGCCCGGTTTTTCGATTACTGTTGTATCATGAACGGGTTTTTCAACGTAGATTGTTTCTTTTTCTCCAGGTACATATACATAAACCGTATCTCTGTGTTTGCAGCATTCCGGGCAAGTACATCCTTTCCCGTGTGTACTTACATAGGCTGTTGCTGTTGCGTGTGCATGAGAATCCGATTCTGCATAAGCATAAGATTCATCTGTGCTACAGGATTGAAGTGAAGGTGCACTTGCTAAAATTACCAATGAACCTAAACCTGCCATTGTAGCATTACGCATTGAATGTCCGTCTTTTTTACCCGTGAAATAAAGTGATGCGGTTACACCCTGATCTCCTTCGGGTTTCTTTTCAGGTTGCGGAGCTTCGGGTTGGGGTTTGTCTACCGCTTTATGTGCCATCAAACTTGATGAAAAGCTTAAATTTCTGATTGAGTTAACTTGCATTTTAATTTTGCCTCCTACTTTTGCTATTTATATATGCTTTTTTCCTTTTAAGTCAGTAAATAATTTTACTTGCTAGCATGAAATAATAAAAAACAAATATTAAAGCGTAAAATCAAGCTATTTCAGCGTATTAGACAAAAACTCAAGTTAACAATTCTTAATATTGCTATTGTTGTGCCAATTTTTCACGAACAAGAGTTTCAATTTTTGATAATATTTCAGGGTTTTGTTCCAAAAATTCTTTGGCTTTTTCTCTGCCCTGACCTAATTTTTCTTCGTTGAAACTAAACCATGCTCCGGCTTTGTTTACTATATTCAAACTTACGGCTACATCAAGAATGTTTCCGACTTTTGAAATACCTTTGCCGAAGATTATATCAAATTCGGCTGTTCTGAAAGGAGGAGCGACCTTATTTTTCAATACTCTTACCCTTACGTGAATACCGTATTCGCCGTTTTCACCTTTAAGGGTTTCTGTTCTTTTGATTTCCATACGAACAGATGCATAGTATTTTAATGCGTTGCCGCCCGTTGTGGTTTCAGGGTTTCCGTACATAACGCCGATTTTCATTCTTAACTGGTTAATGAAAATTACGGTTGTATTTGTTTTGCCGATAATACCTGTTAATTTTCTCAATGCTTTTGACATCAAACGAGCCTGCAAGCCCATTTGTTGATCTTCCATAGAGCCTTCAATTTCGGCTTTGGGTACAAGAGCTGCAACAGAGTCAACAACGACAATATCCACAGCGCCCGAACGTACAAGTTCTTCTGTAATATCAAGAGCCTGTTCGCCTGTATCGGGTTGTGAGATAAGCAGGTTGTCAACATCAACGCCCAAGTTTCTTGCGTATTCGGGGTCAAGTGCATGCTCTGCATCGACATAAGCTGCAATGCCGCCTTTTTTCTGGCATTCTGCAACTATATGCTGCGCAAGTGTTGTTTTACCTGATGATTCAGGTCCGTAAATTTCTATAATACGACCTCTCGGAATACCGCCGATACCCAAGGCAACATCTAATGATAATGCGCCGGTCGGAATGGCATCAACGCTTACTACGGCTTTATCGCCGAGTTTCATGATTGAACCTTTGCCGAAATCTTTTTCAATTTTATCAATCGCCATTTTCAGCGCTTTATTTCTTTCTTCACTTACGTTTGGTATCGGTGTTTCTTTTACGGCCATCTCTTTATTTCCTCACTTTTACATAATTTTAATTTTATATAAGATACTGGGATACTAAGGCACTATGGCACTAAGAGTTTACGTATTAAAATCCTGATTGTCCGTAGGACTTATAAGAACTTAGTATCTTAGAGCCCCGGTATCTTAGTATCCTTGTTTATTTGCTTATAAATTGTCAAATTGTAGCATTGATTATTCCCATATAAGAACTTCTTTTTTCTTATAGAAACCAAAGCCTACGGATTTGTAGCTGTTAAGTTCGTTTTTAAGCTGGTAAATTTCTTTGTTCAAGTCTACAATTTTTTGTTTTAATGTTTCGTTATCTGTTTTGCATCTGATGAGCTCAACAACAACGTCATCCATACCTTCAAGTTTTTCGTCAATGACTTTAGAAATTTTGTCGCTCAATTTTGATTCTAATTCCTGCAATGAAAGCAAAATGCTTCTGACGGCAGGGCTTGTGCTTGCGCTTGAAACAGCGGGAGCTTTTATGCTCATCGGATTAGAAACTCCTTTTAATTGAGCCTGAACTTTTCTCAAATTTTTTACTTCATCATAAGAAAAATATGTGTAGCCTCTTTCGTTCTTTCTCGGTCTGATAGAAGCTTTTTTACAAAGTTCTACAATCTCTTTATTATCTGTTTTTAATATTGTTCTGACTTCTTGCGGTGTCAAAGTTTTTTGCACGGTTTTTTCTTTAATCATTATTTCCTATCCCTATAAAACATTCCCTAATTACAATATTATTACATTTTCATGAAGTAGGCAAATTATTTCATGTATTCATGAAGAAATGTTAAGAAATGCGGTGTCGAGAAACACTCTCAACACCGCATTTTTATTTTTAAAATTTATGCAATGGTTTCTTTGATTTGTTTTGCAAGTTCTTTTAATTCATCTCTTTGTGCGGCTTTGAGTGCAGATTTTACGGTAATTTTGCTACCGAGAATTTCCGTATTCTTCCATGATGAAATGATTTCAGTCATCTGCTTGCCTGCAACGGGAGCCCAGGTGCCGTTTTCAATGATTGCAACTTTGCGGTTTTGCATATGGTGAGCGGATAAATCTCTTAAAAGATTTTCCATATTTACAAATATGCCCATATTATAAGTAGTTGATGCAAATACGATATGAGAGTATTTGAATGCATCTGCAATTATGTATGACGGATGTGTAACGGATGCATCATACATTTTGATATCTTTAACTCCTAATTCTGCAAGGTCTGATGCTAAGACTTCGGCGCAATTTTGAGTGTTGCCGTAAATGGATGTGTATACGATTAAAACGGATTTTTCTTCGGGTTCGTAAGTTGACCATTTTTGGTATTTTTCAATAAATTTGCCCAAGTCTTTGCGCCATACATAGCCATGCAAAGGACAAATCATTTGAATATCAATGGTTGAAGCTTTTTTAAGCAACGCTTGAACCTTTACTCCGTATTTGCCGACGATGTTTGTATAGTATCTTCTTGCTTCATCTGTATATCTGTGGTCAAAATCAACTTCATCTGCGAAAATATTTCCGTCTACGGCGCCGAATGAACCGAACGCATCGGCTGAGAATAAAATTTTATCCGTAATATCATAAGTTACCATAACTTCGGGCCAATGAACCATCGGCGCAAAAACAAAAGTCAATTTATGCTTTCCTGTTTCAAGAACATCGCCTTCTTTTACGATGTGCCATTGATTTTCAGGAAGTTCAAAATCAAAGAATTGACCAATCATTGTTTTGATTTTTGAATTGCAAACGATTTTAACATTCGGATATTTACTTACTATATCTTGAATTTCTGCGCAATGATCGGGTTCCATGTGATTTATTATCATATAATCAAGAGTCCTGCCGTTTAAAACGTGCTCTAAATTTTCAAAAAATTGATGAGAAACGGATTTATCGACCGTGTCTAACAAAACTGTTTTTTCATCAAGCAAAACGTAAGAATTGTACGAAACTCCTGATGGTATAGGGTAGGCACTTTCAAACAGCGCAAGACGTCTGTCATTTGCACCTATCCAAAATAAATCTTCTTTTATACTTTTAACGTTATACATTTTATCTCTCCTTAGCTATTCTTTAAAATAATCATACCATGAAAACAGCCTGAAAAATCTGAGTGTAAATTTTAATGATTTATTTTTTAAGATGCCGGAGGATTTATTCAATTTCTTTGAAAAAGTCATTGATATCTGTTCGCAGGACTTTTGACAATCTAAAAATAACAAAAGCGCTGGGAATAACTGTGCCTCGTTCAATTTTCCCGATATAGTTAATACTCATATCAAGCAATTCGGCTAATTTTTCCTGCGTGTAATGCCTGCGTAATCTTTCTGCTTTTATGTTAGAGCCAAGAATATATCCGAAATCGTTCTTCATAGGTTAATTTTATATTATTGACAGATTACGTAAAAGATACTATTATAACCAAAATATTTACTATAATAAATATTTAAAATAGTATTATACATATTAAAACTGATAATAAAATCGGCGCATTCACTCTGTCAGAATTGCTTATAGCTTTAGGCGTAATAGCGATACTGACGGCAATATCCATGCCTATTATTCACAATTTATTGCCTGATCAAAATGTTGTTATGGCAAAGAGAGCATTTTATACAACAGAAACAATAATAAGTGATTTA
>ONOE01000027.1 GCA_900319365.1 uncultured bacterium | reverse complement strand
GCCTTTTAACTTTTTCAATCTGTATTTTTTACCGATTTCAATCATAGTATGCTCCTTTCAAGCTACACTATTCATCGCTCTTTCAGCGGGAAACATCAACTCTAAATCTTGAAATCGTATCATACAGACACATTTAGGACTTGATGTTTCTGCAAAACAGAGTTATTCTGTGTGTACCAAAACTTTATTTACCCCGAGGTTAATTATGAAAAAACAAACATTGGCACAAGATGCCTTTAAACTTTATGCTGAAAAATTTATGTCGTTAGAAGATATTGCAAAGCAGCTTCATTTGAATGAAAGAACACTTCGCCGATGGAAAAAGTCTGATGATTGGGAAACCAAAAGAGCGGAATATCTTCGCACTAAAACAACGTTGCATTCAGATTTATATGATTTTACGCGAAGTTTGATAAATTCTATCGAAAAGGATATGGAGAATAACGGTAAAGTCGAGCCTGCAAGATATTATGCCGTTACTAAAATGCTGAAATTGATTGGGCCGGTTAAATCTTATGAGGATGAAGTGATAAGTGAAAAACAAAAGCTCCAAGAGGAAAAGCCGAAAGGTTTAACACCGGATGTTATACGAGAAATAGAGGAACAAATTCTCGGCATAACTCACGAAGAAATTTGTGAACACGATTTGAACACCGATTAAACACCTTTTAAACGGTATTTAAATTTCGACATCTTTTTCGTGGTCTATAAAGAATGCATTTAAGACATCCGCATCGTTACGCAAGTGCTTAACTACCGGCGCAAGATTGTAGCATTCTTCAATCTCTGGTTGATTAGCAACAAAATAATCAATAACAACCGCTGTGTTATAAATATTCTCCGACCACTTACTCAATTGCTTAAACTCTTTTGGAGTGATATTCAACCCGACTTTTTCCATACGACCTCCTTTATCGTGTCGTATTCATCACTCAAAGTCAAAAATAAGTCAAATTAACTTTTCAACAAAAACAATTATGCAATATCAGTCAAATATTTAAATAAAACCTATAATTGTCAACGAAAGCTTATGTTATAGATAAGGCATTTAATTATGATGTTTTATTATTTGTTCAATTAACGTATCAATATCAGACTCATTTTCACCCGTGCTCTCAGAAATATTTTTAAGAAAGCGTTGCTTACTAATTCCTTGTATTTGATTTTGTACATCTCTTATTAATTTATAATCATTTCCACTCAGTTGAATATGATTAATTTGTTTACGACGAATTTCTTTTAATTGAGCAAGAATTATTTTATTCTCATTTTGCATATAAATACCTCCATTATTACTTTAATACATATATTACAATAATAGTGCTTATAAGTACTATTGATGTTATTATATATTGAATATGTATAAATTTAATTTTTAACTTTAGCCTTTGCAAATTTTCTTTATTAATTTTTAGAACAAGTGCATTATTATAAATATAATTCTTTAAGAATTGTTCTCTACTACTACATTTCTTTAATGGTAGTTCTGTTTGAAGTAGTTGATAAGCATCTTGGAATGACTGTACCCATATAATTCTAATTAAAAAATATATGTACAGTATGGTTGATATAATTAAAGAACTTATTTTATATGAGTTATTCATAAAATTATATTTAATTAAATACGCAATTACACCAGAATATATTGTTATTGGGAATGTAAACATCTTGAATAAATGTTCAACTTTTTTCATAAAATCACTATATTCTCGATAATAGATTTGAACTTCTTTTTCATAAAAATCTTTAATATCAAGCAACAAATTTGTATTATCAACACTAAATAGTCCCCATATTTTTGGGGGTTTATTTATTTTGCTGTTTTCAAAATAATTTTTAAACTCAACTATTAGTTTTTCTTTTTCATATTTATTAATGCTTATATCAAAGAAAAATTTTATTGCATACTCATATAAAAACCATAAAAATAATCCCGTAGTAGTTATTATTCCCACAATTTTTAATGTACTTATAATTAACTCCATTATAAAATCCTTTCTAATATATCATTTTTTAAGTCTTGAATATTATAAACCGTATCCAAAACATCAAATGTTTCTTCAAGATTATTTTTTGCACTGTTCCAACCACAGCCGTCGGTAAACCAAATAAATGTCATACCATTTATTGTTGCAACTTCTTGTGCAAGAGTTTTATAGCTTCTCGCGGTTTCATTAAGTTTTGAACCACCGCTTGAATAAAAGTTGGTTTCTATTACATATATTTGCTTATCCGTTTTTATAACAAAATCAAAGCGTTTTTCCATTTTGCCTTGATTAGAAATTGCAGAAAGGTTTACACCCCATTTTTGTTCAATTTCGTGGATATACATTTCTTTGAAATAGTTTTCATTCTTTATAAATCCTGCTTTTTGAATGTAACTTTCAACTAGGTTTTCCATCAAATGTCCGCCACGATTTTTTCTGCCGTTAGAATCAAGTCCTGTTTCAACACCTGTTGCATAATCAACCAAGTTGCTGACAATATGATTTTCAAGAAGGTCAAACAACTTTGTTTTACGCATAAACATTTTGTATTCTTCAATACTGTAATTGCACTTGTTAAAAGAAAAATTATATTCACCATCTGAATCAGTAACAGAAATTTCTTTTGCTCTTACAGCCAAAAGTAATGGAATGCATTTTAAAGTTTCAGGATATTTTGTAATAACATTTTCAAATTCTTTTTCAATATTTTTAGATCCAACCAATGTATTTAAAATATTTAATTCAACCTTAATACTATCAACATTACTGTTTACTTTGTCAAAATCAACATAGTAACAGTAGTCAGAAATGCAAGGTCTAAAAGTTGATAGCCATTCCTTAAAATCTCTTTTCATTAATAATTCCTCACCAAAACTTCTGTAATTTTACCTCTGCCGTCTGCGTTTGCATTTATCTGACGAGAGGCAAAAACTTTTTTGATATTATAATTTTCGTATAGTTCATTGACCAATTTTGTATCAGAATTTGAAAGCAAGAATTTTACCCCCATTGAATCCAATTCATCACAAACGTCTCTGAGTTTAAATTGCATATCAATGTCAAATCCGTCTTTTGTATATGACGTAAAGCTAGATGTTTCACTCAACGGTACATACGGCGGATCAAAATATACGAAGTCACCTTTTTTAACTTTTTTCAATATCTCTGAAAAATCTGCATGTTTAATTTCAGTTCGCTGTAACAGATTTGAGCAATTTATCAAATTATTTTCGTCTAAAATTCTTGGGTTTTTATAATGTCCGAACGGAACATTAAATTCGCCTTTAGAGTTTACTCGGTACATTCCGTTAAAACAAGTTCTGTTCAGATATATAAAACGGCTTGCCTTTTGAATATTAGACCAATTTTTATATTCTTCCGTACGGTCAATATTACGAATTTCCATAAAATATTCTTTTGAAATATCGTGTTTTTGCAGGTCAGTAATTAGCTCATCAACGTTATCTCTTACGACTTGATAAAGGTTAATTAATTCTTCATTCATATCGGAAATATATGCATTTTCGGGCTGAAGTTCAAAGAATAATGCACCACCACCGATAAAAGGTTCAAAATATCTGTTGTAGTTTTCCGGCATGTTTTTTAGCAACTCAAACATAAGCTGACGTTTTCCGCCAACCCACTTAACTATCGGATATGTTTCTTGTTGTAATTTTTCTAAAACTACTGCCATTCAAGTTCCTTATCTACAAATTCCTGCTCAAACCTTTTAATAGAAAGGTCTAAATACTCTTTTTCCAAGTCTATACCGATGAATTTTCGCCCTAACTTTAATGCCATTATACCAGTTGTTGAACTGCCTGTAAACGGATCAAGAATTAAATCGCCTTTGTTAGTTGAAGCAAGAACTATTCGCCTTAACAATTCTAAAGGTTTTTGTGTCGGGTGTTTGCCAAAAGTCTTTTCATAAGATTTTGGAGTATCAATCTGCCAAACCGAACGCATTTGTTTATTTGGCTTTTTAATAGCATCATCACCCCAATCGCCATTTTTCATAGCATCATAATTAAATGTATGCTTGCCTTTTGGATCTTTTCTTGCCCAAAGTAAAGTTTCATGACTTGCTGTAAAATATCTGCAACTCATATTTGGTGAAGCATTCGGCTTAAACCAACATATATCGTTTAAGATTTTAAAGCCGGATTTTTGCAAAGCAAATCCGCAAGCATAAATTGAATGATAAGTTCCTGAAATCCAAATTGTTCCGTTAGGTTTGAGGACTCTGCGACAAGCATTAATCCATTTCTGGTGAAACGCAAAATCTTCGTCTAAACCCTTGCTTTCATCCCATTTACCTTTATTAACGCAAACGACTTTCCCTGCTTGGCAAGATATTCCGCCATTAGACAACATATATGGAGGATCAGCAAAAATCATATCAACAGATTCCGGTGCAGCTTTCTCCAAAATCTCAATACAATCGCCTAAATATAACTGTATGTCCCCTTTATCATAATACTGTTGCATATAATGATTTTACAATGAAAATATTAATCTTGTAGATTTTTGTATATATTTATGTTAAAAAAATAAAATGTTATCACAAAGCAGTAAAACCAAAATATTTAAATGGCTAAATGCATTTTTTGTGACATTTATCACAATACTGTTAACTATTTTGCCAATTGTTGTCAATATAGCATATAATTTGTTTTGTAGTGAGGTGTGGCACAGTAGTATAACATATGCAGTTGCGATGTCTTTTTTATATTCATTAATTATTCCGGGTTTTATTGGAATATCAAATAAAACATCTTATGGTAAAATGCACAAGGCTTTTCAAATATTATCAGGAATAGTTATATTTTCTTTATATGTTTTATCAATTGCAAAAAATGCATCTTTGTTTGATAACGAAAATGAATGGTACTGGACATCATTTTTGTGTTCTGCCGTATTAGCAATTATTTTATTATACTGGTCAGCTATTCAAGATGAATACGATAATAATCCAAATAAAATAATACAAAATTCTGATGAACGACAGCAAAAAGACATAATAAAACACTCTCAACACAATAGTGGAGGAAATAATGAGTAAACAAGAATTATTATTAGACGTTATAGAAGTTAATCAACGAATGGGAACTTATTATATTTCTAGTATAAAAGCTAAAGATTTACTTAGAATATCATATATCGATAGGGCACGCATGGAAAACGGTGAAGATGAAAGAGCTAGTTATCTTGGTATTCAGCGCAAATTGGATAATAAAAGAGTAAAAAAGATAGCTGATTTTGTAATGGAAAAAGATTCTGCTTTCCCTACATCGATTTTGTTATCACTAAATGAAAATTGTGTCACTATTAATAATAACAATCAAAAACTGCAGCTTCAACTTGATTCATTAACGGAAGAAGAACTTGATGATAAGGTAACTAACAATATTATTTCAAATAAAAATATAGAAAATTATAAGACTGGTGGTCTTGCCAAAGTTTTAGATGGACAACATAGGCTTGCAGGACTTGCTCATGCAATAGAAAAATTAAAAACAACAAAACAATTAAGTTTATTTAAAGATGAAACAAATGATGAATTATTAAAAAGCTTAGAAGATTTTGAACTAGATGTTGCTTTTTTTATAGGTTATGACCTTCATGAACAAGCTAAAATATTTAGTAATGTAAATTTGTCACAAACTAAAGTTAATAAAAGTTTAGTATATAACTTAGAAGAATATTCAAAAAAAAGAAGCCCACAACAAATTTGTCATAATATAGCAAAAATCCTTGATACATCTAAGAATTCTCCATTTTATCACTATATTAAAATGTTAGGACTTAAAACTGATGGTCGTAATTATATTGAACCACTAACTCAAGCTACTTTTGTTGAATCTTTAATATCTCTGTTATCAAAAAATCCTGAGCGAGATCGTGATTTAGCTAATCGTATGAAATTATTTAATTCTGTTACATATTATGATGAATACACAAATAAAGAATATGAGCAGTTTGTCTTAAGAAAATTATATGAAGAAAAAAAAGATGCTGAAATCATGGATATTATATGGAATTACTTTACAGCGGTGAAAAATAGATGGCCAAAAGCATGGGGAGATGTTAGTAACTCGCTGTTGCCAAAAAACAATTGTTTTAGGGCTTTAATGAAATTTCTAAGAGATAAATATTTATCATTGATAACAGATAAAAATAATGGAATTCCGTCTGCAGAGGAATTTATGATTTTATTTCAAGACTTAAAGATACAAGATGAAGATTTTGATTCTTCAAAAGGAATCTTTCCTCGTGGCGATGGAGGTATGAGTAAATTTTATAAATATTTATGTAAACAAATATCATACAATGAACTCAAAAATAAAGATTAATACTTGAGGTATCCTATGGAATTAGTAGAAAATATTTGCAAAAAAAATCAGGAAATAATACAGCAAATTTATGAAAAAATATATAAACAATTTAATGCTGGAGTAATAGATGTTTTTTTATGTGGTGGTACCGATAAAAATTCTATTAGGAATACCCTAAGAAGATACTTGTTAGAAAATAAAGGCATACGAGTCCTTTATCCCGAAGATTTATTTCTAGAGTTATTAAATACTAATAAAGAATATAATTTACTAGAATTGGAAAACTTTTTAGCTGAAAACTGCGACATAATATGCATAATATGCGAAAGCCCAGGTTCCCTTGTAGAATTGGGAGCTTTTGTAAATAATAAAAATCTTTCAGAAAAAGTAGTTGCACTTATTGAAAAGAATAAAGCAAAAAAACAAAGTTTTATTATGCTTGGTCCTATCAAGAGCTTGAAGAAAATGGGAAAACATCATTATTCTGCTTATGAAAAAAACAACGTTGGAGAACTTGCAAAAAACTAAAAAATATTTTTAAGAATAATAAAGAAGAACAAAATAATAATTGTAATAAAACAGAAATAAATACTATTATCGGGCTATATTACTTCATTCAAATCTTATTGTATTTTTTTACGATAATTTCTTCAAATGATTTAGCAAGTTCTTTAAAATCTTTGTGGCCAAAGAAAAAGAGTAGTATTAATAAGTTTGATCCTACATATAAATCTGCGTTAAAATTGCTTAAAAAAGAAAGAATTGTAGAGCAAGTATTTATAGATGAAAAAAAGGTATTGAAGTTAACAAAAAAAGGCTATAAAATAATAGTAGATAATTTGAATAAAGTAAAAATTCCAAAAAGAACAATATTGCAAGATAGGATTAGGTTTGATATAATGAAAAAAAAATATTATAATTATCTTTCTTAGATGTAACGATAAAATTATCGTATGGGAGAGTGGTTCGCTTTCTCTAGTATTATGACAGCAACAGTTTAAGTCTTAATCATTTAATACTCCGTACAAGGACTATTAAATGATTAATCCATAAAGAAGTATTTGGTAAGAAAGATAATTTTTTTATGAATAATAACAAATATAGTAATACAGAATTATTAAATCAATATAATCTTCCCATATTTCATAATATGGAAGAGCTTGCTAGTTCTATGGGATTAAGCAAAAAGATAATATACTTATTTTCATTACATAGTTCAAGGTACTATAAAAAATTTAAAATATTAAAGAAAAACAATAAAGAAAGAGAAATATGTGCCCCAAACTCAGAACTAAAATTAGTTCAAAAATGGTTACTTATAAATATTTTTTCTAAATTAGTAGTATCAAATCAGGCAATGGCATTAAAAAAAGGAATCAATGGTATTAGATTAAATGCCTCGATGCATAATAAAAATTTGTATATATTGCAAATAGATTTAATGAATTTTTTTACTTCAATAAAACAAATACAAGTATTTAAATTGCTAAGAAAAAAAGGTTATAATGATAAAATCTCTGCTATAATAGCAGGTTTATGTACTTATGATGGTTACCTTCCTCAAGGGGGAATTACGTCTCCAATTATTTCAAATTTAATATGTAATTCTTTGGATAAAAGATTAGTTGGTTTATGTAGTAAAAGAGATATTAACTATTCCAGATATGCTGATGACATGACATTTTCATCTAATGAAAAGAGTGCTTTAAAAAAAATTATACCAATAATTACAGATATTATAAAACAAGAGGGTTTTACAATTAATGAAGAGAAGACTCGATTTTCTTGTCCCGGTTCTAGAAAAGTCATAACTGGTGTAAATATTAATTCAAATGAATTAAAAGCCAAGAAAGAGCTTAAAAGAAAAGTAAGAGCCATGATTCATAAATCAATAATACAACAAGATTATAAACAAAATAATAAAATTCAAGGATTAGTTGCATATATCAATTCCATTGAACAAGGTTACAAAGAAAAAATATGTAATTATATTGAAAGTTTTGAAGAAAAATTAATGTTTGAACCAAATTCAAAAGAAATTTTTGAACAATATAATAAAAATAAAATTATTAAAAATAGTAAAGACTTAAAAAATTCTTTTGATTAACATAAAATAAATCTCCATCTCATAGTTAATTACATCTTGTTCTGTATGTTAAATTACAATATGCCTAATTATAGGGCGATAGAGGGAGATTTGTAGTGTAGAGATTTGCCGGACTATTTTTGCACTTTCGTCCCAAATTTTGCACTAATTTGCACCAAAAACTTGTCACCCTGAACTGGTTTCAGGGTCTATTTAGCATGGCATTTGACTATTAGCGAGTGCAGAATAGTGCAACATAGTGAAAAAATAATTTATCTTACATTTTGATATGTGTCTTTTTGTCTCTGAGATTGAGATTTAGGACTTGATTTATTCCGAAAGGTGAGTGATGAATGTGTGTACCAACACTATCACGGAGTTTGATACATGCAAAAACAAGTTGAGACAATTAAATTTACCCCCGAAAAATGTAAACAAATAGCACTTGCAAGATTAGATGTTGTTCACAAGTGGCTTGAGTTTAGAAAACAATCTCAAAACAAACTTCAAGCTGATTATGATTTTGTAAAATTGCATAACACTTCAAATTCATACTTGTTTGAGATTTTAGGAAAAATTTCTCGAGGAAGTTTACATCGCTGGCTTGCTATGTTAAACGGAACCGAAGATTATACAAAACTTTTGCCTCAATACAAATACGGCAGCGTTGATGATTACAGAACCGTATTGAATGATGAAGAAATAAAAATATTTATGGGATTGCTACTGCATCCGAACCGATTATCAATTGGAAAAGCTATTGCACTTACAAAATACAAATTGAAAGAACAAGGACGAAATTTTATCCCTGCTGATATTACATTCAGACGTTATGCAAAATGGTTTAAAGATAATAATTACGACAAGTGGATTCTTGCTCGTGACGGAGAAAAGGCATTATCCGATAAAGTCGAACCATATATAAAACGCGATGCAAGTTTGCTTGAAGTTGGAGATATTTTAGTTGCCGACGGACATAAATTGGCCTTTCAAGTAATAAATCCATTTACAGGAAAACCCTGCAGAGCAACATTAGTCGGATTTTTGGATTGGAAATCAACTGCGTTAGTTGGTTATGAAATTATGCTTGAAGAAAATACGCAGTGTATCGCAAGTGCACTCCGTAACGCAATAATTAATCTTGATATGATACCGAAAGTTGTTTATCAAGATAATGGCAGAGCTTTTCGGGCAAAATATTTTACTGACGACAAAGGTTTTACAGAACTTGGTTTTCAAGGACTATATTCAAAACTAGGAATTGAAACCGTATTTGCAAGACCGTATAATGCGAGAGCAAAAGTTATTGAAAGATTCTTTAAAGAATTTCAGGAAGGTTTTGAAAAGTTACTTCCAAGTTATATCGGAAGCAGTATTCAAAATAAGCCTGCCTATATGATGCGAAATGAAAAATTTCAA